>NZ_NPIH01000187.1 GCF_012275575.1 Paraburkholderia sp. SG-MS1 | reverse complement strand
TCGCCGCGTATCTGTTGCGCTATCAGTCGAAAGCGCTGCCGGCCGTCGTGCGCGGCGCGATCGGCGTCAACAGGCCCGCCGATCTGCCATCCGAAGGCGTGGTCGCCGCCGTCGACCTGCCGGCGTTCGACGCCGACGCGTGGCGCGCGCTCGTCACGCAGATGCGCACCCAGGGCGCGGCTTCGGACTCCCCGCCGGGGACACCGTCCACTGCGCCCCCTGCGCCCTCTACGCCCGCGCCCGCCGCGCCGCCGGCTGCGGCGAATCCGGCCGTCACACAATTCCTGCCGAACCGCTTCGCGCTGCACATCGATACGCTGACGCTGCTCAAGCGCCACTGGGACGACGTGATCGTCGGCGCGTCGCATGCGGACGGCAAATGGCAGGCGAACATCGCGTCGAACCAGGTGTCCGGCCACGTGTCGTGGCTGCCAGGCGCCACTCGCGGATCGCCGGGCACGCTGCAGGCGCGCTTTGCGCGCGTCGTGATTCCGTCGGTCGAGGACAAGGACCTGCTCGGCCCGGCGATGTCGGCGCCCGCGCAGAACATGCCGTCGATCGATCTGGTGGTCAACGAACTGATCGTCCGCGATCGCAACGTCGGCCGGCTCGAAGTCGACGCGCACAACTTCGAGGAAGACGGCGTGCCGGTCTGGCAGCTTGACAAGCTCGACATTACGAATCCCGCCGCCACGCTCACCGCCACCGCGAACTGGCGGACCTCGACGGGACTGGGCGCCACCGCCGACGAAATCACGCCGCGCCGCACCGTGTTCGATTTCAAGCTCGACATCAAGGACGCCGGCGCGCTGATCGAACGCTTCGGCCTGCCGCGCACGATCAAGGGTGGCACGGGCTCGCTGTCGGGCAAGCTGGCATGGCTCGGCGCCCCGGCCGTGATCGACTTTCCGACGCTCAACGGTAATCTGGCGGCGGACCTGCGCCATGGCCAGATCCTCAAGATCGATCCGGGCGTCGCCACACTGCTGGGTGTGCTCAGCCTGCAAAGCCTCGCGCGTATCGCCACGCTGGATTTCCGCGACGTGATCGGCGAAGGGCTGCCGTTTTCCAGCGTCACGGCCACCGCGCAGATTCACAACGGCATCGGCCGCACGGACAACTTCAGGATGGTGACCGCGCCGGCGCGGGTCGACATGACGGGCACGGTCGATCTCGCGCAGAAGTCCCAGGACATGCATCTCCACGTCACGCCGACCGTGAGCGTGGGCGCCGGAGTGATCGCCGCGGCGGTCATCAATCCGTTCTTTGGGCTGGGCGCGCTGGTGGCCGATCTCGCGCTCACCCAATCGGTCTCGCACGTGTTCGCACGCGAGTATGCGATCACCGGTTCGTGGTCGAAACCGCACGTCGAGCGGGTGACGGGCGATCGCGGTAATATGGACGTTCCGGCTTCTACCGTTGAAGCGCACTGAGTTTTATCCGGCCTCCGCGTTGCTTTTGCTGGCCGGCCGAGCGCCCAGTGCCGCGACGGCGGTCCCAGCCAACCCTGAACGACGCAAGCGGCGCAGCGGTTCGCGCCGTCGCCTTGCCGGGAGTTTTCCGAAACGCTCATGAGCGAAACACACGTCTTTCCCGCCTCCTCCACCGCGGCGTCCAGCGGTTCCCCGCCAAGCACCTTCCGGATCGCCGCGCTGCAGATGGTGAGCACGCCGGATCGCGAACGCAATCTGGCCGAAGCGCAGCGCCTGATCGCCGAAGCCGCCGCCGACGGCGCGCAACTCGTGCTGCTGCCCGAATACTTCTGCTTCATGGGCTTCAAGGACACGGACAAGCTGGCCGTGCGCGAACCCTACGAGGACGGCCCGATCCAGCGTTTCCTCGCCGATGCCGCCCGCCGCCACCAGATCTGGCTGATCGGCGGTACGCTGCCGATCACCGCGCCGGAGGCATCGCGCGTACTGAACACCACGCTGGTGTTCGACCCGCAAGGCAACGAAGCCGCGCGCTACGACAAGATTCACCTGTTCAACTTCGAGAAGGGCGAAGAATCGTTCGACGAGGCACGCACCATCTGCCCCGGCGGCGAAGTCCGTAGCTTCGAGGCGCCGTTCGGCCGCGTGGGCCTGTCGGTCTGCTACGATCTGCGCTTTCCGGAGTTGTACCGGCGCATGGGCGATTGCGCGCTCATCGTGGTGCCATCCGCCTTTACCTACACCACCGGACGCGCGCATTGGGAAACGCTGCTGCGCGCCCGGGCGGTCGAAAACCAGTGTTACGTGCTGGCCGCGGCGCAAGGCGGCAAACATGAGAACGGCCGCCGTACCTGGGGCCACAGCATGCTGATCGACCCATGGGGCGACATCATCGCGGTGCGCGACGAAGGCGCGGGCCTGGTCGCCGGCAATCTCGAGCGTGCGCGCATCGACGAAGTGCGACAGAGCTTGCCCGCCTGGCGTCATCGTGTGCTCAGCTGAAACGACATTGAAACTGCGGCGCCCATCACTCATAGGGTGGTTCCGGCGCTAACCGACTCCTCTCGAGCAGAACATACTTCGCATGAACATCATCGAACCCGGTATCCGTAATCTCGCCACCGCCAAGGACATCCTCCTGACGCCCTACGGTCTCGACGAATCCCTGCTCACCCGCACGCTCGCCGAAATCTTCACGCACAAGGTCGACTACGCGGACCTGTACTTCCAGTACACGCGCAGCGAAGCGTGGAGTCTCGAAGAAGGCATCGTCAAGTCGGGCAGCTTCAGCATCGACCAGGGCGTCGGCGTGCGCGCCGTGTCGGGCGACCGCACCGCTTTCGCGTACTCGGACGACCTGTCGCCCGAAGCGATTCGCCAGGCGGCGCTCGCCACCCGTTCGATTGCGAAGGCGGGTGGCGGCAAGCAGAAGATCAAGGCAGCGACGTCGCTGACCGGCATCGCCGGGCGCGACTTGTACTTGCCGTCCGATCCGCTCCATTCGCTCGACGCGACCGCCAAGGTCAAGCTGCTCGAGCGCATCGAACAGATGGCGCGCGGCCGCGATCCGCGCATCCAGCAAGTGATGGCGGGCCTCGCCGGCGAATACGACGTGGTGCTGGTCGCGCGTAGCGACGGCGGCTTCGCGGCCGACATCCGGCCGCTCGTGCGCGTGTCGGTCACGGTGATCGCCGAGCAGAACGGCCGCCGCGAAATCGGCAGCGGCGGCGGCGGCGGCCGTTTCGATTACGGCTATTTCACCGACGAAGTGCTGTCGCGCTACGTCGACGACGCGGTGCATGCGGCGCTGGTCAATCTCGACGCGCGTCCGGCGCCGGCCGGCGCGATGACCGTCGTGCTCGGACCGGGCTGGCCCGGCGTGCTGCTGCACGAAGCGATCGGCCACGGTCTCGAAGGCGACTTCAACCGCAAGGGCTCGTCCGCCTTCGCGGGGCGCATCGGCGAACAGGTCGCCGCCAAGGGCGTGACCGTGGTCGACGACGGCACGCTGCCGAACCGCCGCGGCTCGCTCAATATCGACGACGAAGGCAACCCGACCCAGTGCACGACGCTGATCGAAGACGGCATCCTGAAAGGCTACATCCAGGATACGCTGAACGCCCGGCTGATGAAGATGCCGGTCACCGGCAACGCGCGCCGCGAATCGTACGCGGCGCTGCCGATGCCGCGCATGACCAACACGTACATGCTCAACGGCGACAAGGACCCGCAGGAAATTCTCGCGTCGGTGAAAAACGGCTTGTACGCGGTGAACTTCGGCGGCGGCCAGGTCGATATCACGAACGGCAAGTTCGTGTTCTCGGCCTCCGAGGCGTACATGATCGAAAACGGCAAGATCACGTACCCGGTCAAGGGTGCGACGCTGATCGGCAGCGGTCCGGAATCGCTGAAGTACGTCAGCATGATCGGCAACGACATGAAACTCGACTCGGGCGTCGGCGTGTGCGGCAAGGAAGGCCAGAGCGTGCCGGTGGGCGTCGGCCAGCCGACGCTGCGCATCGACCGGATGACAGTGGGCGGCACAGCCTGACCCCTTCAGAAAACGCATACTTCGTGCGCGCAATGCGCGAAGTATGCGGGTTTTCCGCATTTTCATACCCCCATGCTTGCCAGGCGAGCTTGAGCGGGTTATAAAGTCACTCACCTTTTTGACCAGCGACGCCCTCCCCATCATGTCCGCCAGGTTTTACTTTTACTTTTTTTGGTATCTCAGACCGCTGGCGGATCGAGAGGGGTGTTAGTGCACGCAGGACACCGAGAATTCCCGAAAAACCGCCAGCTAAGCCTGGCGGTTTTTTTTCGCCTCATGCATCTGCAACCGCCGTTCAAACCGCATCTGGAACTTTGTCGTTGAACATTTTTTGATTGTCGTCCGCTCTGGCATCGCTGCCTCATCACAGCCTTCGTTGCCCGCGCGAACACGCTACGAACCGATTCAGGAGAACAACATGCCCCCGCACAACACCGACGATGTCCGCATTCGGGAATTGAAAGAACTCACGCCGCCAGCTCACTTGATCCGCGAATTCGCCTGCGACGAAACGGTGTCCGACGTGATTTACAACTCGCGCAACGCGATGCATCGGATTCTGCATGGCATGGAAGACCGGCTGATCGTGATCATCGGCCCGTGCTCGATTCATGATCCGAAGGCGGCGATGGAATACGCCGGGCGCCTGATCGAGCAGCGCAAGCGCTTCGCCGGCGAACTCGAAATCGTCATGCGCGTGTACTTCGAAAAGCCGCGCACGACGGTCGGCTGGAAGGGTCTCATCAACGACCCGCACATGGACAACAGTTTCAAGATCAACGACGGCCTGCGCGCCGCGCGCGAGCTGCTGTTGCGCATCAACGAACTGGGCCTGCCGGCCGGCACCGAATACCTCGACATGATCAGCCCGCAATACATCGCCGATCTGATCTCGTGGGGAGCGATCGGCGCGCGCACCACCGAGTCACAGGTGCATCGCGAACTCGCGTCGGGATTGTCGTGCCCGGTCGGCTTCAAGAACGGCACGGACGGCAACGTCAAGATCGCGGTCGACGCAATCAAGGCTGCCTCGCAGCCGCACCATTTCCTGTCGGTCACCAAGGGTGGTCACTCGGCGATCGTGTCGACCGCCGGCAATGAGGACTGCCACATCATCCTGCGCGGCGGCAAGACGCCGAACTACGATGCGGACAGCGTCAACGCGGCGTGTGCGGACATCGGCAAGGCCGGTCTCGCAGCACGCCTGATGATCGACGCGAGCCACGCAAACAGCTCGAAGAAGCATGAGAACCAGATTCCGGTGTGCGCGGATATCGGCCGCCAGATTGCTTCGGGCGACGAACGGATTGTCGGCGTGATGGTGGAGTCGCACCTGGTGGCAGGCCGCCAGGACTTGCAGGAGGGCTGCGCGTTGACGTACGGCCAGAGCATCACCGACGCGTGCATCGGCTGGGACGAAAGCGTCGCGGTGCTCGAAGGGCTGGCCGAAGCGGTCAAGCAACGGCGCGTCGCGCGCGGCAGCGGCAACTAAAGCGCTGCCACGCTGCTTCAGGCAGATCCGTGGATAGCCCGGCTCGTCGAGCCGGGCTTTTTTTTGGCCGAACGGCGAATGGTGCTTCATGTGCCGCCTCGGTACCGTAACGACTCATCGCCGGGTCGCGGACGACTTGAGCGGGCAACGAGGAACACTTAGCAAATGACGATCGACACGAAATTAGTCACGGGACCCGGCCCGTTGCGAATCTGTTCCTTGAGCTGGGCTTTTCCGCCGATGAGGGGAAGCGCGTGCATGCCGCATCGCAAACGCAGATCAACGACGCACGGCTGCTGAAAGAGCAATTGATGACCGAGCTTTCCAGTCGGATCGGACAACACCATCTGAAGCAGGCCGAGGGCGCCGAGATTCTGATGGTGTCGCGTCCGCGTGTTTCAGACGTGGTCAACAAGCAAACCACCAAGTTCACCATCGACACGCTGGTCGAAATGATGAGCTGCATCGGCAAGCCGGTTAAGCTGGCCGTCGGCTAACACGTGGCGCGTGACGCGTGGCGCGTGTCCGCACGCTAGCCCGCGTTGCGATCGTGCTGCCACAGCACGTCCGTGCCGCCGTCAGCGCGATTGAGCACGCGCGCGAGCACGAACAGCAGGTCCGATAGCCGGTTCACATACTGACGCGGCGCCGCGTTGATCGACTCGTGTTCTCCCAATGCCACGATCGCCCGCTCGGCCCGGCGGCAAACGGTACGGCACACATGCGCGAGCGCCGCCGGGCGCGAGCCGCCCGGCAGAATGAACTCCTTGAGCGGCGGCAATGCCGCGTTGTAATCGGCGAGCCAGTCGTCGAGTTGGGTGAGATGCCGGTCGGTGATCATCGTGTGACCGGGAATGCAAAGTTCGCCGCCGAGATCGAACAGATCATGCTGGATCGCGACCAGCGCCGCGCGCACTGTGTCAGGCAGCGTTTCGCACAACAGCACGCCGAGGTTCGAATTGAGTTCGTCGACGTCGCCAATGGCGGCAATGCGCGCGCTGTCCTTACGTACGCGGCGACCGTCGCCCAGTCCGGTGGTGCCGTCGTCGCCCGTGCGGGTCGAGATCTTGCTCAAGCGGTTGCCCATGACGTCTCCTATCCATTCAGTGACGATGCGTCCATGAAAATGGCACGGCTCAACGCGAAATGGCCGACTGGCCATCGCGTTTATCCATATTGCGCGCATCGTGAAGTCGCCGCCATTATAGGAGCGGTGGGCGTACTGACGCCGCCCCGCGGGCGATCGGCGTAAAATGAAATAGCTGCTGCAAACAAGCTGTACTCAAAAATTTCAGCGAGCGTTTTGATGGGATCGGAGTCAGTGCTTTGCGCCCGTTCCGGTCGACCGCGTTGCATGGGACCGGAGTAAGCGCTAAAGCGCTAACTCCCGTCGACCGCGTTGCATGGGACCGGAGTAAGCGCTAAAGCGCTAACTCCGGTCGACCGCGTTG
>NZ_NPIH01000186.1 GCF_012275575.1 Paraburkholderia sp. SG-MS1 | reverse complement strand
GACGCTGCGCAAACCGTGGATCACGCCGATCGCCAGCGTGTCGGACACCGCGAAGATCGCGCTCGGCGCGTCCGGTTGGCCGGACAGCGTGATGGCGGCGGACGCGCCCGCCTGGTAGTCGAGGCTGTTCAGGTTCATGCGCCAGCGCGGATCGGGCGCGATGCCGGCTTCGGTCAGCGCGTCCAGATAACCCTGCTGACGCTGCCGCGCGTACAGGTAATCGACATCGGAATTGATCAGGCCGATGCGCCGATGGCCACGCGCAAGCAAATGCCGCACCGCGTCGCCGGCCGCGCGGTAGTTGTCGATGCCGACGTAGGGCACGCCGACCGCCGGATCGAACTCGCAGCACGCGACCCAGGGCAGCGCGTGCGACGCCTCGCCGAGCGCCTGCTGGATGGTGGCCGGGTCGAGACAGATCGCGCCGTCGGCGCGGCGGCGGCGCAGCAGGTCGAAGTAGCTGCGCTCGCGCCCTGGGTCGGCGCCCGTGTCGCACAACAGCATGAAGTAGCCGTGCTGACGCGCGACGCTGTCGATGCCGCGCACGATCTCCGCGTAAAACGGATTGCCGACGTCGGGCACCATGGTCAGCAGCAACCGGCTCTCGGCGGTGCGCAGGTTGCGCGCGAGTTCGTTGACGCGGTAGCCGCTCGCGTCGATCGCGGCGAGCACCCTGTCGCGCGTCGCGGGCCGCACGTTCTCGTGACCGTTCAGCACGCGCGACACCGTCGCCACCGAAACCCCCGCCTGCTCGGCCACCCCGGCGATCGACAGGCCATCGGCGGCGCGCAGCGGCCGAATCCCGGGTTGGGGTCGCGTCCCGGACAGGGCCGCCGGGGCTGCTTTGGACGACGATCTGGTCAAGTGAGTTCGCGCCGAAAATGTAATCGATTACATTTTTGAGCGATCGAAGCACGATGCGCAAGGACGGATCGCTAGGGATTAACACGGGGGCCCTCGCGCGACGGCGAGCCGTGTGCCGCGCAGCTCGTCGCCCTGCCCTCGAGAACCCGGCCGGCCGCCGCCATTTGGTACAATCCCGCAGTTACCCTGACGCGGCTTGCATCCGAATCGTTTCGCGACGCGGCCGGTCAGAAGCAAAAAGTCAGCGGCGGCGTTGGCCGGGCTCGGGGGCAAACCCCGGTCAAACCCACGGTCAAGCTCGTCGCCCGCTCGCCAAACCAAAACCGCCGAATCCACCATGAACATCGAGCAAGCGCGTTTCAACATGATCGAACAGCAGATCCGCCCCTGGGAAGTGCTCGACCAGGACGTGCTGAATCTGCTCTCGATCGTCAAACGTGAGAATTTCGTCCCCGCCGCGTACCGCGAGCTGGCCTTCGTCGACTTCGAAGTGCCGCTGCCGGCCGGCCAGCACATGCTCGCGCCGCGCATCGAAGCGCGCGTGCTGCAGGAACTGGCGGTGAAGAAGCACGAAAGCGTGCTCGAAATCGGCGCGGGCTCGGGTTACATGGCAGCCCTGCTTGCGCATCGCGCGCAGCACGTGCTCACGGTGGATATCGAGCCCGAACTGGCGGAACTGGCCAAAAACAATCTGATCGCCAACGGCGTGCTGAACGCGGAAGTCGTGACGGGCGACGCGTCGCGCGGCTGGGCTGGCGCCGCGCCTTACGACGTGATCTGCGTGTCGGGCGGCCTGCCGGTGCTGCCGCAGGA
Source organism: Paraburkholderia sp. SG-MS1 (assembly GCF_012275575.1). GTDB lineage: Bacteria > Pseudomonadota > Gammaproteobacteria > Burkholderiales > Burkholderiaceae > Paraburkholderia. The sequence continues at coordinate 1,844 of NZ_NPIH01000186.1, read as the reverse complement.
AATCCTCGAACAGCTGAAGATCGGCGGGCGCCTCGCGGCCTTCGTCGGCACCGCGCCGGTCATGAAGGCGCAGATCATCACGCGTATCGACGAGAAGCAGTACCGTATCGCCGACGTGTTCGAAACCTATGTCGAGCCGCTGATCAACGCGGTGCAGCCGCCGCGTTTCAGGTTTTAAGCGATACACATCGCTATACGTCGATCCGCACGGCCGCCACGCGGCCGTCATCTGAACTGGATGTCCCGCTGATGCAAAATCTGACCGCTCCGGCGCTCGCCGAATGGCTCGCCGACACATCGCGTCCCGCGCCCGTGCTGCTCGATGTGCGCGAGCCGTGGGAACTGCAGACGGCGTCGATCGCCGGCGCCGTGTCGATCCCGATGCGTGAAATTCCCGCGCGCAGCGAAGAACTCGACGACGACGCGCAGATCGTCTGCGTCTGCCATCACGGCGCGCGCAGCGCCCAGGTCGCGATGTTCCTCGAATCGCGCGGCCATACCAACGTGTTCAATCTGCAAGGCGGCATCGACGCGTGGTCGCGTCAGGTCGATCCGTCCGTTCCCACCTACTGAGCTCACGGCCGCGATGACGCGCCAGCGGGCGCCGATGTGCGCGCCGTTCTGGCGCTGACGCTGGCCGGCGCGTCTCACCCGTTGCCCGCGCAGGCCGTCGGCTCGTCTAGACCCTACGACGTAGGCGCTCGCCGCCAGCAGCGAAGAACTGCCGCTCGCTCGCGCCAGACTGCTGCCGCAAGTCTCGGCATCGCTTTGGCAGCCGCCGGAACACCGATTTCGGCAAGCGCTTTCCCGCTTCTTCGGCAACAGCAACGGCGATGTGATCTCCCTCACGCAGCCGCTGATTCACCTCGATAGCTGGGACGGCGATGCGCAGGGCCAGCATCTGAAGGCAACCGGCAATGCGGCGCTCGACCACGTCGGCCGTTACTCCATGTCTCCACCGATAGCCGCGTGCTCCTTTGTGGACTGTCGTTCTTCCCTAGCCGCACCCTCTATTCGCGCAATGGCACTGTGACGATCGGCGAACGGAGCGGGCCGTTTGTCGCATTCTGAAGACAGCATGAATGCGGGCGCGACGCTAGCCGATCGCGCCACCTAACGCCCTTTCCCATTCTCCATTCGGAATTTTCGTGCAATCCCAATAACGGCCCACGGGCACCATGCTCCGATCTGTTTCCGGAGCATTGAGATGAAATTTTTGAAGATCGTACTGGCGCTCGCGGCGCTGGCGCCGCTCGCCGCTTACGCGGCACTGGGCGCGCAGCCAGTCGCACGTACGCGTGTGGTTACGGCGTCGCGGTCGTTGCTGCAGTCGTCGGTGGCAAGCGGCGCTTCGGCGGCGTCATACACGGTGCGCGAGGCCAAGGACGCCGACGGCGTGACGATCCGCGAATACGTCTTGCCCACCAACGTGGTGTTTGCCGTCTCGTGGCAAGGTCCGGTGCGCCCGGACATGAGCGAACTGCTCGGCAGCTACTTCCCCAACTTCGCCAACCCCGGCGAAGGACGCGCGCAAGGCATCGGCCCGATGGTCCAGCACAACAGCGCGTTCCATATCGAGTCGGCCGGCCATACAGGCTACTTTTTCGGCAAGGCCTATCTGCCGCGGCTCGTTCCCGCCAATGTCCGCATGGAGACTCTGCAATGAAACGGCATGTGCATTCATCGAACGGCAACGCCATGACGTTATTCAACAAGAAACTTTGCTGCGCGCTTGTGAGCGCCAGTGTGACGCTTTCCGCGTGCGGGGGTGGCGGGAGCGATGAGGGTGGCGGTCAGCCAGCGACGACGCCGACGCCTACCCCGACACCGACTTCAACTCCAAC
>NZ_NPIH01000185.1 GCF_012275575.1 Paraburkholderia sp. SG-MS1 | reverse complement strand
GCACGGCTTCGACCGTGGCGGACGCCTCGGGTAACTACAGTGTGACGACCCATGTTCCGCAGGCGAACGGCATGGTGGAAGCGGTCGCCACCGATGCGGCGCACAACTCCAGCACGCCAGTGGACGTGCCCTACACGAATACGCCGCCAACGCAGCCAGTGGTGAATGTGACGGCGAACGGCGATGGTGGCCTGACGGTGAGCGGGACGGCGGACGCGAACAACACGGTGACGGTGACGTATCCGGACGGCAGCACGGCTTCGACCGTGGCGGACGCCTCGGGTA
>NZ_NPIH01000184.1 GCF_012275575.1 Paraburkholderia sp. SG-MS1 | reverse complement strand
GCAGTGATTTTTCGGGCGCGATCGCGCGCGCGTACGGCATCGAGACGCTGACGCTGAAGGCGCGCAACGTTGGCATCGCGCGTGCGAACGGCGCCGATCTGCTGCTCGCGGACGGCGCCCGCTGGCTCGCGTTCACCGACGCCGACAGCCGTGTGTCGCCGGGCTGGCTCGTCGCGCAGCTCGCCCTCGACGCGGACGCGGTGTGCGGCTCGATCGCGGTCGACGATTGGAGCGCGCATCCGCACAGCGTGCGCGAATACTTTCGCAAGACCTATGTGGATGCCGATGGCCATCGGCACATCCATGGCGCGAATCTCGGCGTGTCGGCGGATGCTTACCGGCGCGCCGGCGGCTTTCCGCCGTTGAAGTGCAGCGAAGACGTCGCGCTCGTCGACCGGTTGATTGCGAGCGGCGCGCGCATCGCGTGGAGCGCCGCGCCGCGCGTGATCACGAGTGCGCGGGCAGCGGCGCGCGCGCACGGCGGATTCGGCGATACGCTGGTGGCGTGGGCCGCCGCTGGGTAGCGCGCCCGACGCGTTCGCGCGGCGCGCCGGATTTGCTTCGGATACCAGAAGATCGAGACGGCGGCACGCCGCGAGGAGGGCGACATGATGGACGCAATCTTCATTCTGTTCGGCGAGGGCAGGAGCCTCGACCCTTTACAGATGGGTATGCGCGCGATCATCGTGTTCGTGATCGCGCTCGTGCTGATCAGGGTGTCGGGCCGGCGCTCGTTCGGGCAACGCTCGCCGTTCGATTCGGTCGTGGTGATCCTGCTCGGCGCGACGCTGAGCCGGGCGATCGTTGGCGCATCGCCGTTCATCGCGACCGTGGTGGCGTCGTTCGTGATCGTCGCGTGCCATCGTGTGCTGGCGTGGGCCTGCATGCGCTCGCGCAGGTTCGAGCGGCTGGTGGGCGGCGTCGAACGCGAGGTGTTCAGCAACGGCCGGTTCAACGCGCGCGAGATGGACGCCGCGTTGATATCGACCACGGATGTCGAGGAAAGCGTGCGGCAGAAAACCGGCTCACGCTCGATGGACGGCGTGGCCGCGGCGATTCTCGAACGTAACGGCGAAGTGAGCGTGATCCGCAAGGGTGCGTGAAAAATCGCTAGAGTAAAGGCGCGGCGTTCAGCCCCGGCCACCCCGGGCGATCTCTTCGCCGGCGCCGTGCGGCATGCGCAGCGTGACCGGAATCGATGCGAACGAGCACAGGCCGACCACGAGGAACGCGGGCCAGAAATCCGACCACATGATGCCCGGATGGCCATGCAGCATCCGTGACAACTGCAGCACGATACCGCCCACCGTTACGCCGAGGCCAAGCGACATCTGCTGCACGACGCTGCCGAGACTCGTCGCGCGCCCCACGTCGCGGCTGGCGATCTCCGCATAGGTCAGCGAGTTCAGACTCGTGAACTGCAGCGCGGGAAAGAAGCCGCCGAGCAACACGACGACCCAGATGATCCACGTCGGCGTGCTCGGGAAAAACAGCCCGCATGCCGCAATCGAGAGTCCAGACAGCGCCGCGTTGACCACCAGCACCGAACGGAAGCCGAAGCGGCGCAGCACGCTGGAGGCGACCGTACGCATGAACATGCCGCCGAACGCGGACGCGCAGGTGATCAGGCCGGATTGAAATGCGCTCATGCCGTGGCCTTCCTGCAGCATCAGCGGCAATAGAAACGGCAGGGCGCCAAGGCCAATACGAAACAGTGAGCCGCCCAGCACGCTCGCCTGGAACGTCGGCACCTTGAAAAAGCGCAGGTCCAGCAGCGGAAGTTCGACGCGCTGCGCGTAGGCGACGTAGATCACGAGCAGCACGGCGCCGATTGCGCACATGCCGAACGCGTCGGCGTTGGCAATCAACTCGCCGCCCACCAATGACAGGCCGAGCAGAAGCAGCACCGCGCCCGCGGCGGACAACAGAAAACCGATCCAGTCGAGCGGTCCCGGGTGCGGCTCGCGCGTGTTGGCGATGTACTTGTTGGTCAGATAGATACCGAGAATGCCAATCGGCACATTGATGAAAAAGATGAGGCGCCAGTGCAGATAAGTGGTGATGAAGCCGCCGAGCAGCGGGCCGGCCGCCGGGCCGAGCATCGCAGGTACGCTCAGATAGTTCATTGCGCGGATGAAGTCGGCTTTGTGGACTACGCGAAAGATGATGATTCGCCCGACCGGCACCATCATGGCGCCGCCGACGCCCTGCACGAAGCGCGCAAGCGTAAAGGTGGCGAGCGAATTCGACGCCGCGCACAGCAGGGAGCCGGTGACGAAGATGCCGATCGCGGTACGGAAAATCGTGCGCGCGCCGAACCGGTCTGCCAGCCAGCCGCACACGGGGATGAACACGCCGAGTCCGAGCACGTAGCTCGTCACGGCGATTTTGAGCGTGACCGGATCGCGCCCGAAATCGCGCGCCATGGCCGGCAGCGCGGTGACGATCACGTTTGCATCGACGCTCTCCATGAACATCGCACACGCAACGATAAGGGGCGCAATCAGAGCTTTTTCGGCGACGGTCATCAAGACGGGCCGCGACGGACGGTCGCAGACAAAGGGGGCATTATTGCATCCGTTTGGTGCGGATGGTTAATAGGCGGAGTAGTGATGGCGCCCTTTTCTCCCTATCGGGGTCGGCAGATGTGACCGTGACGCCACAGCGGCGCGACATTTTTAAAAGTTGTTGCAGTGCGGCAGGAGAAGACTATAATCGGGTTGTTACCTAGGTATAAACCCTATACAGGAGTCGCCATGAACACCGCTTCCAACGCCGTCGCCCGTCCTACTCCCGCTGCCACTACGCTGTTCGGCAAACTGCGCGCGCTGGCGCTGCATGCGCTGAACCTCCATCTGCAAAACTGCGCAGTCATGGCAGAAGCGCACCGCCGCCCGCTGTAAGAACGGCGCTGCGCGTCATCCTTGCCTCGAAGGCCGGATGGGCGCGAGTGAGCGTTGATCTGACGAGCACGCGGAAATCGCGTTTTCAGGTCGTTTGAGACGATGCTCAGCCGTCGCTCACCAGCCGCCCGCTTTGATAGCGGGCGTTGTGTTATCTGGGCCGGACCTAACCGGGGGCGGGCCGCGAGCCCAAGCCTGAGGGCCCCATGCGCGACTCGCGCGGGCCGTGTGACGCTTGCAACGCGCGTCCGGTCGTGTGCAGGTGCGTCCTATTCGTCGGCGCCGCTGTTCGACACCGCCGCCCGTTTTCTGGTCGCTCGCGTCGACAAGCTGCTGATCAGCAGCACCATCGACACCAGTCCCACCAGATAAATCCCGGCCATTGCCCAATCCTGTTCCGCCATCATCGTTCCCCTTCAAATACAGACATTCACCCGGCGCATCTGCCGTATTTCGCCGCGCCATTGCTTGCGATTACGGCACGGCGGGAGAAAAGCTTGATGCTGCGCCTGCTGTGTGAAAATCCTTCTGGCAAAAACAGGCGGGCACCGCACGGCGAATTGTCGGTAATAGGGCAGGGTTAACGTTTAAACTGCCGCACCCTGTGCGCGGGGTCTCGCGGGCAACGCCGAAACCGCGCGGAAAATATTCCCGCTTATCTCGTTCGATCGAACTAAATGCAGGCGAAATAGCCCGCGCTGTCAACCTTTTGCACGTTTTGCCGTTATCCCTTTGTAAATCGCCGGATCCGGCGACGCAGCGACGGACGATCCGTCGTCGTGACAGCTCCACGCAAGGCTCCCCGCATTGACCATGTTCCATCGACATAACAATAGCTTCGACCGGCCACGCGCAATGTTCGAACGTATCTCCAAGACGCTTGGCAACCGGGGAATCGTCTCGCCCATACTCGCCCTTGTGATTGGCGGATTGCTGCTGGTGGTTTTGCAGCACCTGTCGCAAGCGGTCGACTATCGCTCGGTGATGCGTCAGTTGCGTGAACTCACGCCCGGCGAGTGGACCGCCGCGCTCGGCGCCACCGCGCTCAGCTACGTGGCGCTGGTTGGGCGCGACGCCGTCGGCTTGCGCTATTTGGGCGCGACGGTGCCGCGCGTGGCGTTGTGGATCGGCGCGACGGCAGGCTCGGCGCTCGGCAATGCGACTGGATTCGGCGCGTTGACGGGCGGCGCCGTTCGTGCGCGCGTGTATGGCGTCGCGAATCTGACGCCCGTGCAGATCGGCCGCATGACGGTATTCACGAGCGCGTCGCTGGCGCTCGCGCTCGTGCTCATGACGGCGCTAGGGATGGTCGGCATCGCCGGTCAGCTCGCGCCGATGCTGCACCTCACACCGCTCGCGCTGCGCTGGATCGGCGTGGCGCTGCTGTTCGCGCTCACGCTCGCGGCTGCCGCGTGCCGCCGCGACACCCGGCCGGTACGCACGCTCTGGCACTGGCTCTCGTTTGATATTCCGGCGCGCCGCGATCTGCTCGCGCAAGTGGCCCTCGCGGTCGTCGACGTGGTGGCCGCTGGCCTTGCTTTGTGGGCGCTGCTGCCCCACGCGAACGTGAGCTTCGTCACCTTCATCACGGTCTATGCCGCTGCGATGCTGCTCGGCATGATCGGCCACACGCCCGGCGGCGTCGGCGTATTTGAAGCGGCCA
>NZ_NPIH01000183.1 GCF_012275575.1 Paraburkholderia sp. SG-MS1 | reverse complement strand
CGCCTCCCCACAATCCGCCAGCGCCCCGGCACTTACCGCTTAACCCGCGCCTCCAGCAAATCCCCCATACCCATGCGCCGCGCGAACTCGATCCGCATGCGTTCCGATACTTCGAGCACTTCGCGTGCGCCGTCGCCGACGAAGTCGATGACCCAGCGCATCGGCCGCTCGCCCGACGGCAGCGCGACGATCCGCACGATCTCATCGGCGACGGCTTGCGGCGTCGCTTCGTCCGGCGTGAGTTCGGACAGGCGTTCGCCGATGCGGTCCATCACGCCGTCATAGCGTGCATACGCCGCTGCGCGTTCGGTATCGGCGGGCTTGCCGGCGCTCGGGAAGTGCTCGGTGCCGCGCGTGAAGGCACCCGGCACCACGATCGAGGTTTCAATGCCGAAGCGCGCGATCTCATACGCCAGCGTGACTGCGAGCGAATCCATCGCGGCCTTCGCCGCGCCATACGGACCGAGGAACGGCGGAAAGCCGCCTTTGGTCGTCGAACTGCTGACCCACAGCATCAGGCCGGCTTCCTGCTGGCGCAGGTAAGGCAGCACCGCGCGGTTCACGCGCTGCGCGCCGAACAGGTTAGTGTCGAACACCTTCATCATTTCTTCCGGCGTGAACGCTTCGGTCGGGCCGAGCACCAGATGCCCCGCGTTCTGCATCACCGCGTCGAGTCGACCTTGCTCGCGCACGATCGTCGCGGCGGCGGCATCGGCCGAGTCTTGCGACAACACGTCGAGTTCGAGCGGATGCAACTGCAGGTTCTGCGTATCGGCGAGCGCGCGCAGTGCATCGGCGCGCGGCTTGTTGCGACCGTCGACGTCGCGCATCGTCGCGTAGACGATGTGGCCGGCCTCGGCCAGCGATTGGGCCGTGAGCTTGCCGATGCCCGTGCCGGCGCCCGTGACCAGGATGACGTTCCTGCCCATTTTTTCCTCCGATTCGATTCAGTTCAATTCGATTGAAAATGCGGTGCCCTCTAAGGCCGCGCGAGGCGCGCTCGCGACGCGCTTGCCGCATGCGTCGCGGACGCCCCGCCCCAGCGAGTCGATCGCCTCAAGCGAGGCCGCCGTTCGCGCGCAGGATCTGACCATTGACCCAGCCCGCCTCGGCGCTTGCGAGGAACGCCACCACCGAGGCGATATCGTCCGGCTGACCGAGGCGTTGCAGCGGCGGCATCTTCGCGAAGTTCTGGATCTGTTCTTCAGTCTTGCCGTCGAGGAACAGCGACGTCGCGATCGGGCCCGGCGCCACCGCGTTGACGGTGATGTTGCGGCCGCGCAGTTCTTTCGCGAACACGTGGGTGAAGGCTTCGACGGCCGCCTTGGTCGCGTTGTAGATCGCGTAGCCCGGCATGTTCAGCGCGAGCGTGGTGCTCGAGAAGTTGACGATGCGCCCGCCGTCGTTCATCCGCGCGGCCGCTTCGCGCAGCGTATTGAAGGTGCCGCGCACGTTGATGTCGAAGGTCTGGTCGTACAGTGCGTCGCTGGTGTCGCCGAGCGGCACCGTCTTGAGCGCGCCGGCGTTGTTGACCAACACGTCCACCTTGCCGAGTTGCTGCTCGGTGACTTCGAACATGCGGCGCACGTCGTCGGCGTTCGATACGTCCGCTTTCACCGCGATCGCTTTTGCGCCTGCGGCGGTGAGTTCGGTTACCCGTGCATCGGCTTCGGCCGAGCTCGATGCGTAGTTGATGGCAACCGCGAAACCGTCCTTGGCGAGACGTTGCGCGACCGCCGCGCCGATGCCACGGGATGCGCCGGTCACGATGGCGACTTGAGCGTTATTGAGTGCGTTCATGATTCGTTTCCTTCGAGGGGTGAGCAGGTGTGGTGAATCATGGACGCTTTAGGAGTAGAGATAATCGGGTTGGACCGAGTATGATCATTCCATTTACTTTAATAATCGGCCGCGTATGAGCGCCGGGGTGCCAACCATGGATCGTTTCGAGGAAATGCGGGTTTTCGTGCGGATCGCCGAGCGGCAGAGCTTCACGCGCGCGTCGGACGACCTGCAGATTCCGCGCGCCACCGTCACCAATCTGATGAAGCGCATGGAGCAGCGGCTCGGCGCGCGCCTCTTGGAGCGCACCACGCGCACGGTGCGGCTCACGCATGACGGCGAGGCGTATTACCGCCGCTGCGTACGGCTGATCGCCGACATGGAAGAGGCCGAGGGTTCGTTCTCGAATCTCGCGCCCAAGGGGCTCTTGCGGGTGAATCTGCAGGGCACGCTGGCGCGGCACTTCGTCGTACCGGCGCTGCCGGCGTTTCTCGCGCGCTACCCCGAGATCGAACTGACGATCGGTGAGGACGACCGCCTCGTCGATCTGGTGCGTGAGGGGATCGACTGCGTGCTGCGCGCGGGCAATCTGCAGGATTCGTCGATGGTGGGGCGGCGCGTCGCGCAACTGCCGCAGGTGACCGTGGCGAGCCCGGCGTATCTCGCGGAATATGGCGAGCCGGCCGATCCGGCGGCGCTGTCCACGCACCGTGCGGTGAATTACCTGTCGAGCGCGACCGGCAAGCCGGTGCCGCTCGAGTTTTGCATCGACGGGAGGGATCGCGCGATGGTGCTGCCGTCGGCGGTGTCGGTGACGGGCGCCGAGCTGTACGCCGGGTCGGCGCTCGCCGGACTGGGGATCGTGCAGGTGCCGCAATACCGGGTCGCGGGGGAACTGGAAGCGGGGCGGCTGAAGGTCATCCTCGCGGATTTCCCGCCGCCGCCGATGCCGGTTTCGGTGCTGTATCCGCAGAATCGCCAGTTGTCGTCGCGTGTGCGGGTGTTTGCGCAGTGGCTGCGGGATATCTTCGAGGCGGCTGGCGGGGCGGCGGGTGAATGAGGCTGTGCGGACGGCCTGGGGGCGATGCGGGGAGCGCAGGGCGTGAAAGCGTCTGTCGGTGGGTTCGTGGCGTCACGCCTTCATCAGCTGCAGTTGCGGTTGCGCGCGAGCGGCAGTCCCCGCTGCTGATCCGCCGAGCCGCGCCCGATCATGCGGCGCGGAGAAAACTTGCACCGGCCCGAGCGGCACGATGCCGGTCGGACTGATGCCGCGATGGCTCTCGTAGTCGTGCCGCTTGATGCGCGTGAGATCGACGGTCCGCGCGATGCGCGGCAGTTCCCGCCGTCGGGTGAGAGCGGGGTGTGATTCGTGCGCTTTTTTCGAAGGCGCATCGCCGGGTATTTTCGGGCCTTTGTAACCGCCGTATCGCCATAGTGAGCGCCCCTGCAGCGCTTTGCCTTACCATAGTTGCGTCAAATTCATTCGAAGGAATGGAACATGTTGTCCGAAGACGAACTGGCTTTGCTCGACGCGATTCGCGAGACCGGCAGCCTGTCGCGCGCCGCGGCGCGCCTTGGCAAGGCGCCGTCCACGGTGTCGCATGCCGCGCGGCAACTCGAAACCCGCTTCGACGCGCTGCTGTTCGACCGGCGTCGCTACCGTCTGCAGCTGACGCCCGCCGGCCAGCTTCTCGCCGACGAAGCCGCGCGCCTGATGCTCGACATGGCGCGCATGACGCAGCGCGTGAAGCAGATCGCGAGCGGCTGGGAGGACCGGCTGTGGGTGGTCACCGACGAGATCCTCGAATTCGACCTGCTGATGCCGGTGGTGCGCGCATTCGATGCGCTCGGCTCGGGCGTCAGGTTGCGCTTCACGCACGAAGTGCTGAGCGGCACATGGGAAGCGTTGCGGGACGGCCGCGCCGATCTGATCGTCGGGGCGACCAATGAGCCGCCGGCGATTCCCGCCTTGCGCTGGTTCGAGCTCGGGGTGATGGACTGGGTGTTCGCGGTGTCGCCGCGTCATCCGCTTGCGGCTGTCGAAGGGCCGCTCGGCCGCGAGCGGATCCTCGAACATCGCGCGGTGGTGGTGGCCGACTCGTCGCGCACGACGGCGGGGCGGGCCTATGG
>NZ_NPIH01000182.1 GCF_012275575.1 Paraburkholderia sp. SG-MS1 | reverse complement strand
CGGTAGGCGCGATTGCCGGGCCCGCCGCGGTGACCGGTGCGGCGGCTGTGGCCGCGCTGGCGCCGGCCGCCGGTGCGCTTGCCGCGTACGCGCCCGACGGCATGGTCAACGCGAGGCCGCTTGCGCAGCCGAGCGCGCAGGCCGCATACAGTACCGTGCGCCCCGCTTTGAGCGACGCAACCCAAGTCGCGCGCAAACGCCGCGCACGCGTTGAGCGTTGCGCCTTCACGAGCGGGTTCTCCACGGCGCGATGCGCACCAGCAGCAGCATGCCGGGCAACGCCAGCACCGTGCACGCGATGAAGTAGTCGAACCAGCCGATCTGCGCGACCACATAACCGCTCGCCGCCGATGCCAGCGTGCGCGGCACCGACGCGAGGCTCGTGAAGAGCGCGAACTGCGTGGCCGTGTAGCGCGGGTCGGTGGTGCTGGCGATATACGCGGTGAAGGCCGCCATCGTCAGACCGGTGGTGAAGGTTTCGAAGCCGTAGACCAGTGCGAGCGCGACCGAGCGCGGCTCGAACTGCACGGCCCAATCGATCCCCACCAGCGCGAGCAGCTTCGTCGTCCCCTCGCTGAGCCAGACGGCGATGTCGTAAATCCCGGCCAGCCCCGGCGATGCCGGACCGAGATGCGCGAGCCACGCGAAGCCGAGCGTCGACACCATCTGCAGGAAGCCGAAGATCCACAAGCCGCGGCCAATGCCGATCTTCATCAGCCAGATCCCGCCGACAATGCCTCCCGCGAGACTCGCGCCGAACGCGGTGGTCTTCGCGATCACACCGATCTGCGTGCGCGAGAAGCCGATGTCGAGGAAGAACGATGTGGACAGCGTGGTCGCCATCGTGTCGCCGAGCTTGTACAGAAAGATGAAGCCGAGCACGAATAGCGCGCCGCGCCAGCCGTCGCGCTGAATGAATTCCCGGAATGGCTGCACGATCGCTTCGCGCAGGTTCTTCGGCGGCTTGCCGTGCACTTCGGGCTCGCTGACTACCAGCGTCATCACCATGCCCGGCAGCATGAATGCCGCCGTGACGATGAACACGGTGGTCCACGGCAAATGGTCGGACAGAATCAGCGCGAGCGAGCCGGGTACCAGCGCCGCGATCTTGTAGGCGTTCACATGGACGGCATTGCCGAGGCCCTGCTGTGTGTCACTCAACAGCTCGCGCCGGTACGCGTCGATCACGATGTCCTGGCTCGCGCCGAAAAACGCGACCAATGCCGTTAAAGCCGCCACCGTCCAGATTGAATCGCGCGGCGACACGAACCCTAGCGCCGCGATGGCGCCGGCCACCAGGATCTGCGTGACGAGCATCCAGCCGCGTCGTCGGCCCGGACGCCAGCCGGGGAAGCGCGGCACGTAGCGGTCCATCAGCGGCGCCCAGATGAATTTCCAGGTATACGGAAACTGGATCAGCGCAAAGAGGCCGATTTCCTTCAGATTGACGCCTTCGGAGCGCAGCCATGCCTGCACCAGATAGACGAGCGTGAACAGCGGCAGTCCTGACGTAAAGCCGAGAAAGACGCAGATCAGCATGCGCGTATTCAGGAACGCGCGCCAGCCGGGATGTTCTTCGTGAGCGTTAAGTGCAGGCGCCTCGTGCGGCGGGTTCGACATGTGGATGACTTGCGTTAGCTTTTCTTGACGCGATAGACCGCAAGACTACCACGCCAGTTCACGCCCCAGCGCACGGTCTGCCCGTCGTGCAGCACGACCCGATCAAGAATTTCGATGCCGACTTCCGGCGCGAGCGCTTCGAAGTCCTCGATCGTCAGCACGCGCACGTTCGGCGTGTTGTGCCATTGATAAGGCAGCGACTTCGACACCGGCATGCGCCCCTGCAGCACCGACAGCCGATGCGCCCAGTAGCCGAAATTCGGAAACGACACGATGCATTCCTTGCCCACTCGCACCGTCTCGCGCAGGATCGCGGCGGTCTGATGGATGGTCTGCAGCGTTTGCGACAGAATCGCGAAGTCGAAGCTGCCGTCTTCGAACAGGCGCAGGCCGTCTTCGAGATTCTGCTGGATCACGTTGACGCCGTTTTGCGTCGACGCGAGCACGCCCGCGTCGTTGATCTCGATGCCGTATCCCTGCACGTCGAGTTCTTCGGTCAGCAGCGACAGCAGCGAGCCGTCGCCGCAGCCGAGATCCAGCACCGTGGCGCGCGGTTCGACCCAGCGGGCGATCGCGCGGAAGTCCGGGCGCAGCGCCAGGTAATCGAGTGCTCGCTGGTTCATGCGTTCACCTCGTTCGCAATACGTTCGTAGTAGGCACGCATCACGTTGTGATAGCGCGCGTCGTCGAGCAGGAAGGCGTCGTGGCCGTGTGGCGCGTCGATCTCCGCGTACGTGACCGTGCGCTTGTGGTCGAGCAGCGCCTTCACCAGTTCGCGCGAGCGGGCTGGCGCGAAACGCCAGTCGGTCGTGAAGCTCGCAATCAGGTATTTCGCCGTGGTGTGCGCGACCGCTTTGGTCAGATCACCTTCGAAAGCTTTGGCGGGATCGAAGTAGTCGAGCGCGCGCGTGATCAGCAGATACGTGTTCGCGTCGAAGTAGTCGGCGAACTTGTCGCCCTGATAGCGCAGGTACGACTCCACTTCGAACTCGACGTCGAAGTTGAAGTTGTACGCGTCCAGTGCGCCCTCCGCGCGGCGCAGCGAACGGCCGAATTTCTCGGCCATGTCGTCGTCCGACAGATACGTGATGTGGCCGATCATCCGCGCGACGCGCAGGCCGCGTTTCGGTTTCACGTTGTGCGCGTAGTAGTTGCCGCCGTGGAAGTCCGGGTCCGACAGGATCGCCGAGCGCGCGACCTCGTTGAACGCGATGTTCTGCGCCGACAACTTCGGCGTGGACGCGACCACGATGCAATGCGCGACGCGCTCCGGATACATCATGCTCCACGCGAGCGCCTGCATGCCGCCGAGGCTGCCGCCCATCACCGCGGCGAAACGCGTGATGCCGAACTGATCGGCCACGCGCGCCTGGGCGTTGACCCAGTCTTCGACGGTGACGACCGGAAAGGTCGCGCCGTATGGGACGCCGGTGGCCGGGTCGATACTCATCGGCCCGGTCGAGCCGAAGCACGAGCCGAGGTTGTTCACGCCGATCACGAAGAACTTGTCGGTGTCGAGCGGTTTGCCCGGGCCGACCATGTTGTCCCACCAGCCGACGTCTTTCGGGTTGTCCGCATAGACACCCGCGACGTGGTGCGAAGCGTTGAGCGCGTGACATACCAGCACCGCATTGCTGCGCGCGGCGTTGAGCGTGCCGTAGGTCTCGACCATCAGGTCGTAACCGGCCAGCGAGCTGCCGTTCTGCAACTGCAGTGGCTCGCTGAAATGCATTGTTTGGGGGGCGACGATACCGATCGATTCCATTCATTCCGCCATTAAAAAAGCAGGGCGGCTAGATGGCGTCGGCGAAGCACGGAGGAACGACTGTGTGCGCGGCTGACGACCTCTTTAGCCGCATTTATAGTGAACCGCGGGAGTATTCCAGTGGTTCGCGCGCCCGCAATCGAGTCAGCAAATCGGCGCGTGATGAGTGTTCAGGGTGTTCCGGATCGCGGTCCCGGCTGCATCGAAGGGCCGCGTTCAGGCGCAAAGTATAGCGGAAAATTTCGCGCGACAGCGTCGCCGGCGCACCCTCGCGGGGTGCGTGCCGCACCGATCACTGAAGGATCAGCAGCAGTTGTGCGTCGGCGTGTTCGGCCGGCATGCGGGCGAAACCGCTGCGCACATAACGATGCCAGCGACCGATGATGTAGCTCAACAGCAGGCTCGCACGGATCGCGGGATCGTAGCCGGCAGGCAACAGGACGGCGGTGTCTGCGGCGTCGTTCGTGCTTTCGCTCGCGTGCGCGTTCGCTTCCGTCTGCGCCAGCCGCAAACACTGCTTTAGGGATGCCTCGACGCGCTCCAGCATCTGGTTGACGCGCTCGGTCAACCGTTCATGCTCGCCGACCAGCGCCTCGCACGTCAGCACGCGCGTCATGCCGGGGTTCTTCGCGGGGAAACTGAGCAGCATCAACGCGATGGCGCGTGCTTGCAGCACGCCGCTGCTTTCCTTGTCGGCGATCTGGTTGATGAGGCCAAAGAGCGTTTGCTCGATGAACTCGATCAGCCCTTCGAACATTTGCGCCTTGCTGGCGAAATGGCGGTACAGCGCGGCTTCTGACACGCCGAGCCGGGCGGCGAGCGCCGCCGTGGTGATCTTTTCGCTTTTCGGCGCTTCCAGCATCGCAGCGAGCGTCTGCAGAATGTGCACGCGGCGCTCGCCCGGCTTCAGACGCTGTGCGCGCTGGGCGGCCGCTGCATTGGCCGGCGCAGTGGCTTCGTGTTCGGCTAAGGCTTCGTCAGGTTTGTCGATCGGCTGCATGGCTGTCGTCCCGGCTGCTGTCCCTTCCATCGAACCGAGCGGCTGCCCAGTCGTAGCGATTTTAACGAACGAATGCACCGGTCGACATAATGCGGCCGACCGGTGCCCGGCAGACGTGTCGGCACGCCGTCCGCGTGCGGTTTGCGCGGCAGATGGCCGGTGATCCACACCGTGCGGATACCGAGACGCCGATAGTTCTTCAGATGCGAGCGCGTGTCTTCGACGAGGATCGCATCCTTGAGCGAGACGTGGGCGTCGCGCATGGCCTTGCGCAACATCGCGTGATCGGGCTTGGCGCGCCAGAGGCGGCGATCGCGCATGTGCTCGATGGCGATCACCTGCTCGAACAGACGTTCGATGCGCAGTTCGGCCAGCACCGCGCGCGCATACGCTTCAGGCGCGTTGGTCAGCACGATCTTGCGGCCCGGCAGCGCCGCGACGAGGCGCGCAATGCCGCGTTCGTGACGGATCATCGAGCCGAGATCGGGGAATGTGTGCACGACCTTCAGGAAGTCGATCGCGTCGAGCGGATGGTGGCGCGTCAGGCCGAGCAGCGCCGCGCCGTAGCGCTGCGTGTAGCCGGTGCGCAGACGGTTGGCTTCGTCGATGTCCACCTGCAGCGCGTCGATGATGTACTGCGTCATGCCGTGGTTGATCGCCGGGAAGATGGCGTGCGAGGCGTGGTGCAGCGTGTTGTCGAGATCGAACAGCCAGACCGGCTTGCCGCCTGCGATATGCGGACGACGGCGGCGGGAAGTGGGGGTGCGCATGGTGGAGAACGCCGTTCAGGCGCAGACGGTCGCTGCTCGCGGCGAACGTGGAGCGTTCGCGAAGCGGGTGGCGGGAGAGAAGGGAGTGCTGGCTGGTGCGCCACGAGGGCGCTCGCGGCCGGTGCGCGCGCCGGACACGGCGCATGGGCCGGGCAGCGTGCCCGGCTTCGCAGCGTAACCGCACGGCACACATGACGCGCCGTTGCGACGCGCCGCGTGTGCCGGATTTGATGCGGGGCTCAATGCGTGGGAATCAGTGCGAGCGGATCATCGTGCCGAACGGCTGTTCGGTGAGAATCTCCAGCAGCACCGAGTGTTCGATACGGCCGTCGATGATGTGCACCGAGCGTACGCCGCTCTTCGCCGCGTCCAGCGCCGACGAGATTTTTGGCAGCATGCCGCCGGAGATCGTGCCGTCGGCGAACAGGCCGTCGATTTCGCGAGCCGACAGATCGGTCAGCAGATTGCCTTCCTTGTCCATCACGCCCGGGATGTTGGTCATCATCACGAGTTTTTCGGCGTTCAGCACGACCGCCAGCTTGCCGGCGACCAGATCGGCGTTGATGTTGTACGACAGGCCGTCTTCGCCGAAGCCGATCGGCGAGATCACCGGAATGAACGCGTCGTCCTGCAGCGCCTTCACGACCGCCGGGTTGATCGCCTCGACTTCGCCCACCTGGCCGATGTCGACGTACTGGCCGGGGTTGTCGCGATCAGGCATCAGCATCTTGCGTGCGTGGATCAGGCCGCCGTCCTTGCCGGTCAGGCCGACCGCGTGGCCGCCGAAGTGATTGATCAGCGTGACGATGTCCTGCTGCACTTCGCCGCCGAGCACCCATTCGACGACTTCCATCGTCTCTTCGTCGGTGACGCGCATGCCCTGAATGAACGTGCCCTGTTTGCCGATCTTCTTCAGCGCCTGGTCGATTTGCGGACCGCCGCCGTGAACGATCACCGGATTGATGCCGACCAGCTTCAGCAGGATCACGTCGCGCGCGAAGCCCTGCTTCAGGCGCTCCTCGGTCATGGCGTTGCCGCCGTATTTGATGACCACGGTCTTGCCGTGATACTGGCGGATGTAGGGCAGCGCCTCGGCCAGGATTTCGGCCTTCAGGGTGGGCGCGATCTGCGAAAGGTCGGGAAGCTCGGACATGGCGGCAGGCTCAGGCACGGAACAGTTAAAACAGGGCGAATTGTACAGGACTGGCGCGCTGCAACAGGGTTTTCGATAGCTGCGCGGCCCGCGGACGGCGCGGGCTTTGCGCACTGCGCAACGGCAGGCCGCAGGCTTCGCTCGGCTATCAAGCTTAACGTGCTCACGTGACGTTCGTGAATTGGCCGAATGGACGACTCACGCGGGGCCGCCAGTCGTGGCATCATCTCCTGATCGATGCCTTGGCGCTCGTCCCACCCCGTCATGAAACCGTCCGCTTCCCGTTCGACCAACAGCCCGCGCTGTCCGCGCTGCGGTAATGCGTTCGATTGCGGCAGGCATGCGCAGCCGTTCGAGTGCTGGTGCCGCGAGATGCCGTCATTACCGGCGGACAGACTGGATCCGGCGCGCCCGTGTTTGTGTCCCGAGTGTCTGGCCGGCGAGATCGCGCAAGCGGCTCACGCGGGACCGGGTGCCGGCTCGGCCTGAGCGGGCTGTAGCACGCGGCGAGGCCCACGCTACGTTGGCGAAACGCCGCTGAGCCAGGCCGCGCGATGTTGGGCAGCCAACGCGCGCAGGTCGCGGAAGACTGCTTCCAGCGGCTGTTCCCATTCGCCGAACCGCGGTTGCCGGTACAGCGTCGCGCTTGGATACCACGGGCTCCCGTTGCGTTCGAGCAGCCAGACCCAGTGCGGATTGACGTCGAGCAGCACCCACGTGCGCTGGCCAAGCGCGCCGCTCAGATGCGCGACGGACGTGCACACCGTGATGACCAGATCGAGTTCGCTGACGAACGCGGCGGTGTCGTCGAAAGTCGCGAATTCGGCGGTGTAGTCGGTCATCGGCAGACCGGCCGCTCGCGCGGCGGTCACGTCGGCGTCCGCGGCCGGTTGCAGGGAGTAGAACGCCACGTCCTGCATGCCGGCGAAGTGGGCCGCGTAGCGTTCCCAACCGACACGCCGGAACGGATTGCGCTGATGACCAAGGCTGCCGGTCCACGCGAGTCCGACCTTGAGGCGCGATTCCCCTCCAAGCCGCTTGCGCCACGAGTCCCGCGCTGACGCTTGCGCGAACAGATACGGCGACGCAGCCGGAATCGTTTCCTCGCGCGTCTGGCAGATCAATGGCAGGCTGAGCAGCGGAATTTCATAGTCGAACGGCGGTAGCGTTTCGACGCCTCCGCCGGCGGAGTATTCGTCCACATGGCTGCCGAGGCTGCGCGCAAGCAGCGCGCCCATGTGCGGAAACGAATTCCACGACAGTCGGCCGCCTTCGCGATGAACACGCTCGGCCAGCATCGGGATGTAGCGGCAGAATTGCAGGAGGTCGCCCATGCCCTGCTCGCCCCACACCAGTAGAGTCTTGCCGGCGAGCGGTTCGCCACGCCAGGTGGGTACCGGCATCTGCGGACGGCCGCCGCGGAGTTCCTGCGAGCCGTCCCAACGTGCCTCGTGCGACAGCCAGCCGTTCGCGTAGTCGCCGCGCACGAGTTGCAGCATCCCGAGACCGGCGCGCATCGTGGCGTCATGCGGCGCCAGCGCGCAGGCCGTGGTCGCGGCGTGTTCGGCTTCGCTCCAGCGTTGCGCTTCGCGGAGTGCCAGCGCATAGTTGTTATGCGACAGCGGGCTGTGCGGCGCGCATTGCACGGCGCGTGCCCCCGCTTCCAGCGCATGCGGCAGATCCATGCTCAAGCGATACGTATTCGTGAGATTGATCCAGCCGTCGCCATTGCCGGGTTCGTCGCGGACCGCGCTTTCCAGCAACGCCCGTTGTTCGTCCAGGTCCCCGCCGCTCAGTATCAGCGCGGCGGCGAGATTGTTGCGCAATTGTGGCAAGGTCGGTTCGATGGCGAGCGCGCGGCGATACGGGGCGACGGCTTCGCGATGCAGATTGGCCATCTGCATCGCGTAGCCGAGACGAAAGTGCGTAAGAGCGCGATGCGGATCCAGTTGAGCAATAATGGCGGCGAGCTCGATCGCGTCGCGCTCACGATGCTGTTCGGAGAAGCTTGCGATGAGTGCTGCAAGCGAAGCGTCGTCGAGTGGATGCAGTTGCGCCGCCGCCTCCAAACAGCCAGCCTCCGTTGCCGAGCTGCCGCTTTGCCTCGCTGCGGCAGCATCGCGCAAATAATTCAGGAAAGCTGATGAGGCGTCGGCTTCGCGGTGGGAGTTAGGCGGCATGGAACGGTTGCGCGGCGCCGGCGCCGATGACGAAAGACCGGACCATGCGACGCTGTCGCAAAAGCCATATGTTACCGGCGGCACCGCTGAAAGTAAGTCGGAGTATTCCGAACGGGTAGACTAAAGTGATGCACCGTATAACCAACACCGGCCGGGTCAATCTTGGCCATCTGTTCTGGCTGCGCAGCCTCGCCATCATCGGTCAGCTCGTGACGATCGCATTCGTGCAGATCTTCATCGGCGTGACCCTGCCGCTGCCCGCGATGCTGCTCGTGATCGCGCTCGAAGTGCTGTTCAACGCGCTCACGTGGTGGCGCGTTTCGCAACAACGGCCGGAGTCGAACATGGAATTGTTCGGCCAGATCTGGGTCGATCTCGGCGCATTGTCAGCGTTGCTGTTTCTCTCCGGCGGCACCACGAATCCGTTCGTTTCGCTCTACCTGCCGTCGCTCGCGATCGCCGCCGCGGTATTGCCGTGGCAACTGATGGCATGGCTCGCGGCGTTTGCCGTGGCCTGCTACGCGGTGCTCGGTTTCGATTCCGTGCCCTTGAATCTCGACAATCCCGCGAACCTCTTCGACTACTACCGCGCCGGCATGTGGGTCAACTTCATGGTCAGCGTCGGGCTGATTGCATGGTTCGTCGCGCGTATGTCGCGAGCTCTGCGGCTACGTGACGCAGCGCTCGGAGAAGCGCAGCAGCGCTTGCTGCAGGACGAACGCGCGGTCGCGCTCGGCGTGCAGGCCGCCACCGTCGCTCACGAAATCGGTACGCCTCTGTCTACAATCGCGATGTTGTCCGAAGAATTACGCGACGCGGCACGCACCGACACAGGGCTAGCACCGTACAGTGCCGATCTCGAACTGCTCGAACAGCAGATGACGTTATGCACGTCCGCACTGGCCCGCTTGCGCAGCCGCGCGTCGACGGCGACCAATCGACAGCCGGTCGGCGAGTGGCTGGAATCGTTTGCCGAGCAATGGCGCCTGCGTCATCCACATGTGAAGTTCGAACGGATCGGCGCACCGCCCGCGGATGTCAGTCTCAACGACACGGTGGCCGTCAGCCAGATCCTCACGATCCTGCTCGACAACGCCGCGCGCGCGAGCCGCGATCACGTGACGCTTTCGTGCGCCCTCGACCCGCGCGGCGAGAAAATCGTGCTCGAAGTCTGCGACGCGGGGCCGGGTATTCCGGCTGCATTGCGCGGCTCGCTTGGCGCGATGCCGGTGGACAGCACGCAGGGCGGCCACGGTGTCGGCCTTTATCTGGCCTTCTCGGCGGCGTCGCGTCTGAAGGGTTCGATCGAGCTGACCGACGTCAGCGCGATCAAGCCGCGCGGCACGCGTGCAGTGCTGAAACTTCCGCTCGCCAGCGGGCGCAAATTTTCCGGCGCGGGCCGTCAAGGCGCCACGCCATCCGACACGGAGAAACAGGCATGAGCGAAAAGAATTTTCTGGTGATTGACGACGATGAGGTGTTCTCCGGCATCCTCGCTCGCGGTCTGACGCGGCGCGGTTACACGGTGAGCGAAGCGCACAACGCGGACGAGGCGATCAAGCTGGCGAACCAGCAGAAGTTCAGCCAGATCACGGTGGATCTGCATCTCGGCAACGATTCGGGCCTGACGCTCGTCGCGCCGTTACGCGATCTGCAGCCCGACGCGCGCATGCTGGTGCTGACCGGCTATGCGAGCATTGCCACCGCGGTGCAGGCGGTGAAAGACGGCGCGGACAACTACCTCGCGAAGCCCGCCAACGTCGAGACGATCTTATCGGCGCTGCAAACCGAAGCGAGCGCGCTGCAAGCGGAAGAGGCGATCGAACATCCGACGCCGCTATCGGTGGCGCGTCTCGAGTGGGAGCATATTCAGCGCGTGCTCGCCGAACACGGTGGCAATATTTCGGCCACGGCGCGGGCGTTGAACATGCATCGTCGAACGTTGCAGCGCAAGCTGGCGAAGCGGCCGGTCAAACAGTAAGTCGTTCTGCTTCGACGCAAGCCATGTGACAAAGGAAAACGGGCTGCCTTCGATAAGGCAGCCCGTTTTTTTGTGCGTCAGATTCGATCTGCGTCAGGCAATGTGAATAACCTGACGCAGCCTGTGCATCGACACGGATATCACAGCACGTAACGCGACAGATCTTCGTCTTCCGCCACTTCGTTCAGCGCGCGATCGACATACGCCGCGTCGATCTGCACGGCTCTGCCCGAGTGGTTGCCCGCCGAGAACGACACCTCTTCGAGCAGTTTTTCGATGACCGTGTAAAGACGCCGCGCGCCGATGTTCTCGGTCTTTTCGTTGACCGAGTAAGCGATCTCGGCCAAGCGCCGAATCCCGTCGTCGGCGAATTCGAGATGCACGTCTTCAGTGGCGAGCAGTGCCTGATACTGCTTGACGAGGCTCGCATCGGTCGACACGAGGATCGATTCGAAATCGTTCACCGACAGCGAGTCGAGTTCGACGCGAATCGGAAAGCGGCCTTGCAGTTCGGGAATCAGATCGCTCGGCTTGGCCAGATGAAATGCGCCGCTCGCGATAAACAGAATGTGATCGGTCTTCACCATCCCGTACTTGGTGTTGATCGTCGTGCCTTCGACGAGCGGCAGCAGATCGCGCTGCACACCCTGGCGGGATACTTCACCGCCGCCGGCTTCACTGCGCGACGCAATCTTGTCGATCTCGTCGAGGAACACAATACCGTTCTGCTCGACGTTCTGCACCGCCTTGGCTTTCACCTCTTCATCGTTGAGCATCTTGCCGGCTTCTTCGTCGGTAAGCACCTTCAGCGCTTCCTTCACCTTCATCTTGCGGCGCGTCTTTTTGCCGCCGCCGATGTTCGCGAACATCGAACGGATCTGCTCGGTCATGTCTTCCATGCCCGGCGGCCCCATGATGTCCATGCCTGCTTGCGGCTGTTCGACGTCGAGTTCGATTTCCTTGTCGTCGAGCAGGCCTTCGCGCAGACGCTTGCGGAACGTTTGACGCGTGCTGCCGCTTTCGTCGACGGTGTCGGCGGCGCTCGAACTCGCACCGAAACCGACCGGGCGTGCGCTCGGCAGCAGGATGTCGAGGATGCGGTCTTCAGCCTGGTCGCCGGCCTTGGTCCGCACTTTGCGCATTTCAGTTTCGCGCGTCTGCTTGACCGAAATCTCGATCAGATCGCGCACGATGCTGTCGACGTCGCGACCCACGTAACCGACTTCGGTGAACTTGGTGGCTTCGATCTTGATGAACGGCGCATCCGCGAGCTTCGCCAGACGCCGCGCGATTTCGGTCTTGCCGACGCCGGTCGGTCCGATCATCAGAATGTTCTTCGGCGTAATTTCCTGGCGTAGCGGCTCTTCGACCTGCTGACGGCGCCAGCGGTTGCGCAGTGCGACGGCCACGGCTTTTTTCGCGCGGCCTTGGCCGATGATGTGTTTGTCGAGTTCGGAGACGATCTCGGCAGGGGTCATTGTGCTCATCGTTGGTCCTTACTCGATCGTCTCGATAACGCGGTTGTGGTTCGTGTAGATGCACATGTCGCCGGCAATCTCCAGCGACTTCTCCACGATTTCGCGGGGCGACAGCTCGGTGTTGTCGGCGAGCGCTTTTGCGGCGGCCTGCGCGTAAGCGCCGCCCGAGCCGATCGCGCAGATGCCGCCTTCCGGATCGAGCACGTCGCCGTTGCCGGTGATGACGAGGGTGGTGGTCGCA
>NZ_NPIH01000181.1 GCF_012275575.1 Paraburkholderia sp. SG-MS1 | reverse complement strand
TGTTCGGCGTGGCGCTGATGGTCGGCGCGCTGTTTGCGGCGCGTCTGCCGACGCATTGGGATAACCGCACGCTGCTCGCCGGCAGCTATGTGCTGCAAGCGTGTGGCATCGCACTGGGGATCGTCTGGCCGACGGCGGGTGGCTTTTCTCTGGGCAGCATCCTGATCGGCCTGCCGTTCACCGCGATTACGCTGTTCGCCATGCGCGAGGCGCGGCGTCTGCGCGGCGACGAGGCAGCCGGACTGATGGGGTATGCGACGGCGGCCTACGGTATCGGTCAGATCGTCGGCCCGCTGGTTGCCGCGCCGATCGCCGGGCACACGGGATCGTTCTCGCCGGCGCTCTGGCTGGCGGCCGGCGCGCTGCTGTTCGGCGCGGCGGGTCTGGTCGTGGTGGCGCGCGTGCCGCGTGGCCGAGGCCGGGGGCGAATGCCGGACTGCGATTGCAATTAGCGGTCGCGGAGCTGCCCGGCCCAACGCGCAAGCGGGCAACAAATAACGCGCCGCCGCACTAAAATGACCGCTTTCCGTCATTGCCGCGCCCGTCGCCAGGCGCCCCGCCTCCCATGCAACATTTCGCGTCAGACAACTACGCCGGCATCTGTCCCGAAGCGCTCGACGCGCTGATCGCCGCCAACAACAGCGGTCACGAGCCGGCCTACGGCGACGACTCCTGGACCAACCAGGTCTGCGACCGTCTGCGTGAGCTGTTTCAGACCGATTGCGAAGTCTTCTTCGTGTTCAACGGCACGGCGGCCAATTCGCTGGCGCTCGCGTCGCTGTGTCAGTCGTATCACTCGGTGATCTGCCACGAACTCGCGCACATCGAAACCGACGAATGCGGCGGTCCGGAATTCTTCTCGGGCGGCTCGAAGCTGCTGACCGCGCCGGGCATCGGCGGCAAGCTCACAGCGGATGCGATCGAGGCGGTCGTCACGCGCCGCGCCGATATCCATTACCCGAAGCCGAAGGTCGTCACGCTCACGCAATCGACGGAAGTCGGCACTGTCTACAGCGTCGAGGAAGTGCGGGCGATCGCGGCGATCGCCAAACGGCGTCATCTGAAAGTGCATATGGACGGCGCGCGTTTCGCCAATGCGGTCGCGGCGCTGGACGTGCATCCGTCGGAGATCACGTGGCGCGCGGGCGTCGACGTGCTGTGTTTCGGTGGCACCAAGAACGGTTTGCCGGTCGGCGAGGCGGTGGTGTTCTTCGACCGCGCGCTCGCCGACGATTTCGCCTACCGCCTGAAGCAGGCGGGCCAACTGGCGTCGAAGATGCGCTTCATCTCGGCGCCGTGGCTCGGCCTGCTCGACAACGACGTCTGGTTGCGCAATGCGCGCCACGCGAATGCGATGGCCGAATTGCTGCAGACGCGGTTGCGGGAAATTCCGGGCGTGAGCATCATGTTCGAGCGTGAATCGAACGCGGTCTTCGCGCAACTGCCCGCTCAAGCCGCGAAGGCGATGCGCGCGCGCGGCTGGAAGTTCTACGAGTTCATCGGTGCGGGCGGTTGCCGGTTGATGTGCGCGTGGGACACGCAGCCGGAGACGGTCGAGCGGTTCGCCGCCGAAGTGCGCGAGCTGTGCGTGGCGTGAACGGGTGGCGACGCGGTGAGTGGCCGGGGCCGAGCACGACACCGCGCGCAAGACACAGCCGAACACAGCCGAACACAGCCGGACGCGGCCAGACAAAACAGACACACGCCAGAAGAGACACCTCACGCCATGACCGAATACCGATTTTGTCCCCGCTGTGCAACCCCGCTGGCCGAGCGCGCCGATCCCGCGCACGAAGGCGGCCGCATCCGTCAGAGCTGCCCCGATACCGCATGCGGCTACGTCCACTGGGACAATCCGCTGCCGGTGGTGGCAGCGATCGTCGAATACGAAGGCAAGATTCTGCTCGCGCGCAATGCCGCGTGGGCCGAGGGCATGTTCGCGCTGATCACCGGCTTCCTCGAAAACGGCGAGACGCCGGAACAGGGCATCGCCCGCGAGGTGTTCGAAGAGACCTCGCTGCATACGGAGACGGTCGAGCTGATCGGCGTTTATGAATTCATCCGCAAGAACGAACTGATCATCGCGTATCACGTGAAGGCGTATGGAACCATCGCGCTGTCGCCCGAGTTGCTCGAATACCGGCTGGTCGAGCCGGCGAAATTGCGGCCATGGCGCGCGGGCACCGGGCAGGCGCTCGGAGAATGGATGCGACGGCGCGGCTTGCCGTTCGAGTTCGTCGAGAGGCCGGGGCAATAGGCGATGCAATAAGCGATGCAATCAGCGCGGCCATCCACGCCGACGACCGCTGCCGCCGCACGTCGCCCCAGGCGCTTCGCCCAAGGCGCTTCGCCGCCATCACCGACCGCATAACTGCCACCCACACGCCCAAATGAACAAACCCGCTCCCGCCGCCCGCTCCACGTACCCGCATTTCCTGCCGATCACCACCCGCTGGATGGACAACGACGTCTACGGCCACGTGAACAACGTCGTCTACTACAGCTACTTCGACACCGTGGTGAACGAGTATCTGATCCGCGCGGGCGTGCTCGACTTCGAACAGGGCGTGACGATCGGACTCGTGGTCGAAACGCATTGCAGCTACTTCGCGCCGCTGGTGTTTCCCGAGCGCGTCGAGGCTGGCTTGCGGGTGACGCGCCTTGGCACGTCGAGCGTGCGCTACGAAGTGGGGCTCTTCAAGGACGGCGACGCGCAGCCCGCCGCGCAAGGCCATTTCGTGCACGTCTACGTGGACCGCGTCACGCGGCGTCCCGTGAATCTGCCCGCCGATCTGCGCGCGGCGCTCGAACCGCTTTGCGCCGCCGCGCGGATGGACCAGACGGACTAGCCGCGTGCAGTCGTTCATCATCAATCTGCTCAACGGCGTCAGCTACGGCCTGCTGCTGTTCATGCTGTCGGCCGGGCTGACGCTGATCTTCAGCATGCTCGGCGTGCTGAACTTCGCGCATGCGAGCTTCTACATGCTCGGTGCGTACGTCGGTTTCTCGGTGACGGCGCGCGCGGGGTTCTGGAGCGCGCTCGTGATCGCGCCGCTCGTGGTCGGCCTCGTCGGCGCGGCGTTGGAGCGCTGGCTGTTGCGACGCGTGCGCGTGCACGGCCATCTGCCCGAACTGCTGCTGACGTTCGGGGCCGCGTATCTGCTCGGCGAACTGGTCAAGCTCGGCTGGGGCCTCAACCCGCTCTCCGCGACGGTGCCGCCCGCGCTCGACGGCCCGCTGTTCACCCTCTATGGCGCGGCGTTCGCGCGTTACCGGGCGTTCATGATGGCGGTCTCGCTGGCGATGCTGGCGGTGCTGTACGCGGTATTGCGCGTGTCGAAGGCGGGCCTGATCGTGCGCGCGGCGCTCACTCACGCGAGCGCCGTCGAAGCGCTCGGGCACAACGTCCCGCGCGTATTCACCGGCGTGTTCGCCGCCGGCACGGCGCTCGCCGCGCTGGCCGGCGTGATCGGCGCGCCGCTCTTCGTCATCGAACCGGCGATGGCGGAGTCGCTCGGTTCGATCGTCTTCGTG
>NZ_NPIH01000180.1 GCF_012275575.1 Paraburkholderia sp. SG-MS1 | reverse complement strand
GACACACGGGCGGACACACGGGCGGACACACGGGCGGACACACGGGCGGACACACGGGCGGATGCCCGACGTCGCCACGCGTGCGATGTGCAACATCGTATGCGAGTTCGAACACATAAACGTGGCGCAACGCGTAGCATGCGCACCTCGACTTGCGTAGTGTCGAGTGCGCCGTTTGTACGTCATGTGCGTCACGCCCGAGGCCCTATGCGCCACGTTGCATAGGCGTGTCGCGTGTCTGCCCGGCTAAGGGTTTTCGCGGGCACGCCGATGCGGCTTGCGTAAGTGGCTGGTAAGTTGCAACGCTTATGGTTGATCATGGGAGCAGCCAGCTCGTCGCGTACGCATCCATGCTGCAGCGCCGCATGAATAGATAGTGCAGACAGAGAGGCTGCGGCGCGGGGCCCGGCGTTTCGCCGTGCAAGGTTGGGCAGCGTGCGTCGACCGTCGAGGTCCGCGCCGACGGGACATGGCGCGCCACGCGCGCGCCGGCACAGGTTTTACGTTTCATCTTCACCAAGGGGTTGTCGATGTCTGCGATTGAATCGGTTCTTCAGGAACGCCGTATTTTCCCGCCCTCCGCTGAAGCAGCGGCAGGCGCGACCATCTCCGGCATGGATGCGTACCGGGCGCTGGCCGCCGAAGCGGAACGCGATTACGAAGGCTTCTGGGGGCGCCTCGCTCGCGAGACACTGAGCTGGAACACGCCCTTCACCCAGGTGCTCGACGAATCCAAGGCACCGTTTTACACGTGGTTCGAAGACGGCCAGCTGAACGCGTCGTATAACAGCATCGACCGTCATGTCGAAGCCGGCAACGGCGGGCGCGTCGCGATCGTCTTCGAAGCCGACGACGGCACCGTCACCAACGTCACCTATCAGGATCTGCTGCAACGCGTGTCGCGCTTTGCGAACGCGCTGAAAAAGCGCGGCGTGAAGAAGGGCGACCGCGTGGTGATCTACATGCCGATGTCGATCGAAGGCATCGTCGCGATGCAGGCTTGCGCGCGGATCGGTGCCACGCATTCGGTGGTGTTCGGCGGCTTCTCGTCGAAGTCGCTCAACGAGCGGCTGGTGGACGTGGGCGCGGTCGCGCTCGTCACGTCCGACGAACAGATGCGCGGCGGCAAGGCCTTGCCGCTGAAGAACATCGCCGACGAAGCGCTCGCGATGGGCGGCTGCGAAGCGGTCACGAGCGTCATCGTGTATCAGCGCACCGGCGGCAAGGTCGCGTGGAACGAAGGCCGCGACCTGTGGATGCATGAACTCGCGCAAGCCGAGTCGGATCAATGCGCGCCCGAGTGGGTCGGCGCGGAGCACCCCCTCTTCATCCTCTACACGTCCGGCTCGACCGGCAAGCCGAAGGGCGTGCAGCACAGCACCGGCGGCTATCTGCTGTGGGCCGCGCAGACCCTTAAGTGGACCTTCGACTGGAAGCCCACCGATGTGTTCTGGTGTACCGCCGACATCGGCTGGATTACCGGCCATAGCTACATCGCATATGGCCCGCTGACGCTCGGCGGCACCCAGGTCGTGTTCGAAGGCGTGCCGACCTATCCGAACGCCGGGCGCTTCTGGGACATGATCGCGAAGCACAAGGTCACGCTGTTCTACACCGCGCCGACCGCGATCCGCTCGCTGATCAAGGCTGCCGAAGCCGACGCGAAGGTGCATCCGAAGAGCTATGACCTGTCGACACTGCGCATCATCGGCACGGTCGGCGAGCCGATCAATCCGGAAGCGTGGGTGTGGTATCACGAGAATGTCGGCGGCGGCCGTTGTCCGATTGTCGATACGTGGTGGCAAACGGAAACCGGCGGGCACATGATCACGCCGCTGCCGGGCGCCACGCCGCTCGTGCCGGGTTCGTGCACGCTGCCGCTGCCGGGCATCATCGCGGCGGTTGTCGACGAAACCGGTCAGGACGTGCCGAACGGGCAGGGCGGCATTCTGGTGGTGAAGCGTCCGTGGCCGTCGATGCTGCGCAACGTATGGGGCGACCCGGACCGCTATAAGAAGAGCTACTTCCCCGAAGAACTCGGCGGCACGCTGTATCTCGCCGGCGACGGCGCGGTGCGCGACAAGGAGAGCGGCTACTTCACGATCATGGGCCGCATCGACGACGTGCTCAACGTGTCGGGTCACCGGCTCGGGACGATGGAGATCGAGTCGGCGCTGGTGTCGAATTCGCTCGTTGCCGAGGCCGCGGTGGTCGGCCGGCCCGATGCGACCACCGGTGAGGCCGTGTGCGCGTTCGTCGTGCTCAAGGGCGCGCGTCCGCAAGGCGACGAAGCCGTGAAGCTCGCCAACGAACTGCGCAACTGGGTGGGCAAGGAGATCGGTCCGATCGCGAAGCCGAAGGACATCCGCTTCGGCGAAAACCTGCCGAAGACGCGTTCGGGCAAGATCATGCGCCGCCTGTTGCGCTCGCTCGCGAAGGGCGAGGCCATCACTCAGGACGTGTCCACCCTGGAGAACCCGGCGATTCTCGATCAGCTCGGCGAGTCGCTCTGAGCGGTGGTGGGTCTTGGGTCGTGACAAGCGTGTGTCGAACGATACGCGCTTGATCTGACGCAAAGGGCGATCACTTGGCGTCTGCCTGGACCACTAAGGGCACACCGTCGAGGCCACCGCGCGGACAATCCCGATTGCCTGCCCGGTGGCTTTTTGTTAAATAGGCGCATGGCCGCGCCGCACCACTCCTCTCACGCTACGCTTCATCCCGCGCCCGAACCGCCTGCGGTCTCGGCGGCGATGGCGCGTGCGCATCAGACGTACTGGCGCTTCAATCTCGCGCTGATCGCGACGCTCATGACCATCGGCTTCGCCGTGTCGTTCGTGCTGCCGCTGATTGCTCCCAGGTTGGCGCACGTGCGCATCGGCGGTTTTAGTCTGCCGTTCTATTTCGGCGCACAGGGCGCGATTCTCGTCTACCTCGCGCTGATCGTCGTGTATATCGTGCTGATGCAGCGTGCCGACCGCCGGCTGCAACGTGCATTCGATGCGGATGCGGATGCGGATGCGGATGCGAATGCGGGCGCGAGCGCCGCAGGCAGCGCAAGCACGAATACCGATGCCAACGCGTCGACCGGGCGCGGACGCTGAGCCGATGAAACTCACGCATCGGCTGATCCGCTCCTACGCGCTATATACGCTCGGCTTCCTGCTGTTTATCTACGTGATGTGGCGTATCGAGCGCAACACCGGCCCGGGTGTATGGATCGGCTATGTGTTCCTGTTCGTGCCGATCGCGGTGTACGCGGTGATCGGCGTGCTGTCGCGTACGTCCGATCTGGTCGAATACTACGTGGCGGGGCGGCGCGTGCCGTCCGCGTTCAATGGCATGGCGACCGCGGCCGACTGGCTGTCGGCCGCGTCGTTCATCGGACTGGCCGGGTCGATCTATGCAACCGGATACGACGGTCTCGCGTATCTGATGGGCTGGACCGGCGGCTATTGTCTTGTCGCGTTCCTCCTTGCGCCCTACGTGCGCAAGCTCGCGCGCTACACGATTCCCGACTTTCTCGGCACGCGCTTTTCGAGTAACGCGGTGCGCGGGCTTGCCGCGCTGGCCGCGATCCTGTGCTCGTTCGTCTATCTGGTCGCGCAGATCCAGGGCGTCGGACTGATCGCGACGCGTTTTATCGGCGTCGATTTCGCCATCGGCATTTTCTGCGGCCTCGCGGGCATTCTCGTGTGCTCGTTTCTTGGCGGCATGCGTGCCGTGACGTGGACGCAGGTCGCGCAGTACATCATTCTGATCGCGGCGATCCTGATTCCCGTGTCGATGATCGCGCATAAGGACGGCCTCGGCTGGGTGCCGCAAGTCAGTTATGGCGGTTTGATGGAGCGCATGGCGCGCCTCGAGCAGCAGGTGCGCGACGAGCCGCTCGAACAGACCGTGCGCGACGACAGTCGACGCCGCGCGACGCTGATGCAGATGCGCCTCGACGCGTTGCCGCAATCGTTCGTCGACGAGAAGCAGCGGCTCACGCAGGAAGTCGCCGATCTGCGCCGCCACAATGGTCCA
This sequence comes from Paraburkholderia sp. SG-MS1, assembly GCF_012275575.1. GTDB lineage: Bacteria > Pseudomonadota > Gammaproteobacteria > Burkholderiales > Burkholderiaceae > Paraburkholderia. The sequence goes on along the minus strand of NZ_NPIH01000180.1, from coordinate 3,859 downwards.
CTGCGCGACATCAAGGAGCGCGAGAAGGCGCTCGAACAGTTCCCCCGCGACGCCGCCGCCGCGCTGATCGTCTGGACCCGGCAGCGCGACGAAATGCTGATGCGCGCGGCCGCGCCGGTGCCGATGCAGGAGCCGTTTCCCGTGGTCAACGATGAGGATCGGCGCATCCACGAGCGCAACTTTCTTTCGCTGCTGCTGTGTCTGTCGCTCGGCACGGCGAGCCTGCCGCATATCCTGACGCGCTATAACACGACCACGTCGGTGGCGTCCGCGCGCCGCTCGGTCGGCTGGACGCTGTTTTTCGTCGCGCTGTTCTATCTGACGGTGCCGGTGCTCGCGGTGCTGATCAAGTACGAGATGCTGAGCAACCTGGTCGGCCATCACTTTGCCGATCTGCCGCAATGGCTCATGCAATGGCGCAAGGTCGAGCCGAGCCTGATCAGCCTCGCGGATACGAACGGCGACGGCATAGTGCGATGGAGCGAGATCCAGATGCAGCCGGATATGGTGGTGCTCGCCGCGCCGGAGATCGCGGGGCTGCCGTATGTGATGTCGGGTTTGATCGCGGCGGGTGCGCTAGCCGCGGCGCTGTCGACCGCAGACGGTTTGCTGCTGACAATCGCCAACGCGTTGTCGCACGACGTGTACTACCACATGGTCGATCCGGGCGCGTCGAGCCAGCGGCGTGTGACGATCTCGAAGATTCTGCTGCTGGGGGTGGCGCTGTTCGCGTCGTATGTGGCGTCGCTGAACACGGGGAATATTCTGTTTCTGGTGGGCGCGGCGTTTTCGCTGGCGGCGTCGAGTCTGTTTCCGGTGCTGGTGCTCGGCGTGTTCTGGAAGCGCACCACGCGGCTCGGCGCGGTGGCCGGCATGGTGGCGGGGCTCGTGGTGTGCATCTATTACATCGTCTCGACCTATCCGTTCTTCACCCAGATGACGGGCTTCACGGGCGCGCGCTGGTTCGGCATCGAGCCCATCAGCTCGGGCGTATTCGGCGTGCCGGCGGGGTTCCTGGTGGCGATCGGCGTGAGTCTGCTCGACCGCAAACCGGATGCTTATACGATCGCGCTGGTGGACTATATCCGGCATCCTTGAGCGAGTTTTCGCACGGGTGTGGCGCGCGGCGCGAAGTTTGCTATAATTCGGCTCCCCGCCGGAGAGATGGATGAGCGGTTTAAGTCGCACGCCTGGAAAGCGTGTATAGGTTAATAACCTATCCGGGGTTCGAATCCCCGTCTCTCCGCCAGGAACATCAATGCAAAACGGGCCTCTTGGCCCGTTTTGCATTTCTACCCCCCAAACACGAATATCAGGATTCGAGGCCTTTGCCCCTTTGGGTTGCAGCTCAAAGCTACCTTTGCGTGAGCATCCATTAGCCCATTACCAAGCGTTTGCCAGGCACATTCTGGATACACGCATTGTCGAATGTTCAGGCATTTCTTTTAGCGTCCTCGTTGCATCGCATGCCGGGCGTCCCACTCTGGGACTGGCCTCGATTGGGAAAAGGGGTTTCCATAACCCCACCTTCTGTCCGAAATTTGCCCGACGACGGGCTCTCGCACAACCGGGCGGCTACCTTGTGAAAATGAAAAAAATAACCCCGGGCAATGCACCCGAGGTCACATTCCTCGCATCTCTCCACACTCAGTGAGCAATATACGCAGGCTCCTTGCCTGTGCAATTCATATAGTCGAGCATAGGCTTGGAGACAAACATCTCGCGGCTCTCCACTTTCGTGAATGAGAACGCAGCCGCTCCGATCCTGGAGCGAACGACTGGACAAAGCTTGATCGAGGCGCCGGCCTGAAGGCGCATCGGGAAAGCCCAATGCCGGCCGTAGCCTTTGAGAGGCAGCGAGACGGGCATGGGCGCCGTTACTGCAGAGCCGGATAGATAAGTTTGCTGTATCAGGTAACGCGGAATGCTGCTGATAAAAGGAAAGAGACTTGCGGCGACCAGTTCATAGTCAGCCGATATTTCCCAAATGCTATCGTGATCGGCCGACTGCGTAACGCAGCCATCGTTGTCTATCTTGAGTTGCGTGGGCGCGCTCAACGATATTGGCTTGGACTTCTGAAACAGCACGCCGAGCGTATCCTGATAGACGGGTTCATAGCCCACGAAAATTTGCCTGAAAAAAGGCCAGTTTTCGTTGTGAAGCCATGTTCCGAATGCCCACGAACACAGGTTGTTGACGCGTACCCAATCGGGCGACAACCTGGCGAACGATTGCGAGTATTGCTCGCGCCGCTCGGCTCCCAGCGCGTGAATGATGTAGTCGTTGGTCGGTTGAAATTGCGGATGCGTCGCTTCGACCATACCCGAGTAGTCGGACCACAGATGTGCAGACATGGGCACGCGCGAATTCACTTCTGCCAGATGACGCTCCCACCGCTTGGAGAGATGGACACCGAGCACGGTCGGTGTGCCCGAAAACTGATGCCGCTTTGGCATGAACTGCAACGTTACGAGTGCCAGGACGCATGCGCCCAATGACGCGTCGACCCAAAAGGGAAACGCCTTTCTGGGCACGCACGCGATTACTGCGGCGAGAATGCAAGCCCTTACAAACGGCTCTACGTTGCCGTAGTAAATGTAGCCATTCAGAGTGCCGAGGGTTGCCAATCCATAGGTCGCGAAAAGGAGGGCTGCCGTCATCCGCTGCGTCAGACCTTCCTTGAATAAACGGACCGCAAAGAGCACGAGGCAGATGCCCCCAACCACCGCGCGAATCCTGAATTCGGTCTGGCCGAGCATCGAACGCAGACCGTCTCCGCCGAATGGGTTTGGCGGGCCGCCGAAATACCAGGGTTGATCGCCCGGCACATCGCTATAGTTGTAGCGAAGAAGATCGAGCAGGTGCGATCGCGAAAAGAGCGCGAAAAACACCAGCGCTATCGCGATGCCGATGCCAGCGGCAATCAACGGGCCGGTCGTCTTTTTCGTGACCAGAACGAGTCCGCCTACGCAAACCGTCGCGATCACGACAGCAATCCCATGTTCTGTCGAACCCACTATCGCAACAGCGATAAGCAACGAAGCACTGATTAGACGCCGGCGAGGGGAGTCGATCAGAAAGGCGGCGCAAGCGAGTACCGCGAATGCGGAGCGAACCCCGAGCATTGCATTGACCGGATTGTATAGTTGCAACAGGACAAGCGGCCCGATGGCCAGCATTAACAACGTGGTGCCGAAAGCAACCGCGAGTGAGCGGCTGGCAAGGTAGGCGACAACGAAGGGCGACAGAACGAAGAAAAACGGCGAGTTCACGAGTCGCGAAGCTTCTGACGCGTAGAGGCTCTTTCCAAGAGCGGCGTAGACCGGGTAGTGAACCAGAACGGACCCGATGCCATGGAAAATCATGAAGTCTCTGCCCGGCACCTGTCCGGCAGCAATTCGCCGCAGTGGGTCGAATAGCTGAAATGCACCGTTGGCGAAATAGCCGTCGAAGAAATGAGCGTCGATGGCCGCGCTATTGAGCAGAATTGCATAGCAGCCCAGTACAACGATCAGCCCAAGGAACAGGTGTTTTCTTTCTTTCGGAGGAGATACGTCTCTCATCGTGGGTCCCGAAAAGGCGAACTGAGCCAGAAATTCTGGTCGGCGCATGATAGCAAATCACCGGGCGCCGCAACGCTATACGCGCGCCCCGCATTGGCGCCTCCACGCGCACCGATGGCTTCCTTTCGCCGCGGTCTTTCGATGCACGCGCGGCTGCTTCGATCCCGTCGAAGCGGCGCACTCACAAGGCGCGCGCGCGCCCCACCGGTCGCGCCCTACGGCGCCAACCGCGCACAAAGGCCGTCATCTTGCTCTAAACTAGCGCCCGCCAAGCCCGCGACACAGCCACGTAAAG
>NZ_NPIH01000018.1 GCF_012275575.1 Paraburkholderia sp. SG-MS1 | reverse complement strand
GTCGGCCCGCGACACCGCGCTGGATCGGCAACCGCAGCCTCGGCGAATGCTATGCTCTCGTTCGACCAAAAATTGCGTCTCTGGCGCGACATCCTCACATGACGAAACTGATCAAGCGCGCTTCGGCCGAGGCGCGCGCCTTCCGCAACCGTGACTCCGACGCGCTCGCCGGCAAACAGAAAACCGCGCAGACCACGAGGCGCAACAAGCGCGCCGCGCTCGACGACGATCTGCACGACGCGCCGCAAATCGAAGCGCCGCGCAAGCCGCGCTTCGCCCCGGTGACGTTCTCGGAAGAAGGCGGCGTGCGCTTTCTGCACTTCGGCACGGAATGGGTGCAAGGCGCGATGCGTCTGCGCAAGCCCGATCACATCGAACTCGAATACGCACAGCAGATGATGGCCTGGCTGCTATTCATCGAAACGCCCAAGCGCATCGTCCAGCTGGGTCTGGGCGCGGCTTCGCTGACCCGGTTCGCGCACCGCTTCCTGACCGGCGCGAAGGTCGAGGCGGTCGAGGTGAACCCGGCGGTCGTGGTGGCCGCGCGCACGATGTTCGAACTGCCGCACGACGATGCGCGTCTCACTGTGCACGAAATTGATGCGTGGGACTTCGTCAACGACCGCGCCAATCACGGCACGATCGGCGCGTTGCAGATCGACGTCTATGACGCGACCGCCCGCGGCCCGGTGCTCGACAGCGTCGGCTTCTATCGCGCGGTGCGCGCGTGTCTGACCGATGCGGGCGTGGTGACAGTGAATCTGTTCGGCGATCATCCGAGCTTCGTGCGCAACATGAAGCGTCTGAACGAAGCGTTCGACGGCCGCGTAGTCGCGCTGCCGGAAGTGCACGACGGCAACCGCATCGCGATTGCGTTCTCGGGTCCGGCGCTCGACGTGCCGTTCACCGCGCTGCAAACGCGCGCGAAGCTGATCGAAGCGGAACTCGGCTTGCCGGCGCGCAAGTGGATCAAGGGTCTGCAGGAATCGACGGGTCAGAAGGGCGTGTCGTTTTCTATCTGAGTGTGCAAGCGCGCGGGGCCGGGCAGGCGGCGGCTCGTGGCGATCCGGCGGCCTGCGGATGCTTCCGGGTGCGGGGCGAGAGTCGGAGATTCTGCATAGGCCGGGCACTTTGATTGCTCCGGGTGTGTCATGTCAGCAACGCCCAGGCGAAGCTGAGGGACCCCCAGCACCCCGATCGCAGCCATAGGCGATCTCTTTTGATCGACGAACGCTGCGACGCTCCAGCGGCCCCTGCGCGGCGATAACGCCCACACCAGCAGGCAGCGCTACGTATCAGCTCCTCGCGCCCCCGTGCCTGCACAGCGCGCCCCGCATAGAGCAAGCCCTCGCAGGGCGAGCATTGTTCCCACCCGTGGCCATTCCTCTCAAGTCATCGCCGCACCCCCCGCGCCTGACTTCGAGTCTTACTCCGTCGCGAATGTCCCCGTTCACGGCACGGTCCGGCCTCGGGTCGTCCCGGCTTGACCGCGCGTTCGCGGCTCCTATACTCTTTCGGAGCTTTCTTCGGGGCGCCCGTGGCCACCCGCTGTGGGATCCACCTCCCGTCAAAGACACGGGCCAACAATTCAAAAACAGGAAAGAGGAGACGTCATGGCTCACGACGCCGACGCGAACAAAGCCAGCAAACACTGGCTCTGGTTGCTGCTGCTACCCTGGATCGCGATGATCTGGGTGCCGTCATACAACAGGATCGAACCGCAGCTGTTCGACTTCCCGTTCTTCTACTGGTATCAGCTCCTGTGGGTGCTGATCAGCGCGGTCATCACGGCGCTCGTGTATTTCAAGACCAAGAAACGCTACACGGGTCGCTCGCAAGGGGGCGCGCAATAATGAACGCCACCGCAACTTTCGTCTTCGTCCTCTTTTTCATCGGCGTCACCATTCTCGGCTTCGTCGCGGCCCACTGGCGGCGCGGCGATCTCGCCCATCTGGAAGAGTGGGGCCTCGGCGGCCGGCGTTTCGGCACCATCGTTACGTGGTTCCTGCTGGGCGGCGACCTGTACACCGCGTACACCTTCATCGCCGTGCCGGCGCTGGTGTTCGGCGCGGGTGCGACCGGCTTCTTCGCGCTGCCCTACACGATCCTGATCTATCCATTCGCGTTCGTCGTGTTCCCCAAACTGTGGAGCATCGCCAAGCGTCATGGCTACGTGACGTCGGCGGACTTCGTGTCGGCCCGCTATGGCAGCCGCATGCTCGCGCTGGCGATCGCCGTGACCGGCATCGTCGCGACCATGCCGTACATCGCGCTGCAACTGGTCGGCATCGAAGTGGTGATCGGCGCGCTCGGTTTCGACACCAAGGGCTTCGTCGGCGATCTGCCGCTGATCATCGCGTTCGCGATTCTCGCGGCGTACACGTACACGTCGGGCCTGCGCGCGCCGGCAATGATCGCGGTGGTCAAGGACATCCTGATCTACGTGACGATCTTCGCCGCGATCATCGTGATTCCGCCGCAACTGGGCGGCTTCGGCCATATCTTCGGCGTGGTGCCGCCCGCCAAGCTGCTGCTGAAGTCGCCGGACGTGTCGAGCCTGAATGGCTATAGCGCCTACGCGACGCTCGCGGTCGGCTCGGCGCTCGCGCTGTTCCTGTATCCGCATTCGATCACGGCGGTGCTGTCGTCGAAATCGGGCAACACCATCCGCCGCAACATGGCGCTCCTGCCGGCCTATTCGCTGGTGCTCGGCCTGCTCGCGCTGCTCGGCTTCATGGCGCTCGCGGCCGGCGTGAAGGACATGCCGGAATTCGTGCCGTACTTCAAGGCCTTCGGTCCGAACTTCGCGGTGCCGGCGCTGTTCCTGCACTTCTTCCCGTCGTGGTTCGTCGGCGTGGCGTTCGCGGCGATCGGGATCGGTGCGCTCGTGCCGGCGGCGATCATGTCGATCGCGGCGGCCAACCTGTACACGCGCAACGTGCACAAGGAGTTCGTCAACCGCAACATGACGCATGAGCAGGAGACCAACGTCGCGAAGCTGGTCTCGCTGATCGTCAAGGTCGGTGCGGTCGCGTTCATTCTCGGCTTGCCGCTCACGTACGCGATCCAGTTGCAGCTGCTGGGCGGGATCTGGATCATCCAGACGCTGCCGGCCATCGTGCTGGGTCTGTACACGCGCGTGCTCGACTACCGCGGCCTGCTGATCGGGTGGGCGGTCGGCATCGGCACCGGCACGTGGATGGCGGTGTCGCTGAAGCTGGCGAGCTCGATCTTCACGATCCACCTGTTTGGCATGGCGATCCCGGGCTATGCGGCGGTGTGGTCGCTGATCGTGAACCTGGTGGTGTCGGTGGTGGTGAGCCTGCTGGTGCGCGCGTTCGGCATGCAGCGCGGCGAAGACCGCACCCGTCCGGAAGATTATCTGGACGTGGTCGAAGGCTGAGCACAATGGCATGGTGCCGTGACGCCTGATTCGGCTGGGCGTCGTTGTCGATACGGCTGAAAAACCGCAGCGCCCGCAGACGAAAGCTTGCGGGCGTTTGTCTTGACCGGGCACTCCAGGGCAGGATAGCGAAACTGTCCTTCCAAGCGTGGGTCGCGTCGCCATGGCATCTGCCGATTCCCATACCGTGATTTCACGCCGCTCGGCGCTCAGCCGGATGATGCGCGCGGTGACGTCGCCCTATTACCGCTATCGCCACGCGAAGGTGCTGCACAGCCTGCGCGTGGGCCTCGCCATGCTGTTCTCGATTCTCGCCACCAGCGGTATCGACATACCGCACGGCATCTGGTCGTCGGTGACGCTGCTGGTGGTGATCGGCGGCTTGCAGCATCACGGCAATATCCGCAAGAAGGCGGCGGAGCGGGCGGCGGGGACGCTGCTCGGGGCGTCCATCGGGCTGCTGCTGATCGTGCAGCAGAATCTGGTCGGCTCGCTGCCGCTCACCTATCTGCTGATGGCGATCATCGCGTCGATCTGCGCGTGGTTCGCGATCGGCTCGTCCGGCTATGTCGGGCTGCTGACGGCGATCACGATGTGCATCGTCGCGGGTCACGGCGACAATCTGATCGACGTCGGCCTGTGGCGCACGCTGAACGTGCTGATCGGCATCGTGATCGCGCTGGCGTTTTCGTTCGCGTTGCCGTTGCACGCGACGTATTCGTGGCGCTACGGACTAGCGGCCAATCTGCGCGAATGCGCCTCGATTTACGCGCGGCTGCTCGATGGCGAGACGATCAGCGAAGAGGAACAGGTCAAGCGCTTTCTGCAAATCAACCAGCGGCTGGTGCAGTTGCGCTCGCTGATGCCGTCGGTGGCAAAGGAAATCGACGTGCCACAGGCGAAGCTCGAAGAGATCCAACGGCTGCATCGCTCGGTGCTCAGCGCGCTGGAATTACTCGCGACCGGTCCGCTGATGCACGCCGACGCCGTGGCGCGCGCCGCGTATGCCGCGCGATGCGGCGGCGAGGTCCGTGCGGTGCGGGCGATTCTGCTGGCGATCGCACGCGGACTGCGCTTTGGACGCGCGACGCAGTTCGGCATTCCGGCCGCTTCGCCGCTCGGGCAGACGTCCGGCGACGCGGCGCTCGGTCTGCCGCCCGACCTGCAAGGCCCATATTGGCTCGGGCAGCGGCTTGCGGAGCAGGTGGAGCGGCTACGCGCGCTGTTGCTGGAGACCGAGCCGAACTGGAATATCGAGCGGCATTCGCGCAGTGTGCTGAAGGGGTAGGGCGCGACGCACCGCTTTAAGGCTTGTCCGGCACGGTCACCATCCACATGAGACCGAAGCGGTCCACCACCATCCCGAAGCCCTTGCTCCAGAACGTGGCCTGAAACGGCATCACCATCTGGCCGCCGTCGGCGAGCGCGGCGAAGTAGCGTTCGGCGGATGCGGCATCGTCGGCCGTCAGCGACAGGCTGAAGCCGCTCATCGGACCGGCTGCGGGATCGCCATTGCCGTCGGACGCCATCCAGGTGGTCGACCCCATCCGCACGTTCGCGTGCATGATTTTTTCTTCGAGATCGGGGCGCGGCTGGTGTCCCGAATCCGGCGGCGCCTCCTTGAAGCGCATTTTGAACGTGACTTCGGCGCCGAGGTTCTCGCAGTAATACGCGAGCGCTTCCTCGCACCGTCCGTTGAAAAACACGTAGGGCTGAACTTCCATGACCGTCTCCCAGAACAGGTGTGTGCACATCGTCAGCCCGGCGCCAGCGGCGCCGGGGAGCGGGCCTGGAATCGATTGTAGTCGCCCGTCCTCACGCCGATTGTGACGTTATTGCGTAGGGAAAACGGTGACGCGGGCGGTCGCGAGCATCGGCGCCGGCCCGCAACGGCGAGCGGCCCTGCACCGCGAGGTCCAGGGCCGCTCGATTGGCCGCGTCAGCCGCGTGAATCACGCGGCGCGCGAGGCGAAGCTCAGCGCAGCGCTTCGATCAGCTTTTCCAGCTTGAGCGCGTCCGCAGCGAAGGCGCGGATGCCTTCGGCGAGCTTTTCGGTCGCCATCGCCTCGTCGTTGACGAGGAAACGGAACGACGCTTCGTCGACCGGCACGCGCTCGATGTTCGCGTCGTTGGACATTTCCGGCGACAGCTTGCGTTCCACCTTGTCGGTGCTGTCCTGCAGCTTCTGCAGCAGATCCGGACTGATGGTCAGCAGATCGCAGCCGGCCAGTTCCAGAATCTGACCCGGCGTGCGGAAGCTCGCGCCCATCACCTCGGTCTTGTAGCCGAACTTCTTGTAGTACGCGTAAATGCGGCGCACCGATTTGACGCCCGGATCGTTGGCGCCGCCGTCTTTCGCTTCGTCCCACGCGCTGCCGGCGTTCTTTTTGTACCAGTCGTAGATGCGGCCGACGAACGGCGAGATCAGTTGCGCACCTGCTTCGGCGCAGGCCGCAGCCTGGGCGAGCGAGAACAGCAGCGTCATGTTGCAGTGGATGCCTTCCTTCTGCAGTACTTCCGCCGCGCGGATGCCTTCCCAGGTGGAGGCCAGCTTGATCAGCACGCGTTCGCGGCCGATGCCGTGGTCCTTGTACAGCGCGATCAGTTCGCGCCCCTTGGCGATCGAGCCCTCGACGTCGAACGACAGGCGTGCGTCGACCTCGGTCGACACGCGGCCCGGGATGATCTTGAGGATTTCGGTGCCGAAAGCGATCAGCAACTGGTCGATGATTGCGCCGACCGGCTTCGACGCGTGCGCCTTGACGGTCTTTTCGAGCAGCGGGCGGTAGTCGTCTTTCTGCACGGCCTTCAGGATCAGCGACGGGTTGGTGGTCGCGTCCTGCGGCTTGTACTGGGCAAGCTGCTGGAAGTCGCCGGTATCGGCGACGACGGTGGTGTATTGCTTGAGTTGATCGAGTGCGGTTGTCATGTTCGGGCCTTCAGGGCGCGCGCGCCGTGGTTCAGGAGAAATGAGATCGCCGCCGGGCTGACAGGACGGAATCGGCGCCGGCGGCCGCGGGTCACGCTGCAGCGTCCCCGTGATGTTGCCGGGAAACGCTGCCGGATGCTTCTATTCTATGGCGGATCGCCTGATAGGGTGTTGACACTTGGCTTCGGCGATCCGTTCACGGGATTTTCGGCGATGTGGCGACATCGAGCCCATTCGTCGCGCCAACCCGTCACCCGCGCCGGGCGTTCAGCACCAGTTGCGTCAGCACGCCCGCCACCAGCCCCCAGAACGCCGAACCGATCGACAGCAGCGTGAGCCCCGAGGCCGTCACCATGAACGTCACGAGCGCCGCCTCACGCTGCTTCACGTCCTGCATCGCGTTGGTCAGGCCGCTCATGATCGAGCCGAACAGCGCGAGCGCCGCGACCGATACCACCAGCGCCTTCGGCAACGCCGCAAACAACGCGGCGATGGTCGCGCCGAAGATGCCGGCGAGAAGATAGAAAACGCCGCCCCAAACCGCGGCGGTGTAACGCTTGTCGCGGTTTTCATGCGCTTCGGGGCCGGTGCAGATCGCCGCCGTGATCGCCGCAAGATTGATGCCGTGCGAGCCGAACGGCGCGAGCAGCAGCGACACGATGCCGGTCGTCGAAATCAGCGGCGCGGACGGCGTCGTGTAGCCGTCCGCGCGCAACACGGCGATGCCCGGCACGTTCTGCGATGCCATCGCCACGACGAACAGCGGAATTCCGATGCTCACGCTGGCCGCCACCGAGAACGCCGGCAGCGTGAACACCGGATGCGCGAGCGCGACATGAAAGCGGCTGAAATCGAGCAGCCCGAGCCCGCCCGCGGCCGCGGTGCCCACGATCAGCGTCGTCACGATCGCGTAGCGCGCCGCGAGCCGTTTGACGATCAGGTAGGTGAAGAACATCGTCAGCACGAGCGCGGTCTGGAACTGCGCGGCGCGAAAAATCTCGATGCCGATCTCGAACAGAATGCCCGCCAGCAAGGCCGAGGCGATGCCGGCCGGGATCTTCTTCATCAACGTGTCGAACCAGCCGGTCAGACCGACCAGCGTGAGCAGCGCCGCGCAGACGATGAACGCGCCGATCGCCTCCGCATACGCCACATGCGGCAGCGACGACACCAGCAGCGCCGCGCCGGGCGTCGACCACGCAATCACGATCGGCGCGCGAAAGCGCAGCGACAGGCCGATCGTGCACACG
>NZ_NPIH01000179.1 GCF_012275575.1 Paraburkholderia sp. SG-MS1 | reverse complement strand
CAGTCTGAGAAAATGCCAATGCGCTCAACAGACTGGCGCCTGCGGCCAGCAGCGCACGGCACACCGAGACGCCGGACGCGCCTCGCCGCCTCGCCACCTCGGAGGCGGCGACATAGGTGCGGGTGGTTCTGTTCCATACGATTTGATATGTCTTGTTCAACATGGCTCCCAATCTTTTATCGAGACTCACTCGCCAAGATTTTTCTTACGCCATCCTAAGTAATCGGCCTGAACACACCATGACTCAGGAATGCAGCGCGCTTCCACTTGGCCGGCAAAAGCGAAGTGCTCAGTGTCTTCGACAGAATCGGATTGGGAAATACGACTACTCTTAAAAGAGCATTTTTAGCTCAATTAAGAAAAACAGCATAGCGGTACTAAGATGAAAGCTGCCAAATTTCTTAATTTGAGCTTTGCGTTCTTAGGCCGCTTTAGGATGCACGCTGAATTCATCTCGAAGTAAAAAGGCGCACATAGGTCACCGAACCCGGCACAGGGCAACGGCAAGAAAACGCCAGCGACCGCTTCAGGCCATCGCTTCAGGCACTCGCCGCCTGCAAGCGCATTGGAAAGGTGATCTCGAAAATGGTCCCCTCACCTTCGCGCGAATCGAAACGAATGTCGCCCTCGAGCACCCGGCACAATTCCTTGACGATCGCGAGACCCAGGCCGACGCCCGGAACGTCGTCGTCGGTGGCGCGCTCGAATTCCTTGAATACGCGCTCCCGGTCGGACGCGCCGATTCCCACGCCGGTATCCGACACACGCAGACGCCAGTGCTCGCCCTGCGTGGCGATCATCGTCAATTCGATCTGACCGGCCTTCGTGTATTTCGCCGCGTTGGTCAGCAGGTTGAGCGCGATTTGCTTGAGCTTCAGACGGTTGGACACGACCTCGTCCAGTGTGCCGTCGAACGCGGTCTGAAGGCGCAGCCCTTTCGCTTCGATCACGGGCGCGCACGCGCTCACCAGTTCGTCGAACAGCTCGCGCAGCGCGAAATGCTCCAGCACCAGCGGACTGCTGTCGCCGAGGACGACCGAGTATTCGACCAGTTCATCCACCAGCGCTTTCATGTCGGCGGCCTGGCGATTCGCCAGCGCAAGCGCGGTGTCGATCCTGGACGGCGCGCGGCTGATCAGTTGCAGTGCCATCGAAAACACATTGAGGAAGTTGCGCAGATCGTGCACGACGCTGCGCGTGATCTGCATGCGCGACTCGTGCAGGTCGCCGACCAGCCGCTGCTTGAGCGTCAGTTCGTGATTCGCGCGTTCGAGCCGGCCGGTGTAGTCGTCGATCTTCCGGTCGCGCTCGTTGACGACTTCGCGGATTGACGTCAGTGTCACGATGCTAACGGCTTCGTCGACGAAATGCCGCGCGCGCTCCTCGTGACGCCGCGTGAAAGACGGCCGCGCTTCGCTGAATTCGACGATCGCGCCGGCCAGCATCTGCCGGAACAGATCGAGCTCGCGCACCAGTTCGTCGATCCGGTAGCCCTGCTTCCAGCGCGTTTTGCCGTGCAGGCGTGCGTCGCGCTCGATTGCATCCTCTACGTGATCGAGGTCCTGGTTCTCCAGCACGCTGCAGATTTCGTCGAGGATGTTGGGGATGTGATCGGCCAGTTGTTCGTAGGTTAGCCGGTCGGATTCGGTCAGTTCGGCGTCGCGAAAGACGGCCTTCATCCAGCGTTCGGTCAAATCGACCTGTTGCGAGCGCAACTGGGCGGCGAAGGCAGTCAACGGGGGTACGTGCGAGTCTGTCATCTGGGAGACCTGGCGCCGCAGCGCGGCGAAAAATAGGTGTGCCGCTCCCTGCGCAACGCGACGGCAGGGGCTGCAAACCGCGCTCGCGAGGCAGATCGTGAGCGCTCGGCCGGCCGCTCCCGCGCCTCCAGTATGCGCGATCTGGCGGACAAAAATTAACCAGGGTTTGAGATGGATGAACCGCGCGCGCTTCAGATCTTCTCGAACAGCACTTCCTGCGCCCCTTCCCACAGCACCTTGGTGCCGAGTTCGCGCAGCTTGTCGCGGCCTTCGACGATAGTCAGGAAGTGGTTGCCCGCCAGTTGCCCCAGCTTGCTCGCGAAGCAGCACGAACCGTACGCGAGGATGATCTCGGTCTCGCTGTAGCCCCCCGGGTAGAACAGGACGTCGCCGACCGACGGGTGGCTCGTGTGGTTCTCGAAGCTCACCGCCGCGCCGTCGTTCTCCAGCCTGAAATCGCCGAGCGGAACCCAGCAGCCTTCGCCGCTCCAGCGCACGTGAATGATCTTCTGGCGATACGGCAGCAGCTTGAGGAACGCGGCCACCGTGTGCGGCGCATCAGGATGAGTTTCGGCGATGAACTCATGGCCGCAGGAGGTGATTCGGAGTCGGGTCATCGGAAGGTATCCGTTGTGAGGGGTTGAACCGGGAGGCTGGCTGGCGGGGCCGAGCGCGCACCATTCTGTCGTCCGGTGCAAGGCTTCGACAGGTACAGTTGCTTGCACACCCGTCAGGCCAGTTAGACTGCAAGTGGCACGTCATGGCCAGCGCATGGGAAATGCGCGCACGGCATGGTCATGCCAGGTCTTGCCCGTCTGCTGCCACGAAAGTTCGTAGTTTGCAAGCCGCGCAATGCGAAGCACACTGCGCATTGCGCGTGATTCCCACCATAGGCCTTGGTCCGCATGTACCCGGCTAACGCCTTGCGATGAATCCGCGCGGCTGGCTACGAGTCGTCGCGCGGCACGTCGGCACCACCGCGTCGCCGCACGATGAAACCGGTGCAAGCGGCGGCAACGGCCAGCGCCGCAGACGAGACATGACGGATAAACGCGTCGCAGGTGCCGAACGCGGCCACGCTTGCCGCCATCCACCGCCAATGGCCGCCTCAACCCGATCAGCCGCCTCGCCAAGCGCCGCACTATCCTGCGGTATCTGTACCTCAGCCGCGCAGCCGGTAGGCGAGCGGCGTCACGCCATAGCCACGTTTGAACTGCACGGAGAAATGACTGGCACTCTCGAAACCAACCGCAATCGCAATCTGCAACACGGTGTGATCGGTGGCGCGCAGCTGCCGCGCCGCTTCCTCGAGCCGCAAGCGCGTGACGTACTGATGAGGCGTCTCGCCGGCCTCGCGATGAAACACCCGCGAGAAATGAAAAGGGCTTAGCCCGGCCTGCCCGGCCAGTTCGCCGATGCTCAGATCGGTGCCCAGATTGGCGCGAATGTAGTCTGTCACGCGGCGAATCCGGCGCGGCACCAGCCGCTCGGGCTGTGCCGGCAGCCGGCCGGGGACGGGACGGCCGCGCGAATAATGCTGCAACAGATGCGCGGCGAGCGCGTGAGCCAGCGCGTCGACGTAGAGACGCGAGTCGGACGGATCGGCGGCGGCGCGATGCAACGCGCCCAGCATCGCGGCGATCAACGGATCGTGAAAACGCATCGCGTCGCCCAGCGACAGGTCGCGCGAGCCACCGAGTTCCATCTGTTCGGCGACGCTGTCGATCAGGCCACGCTCGATGTGCAAGTGCACGGTGGACAGCGGCTCGTCGCCGATCGAGCGCCAGCGCCACGAGATCGGCGAGGACGGCACGAACCAGACATCGCCCACGCGCATGTCGGCGCGCTCCCAGCGTCCGTTCAGATTGCGTTCGAGATGCTCGGCGCCGCTCGCGAGCGTCATCAGTGTGAGTCCTGCAGGCCTGGCGCTTCGAGCAGTTCCTGCTCGGCCGGCTCGAGATACGAGCGCAAGACGAGGTGACGCCACGGCCGGTCCACGCTCGACACCAGTCTCTGGCCAGCCATGTAGCGATCGTAGGCGAGCGTCGTTGTCAGCTTCGGAATTCGTGCCATCACATCCATTCCCAAGGAGGTGCCGTATGCAAGGAGAAAGCCCGCCATACCCGCGTTGCCGGTCCGCTGTCAGCGCAAGATCGCGAAAATGATAGCAAGGAACCGGCTACCGTAATTTCTGGAAATAGCTAATCATTCAGGTTGTCGTCTTTCACGCGTTTCGAACGCCGGAGCTACCGTTTCATGGAACACGAATGCGATACGCTGCCGCACTGGCTGGCCGGCCCGCCGCAAGGTGAAGCCGGGCACGCGTCGGCAGCATGCAAGTCAGCAGCTTCCGCACACCCGGCCTACCCGGCCGCCGCGCGGCAAGCTGTGAAATCAGTCCACGCGGCTGAAGCATCGAAAGCATCGACCCGCGCCGCCAACGCTGCGGCGCCCAATGGCTTTCTCACCCTCTTCACCGAGGAGGAGATCGGCACGCCCCTGCCCGCCGCGCGCAGGGCCGCGCCGTTCATCAGTCCGCTGGGGCGGTTTGGCAGTGCGCAGGACCGCATCGAGTTCGTGCGGCGGCGCATCAGGCAGCTTGGCTTCGACTCGTTCAGCTATACCGCCACGCGCACGTCGTCGCATCACAAAACGATGTTCGCGCTGACCAGCTACGAGTCGCAGACCTGGCTCACGCGCTACTTCCGGGAGCGCTATTTCGAGCTGGACCCGCGCGTCGCGCTCGCGTCGCCGACCGGCCTGCCGTTTCTATGGAACACCGTCGACATGCGCGCCGATCTGCCGCGCGCGCAAATGCGCAGCGAGCGCCTGGGCGGCCTGATCGACATGCTGGAGGCGACCGGCCGCAAGAGCGGAATTCTCACGCAGATGCCGCTGCCCGAGCCGGAGCTGAGCGCGAGCCTGTGCTTCAACTCGGAGATCGGCAACCCGCGCTGGATGACCGAATCGATCGTCGCCGAAACGCTGATGTTCGCGCACTCGATTCACGAGTTCATCTGGACGCATGCGAAGACCGTGATCGGCATTGCGCCGGCGCAGCAACAGCGCGTCGCATTGAGCGAGTTGCAGCATGCGGTGCTCAAGGCGGTGGTGCAGGGTCAGCGGGATAAGGAAATCGCCTATTTCCTCGGATTGTCGCCGCATAACGTCGACTATCACCTGCGCCGGTTGCGGCAGCTGTTCAACGTGCGCAATCGCGTGCAGTTGATCAACGTCGCGCAGGCGTATGTGTCCTAGTGGACTGATAACGGCGTGGCGGCGAATGCCGTCACGCCGTTATCTCGTTCGGGCAGCAGGCGGCACGAGCCTCTCGCCTGCCCGTGCGCTGAACGCTCAGTGGACTTCCGGCTTACCGGTCGCCCACGTACCGATGATCTCCTCTATCGCGCGCGCCGCCGACAATAACGCCGCCTCACCACGCACCTTACCGACGATCTGTATGCCCACCGGCAGACCGCTCGCGCTCATCCCGCACGGAATGGCGATGACCGGCATGCCAGTGAGCGTCAAAGCATAGGTGATCGCAAGCCAGTCGATATAAGTGTCGAAGTGCTGGCCGGCGGCTTCGCGTATGTCGCGTGCTTCGACTGGAAACGGCAGCACGATCGACGCCGGACAGATGAGCACGTCGTACTGTTGCAGCAGCGCGTTCATCTTGTGGAACAGTTCGGCCCGTGTGCGCTGCGCCGAGCGCATCGCACGGTTGTCCAGTTGCAGACCGAACTCGATATTCCAGATCACATTGGGGTTCAGCAGATCACGGTGCTGGGCGAGCACGTCCTCGTAACTGGTCGCGTACGCGATGCCGCGCAACGTGTGAAACGCCGGTTTCGCCGCGCTCAGATCGAGATCACTTTCATCCACGCCGACGCCCGCGCCCGCCAGCCGATCCATCGTCTTGCGGCAGATCGCGAGAATCTCCGGCTCCGGCGTGGCAATGCCGAGCCCCGCGCTGAACGCGACGCGCGCCGGACGCCGCGGGCTGCGCGCATGCGCGAGAAACGAATGCGCGGGCTCGCTCAGCGACAACGGCGCGCTATTCACTTCGCCGCACATCGCGTCGAGCAGCAGCGCAGCGTCGGTCACGTTGCGCGCCATCGGCCCGTGAATGCCGAGCGTGTCGTAGGGATTGGCGGCCGGGCCATACGCCACGCGTCCCGGCGTCGGGCGCAGACCCACCACGCCGCAAAACGCCGACGGCGTGCGCAGCGATCCCGCCAGATCGGAGCCCTGCGCGACCCACGCGGTGCCCGACGCCAGCGCGGCCGCCGCGCCGCCCGACGAGCCGCCCGCCGAGCGCGACGGGTCCCACGGATTGCGCGTGATGCCGAACACGCTGTTGTACGTATGACCGCCCGAGCCGAACTCCGGCGTATTCGATTTCGCATAGACCACGCCGCCGTGCGCTTCGAGGAGCGTCACCCCGGCATCAGAGCTAGCGGGAATCCGCTCGCGATAAACCAGCGAGCCGCGCGTGGTGCGCACGCCCGCGACATCGGTCAGATCCTTGATCGGCACCGGCAGGCCGCATAGCAGGCCGCGCTCGGACACCGGCTTTTTCAGCAGCGCATCGGCATGCGCGCGCGCGCGCTCGAAACACAGCGTGGGCAGCGCATTGACCCGCGGCTCGACGCGCGCCGCCTGCGCGGCCAGCGTGTCGAGCAGATCATGCGGACTCACCGCTTCCTCGCGCAGCAATTCCACGACATCGCACGCGCTGCGCTCGATCAGACTCAAATCGACGGACATGTTGGCTATCGGCTCCGTGGTGAAGGTGACCGCCAGTTTCGCACGCCACGTCGAGTAGCGTCGGTCAGCTCTTGAGCCGGTAGCCGGTCCTGAAGATCCAATGGACGATCACGAGGAACACGAGGAGGAACAGCACCGTCATACCGAGGCTCAACTCGACGTTCACGTCCGCGAGACCAAAGAAGCTCCAGCGAAAACCACTGACCAGATAGACGATCGGATTGAACAGCGTCACGACACGCCAGAACGGAGGCAGAATGTTGACCGAATAAAAGGTGCCGCCGAGGAAGGTCAGCGGCGTGACGATCAGCAACGGCACGATCTGCAGCTTCTCGAAGCCATCCGCCCATATGCCGATGATGAACCCCAACAGACTGAACGTGACCGCCGTCAGCACCAGAAACAGCACCATCCAGAACGGGTGCTGGATTTGCAACGGCACGAACAGTCCGGCGGTCGCGAGAATGATCAGGCCGAGCAGGATCGACTTGGTGGCCGCCGCGCCCACATAGCTCACGACGATCTCCAGATACGACACCGGCGCCGACAGCAGCTCGTAGATCGTGCCGGTAAAGCGCGGGAAGTAAATCCCGAACGATGCGTTCGAAATGCTTTGCGACAACAGCGACAGCATGATGAGCCCCGGCACGATGAACGCGCCGTAACTGATGCCGTCCACCTCCTTGATGCGCGAGCCGATGGCCGAGCCGAACACGACAAAATAAAGCGAAGTCGAAATCACCGGCGCGATGATGCTTTGCATCAGCGTGCGCCAGGTGCGCGCCATCTCGAACTTGTAGATTGCGCGCATCGCGTAGATATTCATTGGTCACCTCGGAGCAGACTGACGAAGATGTCTTCGAGAGAACTCTGCGTGGTATGCAGATCCTTGAAGCGGATGCCGGCGTCATCAAGCGCTTTGAGCAGTGCAATGATGTCGGTGCGACCGCCTTCGCCTTCGTATGTGTAGATCAGTTCGTTGCCGTCTTTCGCGACGGCCAGCGCATAATTGGCCAGCGATGCCGGCACGTGCGGAAGCGGGCTCTCCAGTTGCAGCGTCAACTGCTTCTTGCCAAGCTTGCGCATCAGCTCCGTTTTCTCTTCGACCAGCATGATCTCGCCCGCGTTGATCACGCCGATGCGGTCGGCCATCTCCTCCGCTTCGTCGATGTAGTGCGTGGTGAGGATGATCGTCACGCCGCTTTGCGCGAGCGAGCGCACCAGCTTCCACATGTCGCGCCGCAACTCGACGTCCACGCCGGCGGTCGGTTCGTCGAGGAACAGCACGCGCGGTTCGTGCGAAAGCGCCTTGGCGATCAGCACGCGACGCTTCATGCCGCCCGACAGCGTGATGATCTTGCTGTCACGCTTTTCCCATAGCGACAGGTCGCGCAACACCTTCTCGATGTAGGCGGGGTTCTTCGGCTTGCCGAACAGCCCGCGGCTGAACGAGACGGTCGCCCAGACGGTTTCGAACGAGTCGGTGGTCAACTCCTGCGGCACGAGGCCGATCAGCGAACGCGCGCCACGATAGTCTGTCGCGATGTCGCGGCCGTCCACCGTCACGCTGCCTTCGCTTGCATTGACGATGCCGCAGATGATGCTGATGAGGGTCGTTTTGCCCGCGCCGTTCGGGCCGAGCAAGGCAAAAATTTCTCCACGGTCGATAGCCAGGTTGATGTTTTTGAGTGCGTGAAAACCGCTGGCATAGGTTTTCGACAGATTCGTGACCGAGACGATTGGCTGCATGGATTCGAGGATGGCAGACACCGTGATTGGATTGGAAGGAGCGGTACATAGAGTCGACCGCACCCGCAATGTAATGGAAAGTGCGAAAGCGTGCAGCGCGCCGGGTGACCGCGCCGGAAAAGCGTGTGGCCACCGTGGCTTTCGATGCCATGCGCCGAAGCAGTCCGGCGAGGCCGAGCCACCACTTCGCTGCACTGCAAAATAGTTCGGGTTCCGTATTGATCTGACGGCAGCCGGTCGTGGATGGACCGCTTCGCGCGGGCACGCGCCCTGCGCGTGGCGCGGCCCCAAAAAAAGGAGCGACCCGCGCATTGCGACTTGTTCCTTCACAAGCTGACTGAGGCACACCGCTTGCGGCGGTTCGTTCATGTAAGCGAAAACGCTTGCGTGATATCAACCCGATTCTCTGGAGGTAATCATGAAACCCATGACCAGGACGATTTTCGCTTCAGTGCTCGTGATGGCACTGTCGAGCGGCGCCTACGCGCAAGCGGGTGGCGGCGCGGGCGGTGGCGGCGCGGGCGGCGGTGCAGGTGCAGGTGCGGGTGCCGGCGGCGGTAACGGCGTGGGCGCCGGCGGCGGCACCGCGGGCGGCGCAGGCGGAACTGCCACACCCGGCGTCGGCGCGGGCTCGATGAAGAACCCGAACAATTCGGGCTATGGCTCGCCGGGCGTGACCGGCACCGGC
>NZ_NPIH01000178.1 GCF_012275575.1 Paraburkholderia sp. SG-MS1 | reverse complement strand
GGACCGGCCTGCTCCCCTCACCGCCAATCCGGCGTACTGCCGCGCCCGTCCCTGGCGCAGCCGCACATCAGCTGATCCGTTCACCGCGTAAACAGCTCATAAAGCGCGGCAACATGCGCATCGACGCTCGGGTCGTACACCAGACTCTCGAGCGGCCGCGCGATCCGCGCGCCGCCTGCGCCCGCCCGCTCCACCGCCTGTGCGATCGCGCGCTCGAAACTTCCGCCAGACTGCCTCGAGAACTCGATCTTCGCCGCGCCCGTGACGGTCTCCGCCGAGCCGACGTTGTCCGCGATCACGAGCGGCGTGCCGCACATCACCGACTCGACGCCGACGAGACCGAACGGCTCGTACGCCGACGCGACGACCGTGAAGTCGGCGGCCGCGAACAGCTTCTCGATCTCCTTGCTGTAGCCGACGTAGCGAATCGTCTCACTGGTCTTCGGCACCGGCCGCCCCGCGACGACAAGGCACACCGGCAGCGTGGTCCGCGCGAAAAACGCCTCCAGCAGCGGGTAGCCTTTGCGCTCGTGACTGGTCGACGAGAACGCGAAGATCACGCGGTCTTGGGGCCAGTTGAACTGGCGGCGCACCGCCGCGCGGGCTTCGTCGGTGAGCGGCTGGAAGCGCGCGGTGTCGACCGGCGGATAGATGACGTCGATGCGCTCCGCCGCCACGCCGTAGAAGCGCTGCAGCTCGCGGCTCATCAGTTGCGAATGCGCGATGATCGAACGCGCCTGCGTGTAGACGCGCCGCTCCATGTCGATCTGCCACTCATCGCTGCGCCGCGCGTTGCGCCCCGCGGCTTCGAGTGAGCCCGGATGCGTGCCGCCGCACAACGCGACATCGGCCTGGGTGGAGTGATTGATCGAAAACACGCAGGCGGGGCGGTGCCGTTTGAGCCGCTGCTTCAGCCGCCAGTCGAACGCGAGGTTGCGCAGCTTGCGCGGCGCCCAGCGCACGTTCAGCGGCTGCGCGTCGATCCAGGCCGCTTCGGGCAAGCTTTGGTCGATTTCGCGGGCGAACAGCGTCGGACGCAAGCCCATCCGATGCAGGCCGGCGATCACGTCGCGCGTATAGCGTTCGGCGCCGCCGCTGTTTTTCAGCGCCTGGGTGGTCAGTGCGATGTCGGTGAGTGGACGGCGGGTCGGGTCGGACAAGGATCGGATCTCGGTGATGGGCGCTCGCGGCGCACCTGCGGCGTCGGGCGGGTTGCACGCGGGCATGGACACGCGGTGCCGCGCGAGCCGGTTGGTCGAAAGCAGCGGCAATTGTAAAGGATGCCTGCGGCGACGCAGCGGATCGAGGCCGCACCCCCGCAGCCGCGTCTGCACCGATTAAAATCTAGCCCAATCGCACCCGCTCCGACTCCATGACCGATAGCCTGCCGTCTCACCCGTCCCCCGCAGCGCCGTATGCCGCGCCGGGCACCGAACGCCCGCTGGTCACGATGCTGCTGATCGCCTACAACCAGGCCGCACAGATCGGCGATGCCGTGCGCAGCGCGCTCGCGCAGACCTATCAGCCGCTCGAAATCATCATCTCCGACGACGCGTCCAGCGATGCGACGTTTACCGCGATCGAAGCGGCGCTCGCCGGCTACCACGGCCCGCATCGGGTGATCACTCGGCGCAACGCGGCCAACCAGGGCATCAGCGCGCACCTGTCGCAAATCGCGCAACAGGCGCACGGAGAGCTGCTGTTCGTCGCGGCGGGCGACGACATGTCGGCGTCGACGCGCTGCGAGCGGGTGGTGGACTTCTGGCTCGCACACGAGCGCCGCCCCGATCTGATCGCCACCGACCTCGCCGACATGGACGAAGCAGGCCACGTTCACGAGCGGCTGAGCCCTACGGAACTCGACACCTATCGTAGTTTCGACGACTGGCTGGCGGCCCGCCCGTGGCTGATCGGCGCGGCGCATACATGGTCGCGGCGGCTGTTCGAGCGCTTCGGGCCGATGCTGCCGGGCGCCGCGGCCGAAGATCAGATCATGGTGCTGCGCGCGATCCTGTCGGGCGGCGCCATGAGCCTGCGCGAGCCGCTGGTGCGCTACCGGCGCGGCGGACTGTCGCGCAAACGCCGCTATGGTTCGGTGGATGAGCTGATCGCGCGGATGCGCCAGAGCAATCGTCACGGACTGGCGGAACTGGCGCAGTTGCAGCGCGACGCCGGGGTGGCCGGTGTGGGCGAACGCATGCGCGCGGCGATGGCTCCCAAGCTCGCACGTGAGCAGTTCATCCACGCGATGTTCGAGGCAGGCAGTCTAGGCGAGCGTATCGGCTTGCTGCTGCGCAGTGCCGGGGTGAAGCTCGGGCTGCGCATTCGGATGTTTCTGTACGCGAGCTGTCCGGCGGTGTACGCGCCGGGCATCTGGCTCAAGCGCGTGGTGCGCAAGGACCGTCGCTGAAATCGCGCGTTGCAATTGAGGCGCGCCACGCGACGCACGATGCCGGCCGGAAGATGAAAAGTGTTTTCCCGTTCAACGGGGCGATGAAGACGCGACGCTCAGCCGCCAGACCGGGCGTCGCTCGAGCCGGTCTGATCAGGCCGCGTTCTGCTGGAACTGGATGCGGTGCAGATGCGCATACAGCCCATCCTGCTTCAGCAATTCCCGATGGCTGCCGCGCTCGACGATGCGCCCCGCTTCCATCACGAGAATCCGGTCGGCGCGCTCGATCGTCGACAGACGGTGCGCAATGACCAGCGTCGTGCGGCCCTTCATCAACGTTTCCAGCGCGGACTGCACGTGGCGCTCGGATTCGGAATCGAGCGCGGAAGTGGCTTCGTCGAGAATCAGGATCGGCGCGTCCTTGTAGATCGCGCGCGCAATCGCCAGACGCTGCCGCTGGCCGCCCGAGAGCATCATGCCGTTGTCGCCCACGAGCGTCTCGATGCCGTTCGGCATCGCCTCGACGGTGTCCCACAGGTTGGCGGCGCGCAGTGCCGCCCTGACCTTCTCTGCATCGGCCGTCTGACCGTACGCGACGTTGTTGGCGACCGTGTCGTTGAACAGCACCACGTCCTGGCTCACCATCGCGATCTGGCTGCGCAGCGCGTGCAGGTCGTATTCGGGCAGCGGCACGCCGTCGACCAGAATCTGGCCGCCGGTCGGATCGAAAAAGCGCGGCAGCAGATTCACCAGCGTGGTCTTGCCGCTGCCCGACGGGCCGGCGAGCGCGACCATTTCGCCCGGCGCCACCTCGAACGACACGTGATCGAGCGTATGGCGGTTATGCGTGGCGCTCGTGCCGTTGGTGCTGTAATTGAACGACACGTCGCGGAACTCCACCTCGCCGCGCGCGCGCTCGAGCGGCTTGCCGCCGCCTTCCGGCTCGGAGGGCTCGTCGATCAGACCGAAGATCAGCTCGCAGGCCGTCATGCCGCGCTGCAGCGGCTGGTTCACGTCCATCAGATGCTTAAGCGGCGAAATGATCAGCAGCATCGACGTGACGAACGCGACGAAGCCGCCCACGGTGGTCTGGTCCGACGACGACTGCACCACCGCAATCGTGATCACGACGGCGAGCGCGATCGACGCGAGGAACTGCGTCAACGGCTGTGCGAGACCACCGGACACCGTCATGCGCATCGCGTAGCCGCGCAGGCGCTTGCTCATGGCCGTGAAGCGGTCGATCTCGTACTGCTCGCCGTTATGCACCTTGACGACCTTGTAGCCGCCCACCGTCTCTTCGACGATGTACGACAGCTCGTTGGTCAGCAGCTGATGTTCGCGGTTCAGGCGCCGCAGACGGCGATTGATCTTGCCGACCAGCCAGCCGATTCCCGGCAGCAGCACCGCGACGATCAGCGTCAGCCGCCAGTTCAGATAGAACAGATAGCCGAGCAGAAAGATCACGGTCAGCGAGTCGCGCACGAGCGTCACCATCACGCTCAGCAGCACGTTGAGAATCTGGTTCACCTCGAACACGATCGCGTTGATCACCGTGCTCGCGGTTTCGCGCTGGAAAAACGCAACGCTCGTGTGGATCATCCGGTTGAACATCGTCAGACGCAGGTCGAGCAGGATCTTGTTCGACACGTACGCGAGCAGATAGCCGGATGCGTATTGCGACACGCCGCGAATCAGCGCGAGGCCGATCACCGCGACCGGCACGAACCACTTGGCGTTGTCGCTCGCGTGCGCGCCAAAGCCCTTGTCCAGCAGCGGTTTGAGCAAGGCCGGGATGGCGGCGTCGGTGCCGGCGCTGACGGCCATCGCGACGATCGCGCCGACCACCACCCACAGCAGCGGCTTGATATATGGCCACAGGCGCCGGAAGACGACGGCCGGCGACGACGCCTCACCTGAACCGATGGGTTTGCTTAACGTTGGCTTCGCGCTCAAGGAATCCTCTGTGAATGCGGGACAGCAACCGCGCAGCGCACCGGACGGGCGCCGCGGGAATAACAAAAAAGAGCATTGTAATCGGTTGGGGG
>NZ_NPIH01000177.1 GCF_012275575.1 Paraburkholderia sp. SG-MS1 | reverse complement strand
AACCGGAGCGACGAGCGCGACGGTCGATGCAGCTGAAGCAACGAACGCGCCGAACGCGTCCGATGGCGATAGCAAGCCGCAGGCCAGCGCCACCGAGCCGGCAGTGTCGAACGAGACGGTGTCAGCGCCCGCCAACTCGTCGGCCAATTCCCCGGCCAATCCCGAAGCATAAAGTCCTCGTCACCCCCTCTACGGGGTGCTGCCTTGCCGCTGCGCAGCCGCCAGCCGGCTGCGCACAAAGCCGACGTGTTCGCGTAGCACATAGAACGCGTCGGCATACGCGAGCGGCATGCGCAACCGGTTCAACGACGCCTCGATTTCGTCCAGTTGAGCGAAGAGCTGCTGGCGCTCTTCGTCGGTCGAATCGGCGAGCGCGTCGCGTTCGATCGCAATCAACGACCCGTAATAGCGATAAATGCGCGAGCGCACGCGCCAGCGGTAAAGCGCGGGAATCACACGCATGGCTGGAAACAGCAGCACCGCCGCCGGTAGCAACAGCACCAGCGTGCGGTCGCCGATACTCGCGAGCCAGAACGGCAGCGTGCGGTACAGGAAACTTTTGCCGGTCTTGTAATAGCGCTGCGCGTCCTCGCTGATCTGATATTCGTGGGCGGTCGGATTCGGGAATTGCCCCGCACGCTGCAACAGTCCCGGCATGCCATGCACGTCCTGTGCCGCTTCGATCAGCAGGTCGGAGATCGCCGGATGCAGATTGGTTCGCGCGACGAGTTCGACTGTCGGGCTGATCAGATGCACCGTTTCAGCCGGAATCCGGTACTTCAGATCCAGCACGCCAGGTGGCAGGTCGATCTGATCGAGGTACGGAAAGAGCCGCGTATACGCGCTCGCTTCTTCGAAATTCATCACCGAAATGCCGGGCACCTTGAGCAGGCGCAGCATCAGGCTGCGCGTGGCCGAGTCGCCGCTGAGGATCGCCGCGTCCACCTCGCCCGAGACCAGTTGGGTCGCGGCCTGCAAGCCGTCGCTCGGCACCAGCACGGTGCCGCCGCCGGGTTCGATGCCGTTCGCATCCAGCAGCTTGAGCGACAGCAGACGCGTGCCGCTGCCTTCGCGGCCTATCGCGATGCGCTTGCCTTCCAGTTGTGAAAGCTGGGTCACGCCGGTGCCGCGATAGAACACGACCACCGGAATATAGAAAAGGCTGCCGAGCGACATCAGCGAGGACGTGTCGACCCCGCTGGCGACACCGCCTTGCACGAGCGCGATATCGACATGCTGTTTCGGATCGAGCAGTCGTTGCAGATTCTGCACCGAACCATCGGACTCCAGCACGTTCAGCCGCACGCCGTTGCGGGCGAGGATTTTCCGGTACTGATTCGCGGTGACGAGAAACGAACTGTCGCGCGGCCCCGCGCTCATCGTGATGGTTTTCGGCGGCGCCGGATCGACCAGCCAGATCACCAGCGTGATCGCCAGCACGACGAGCGCGGCCACGATCACGAAGGGCAGCGTGTGATCGCGCCATTCGGCATGCGGCTGCTCGCCGGGAAACTGCGGGGGACGCCGACGCTGAGCTTTCATGGACACTCCGAGGCTGAAGCCGGATCAACACATTGTCCACTGTACGCGGCGGGTTTGCCGTCGGCAGTTTGCTCTATTGACCGAGGGAGGCGGAGGGTCCGATGGTTGCGCTTCTACGGGAACATTCGAGTTCCTAAGCGTAAATGTCGATGACGTCGACGGCTTTGTTGTTGCGCGACAGGGCACCGCTCCAGCAGCGCCGATGCGTTCGCATTCAGGTCACCGTGGAGCAGAGCAGGCGAGCACAGCCAGCCGCCCGTTCACGCCGTTCACCCCGCTCACCCCCTTCAACACGACGCGACCCGCTTGATGCGATGGAAATTGCGATCGAAATAGATTAGCCCGTCACCATCGGCGCGCACGCTGATACGCATCGTCTTCACGAACATCACCGAGTGCGAGCCGACTTCCTTCAGATCGACGATCTCGCCTTGCAGGCTCGCGAGCGCATCGCGCAGCACCGGTACGCCGTGTGCGCCGTCGTCCCAGATCGGCCAGCCGAAGCGTTCTTCCATAGGCACCTGGGTCATCCCTGCAAAGTGGCGCGCGAGCAGCTCGTGCTCGCCAGGCAGTACGTTGACACAGACATGCCGGTTGCCTTCGAAGGTCGCGTGCATCGCGCTCGAACGGTTCAGGCAGACGAGCAGCGTGGGCGGCGTATCCGTAACGGAGCACACCGCGCTCGCAGTGACGCCGCAGCGTCCATGCGGACCGGCGGTCGTGACGACGTTGACGGCCGCGCACAGATGCGCCATCGCCTGACGGAATTGCTGCTTCTCGTTGAGGTAGGCGTCGCCGTCGGCGGTCGCGAGCGGGGGCGGGGTCGTGGTCATGATCTCGGTTCCTTGAGGGCGCGGCATCGTGGGTGCTGATCTGGACTCAAGCGTAATCAATCCGGATCCGGAAACAAATCCGCACGCGCGGCGCGCAGGTGGGCGTCTTTCCCAACGTGTCTAAAGTTTTCCCCAATGCCTCATGCGTCCTCTGTGCCCTGGTGCACATTTGATTCGAATGGCGAGCACGTGCGTGGGTTGTCAGCGCCGATTCAGGTTGAATTTCAGGGTAACTAGCACTTTGCATGGCTTTTTTCGCTGGCTATGATGGTTCGCGCAACACGTCCGAATCGCCCCATCACGAACTGCTCCCGCGCCTTCCATGCCTCACTCGCCGCAATCCGGTCCCGCCCTCGCACCGATCGTCTACATCGTCGACGACGACAGCGGCATGCGCACGTCGCTCGCCTGGCTGCTCGAATCGGTCGGGGTGAAGTCGGCGGGCTTCGCCAATGCGGGCGAGTTTCTCGCTGCGTTCGATCCGGCGATTCCCGCGTGTCTTGTGCTCGACGTGCGCATGCCGGAGCAAAGCGGTTTCGATGTGCAAGCGGAGTTGAACCGGCGGGACGCCACGTTGCCGATCATTTTCGTCAGTGGTCACGGCGACATTCCGATGTCCGTGCGCGCGCTGCAGAACGGCGCGATCGATTTCGTCGAAAAGCCCTATAACTCGCAGCGGATGCTCGATCGCGTGCAACATGCGTTGAAGCTAGGCGCGCAGCGGCACCTCGCCGGTCAGAAGCAGCGCGAGCTGCGCAGGCGGATCGAGTCACTGACCGCGCGCGAAACGGAAGTGCTGCGCGGGGTGATCGACGGCAAAGGCAGCAAACGCATTGCGAGCGATCTGTCCATCAGCGTAAAAACGGTCGACGTGCATCGCGCGAGCATCAAGGACAAACTCGGCGCGGCGTCGATCGCGATGCTGGTGCGCGAAGTGATGGCGGTGTGGGAAGAGGATGGCGCGGCTGGCTGACTGCGTGAGTGCGAGGGCGACGCAGCGCGCGCATCGACGCTCCCTCACCGCATGAACAACCCGCCATTCACATCCCAGCACGCGCCGTTGGCAAAGTAGGCATTCTCCGCGGCGAGCATCACCGCCACATCGGCGACGTACTCCGCCGAGCCCAAACGCCCTGCGGGAATATTGGCGATCACCGGTTTGAGCTTCTCCGGCGCGACGCTTTCGTGCACGATCGGCAAATCCATCGGACCCGGCGAAATGGCGTTGACGGTCACACCGGCCGCGCCGAGGTCGCGCGCAAACACCTTGGTGAGCGTCATCACGCCGCCCTTGGCAGCCGCATAATGCGCGCCGGTCGCCGAGCCGCCGTTCTGTCCCGCCAGCGACGCGATGTTGACGATGCGCCCCTGGCCGACATCGACGAAATGCTGGCCGAACACCTGACAGCCGAACAGCACGCTGCGCAGATTGACGTCGATCACCTGATCGAACTGCTCGGCGGTAATCTCCATCACAGGGACGACCCTGGATGCGCCCGCGTTGTTGACCAACGCGTCCACGCGGCCCCAACGCTGGAGGATCGCATCGCGCGCGGCTTCGAACGCGGTCTTCGCGGTGACGTCGAGATTCAGCGCGAACGCGCTGGAGCCGTCGGCGCTCAGATCGCGCGCGAGCGCTTGCGCGGCGGCGAACGCGATGTCGCCGATCGCAACCGCATAGCCAGCCGCGTGAAAACGGGCGGCAATCGCGGCGCCTAGGCCGCGTGCGGCGCCTGTGACGAGCACGACTCTTTTCTGCATGACTTTGACTCCGTTAGTAAGCGACAAGCGAGAGCGCACACGACGCGCCGCCATGAGAGGCGGCGGCATGCGTAACCTGATGTCGTTCAGGCCTGCCCGATCCCGATCGCATTCAGGCGGCAAGAGCGGCTTCGAAACGCGCCGCAACCGCGCAGACCTGTTCGTCCTGTCCTTTGCGACCGACGATCTGCAAACCCGCCTTCAGCGGCGAACCCGCGAGCGGCAGCGGCAAACTCAACGCGGGATGGCCGCTCAGGTTGAACGGCCGGATCAGCGACGACATCCCGATCACCGACGCACCGCCGCGCGCCTCGTCGAGCGTGATAGGCAGAGCGGGGAGCGTCGGCAGAATCAGCACGTCGACGTTATCGAGCGCATGGTCGACGGCCGCGGTGAATTGCCGGCGAATCTGTTGCGCCGCGTCGAGTTGCGCGGCGGTGGTGTTCGCCGCGGCGCGCAGCCGTATGTCGAGGTCGGCGCCGAGCTTGCCGGTTTCGACCAGATGCCCGAATGCGCGCGATGTCTCCACGTTGATGACCGCAAGGCCCGCATCGAACGCGGCCGACAGCCAGTCGAGCGTGAGTGCGTGAGCAGTGCAACCGGCCATGTCGGCCGCGCGCGCAAGCGCTGCGGTGATCGCTGGCATCGCATCGGCCTGCACGATGCCGACCTTGCACCCCCCTTGCCATGCGCGCGCGGCATGCATGTCGAAGTCGGCGGTGATCGCCTGCATCACGGCCACCAGCACCGACATCTCGCGCGCAAACGGCCCAACGCAATCGAGCGACGATTCACGCGGCGCCACGCCGTGCCGCGACACACGGCCGAACGTCGGCTTCAGACCGAGCACGCCGCAGCATGCGGCGGGCCCGCGAACCGAGCCG
>NZ_NPIH01000176.1 GCF_012275575.1 Paraburkholderia sp. SG-MS1 | reverse complement strand
TACCCGAGGCGTCCGCCACGGTCGAAGCCGTGCTGCCGTCCGGATACGTCACCGTCACCGTGCTGCCCACTTCCGCCTTACCGCTCACCGTCAGACCGCCATCGGCGTTCGGCGTCACATTCACCGACGACAGCGCTGGCGGCGTCGTGTCCGTGTAGTTCACGTCCGTCGGCTTGCCATGGTTGCCCGCCGCATCGGTTGCGACCGCTTCCACCACACCGCTGGTCTGCGGAACATGGGTCGTCACGCTGTA
>NZ_NPIH01000175.1 GCF_012275575.1 Paraburkholderia sp. SG-MS1 | reverse complement strand
CGCCACCGCCGACGCGCTGCGCGAGCGCATCGCGGCCATGCGCCCGCCCGCCGCCGCGCTCGCGGGCTGGGACGGCGCGCTGTTGTCGAACGCACTGTGGCGCATGAAGCAGGTGATCGACGTGTGGCAAGACTGCCGTTCGCTGCGCATCATCATCACGCGCGAAGAAGGCTCGTGGCGGCCGCACTTCCGCCACTGGCGTCTCGGCGGCACCCAGCGCTTCTACGACCGCGGCATCATGCTGTTCGCCACCGTGTCGGCGGGACTCGCCGTGGTGCTCGCGTGCAGCCTGTGGATCAGTTCGGGCTGGAACGACGGCGCCAGCGCGGTGACGCTCGCGGCGGTGGCCTGCTGCTTCTTTGCGACCCTCGACGAACCCGCACCGATGCTGATGCGCTTTTTCGTCGCGACCGCCTTCAGCGTGGTCGCGGCGGGCGTCTATCTGTTCGCGGTGCTGCCCCACGTGCACGACTTTCCGATGCTGGTGATCCTGTTCGCCGCGCCATTCATCCTTGTGGGCACGCTAATCCCGCGCCCGCAGTTCAACATGGCGACCGTGCTGGTCGCAGTGAACACCGCCACCTTCATCAGCATTCAGGACGCGTACGACGCGAACTTCCTCACGTTCCTGAACAGCAATCTCGCGGGCCTGGCCGGCCTGCTGTACGCGTACCTGTGGACGCGCGTGACACGCCCGTTCGGCGCAGAACTCGCCGCTTCGCGGCTCCTGCGTTCGAGCTGGGCCGACGTCGCGCTGACGGCCTCGACGCGGCCAATCGAAGACCCGCGCAATCTCGCCGCGCGCATGCTCGACCGCCTGATGCAGCTAATTCCGCGTCTGGCCGCCACCGACGATCATCGCCATCCGTCGATCGAGAGCTTCCGCGATCTGCGTATCGCCTTCAACGCGCTCGACCTGCGCCGCCTGACCCACAAACTCGGCGGCGAAGCGCCGGCCGCGATCGCCCACGTTCTCGATGGCGTGCGTACTTACTACGAGACGTGCGTCGACCACCGCAAGCGCGAGCCGGTACCCGAGAGCCTGATGCGGTCGATCGATGCCGCGGTCGCGCGCGTGACCTCACAGGGGCTCGCCAACGCGGCGGCGCCCACCGCCACGTCGCCAACCTCGGCACGCCAGTTGCGCGACGCGCTGCACGCGCTGATCGGCTTGCGTCTTTCGCTGTTTCCGGCGACGCTGACGTCACCGACGCCGCCCGAACCGGAGGCCGCTGTCTGATGGGCCCGTCCTGCAACCCGTTCCATCTTCCTGACTCCCGCGATGATCGGTGAAATCGATATCTTCGGCGTGTTCGTGCCGGCCGTGCTCGTGCTGATGTTCATCGCCTATCTGATCAACCTGATGATCCGCACGGTGCTCGGACGCGTCGGTTTCTACCGCTTCGTCTGGCATCGCTCCATCTTCGATCTCGGCATCTATGTGCTGGTGCTGGGCCTTGTCGTTGTCGTTTCGCACAGACTAATAACGTGAAAAAAACCTGGTTCTCCGTCGGTCAGATTGTGCTGACCCTGATCGTGGTCGTGGTGGCAGCCCTCGTGCTGTGGAAACTCGTCGCCTATTACATGTTCGCGCCGTGGACCCGCGACGGACACGTACGCGCCGACGTGATCCAGGTCGCCCCGGATATCTCGGGGCTGATCTCGTCGGTCGAGGTGGTGGACAACCAGCAGGTCAAGCAAGGCCAGGTGCTCTTCGTGATCGACCAGGCCCGCTACACGCTCGCGCTGCGCCAGGCGCAGGCCACCGCGCAGCAGCGGCGCGCGACGCTCGATCAGGCGCGCCGGGAAGATGCCCGCAACCGCAAGCTGGGCAAGCTGGTCGCCGCCGAGGTCGCGGAAGAAAGCCGCTCGCGCGTCGAGGCGGGCGAAGCCGCGCTTGCCGATGCGAACGTGGCGATCGACACCGCGAGGCTGAACCTGCAACGCGCGACGATCGTGAGCCCGGTCGACGGTTATCTGAACGACCGCGCGCCGCGCACCGGCGAATTCGTCGCGGCGGGCCGCGCGGTGGTCGCGGTGGTGGACATGCATTCGTTCCGCGTCGACGGCTATTTCGAGGAAACCAAGCTGCGCGGCATCGACATCGGCCAGCCGGTCGACATCACGGTGATGGGCGAGCCGGCCGCCTTGCGCGGGCACGTGCAGAGCATCGTCGCCGGCATCGAGGACCGCGACCGCACGCAAGGCTCGAATCTGCTGCCGAACGTGAATCCTGCGTTCAGCTGGGTGCGGCTCGCGC
>NZ_NPIH01000174.1 GCF_012275575.1 Paraburkholderia sp. SG-MS1 | reverse complement strand
TCGCATCCGGCGACGACACGAAACCCGGCTTGCCCGCCCGCAGCGTCGCCCACGGCTGACCGTTCGCATCGACACCGCCGAACACCATGAACGGCTGCTCGGCAAAAAACTGCCGATGCTGCTCCGGCATATAACGCCGAATCGCGCGACGTCCAACCGATTCCGCCTGGCTAGTCACCCCAGCGCGTTGCTGCGCGGCCACTTCGCCCGCGTGGAACGGCGACGCGTCGACACCCCAGCCATTTAGTAGAACAAAAGCGGACATGATCGGCCTCCAGCCAACAGTCAAGCACAGGTCACGCGGCAAGCAGACCCGCCTTCGTCGCCGGCATCGCAATGAAACGCGGCAACGCCTCCACGCGACGCAGCCATGCACGAATGTTCGGATACGCTTGCAGCGAGACACCGCCTTCCGGCGCGTGGGCAATGTAGGTATGCGCGGCGATGTCGGCGATCGTCACATGATGGCCCGCCGCAAAAGCCTTATCAGCCAGTTCCTGTTCAATCACGTCGAACAGTTTGACGGCGATGTTCTTCGCGCTCTGATGATCGGTCGGCGCGCCGAATACCGTCACGAGCCGGGCGGCGCACGGTCCGTACGCAATCTGCCCGGCGGCAAGCGAGAGCCAGCGCTGCACGGCCGCGGCGCCGGGCGGATCGTCCGGCAGCCAGGACCCATCGCCGTAACGCCTCGCCAGATAGACGAGAATCGCATTCGAATCGAACAGCGTGAGCTCGCCGTCCTGAATCGTCGGCACCTGGCCGAACGGGTTCAGCGCGAGATATTCCGGCTTGCGGTTATCGCCGGCCTTCATGTTCAGTTCGACGACTTCGAACGGCAGATCCAGCAGTGACAGAAACAGCTTCACCCGATGCCCATGCCCGGACAGCAGCGTCGTATACAGTCGGATAGGTTGGGCAGGTTTGGCAGCAGGCATGTCCGACTCCGGAGTTCGATGAGGTACGTAGCCAGCATAGACGCGCGCGGTAGCTCGCGGAAGCCTGATAATCCCGGAAACACATTCAATCGAAGATGGACAATCGACCATGGCCGACGTACGTGACGTAAACCTGAATCGTCTCGCGATCTTCGTCGCGGTCGTGGACGCCGGCTCGCTAACCGCTGCCGCCGCGCGCCTGGGACTCGCCAAAACGATGGTCAGCACGCACATGCAGCGGCTCGAAGCGGAAGTGGGCGCAAGTCTGCTGGTGCGCACGACGCGGCGGCTCGGCGTGACGGAAGCAGGCCGCGCGTTCTACGAAGCGAGCGTGAAGATTCTGCGAGCGGCTGAAGAAGCGCTGAACGCAGTCAGCGGAGAGACGGCGCCAGTGCGCGGCACGTTACGCGTCAGTTCGCCGATCGATTACGGCGCACTGGTGGTGGCGCCCGCACTGGTCGAACTGCGTCGCGAACATCCGCAACTCGACGTCGAATTGCTGTGCAGCGACCAATACGTGGACCTGATCGCCGACGATATCGACGTTGCGATTCGCCTGGGTCGGCTGGCGGATTCGAATTACCGGGCAGTGAAACTTGGCAGTTTCGTCAAATGGATCGTCGCGAGTCCGGCGTTCCTCGACACCTGGGGCACACCGCGAACACCGGCCGACCTGGCGGCGTTGCCCTTTTGCGCATTGACGGTGTTACCGCACCCATTGGCGCTCGAATTGCGGCGCGACGACGGCACAACGGACAGCGTGCGATGCGAAAACGCGTTTCTGGTCAACACCGCCGACGCGTGCCGCGCAGCGACACTCGCGGGCGGCGGCTTCGGGTTATTGACGGATTTCTCTATCGGCAATGACATCGAGACGGGACGGCTGATTCGTCTACTGCCGCACTGGGCAGCCGACGCCGCGAGTATCCAGGCCGTTTTCCCGCCCACCAGCCATCCCCCGGCGAAAGTGCGCGCGTTGATCGAAACGCTGAAGCGTCGGCTTGCCGATCCCGCGTAACGCAGTATCAGAACGAATGCCGCATGCCGATCCGCACATCGGCCTGCGTGCGGGAACTCGATGGCGTGAAGCTATAGCCGATGACCGCATTCACGCCGTCCGATGCGCGCAGATAATCGCCGGACAGATAAACGTCGGTGCGTTTGGACAGCAGGTAATGCAGGCCGAGCGAGGCCTGATTCCAGTGATTGCCTTCGAATCGCGTGTGCTGATAGCCACCGTACAGCAATAGCGCGGGGGTGAACGTGTACGCCGCGCCGCCTTCGTAGACCTGCATATGCGAAGTCTGCCCGAAGCCTTTGATGGTCGTGTACGTGAAATTGCCGCTGAGCATCACCTTGCCGATCGTGTAGGCCGCGCCGATCGCCAACGCCCCTTGCCGGTCGACCGGAAAAGACGACGTGCTATACAGATCCGTTATCGCGCCCGTCGCAGGATCGACGGAGACGGTGGGCTGGCCGAGGAAAGTATGCACGCCGAGCATCGCGAATGGATCGAACGCATAGATGCCGTACGGATCGTTCAACTGCGTATAGGCCGCGCCCATGTTGAACGCGTTGTGCTCATAGTGCGCGCCGACACTCCACGCGCTCTTCTCATGGAAATCGCCCGCGGTATTGCCGAACGAGTACATGCCGCCAAACGTCAATCCGGAGAAGTCATTCGAGAGAAACTTGATCGAATTCGGCAGCCGGTCGCCATTCATCCGGTCGAAGTCGCCCTGGTGGATCGCATAGCCGCTCGCCCACGCTGAGATGTTGTACAGATAGACGAACTCTTCTGTCATGTCGAGCTGGTTGCCGAGCGACAGCGTGCCCCAGTTGTTCTTCAACCCCACATACGCCTGCCGTCCGAATTGAGCGCCGCCGAACGCCAGTTGACCATTGCCGAGATGAAAGCCCGATTCGAGCGCGAACACCGCTTGCAAGCCGCCGCCGAGATCTTCAACGCCCTTGAGGCCGATGCGGTTGCCATATGAAATGCCGTCGTCGAATTTGAACTGGTGGGAGCCGCCCGCGTTGCTCACATAGGTAACGCCCGCGTCCAGAATGCCATACAGCGTGACGCTGCTTTGCGCGTGCACGGCAGTGGGCGCGCAGGCGGCGCCGGCCACGATGGCGAGCGCCGACAGAGCCCACGCATTTCTGTTTTTCATATGCTTCTCCCCGCTCTTTGCCTATGTATTTCGCCAGACACAACGACGCATGCCGCGCGCAATCGAGGCACGCGCGGCATTACACGCTGCATCTGCGAACGTTAAATCGGACGAGCCCAAGAATACGGGTTCAGATTCATGACGATTCGCGCGGAAGCGACATGAATCTGTCGCCCGGCGACTTGAGATGCGCCGCGAATATCGCTGCTATTTCACGCCGAGCGCAGTTTGCACCGCTTGCAAACCATTCGCGCCATTGACCGTGCTCACGCCGTCGAGCCATGACTTCAACAGTTCGGGGTGGCGCTTTAACGCCTCGGTTGCAGCAGCGTCGACGCCAGTCTTCTTCTCGTGCACTTCGGTAATCACGCCGTTTTCCAGATCGACATTGAACGTGAGCTGCCTGAACAGACGGCCGAGATTCGGGCATTCACTGGCGTACCCGCTGCGCGTCACCGTATTGACCGTGGCGCCACCGTAGTTCGGTCCAAAGTACTTGTCGCCGCCATCGAGATAGCTCAGCTTGAATTTCGTGTTCATCAGATGCGGCTCCCACGCGAGGAACACGATCCACTTCCTGTCGCGCACCGCGCGTTCGACCTGCGTGAGCATGCCTGTCTCGCTCGATTCGACGAGTTGCCAGCTGCCGAGTCCGAATACCTTGTCACTGACCATCTTCTTGATGTTCTGATTCGCGGGCGCCCCGGGCTCGATGCCATAAATCCTGCTGTCGAATTTGTCCGCATGCTTTGCCAGGTCCGCGAACGAATGGACGCCGGCGGCGGACACGTAATCGGGCACGGCAAGCGTGAACTTCGCGTCGCGCAGATTCGAATGCACGACGTCGATCGATTTTTCATCTTCGAACGGTTTGACCACCGGCGCCTGCGCCGGCATCCAGTTGCCGAGGAAGACGTCGATCTGCCCTTTTTTCAGCCCCTGATAGGTGATCGGCACCGATAGATTCGCGACGCTCTGTTGGTAGCCGAGCGCCTTCAGCAACACGCCCGTCATCGCATTGGTCGCGTCGATGTCGCTCCATCCGGGCCCTGCCATGTTGACGCGCGTACACGATTGAGGCTCTGCGGCCGCCGCGAAGCCAACGCTCGCGCACAGCGCCGCCACACCGAATACCGCCTGTTCAAAGCGCTTTTTCATCATGTTGGCTTCCTGTGGAGAGCGCAAGAAATGATTGTCACCGTGCAACGGCGGGAAAGCGCGCCATCGCTTCGAGCGTGTCGAGATCGATGTGATTGCGCATATAGCGCTGGCTCGCATCGACGAGCGGCTGCCAGTCCCATGACGCGATCGAGCCTTGCGTGGTCGCTGCAAAGTGAAACCGGCGCCGCCGCTGGCTTTGCAGCACCCGGTCGTGCAGCGCCGCGAGGTCCCAGCGCCGGGCGACTTCCTCGCGCAACGCCGCTACCTGTGCCGCGTATTCGCTTCGCGGTGCAAGGTTCTCGCGCTCCAGCGGGTCGGCCTGCACGTCGTAAAGCTGATCCGGATCGGCCGGCGTATGAATGAACTTGAAGCGTCCGCGCCGCACCATCACGATCGGTGCAATGGCGCCTTCCGCCAGATACTCGCCGATTGCCTCGTCGTGAGCGCCGCGCGTGCCGCGCAGATGCGGCACGAGGCTGCGGCCGTCGAGCGAATCGGGCCACGCGGCCGGTGCTTCGCCGCGCGCCAGTTCGACCAGCGTCGGCAGCAGATCGAGGTGCGATACCGACGCCTGCACGCGATGCGCGTCGAACTGCTGCGGCGCATGCACGATCAGCGGCACGCGGCAGCCGCCTTCGAAGAACGTCATCTTGTACCAGAGGCCGCGCTCGCCGAGCATCTCACCATGGTCTGACGTGACGACGATCACGGTGTCTTTCGCGAGCCCGGACTGTTCGAGTGCATCGAGGATCGCCCCGAACTGGTCGTCCACGTAGGCAATCGCGCCGTAATAGGCGCGGCGCGCATGGCGGATCTGCTGCTCGGTGGGCGGCGTGAGATCGGTTTCGCACATGTGGCGCAAGCGCCTCGAGTGGGCGTCGGCTTCGTCGAGCGAATCGCGATGCACTGGCATGTCGATCTCTTCGTCGCGATACATGTCCCAGTACTTTTGCGCAATCGCATACGGATCGTGTGGATGTGTCAGCGAAGCCACCATGCAGAACGGCCGCGTGTCTTTCCCCGCATGACGTTCACGTGCGATGTCGAACAGCTTCTGGCGAGTGGTGAAGGTGACTTCGTCGTCGAAGTCGAGCTGGTTGGTGCGCACGCAGGGCCCCGCATCGATCACCGAACTCATGTTGTGATACCAGGTGTGGCGCGCCTCGCCGTCGTCCCAGTTGGGCGTCCAGCCGAAATCGGCGGGATAAATGTCGGTGGTGAGCCGTTCTTCGAAACCGTGCAACTGGTCCGCGCCGCAAAAATGCATCTTGCCGGACAGCACGGTGCGATAGCCCTCGGCACGCAGATAGTGCGCGAACGTCAGCGTTTGCGACGCAAACTCTGCGGCATTGTCATACGCACCGATCGCGGACGGCAGCTTGCCCGATAGAAACGAAAAACGCGACGGCGCACACAGCGGACTCGCGCAATAGGCGGATTCGAATACGACGCCCTGTTTCGCGAGACGATCGAGATTGGGCGTCTTCGTCACAGAATGTCCATATGCGGCCAGCGCGAACGGGGTCATCTGGTCGGCCATTAGAATCAGAATATTCTTTCCGCTTTCAAGCATGGGACGCGCCTCGAATAGAATTGCAGAAGGTTGATGCAGGCATGGAGTCCAACCGGTGAGCTCGGCACGAGCATCACTATTGCCGGTCAATTCGCCACTGTGAAGACAGCAAATCGTTATGTGCCTATAAGGGGGGCTTATGTCGAGGCAGGATCGCTTGCCGCCAATGCAGGCGTTGACCATGTTCGAATCCGCCGCCCGTCTCGCCAGTTTCAGTGCGGCCGCGCGTGAATTGGGTTCGACGCAACCCGCAGTCAGCCAGCGCGTCGTGCAACTCGAAGAAGCGCTCGGTGCACCGCTCTTCGAGCGCGGCCATCGCGGCGTTACCCTCACTGAAGACGGCGTGCGCCTCTTCGAAGCGGTGCGCAGCGCACTCGACACGATCCGCAGCGCGAGCGCCGACATCCGTGCGCGGCGCTCGCCGCAAACGCTCACGCTGTTGACCGATTTCGGCTTCGCCACCTACTGGCTGATGCCGCGTCTCTCGCAGTTCAAGGCGCTAATGCCCGACGTCGACGTAAAGATCGTCACGTCGCAGAATGTGTTCGATCCTTCGCACGATCAGCCGGACATCGCGATTACCTTCGGCGACCAGCACGCGGACTGGACCGCACGAGGCGCGATCGAGCTTTTCGCCGAACGCGTCACGCCGGTGTGTAGCCCGGCCTTTCGCGCCGCGCATCCGGCAGTAGGCGCGCCAGCCGATCTGCCGAGCCTGCCGCTGCTGCATCTGGAGGCGACCCAGCCGGCGCGCTGGCTGTCGTGGGCCGACTGGTTCGCCGCGCACGGCCTGGACGCACCTGCCGCGCATGGCGGCATCACGTTCAACAGTTTCGCGCTGGTGGCCCATGCGGCGATCATGGGCCAGGGCGTCGCACTGGGCTGGGCGCCGCTCATCGACGAACTGCTCGCAACCGGCCAGCTCGTCGAACTGTTCGACACGCCGGTCGTGACCGAACGCGGTTATCGACTCGTCACGCCACGCGCGGCGACGCCGGCGGTCAACGCATTCCGCCAGTGGCTGCTCGACGAGTGCGAACTCGCCGCGCCATGAGCCCGACGTTCCCGTTCCAGTGGGACGGCGGTTAGCTTCTATCCGCGAGCCCTGCCTGTTTGCTCTACTGCGACGATGGCTGCCGCGCCCCGCGGCGTTGCCCTATCGTTCAAGTGGAGAGCGCATGTCCGCCGATTTCCGTCCCGCTCAACGGGTTCTCACCATCGCGTGTCCGAGCGCCGCGGGTCAGGTCGCCGCCGTCGTCGGCTTTCTCGACCGGCATCACTGTTATATCGACGAACTGACCGTG
The DNA here is from genome assembly GCF_012275575.1 of Paraburkholderia sp. SG-MS1. Taxonomy (GTDB): domain Bacteria; phylum Pseudomonadota; class Gammaproteobacteria; order Burkholderiales; family Burkholderiaceae; genus Paraburkholderia. The sequence goes on along the minus strand of NZ_NPIH01000174.1, from coordinate 78,504 downwards.
TTCGACGACGACCTCAGCGAACGCTTCTTCGTACGCTGCGTCTTTCACGGCGTCGCGCACGATGAGGCGCTGCACGTCCCCGTGCTCGAACGGGAGTTCGCCCCGATCGCCGAGCGTTTTCGCATGACATGGGCGATGCACGATGTCGGCACGCGGCCGAAGGTGTTGATCATGGTCTCGAAGCTCGAACACTGCCTCGCCGATCTGCTGTTCCGCTGGCGCATGGGCGAGTTGAAGATGGACATCGTGGGCATCGGCTCGAATCACCGCGATCTCGAACCGCTTGCGCAGCAGCATGGTCTGCCGTTTCACCATCTGCCCATCACCGCCGATACCAAACCGCAGCAGGAGGCGCGTCTGCTCGACCTGTTCGGGGCGTCGGGCGCGGAGTTGATGATTCTCGCGCGCTACATGCAGATTCTGTCGGGCGCAACGAGCCGCGCGCTCGCCGCGCGCGCGATCAACATCCATCACTCGTTCCTGCCCGGCTTCAAAGGCGCGAAGCCTTATCACCAGGCGCACGCGCGCGGCGTCAAACTGATCGGCGCCACGGCACACTTCGTGACCGACGATCTCGACGAAGGCCCGATCATCGAACAGGTGGTCGAGCGTGTCGATCATTCGTATAGCCCGGAGCGGCTGCTTGCCACCGGACGCGACGTCGAATGCATCACGCTCGCGCGAGCCGTCAAGGCGTTCGTCGAGCGGCGGGTGTTCATCAATGGCGATCGGACGGTGGTGCTGCAATAAGGAGAAGTAAACGGAAAACGCCGCTCAAATGAAAAAGCGGCGTTTTTTTGAATCACATCCGTGACGGCATCGCCGTTTCAACCAGGCGGCGATGCGTCCATACGGCGCACACGTTCAATCACTTCACCCAGCTATCCACGCGATCGCCGTGCGCACCGATCCACGCATCGGCGGCGGCGGTCGGCTTCTCGCCATTTTGCGTCGCCAGCATCACACTGTCGATCTCCCCCGGTTTCCATTGGAATTTCTTCAGGAAAGCCACGACCGTCGGCGCCTTTTTCTCGAGTTCCGGATTCACCACGCTGTCCACGTGTTCCGCTTCACCGAACACCTTCTTCGGATCGTCGAGGAATTTCAGCTTGTACTTCGCGAACATCCAGTGCGGCTTCCAGCCGGTCACGATGATCGGCTTGCTCGCCGCTTCCGAGCGCGCCAGTTCGGCGGTCATCGCGCTGCCCGAACTGGGCATCAGCTGATAGTCGAGGCCGTAGGCCTTGATCGCCTCGCTCGTTTTCTGCATCACGCCGGCGCCGGCATCGATGCCGACGATGCGCGAACCGAACTCCGCCTTCTTCGCTTCGAGGTCGCCGACGGTTCTCACATCCGCGTTGTCCGGCACGATCAGGCCGATCTTCGCGTCGTTGAAGTTCGGACCGAGGTCGACCACCTTCTCCTTGAAGTTATTCCAGTAAGCACCATGCGTGACCGGCAGCCATGCGGACAGCGTCGCGTCCAGGTCGCCGCGCGCCACGCCCTGCCACATCACGCCGGCGGCGACCGGCACCAGTTGCACCTGATAGCCGAGGCGCTTTTCGATCACGCGCGCGGCCACGTTAGAGGTCGCGACGCTATCGTCCCAGCCCTCCACGTAACCGATCTTGATGGTCGGCTTCGTATCGGCCGACACGCTCACGCTGCTGGCCGTCAGCGCCGCGCTCAATGCGCTCGCCACGAATATCTTTCTGATCAGTCTCATCGCCATTCTCCCGTTTGCCAGTTGCCGTCGTACGACCCATTGAGCATTTAGAATCGCCAGCCAGAATTGCCGGGTAGCGTTGTTTTGCGACATCCAGTTGTCCGCATGCGACTTCGAGCGCATTTGCGCGCGCTTCTCGTCTTACTTCTCGTCTTACTTCTCGTCTTACTTCTCGTCTTACTTCTCGTCTTACTTCTCGACGACGAGATCGGTAAGTGGTTTGCTGCAGCACAGCAGCACCATGCCCTGATCGATTTCGCGCTGACGGATCCCGCCGGCGTGTTTCATCACGACTTCACCGGATACGAGCTTGACCTTGCAGGTGCCGCACATGCCCTGCGTGCACGACGCAGGCAGCCGTACGCCCGCCTTCTTCGCCGCATCGAGTACATGCTGGTCACTGCCGCATTCGATCTCACGATGGCTTTTGGCAAAGTTCACCTTGAAGCGCGTTTCCGTTTCGACCGGCGCGGGTGCCGGCTCGAAGCCGGCAGCTTCGGCACCCGCTTCGACAAAACACTCCGTCATATCAGACGCGCCCGCATGATGCAACGCATCCGCGATAGGGGCGGTAGTCAGCTGCGCCGCGACTTCGCCCACCGTTTCAAACGAAAAACTTTCCTCGTGATAGTGGCTGCGATCGAAACCGCCCTCGTCCAGCAGCTCGCGCACCGCCTGCATATACGGCGCGGGCCCGCACGTGAAGATCTCGCGCTCCGCAAAGTCCGGTGCAATCAGCTTGAGCAGCGGCAACGTCAGAAAACCGGTCACGCCGGGCCAGTTCGTGCGTGCGCCGACGCGCTCGCACACGAACGCGGTACGGAAATGCGCCTGATTCGACGCGATCAGATCGAGTTCGCGCGCGAAGATGATGTCGTCCGGCGTGCGGGCGCTGTGCACGAACACGATGTCGCTATCCTCGCCGAGTTCGTGATGCGCGCGGCTCATCGACATCAGCGGCGTAATGCCCGAGCCTGCCGACAGAAACAGGAACTTGCGCGCCGGATGGCGCGCGCAGGTGAACTCGCCGGACGGGCCCAGCACGCGAACCTGCATGCCCGGCTGCAGATTGTCGTGCAGCCAGTTCGACACCTTGCCGCCCGGCACGCGCTTGACCGTGATCGAAATCGTATGCGGCCGCGTCGGTGGCGACGAGATCGTATAGCAGCGATTGATCGCTTCGCCGTCGATCTCCAGTTCCAGCGTCAAGAACTGCCCAGGCTCGAACACGAATGCCCGCTCGGACGGCGCGCGGAAAAAAAAACTCTTCACGTCGTGCGTTTCGTCGCGCACCTGGCAGCACACCAGCGTATCGTCGGCGTCGCTATTCCAGCGCGCGGGCAGCGCCTCCCAGAAACGCGGCTGCGTGACACGGCTCGCGGCGCGGGGAATGGGCGGCTTGGTGCCGGGCTGAAACGTCGCCTGATCGCGCATCATGTTTTTCTCCCGCTCCTGTTTGCGGTGTCGCGCTCAGCGCATGAAGGACACGACTTTTTCGCCGTGCGAAACCGGCGCGGCGGCACCGGTGTCATCGGTTTGCGCGGCGTCGCCGTAAGCCGCGAGACGGCCGATGTACCACTCGCAGAACTTCTCGACGAGGCCCTCGGTGAACGGCGAATACGGCCCCGGTTCATACGCGCTACTGGTTGCGCCGCGCTGCGAGTACTCGACGAGCGCGCGGTCCTGATCGTTGGTCGCACGCCAGACCGCGGTCAGGTTGTCGACGTCGTAATCGATGCCCTCGCGTGCATCCTTGTGGACGAGCCACTTGGTACGCACCAGCGTTTTGCCGGCCGAAAGCGGAATCACCGAGAAAGTGACGATGTGGTCGCTCATGAAGTGATGCCACGAATTCGGCTGGGTCCAGAACGACAGGCCGCCCAGATCGGCTTGCTCGAAACCGCCAAGCAGCTTCTTCGAGGCGATCTTTGCGTCGAGCGTCTGCGATTCGCCGTCGCGATCGAGCGGCAAACGTTGCGTGCGAAAACCGGTGACCAGATCCGCGAGCCGCTCGATCTCCGCCGACGGCAACTGCATGGCCTCCCATTGCGCGGTGCGGCGGGCCACGGTTTCATCGAAGGCGGCCATGCCCTCTTCGTTGGCCGGGGTGCGCTGATAGCCGAAGCCGTACTCGTACAGCGAAATCGTCAATTCCGGATGATTCGCGACGCAGTGATAGCACTCGCGATTGTTCTCCATCGTGAGTTTCCAGTTGCCCTCTTCGACGATGTCGATCTGCGCCGCGATCTTGCAGCCGGCCAGATCGTGCGGCCGCAAGTACGGCTCCATCGCGACGCGCATCACGGCAAAGTCGGCGGGCGGCTGCGCGGCGAGGCAAACGAAGATCAGCCCTGCGAGATTCTCGACGTGTACCGCCTTCAGGCTATGCTTGCAGCGGTCGAACTGCTCGCCCATGTGTTCGGCAAACATCAGCTCGCCGTTCAGGCTGTACGTCCAGCTGTGATACGGACACACGATATTGCCGAGCGAGCCTTTGTCGTGATTGCACAGACGCGCGCCGCGATGGCGGCACACGTTGTGAAACGCGCGCACCTGCATGTCGTCGTCACGCACGATCAGAATCGAATCGCGGCCGATCTCCACGGTGATGTAGTCACCCGGTTCCGGCACGTCGGGTTCGACCGCGACCTGAATCCAGTGCTGGCGGAAAATCGCGTCCATGTCGAGCGCGAAGACGGCTTCGCTCGTATAGAACGGCGCTTCCAGCGTGTAATTCCTCTTGCGGCGTTCGATCATCGCGCGAACGTCTGCCGAAACTTTCATTGTGTGCTCCGTTGCAATGTCACGTCTGGCGCCGCGCCAGGCCCTCCTGGACGCATGCTGGCCCGAACCGGAATTCAGTAATCCACAAGTTGATGCTCGCGCAAATACGCGAGAATCACTTGTGCTTTTTCGACGGAACTCCCTTCAATTACGACGCTGCCGCCGCGGCTTTCGGTCGTGGTCGCCGAGAGCATGCGGGCATGGCCCGAGCGCTTTTCGGCGGCGGCGAGACGCACTGGTTTGGCGGTAGCGGGACGGATGGTCCAGGCAAGGTCGTCGGAATTGCCGGCATGCGCATCTGCTGCGGCTTGCGGCACGCTCCGCTCGATCGAGCCTTCGCGCAACCGTGCATACGCGTAAGTCGGCGCGGCATTGGCGAGCGGATGCACCGCGATCAGCGCGGGCAGTCGAACTTCGACGCGCCGGCGCAAACCCTTCGGCATGAATTGCCTGACTTGCGCGCAACGGTCCCGCACGCTCACGTCGACGGCGGCACCGACGAGCGGCATCCCCAACGCGTGAGCAACCCGATACGGCAGCATGCCGCTATCGAACGCGCCTTCCGCGCGCGTGCCAGTCAACACGAGGTCGTAGCCTTGCAGGCGCGCGGCGAGCAGCGTCGCTGCGTCCGCCTGCGCTTGCGCCTGCGCGGCGGCAGTTTCGAGTACCTCGACCGAGCGTGCGCCGAGCGCCAGATACTCCCGCAACGCAGGGCTCGACGGATCGCCCGCGTGCAGCACGTCGAGCGTCGCGCCGTGTACTTTGGTGAGCGATAGCGCGATGCTTAGCGCGGCTGCGTCGTTGCGGCTATAGCGCGCCGTGCCGCTGACCGGATGGCGGCCGACCGAAACCAGCACGGCGATCTTCATGCGAGCACTCCTTCAGCGACAGCGGTCGAATTGAGCAAGGCGGCACCCGTGCCCCGCGCGCTACGTGCCGCGGCCACCGCTTCATTGAGGGCCGCGATGGTTTCGCGCGCATCCGCGATCACGGTCAGATTCGCGCGCTTCGCGATTGGCGCGCTGGCGTCGAGATTCACGGCGATCACGTGCCGGCAATCCTTGATGCCCTGCAGATGCTGCACGGCGCCGGAAATGCCGAACGCGATATAGACGCTCGCCTCGACGGTCTTGCCGGTCGCGCCAATCTGCTTGTCGCGGGTGAACTTGCCGTCGTCCACGGCGACGCGGCTTGCGCCGATTGCCGCGCCCAACGTGGCGGCCAGCCGTTCGAACGCGGGCACGTCGCTTACGCCGTTGCCGGCCGACACGATGAAATCCGCCTCTTCGAGCGCGAGTTGCGCCGCATCGATTTCGTCGACACCGAGATCGCGCACGGCGCTTTTCGACGCCACGGCGTCACCGTCGAAACGCCACACGACCCGCTCGCCTGCCCCGCTGAACGGCAGCTTCGCCTCGACCGCATCAGGCGCGAGCAACACGACGTCGGGCAACGGGCGTGCGGCAAGCGCCGTATTCGCACGGATATAAACGGCCACGTGCGCCGCATCGATCTCGACGACGTGCGTGGCCACGCTCGCGTTCGCGGCCGCGGCATAGCGACGGCCGAGATCGCCGTCGCCGGTCGCATTGTCGGGCAGGAAAACATGCGCCGGTGCATAAGCCGCGACGCACGCGGCCAGTGCGTTCAATTCGTCGAGCGGCGCGAACGTGCGGCGCTCGAACATCGGCAACACGATTAATTTGTCGGCGCCGAGCGCGGCGGCGTCGTGCGTGAATTCGCCGAAAACGAGCAGTACGACTTCCGTGTTCGCATCGGCGATCAATGCCGCGCCGGCCAACGTCTGGCGCGCGTGATCGTCAAGCGCACCACGGTCGGCGTGCGCGGCCACCAGCAGCACGCGTTGCGGCACGGCCGTGGTGCGGCGCGGCTTCGGCTGTTCGCCGTGCGCCGCGAGAGGCACGTTGAATTCCATCGCGCCCGCGACACCGGTTGCGCCGAGCGTGATGCGTTTGAGTCCTTGCGCCGTCACCGTGAACGGGCGGCGCGGATCCATTCGTTTGAGCGTGTTCATCGCGTTACTCCAGCGCCGCAGCAACCAGTTCGGCGACGTCCAGCACTTCCGGACGCGGCCCCACCACGCCTTCGAGCATCGCCGTGCAATTCGGGCAGCCCACCGCGACGATCTCCGCGCCGGTGGCACGCGCATCGTCGATGCGGAGGTCGGGAATACGCCGCTTACCTGGAATGTCGGTCAACGGCGCCCCACCGCCCCCGCCGCAGCAGCGTCCGCGCATGCCGTGACGCTCCATCTCCACGACCTTGATGCCGATGCTTTTCAATAACCGGCGCGGCGCGTCGGTTTCACCGTTATAGCGGCCCAGATAGCACGGGTCGTGATAGGTGATCGTGCGTTGCGCGTATGCGGCGACCGCATGCGGCGAGAGCTTGCCGCTCGCAACCAGCTCGTCGATCAGCGCAGTGTGGTGCTGCACTTCATAGAAGCCGCCCAGCGCGCGATATTCGTTGCGCAAGCTATGCAGCACGTGCGGATCGGCGGTGACGATCTTGCCGAACGAATACTGCGCAAGCGTGCCGATCAGCTTGTGCGCGAGCTGCTGGAAGGTCGCTTCGTCGCCGAGACGCCGGGCCGTGTCGCCGGTATCGGTTTCGACGCCGCCCAGCACCGCGTAGTCGATGCCCGCGCGGTTCAGCACCTTGACCAAAGCACGCAGCGTGCGCTGATAGCGCATGTCGAACGCGCCTTCGCCGGCGATCAACAGAACGTCCACACGACGCCCCGGCTGCGCGACCTGCACCTGCAGATCGACCGCCCAGTCGTAACGCACGCCGATGTCGTAGCCGTTGGCGCTGCCGGTCTCACGCAGATTCGCGAGCGTGAGCGGCCCCTTGCCCGGCACCATGCCTTCGACCAGCGTCTGATTGCGCCGCATATCGACGATCGCGTCGACGTGCTCGATCAGCATCGGGCACTCCTGCACGCAGGCCCGGCAGGTCGTGCAGGACCACAGCGTATCCGCTTCGATCAGGCTCGAAATCAGCGGCTTCGCGGGCGCACCGGCATGCTTGCCGATCGCGATGCCGGGCGTCGGGCTGCCCGCGTAGCCGGCATCGGTGCCTCCGACCATGCCCGTCACCAGGTCCTGAATCAGCTTCTTCGGATTGAGCGGCTGGCCCGCAGCGAACGCGGGACATGCCGCCTCGCATTTGCCGCATTGCACGCATGCATCGAAACTGAGCAACTGGTTCCAGCGAAATTCGACCGGCTTGCCCACGCCGTATTCCTTCGCATCGAGCAGCGGCACTTTCAGTGCAGTGGGCGGCACGACGTCGTTGTCATTGCGCTCGGCAAAGCGCTCCTGGCGCGGATGAAACGCGAGGTGCAGCAGACCGGCTAGCGCATGCTTCATCGGGCCGCCGCGCGCCGCGCCGAACGTCATTGTGAAGGCGCCCGCCGCGATCAGCAGCGCGACGAGTACCGCGAGCGCGCCGGACATGGCCGCCGCCGGCAACCCGATGAAGAGTGCAAGCCCAAGCGCGAACGAGCCGAGCAGCAGCGGCAGCTGATCCCATGGTCCGCGCGAGAGCCGTGCGGGCACCGCCCTCGCGCCATGGCGGCGGCGCCAGACGAACACCGCGCCCACGAGCATCACGAGCGCGGCGACGAAGATCAGTTTGTCGAGCCACGGCGAGTAGATCGCGAGACCATAGTTGACGAATACCAGCGCCATCGCGAGAATCGCTCCGCCCGCGGTGGCCACATGTGTCCTCGCGATATACGGATCGCGCGCCACTGCATGATGCAGATCGACGAAGTAGCGCTTGGGAATCGCCAGCAGATTGGACCAGCCGTAAGCGCCAGCTGCGGTCGCGCGGCCTTCGCGCCAGTACGCCGCGCGTTTGGCGAGCGCAAACGCGAGGCCCGCGAGCGACATCCACAGCAGCACGGTGATGACAAACACGGGGCTCATCGTCAGAAATCCTTGCAAAGGCGCAGCGCGTCGTAAATCGCGCCGTGAATGTTGTGCATTGAAATGCAGTCGCCCACACGGAACAGCAGGAAGCGGCCATTGCCGAGTTCTTCGCTGAGCGATGGCTGCGCCTCGGACGCGAACAGCTTGTGCACGTCGACCTGCCCGCGGTTTAACGACTCCGGCTTGAGCGCCCAGTAAAGCCGGTCGTTCGGCGTGCTGCCGTTTTCGATCACTACCTGATCGACCGCACGCTCTTCCTGCTCCTCGGTGTACTCGTTGCGGATCACGGCGATCTTCTTGCCGTCCTCCTCGTAGACCTTGTCGAGCCAGTAGTTCGGCGTATGGATCACGCCTTGGGCATAGAGACGCCGGTAGAAGATCGGGAACGTGGTGCCGCCGACGTCGTCGGCGACCTTCACGTCCGGCGTTACGATCTCGACGTGGGAACCGCGGCTCGACATGAAATCGGCGACGCCCGCCCCGGCATGCGTGCTGACGCCGTCGTACACGAGCACGTTCCTGCCCGGCTCCACCTTGCCCGCCAGCACGTCCCACGAACTGACCGCGAGGCCTTCGTCGACACCCCACGCCGCCACTTGCGATGTAAATGCCGACCCGCCCGTCGCGAGCACGACGATGTCCGGCTTTTCGGCCATGATGGTTCTCTCGTCGGCCGCGACACCGAGACGCCGGTCGACCCCGAGGCGCTTCGTCTCCATGTCGAACCAGCGCACGATGCCCGCCATCTGCTCACGCTGCGGCGCTTTCGCGGCTAGCATGATCTGGCCGCCCACGTAATCGTTCTTCTCGAACAGCACCACGTCATGGCCGCGCGACCTGGCGACGCGCGCCGCTTCGAGTCCCGCCGGCCCCGCGCCGACCACGACGACCTTGCGCTTCGGGCCGCGCGTCTTCGCGATCACATGCGGCATGGTCGCTTCGCGCGAGGTTGCGGCATTCTGCACGCACAGCACGTCGAGGCCGTTGTACTGGCGATCGATGCAGTAGTTCGCGCCGACGCACTGTTTGATTTCGTCCTCGCGGCCATCACGAATCTTGATGACCATATGCGGATCGGCGATCTGCGCGCGCGTCATGCCGACCAGATCGACCATGCCGCTCGCCAGCAGCCGCTCGGCCTGGCCCGCGTCGCGAATGCTCTGCGCGTGCATCACCGGCACCTTCACGACCGACTTGATGCCGGCCGCGAGATGCACGAACGGCTCGGGCGGCAGCGCCATCGGCGGCATGCAGTTGGCGAGCGTGTTATGCGTGTCAGCGCCGGAGCCGATCACGCCGAGGTAATCGATCAGGCCGGTTTCGCTCATCGCCTGAGCGATTTCCTTCAGTTGTTCGTGATCGAGCCCGTCTTCATGGAACTCGTCGCCGCACATGCGCAAGCCGACGCAGAAGTCCGCGCCTACCGCTGCACGCACCGCCTTCAGCACTTCGGTGCCGAAACGCAGACGGTTTTCGAGCGAGCCGCCCCATTCGTCAGTGCGGAAATTGGTGCGCGGACTCCAGAATTGATCGATCAGATGCTGGTGCGCCGCCGAAATTTCGACGCCGTCCATGCCCGCATCCTTGACGCGTTTCGCGGCCGCCGCGAAATCGTCGATGATGCGGCGAATCTCTTCCACTTCGATAATCTTCGCGTTGCCGCGATGCACCGGCTCGCGCACCCCCGAAGGCGACATGAGATGCGGCCAGTGCTCGCCGTGAAACGCCGAGCGGCGTCCCATGTGCGTGGCCTGAATCATGATTTTTGCGCCGTGCGTGTGCATCGCTTCGGCGAGCCGTGCGAGCGGATCGATGATCCTGTCGGTCGACAGATTCACCGACTTCCACCAGCCTTGCGGGCTGTCGATCGACACCGGGCTCGATCCGCCGCACACCGCAAGCCCGACGCCGCCCTTCGCCTTCTCTTCGTAGTAGCGGATATAACGGTCGCCGGGCAGGCCGCCCGGTTCCGCATAGACTTCCGCGTGCGCCGTGCTGACGATGCGATTGCGCAAGGTCAGCGTGTTCAGCGTGAGAGGCTTGAAAAGGTTCGGGTAACGCATCGCGATCGACCTCGGAATGGATAGGCTTGTTGCGCTTTGCCGTGCTGCTGTTGCTGTGTGCTGCCGTGTGCCGCGCTCAGGACTTCAGCGGCGACACTTCGAACACACAGTGATGGTGGCCTTCGGCCGCGCAGCGCGCTTCTTTCGAATACGAGGGCGGGCCCTTGCGCGCAGCATCGGACGCGGTGTCGTTGACCCAGTCCATCGCGCCTGCGAACCAGCCGGCGAACATGTAGCAGAGCTTGCCGATCTTCTCCGGCTGCGCCAGCACGAACGACGAGTGATGCAATTCGATGCGCGCACGCGAGCTCGACGGATCGGCCTCGGTAATCGTGAAGATGCCCCAGCCGCGCTGCGACAGGCGTTTCAGATAATGTTCGAACACCGCCATGCCGCTGATGCCGTGCTGTTTGGCCTCCTTGTCGCACCAGAAGTAGGCGGACTTGTAGCCCGCTTTGTAGAGAATCTCCGCGTAGGTGTCGAGGCCGAGCGCTTCCTCGACGGCGGTGTGGTTGTTCGTGAAGAAGTGACGCGGCACGTAGAGCATCGGCAGCGCGTCGGTGGTCCAGACGCCGGTGTTCGCGTCGACGTCGATAGGCAGTTGGGGTTGCATGTGGCGGCTCCGCTTGTTTATGTACGATGGATTGGCACACCGGCTCAGACTTTCCAGACCTGGCCGAACACCCGCACCCAGTTTTCGCCCATGATCTTTTTGATGCGCGTCTCGCCCCAGCCTGCGCGCTCCATCGCCGCGGTCAGATTCGGAAATTCGCCGATCGTGCGAATGCCTTCGGGATTCACGACCTTGCCGAAATTCGTCAACTGGCGATAACGGCCCTTGTCGTGCGTGATCCAGTCGAAGAACTCGGTGCTATAGCCTTGCGTGAAGTCCGTGCCGATGCCCACCTGGTCTTCGCCGATCAGATTCACCACGTAGTCGATCGCCTCGATATAGTCGTCGACGGTCGCATCCGGGCCGCGCCTGAGGAACGGCGCGAACATCGTCACGCCGACGAAACCGCCCGCGTCGGCGATCTCCTTCAACTGATCGTCGCTCTTGTTGCGCGGATGCTCCTTGAGCCCCGACGGGCAGCAATGCGAATAGCACACCGGCTTCTTCGAGGCGGCAATCGCTTCGGACGACGTCTTGCCGCCCACGTGCGAAAGATCGACCATGATGCCGACGCGGTTCATCTCCTGAATCACTTCGCGTCCGTAACCGGACAGCCCGCCATCGCGCTCGTAGCAACCGGTGCCCACGAGGTTCTGCGTGTTGTAGCAAAGCTGCACCACGTTCACGCCGAGATCCTTGAACGCTTCGATATAGCCGAGGTTGTCCTCGAACGCATGCGCGTTCTGGAATCCGAAGATGATGCCGGTCTTGTTCTCCTTCTTCGCGCGCAAGATGTCGTCGGTGGTGCGCACGAGCGTGAGAATCTCGCCGTACTCGCGAATCTGCTGCTTCATCCCGGCGATGTTGTCGACGGTCTTCTGAAAACTCTCCCAGACCGACACCGTGCAGTTCACCGCGGTCACGCCGCCTTTTCTCATATCCTCGAACACCGAGCGCTCGAACTTCGAAATGTTCAGACCGTCGATGATGATGCTGTTCTCGTGCAACGTACTCATCGTTTGCTCCAGGCGTTCTCAGTAAATGGGGAAGCGCTCGCACAGCGCGAAAATCTCGCGGCGCACGCGTTGTTCGGTGGCGGCGTCGCCTTCGGGTTGCTCGCGTAACGCGTCGAGCATATCGACGATCAGCCGCCCGATGTCGCGAAACTCGCTCACGCCGAAGCCGCGTGTGGTGCCCGCCGGCGTGCCGAGGCGAATGCCTGACGTGATCGTCGGCTTCTCGGTATCGAACGGAATGCCGTTCTTGTTGCAGGTGATGCCCGCGCGCTCCAGCGCCTGTTCGACCTGATCGCCCTTGAGACCCTTGGGCCGCAGATCGACCAGCAGCAGATGGTTATCGGTGCCGCCCGTGACCAGATCGACGCCGCCCGCCTTCAGCACTTCGCCGAGCGCTTGCGCATTCGCGAGCACGTTGTCGATATACGTCTTGAACCCGGGCTCCAGCGCCTCGCCGAACGCGACCGCCTTGCCGGCGATCACGTGCATGAGCGGGCCGCCCTGCAAGCCGGGGAACACCGCCGAGTTGATCTTCTTCGCGATCTCCTCGTCATTCGTCAGCACAAAGCCGCCGCGCGGACCGCGCAAGGTCTTGTGCGTGGTCGAGGTCACCACATGCGCATGCTCGACGGGGTTCGCGTGACGCCCCGCCGCGATCACACCGGCGATATGCGCCATATCGACCATCAGCTTCGCTCCGGCGCCGTCGGCAATCGCACGCAGCCGGGCGAAATCCAGCGCACGCGGATAAGCGGAAAAGCCGGCGATCAGCAAGGTGGGCTTGTGCTGTTGCGCGAGTTCCTCGATCTGCTCGTAATCGATCAGCATCGTGTCGCGATCCACGCCGTATTGCACCGCGTTGAACCACTTGCCCGAGAGTGCCGGCTTCGCGCCATGGGTCAGATGGCCGCCCGCGTCGAGCGACATGCCGAGCACCGTGTCGCCCGGCCTCGTCAGCGCCAGCATCACCGCGCCGTTCGCCTGCGCGCCCGAATGCGGCTGCACGTTGGCATACTTCGCGTCGAACAACTGCTTGAGGCGATCGAGCGCCAGTGTCTCGATCACGTCTGCGTATTCGCAACCGCCGTAGTAACGCTTGCCCGGATACCCTTCCGCATACTTGTTGGTCAGCACCGAGCCTTGCGCTTCGAGAACTGCGCGCGACACGATGTTTTCCGACGCGATCAGTTCGACTTGCGACTGCTGACGCTCGAGCTCTTTCAGTACGGCGCCGCGCACGGCCTTATCGCGCGTGGCCAGCGAGTCTTCGAAAAAAGGATTCGGGTTTGGCATGGAGGGTCCGTGGGATCGTTGACCGAGCGCCGGCGGCGGCGCTTGCGCAGTGCCGCCACCGGTCTGTATTGCGTCTATTCTTGACGCTCGGGCAGCGCGCCAATTTACGAATTCAGACGCGTTCTTTGCCTTTTCCGCCATGCGCGTCCTTTTTCCACAAGTCGGCGTGCGCGCGCCGCGCAAAGCCCTGTCACTTTCCCCGGCATCGTCGCCTGGCAAGCGCTTAAAAAATGCGACGCCTTTTGCTGCACTGCGGTTGATCGTCGTGCGCCGTTCGAGTGCAACGGCGTCGATGACGGCGCCGTTGTGGGGCCCATTTGTTTAGCTATCCGAGCTTCCTGATGCCAACCAGGGGTTTAGCCTGATGGCACGGTAGTTGCACTCGTACTCAAAATTGCATGAGTCGCCGCTCCCCACGGCGACGCGACATTACACAGATTCGAAGGAATCACTCCTCCCATGTCCACCGATCGCACGGCGTCGTTGTCGCACTTCGCATTCATGCCGGTTTCCAACTTCACCATGATCGCGTTCACCAACGCAATCGAAGTGCTGCGCATGGCGAACTACCTGACGGGGCAGACGCTTTACCGCTGGTCGATCGTGAGCCCGGAAGGCGGGCCGGTTACCGCGAGCAACGGTCTGTCGGTCGACACCGGGCCGGTCGAATGCGTCGGCCAGCCGGATATCGTGTTCGTGGTCGGCGGCATCGACGTGCAGCGCGCCACCACGCCTGCTCATTTGTCCGCCTTGCGCCGCTTCGCGCGCATGGGCAGCGTGCTCGGCAGCCTGTGCACCGGCACTTATGCGCTCGCGCGCGCCGGCTTGCTGGCCGGTTATGCATGCGCGATTCATTGGGAGAACATGTCGGCGCTGAAGGAGGAGTTTCCCGATACGCGCTTTCTGAAAGAGCTATTCGTCATCGATCGCGATCGCGTCACCTGCACGGGCGGCGTCGCGCCGCTCGACATGATGCTGAACCTGATCGCGCCGCGTGTGGGCACCGCACGCGTCACGCAGATCGCCGAGCAGTTCATCGTCGAACATGTGCGCGACACCAGCGCGCAACAGAAGATGCCGCTCGTCGCGCGGCTCGGCTCGGCCAACAAGTCGCTGTTCGAAGTGATCTCGCTGATGGAGAACAACATCGAAGAGCCGCTCTCGCGCGAAGAACTCGCGCGTCTTGCGGGCATGTCGCAACGGCAATTGCAGCGCCTGTTCCGGGAGCATCTCGGAATGACGCCCACCCATTACTATCTGACGCTGCGCTTGCGGCGCGCCCGCGAGCTGCTGCTGCAAACGGATATGTCGATCATGCACATCACGATGGCTTGCGGCTTCCAGTCCGCCTGCCACTTCTCGAAGAGCTATCGCGACGCGTTCGGCACCGCCCCGACGCGCGAGCGGCGCAAGCAGGCCCCTTCGCTGGCCACGGTGCCTGTGATGGCCGCCTGAAGCATCGGGTCGCGCTGGGCATACTCGACTTCACTTTGCATCAGCGCCGTTCATCACCGAAAAAACAAACGCGCTGAACGGAAAACCGCTCAGCGCGTTTGTCGCAATGGTGCTTCAGTACCCGCCTGAGTGCATCGTCAAGCCGCTTTCAACAGGCCGTGAGGGTCGATCACAAACTTCTTCGGCGCGCCGCCATCGAATTGCCGGTAACCATCAGGCGCGTCGTCTAGCGACACCACCGTCACGTTGACGATATCCGCAATCGGCAAGCGGTCCCACAAGATCGCCTGCATCAGATTGTGGTTGTACTTCATGACCGGCGTTTGCCCGGTGTGGAACGAATGCGACTTGGCCCAGCCGAGCCCGAAGCGGATGCTCAGGCTGCCTTTGCGGGCAGCGGCGTCGGCGGCACCCGGGTCGTCGGTCACATACAGTCCCGGAATGCCGATCGCGCCCGCCGCGCGCGTGATTTCCATCAGCGAATTGAGCACCGTGGCCGGCGCTTCCTCGCGCGCGCCGCTGCTGCCGTGGCCATGCGCCTCGAAGCCGACGCAGTCTACTGCGCAATCCACTTCGGGCTTGCCGAGTATCTGCTCGATCTGCTCGCCGAGCGTGGCGTCCTTCGATAGATCGATGGTCTGAAAGCCCATCTTGCGCGCATGCGCGAGACGCGCCTCGTTCATATCGCCGACGATCGTGCAGGCCGCACCCAGCAATCTCGCCGACGCCGCCGCGGCCATGCCCACCGGCCCCGCGCCCGCGATATACACCGTCGCGCCGGGCTTCACGCCCGCCATCACCGCGCCGTGATAGCCAGTCGGCAGAATGTCGGACAGACACGTGAGGTCGCGGATTTTCGACATCGCCTGCGCGCGGTCGGGAAACTTCAGCAGATTGAAGTCCGCGTACGGCACCATCACGTACTCGGCCTGGCCGCCGATCCAGCCGCCCATGTCCACGTAACCGTACGCGCCGCCCGCCCGCGACGGGTTCACGTTCAGGCACACGCCGGTGTGCTGCGCCTTGCAGGTCGGGCAGCGTCCGCACGCTACGTTGAACGGTACGGACACGAGGTCACCGATTCTGAGCGTCTCGACGTCGCGGCCGATCTCGATCACCTCGCCGGTAATCTCGTGACCGAGCACGAGGCCGACTTCGGCGGTCGTGCGGCCCCGCACCATGTGCTGATCGGAGCCGCAAATATTCGTGCTCACCACTTTCAGAATCACGCCGTGGCCAATCGACCGCCCGCGTGGATCGACCATCTTCGGATAGTCGATCGACTGCACTTCCACCTTGCCCTGCCCGAGATACACGACGCCGCGATTGCTGCTCATTGTCCGTCTCCATGTCTTGTGAGCGGCGCGACCGAGTGCGGGTTTTCAGCGCGGCACGCCGTTCAACGAGCGTAACGTGCACCGGCGTCGAGCACATGTAGCTCACGCGACACGAGTTTGGCTGGAACCGACACGTGAAGGAACGCTGTTTATATTGATTGACCGTTCAATATAAATAAACTTACCATGCGCCATCGAGTCCATACTGGCGGCTCGCACGTGGGTGCGCCGCCGTCTCCACCACCATGCCTAAACTCGGAATGCGCGAAATCCGCCGCGCGCAGCTCATCGACGCCACCCTGCTCACGATCGACCAGAGCGGTCTCGCGGGCGCGACGCTCGCCTCGGTCGCACAACGCGCGAGCATTTCCACGGGCATCGTCAGCCACTATTTCGGCGACAAGGACGGCTTGCTCGAAGCTACCATGCGTCACGTGCTGCGCGATCTGTGGCAGGCCACCGCGAGCCGTCGCCGGGCGGCGAAGGCGGACCCGCGCGCGAAACTGCGCGCAGTGGTCGCCGCGAATTTCGACGCCGCGCAAACCAGCGGCCCGGTCATGAAAACGTGGCTCGCGTTCTGGTCCGAGAGCATGCACAAGCCGCAGTTGCGGCGACTGCAATACGTGAACACGCGCCGGCTGAACTCGAATCTGTGCGCGGATTTTTCGAAGGCGCTGCCGCGCGCGGCGGCGCGCCGTGCGGCGAGCGGCCTCGCGGCGCTGATCGACGGCTTGTGGCTGCGCGGCGCGCTGTCGGGCGAACCGTTCGACACCAGGGCGGCGCTACGCGTCGCGAACGACTATATCGACCTGATGCTGGCGGCGCGCAATCAGGCCAGCGGCATTTCCTGAAAGGAGCACGTGATGGCGGTATTCGCAACGCAACGTCTGTACATAGGCGGCGCTTACGTCGATGCAACCAGTGGAGAAACCTTCGACACGCTCGACCCCGCCACCGGCGAGACACTCGCGAGCGTGCAGCAGGCATCGGCGGCCGATATCGAGCGCGCAGTGCAAGCGGCGCAAGCCGGGCAACGCGAGTGGGCCGCGCTCACGGCGATGCAGCGCTCGCGCATTCTGCGTCGCGCGGTGGACCTGCTGCGCGAGCGCAACGACGAACTTGCGCTGCTCGAAACCCGCGACACCGGCAAGCCGATCGCCGAAACGCGCACGGTCGATATCGTTACCGGCGCGGACGTGATCGAGTATTACGCGGGGCTTGCCACCGCGATCGAAGGCCAACAGATTCCGCTGCGCCCCTCGTCGTTCGTCTACACGCGCCGCGAGCCGCTCGGCGTGTGCGCGGGCATCGCCGCATGGAACTACCCGATCCAGATCGCGTGCTGGAAATCGGCGCCCGCGCTCGCGGCCGGCAATGCGATGATCTTCAAGCCGAGCGAGATCACCCCGTTGTCGGCGTTGAAGCTCGCGCAGATCTACACCGAGGCCGGCGTGCCGGCGGGCGTCTTCAATGTCGTCCAGGGCGACGGCCGGGTCGGTGCAATGCTCGCCGCGCATCCCCACATCGAGAAGATTTCGTTTACGGGCGGCGTCGAAACGGGCAAAAAAGTGATGTCGCTCGCCGCGTCGTCGTCGCTGAAAGAAGTGACGATGGAGCTCGGCGGCAAATCGCCGCTCATCGTGTTCGACGACGCCGACCTCGAGCGTGCAGCCGACATCGCGATGAGCGCCAACTTCTTCAGCGCGGGCCAGGTCTGCACCAACGGCACGCGCGTGTTCGTGCAACGCAGCGTGCTGGAGCGGTTCGAAGCCTTGCTGCTCGCGCGGGTCGAACGTATCCGCGTGGGCGCGCCCACTGACGCGGATACGAACTTCGGCCCGCTCGCGAGCGCCGCGCAATTGCAGAAGGTGCTCGGCTATATCGATAGCGGCGTTCATGAAGGCGCGCGCTTGCTGGCGGGTGGCCGGCGCCTGACCGAAGGTCATTTCGGCCGCGGCCAGTATGTCGCGCCGACCGTCTTCACCGGTTGCCGCGACGACATGCGCATCGTGCGCGAAGAAATCTTCGGCCCGGTGATGAGCATCCTCGTATTCGACGACGAGGACGAAGCGATCGCGCGCGCGAACCTTACCCCTTATGGCCTCGCCGCGGGCGTCGTCACCGAAAATCTCGCTCGCGCGCACCGCGTGATTCATCGGCTGGACGCCGGCATCTGCTGGATCAACACGTGGGGCGAGTCGCCCGCGGAAATGCCGGTGGGCGGCTACAAGCAATCGGGGGTCGGCCGCGAAAACGGCATCACGACGCTCGAACACTACACGCGCATCAAGTCCGTGCAGGTCGAACTCGGCCCCTATCAACCGGTATTCTAAGGAGCGGCGGCGATGGCCTCGAACGAATACGACTACATCATCGTGGGCGCGGGTTCGGCGGGTAACGTGCTCGCGTCGCGCCTCACCGAAGACGCCGACGTGACGGTGCTGCTGCTCGAAGCAGGCGGCCCCGACTACCGTTTCGATTTCCGCACGCAGATGCCGGCCGCGCTCGCGTATCCGCTGCAAGGACGCCGCTATAACTGGGCGTATGAGACGGACCCCGAACCGCACATGAACAACCGGCGCATGGAGTGCGGACGCGGCAAGGGGCTCGGCGGCTCGTCGCTGATCAACGGCATGTGCTACATCCGCGGCAATGCGCTCGATTACGACGGCTGGGCCGCGCGGCCCGGCCTCGCGAACTGGACCTATCTGGATTGCCTGCCGTATTTCCGCCAAGCCGAAACGCGCGACATCGGCGCGAACGCGTATCACGGCGGCGACGGCCCCGTCCACGTGAGCACCAGCAAGCCGGGCAACAACCCGCTCTTCGCCGCGATGGTCGAGGCCGGTGTGCAGGCGGGCTTTGCGCGCACCGACGATCTGAACGGCTATCGGCAGGAAGGCTTTGGTCCGATGGATCGCACGGTCACGGCCAACGGCCGCCGCGCAAGCACCGCGCGCGGCTATCTGGATCGCGCGAAAACGCGGCCGAATCTGACGATCGTCACGCATGCGGTAACCGACCGCGTGCTGTTTTCGGGCAAGCGTGCGGTCGGCGTCGCGTATCTGCGTCACGGCACAGCGGCGAACGTGCATGCGCGCCGCGAAGTGCTCGTGTGCAGCGGCGCAATCGGATCGCCACAACTGCTGCAACGCTCTGGCGTGGGACGCTCGACCTGGCTGCGCGAGTTCGACGTGCCGCTCGTGCACGATCTGCCGGGTGTCGGCGAGAATCTTCAGGATCATCTGGAGATGTATATCCAGTACGAGTGTAAGGAGCCGGTGTCGCTCTACCCCGCGTTGCAGTGGTGGAACCAGCCTGCCATCGGACTCGAATGGATGCTCAACGGCACGGGCATCGGCGCAAGCAATCAGTTCGAAGCGGGCGGCTTCATCCGCACGCGCGACGACGACCTGTGGCCGAATCTTCAGTATCACTTCCTGCCGGTCGCCATCAACTACAACGGCTCGAATGCGATCAGGATGCACGGCTTCCAGGCGCACGTCGGCTCGATGCGTTCGCCGAGCCGGGGCCGCGTGAAGCTCACCTCGCGCGATCCGCATGCACACCCCAGCATCCTGTTCAACTACATGGCCGATCCGCTCGACTGGCGCGAGTTCCGCGACGGCATCCGGATCACGCGCGAAATCATGCGTCAGCCGGCGCTCGGCCGTTATCGCGGGCGCGAGCTGAATCCCGGTGCCGAACTGAGCACCGACGCGCAACTCGATCAGTTCGTACGGATGCGCGCGGAAACGGCGTTTCATCCGTCATGCTCGTGCAAAATGGGCTATGACGACATGGCCGTGGTCGACAACGAGGGCCGCGTGCATGGCATCGACGCGCTGCGGGTCGTCGATGCGTCGATCATGCCGCGCATCACGACTGGCAATCTGAACGCGCCGACCATCATGCTGGCCGAGAAGATCGCCGACCGGATTCGTGGGCGGGAGGCGCTGGCGCGTGTCGACACGCCTTACTTCGTTGCGAATGGCGTGGCGTCGAGAAAACGTGAGAGCAACCAGTGGAACGACGTTGTGAAGATGTAAAGCGCGCTCAGTGCATGTTCGATCTGAAAAACTGAAGCGCCTTTTCATCGAACTCTTTGTGGAAGGCTACGCGGTCGAATCCAGTCTCATGCGCGGTGACGACTGACCTGACCGCCCGCCCAGCGCGTCACAGGTTCGCTACCCGAAAACCCGAGCCCACGCCGCGCGAAGGCGTCGCGCCCGATCTTCGAAGAGATACGACGCGGCCAACGTCAGGAGAGCGGAGATCACACCGGTCACGATATGCTCCACATAGGGGATGCGGTAGTGGCTCTGGTGGGCGTAAGCGTCGCCTATCGCCGTCAGCAAACCGACTAGCAGCGCATTGCTATATCGGTGCTTATAGAATCGGGCCGCTGGCGTGAAAGTCAGCAAGACCGCCAGCAGCCCGGTCAGCAGAC
This sequence comes from Paraburkholderia sp. SG-MS1, assembly GCF_012275575.1. Lineage (GTDB taxonomy): Bacteria > Pseudomonadota > Gammaproteobacteria > Burkholderiales > Burkholderiaceae > Paraburkholderia. The sequence goes on along the minus strand of NZ_NPIH01000174.1, from coordinate 57,811 downwards.
CGGTCTGCAATGCGATCGTCCAGTGGGCGAGGCTCATGAGATTGCCCCAGCTGCCGGGCATACAGGTCATGCACGCGCTGGTCGGCTGCCAGAAACGCTGGATAAACAACCGCAGGCGGCGCTTCCATTCGCTTGACATGAACGATGTCCTCGGCAATGCCGACACCGCCATGCGTTTCATCCGCGCGGCGTCCAGGCGTTCCAGCGAGCCCGCTTCCGGTTCATGGATCGACGTGCGCATGGGCACCCGATCGCGCTCGAGCGGGAAGCTGAGCCTGGTAGCGATATTACTCCGCACTCACTGCTTGCGCATCTCGGCCGGTTCCGGTGTTCGGCCCGCGACTCACGATCCGCCAAACCAGTTATAGCCCTGATCGACCCAATAGCCACCTGGAAACGTGTTGGTCACGAAAATCTCCATGATGTGCTTCGGATTCTTGTAGCCGAGTTTGGTCGGCATTCTGAGCTTCATCGGATAGCCGTATTTCGCGGGCAATTGCTGACCGTCAAAGGTAAAGGTCAACAGCGTCTGCGGATGCAGCGCCGTTGGCATGTCGATGCTTTCGTAGTAGTCGTCAGCGCATTTGAAGCCGACGTATTTCGCCGACGTGTCCGCACCGACACGCTTGAGAAATTCGGCGAACGGCGTGCCGCCCCATCGGCCGATCGCGCTCCAGCCTTCGACACAGATATGCCGCGTGATCTGTTCGGTTTTCGGCAATGCGTCAAGGTCGGCGAGCGTCCAGTCCTTCCTGTCCTGCACGAGGCCGCTCACTTTCAGGCGGAAATCGCCGCCATCGACGTGCGGCACATCGTCGATCCCATAGAACGCATTGAACGGGAACGGACGTGTGATCTGTGCTTCGGTGTAGGTCGGTGCGAGACGGTTCGGGTCGAATAGCCAGCCTTGCACGCGGTCGTTCATTCCCGACACGCGCGATAGAAAGGTCTCGACCGATTTATCGTCCGACAGGCTGCATCCGGTCAGCATCGCCAACCCGCCCAGTGTGATGATGCGTTTGCCGAACAGACGCCGTGACGGCATATCGAGCTCACGCCGCACGTCGAGGCTGAGCGACTCGCGATCGACGCCCGATCGCGACGGTTTGAATGGCTTCACAGGAGTAGTCCTCGGTTAGCGGCCACGAATCATCGTGAGCAACGAGCGCGGCACGAGCGCGACCATCGTCAGGTGAATCACGATGAAACCGGCCAGCAGCGCCATCGCGCAGAAGTGAACCACGCGCGCGTTGTCATATCCGCCCATCAGTTCGCGCAGTACCGGAAACTGCACCGACTTCCAGATCGCGAGCCCCGATACGATCAGCACGGCTATGTCGAGCATCGCGAACAGGTAGGCGAACTTCTGCACTGCGTTGTAGCGGCTCGGGTCCGCATGCGACAGGTGGCCTTTCAAGGCTTCGCGCAGGTCGTGCAGGACCGCGCGAGGCGACAGCGGGAAAAACTTCGACCGGATGCGGCCCGTGACGAGGTTCATCGCCAGATAAAAGAGTGCGTTGAAGAACAGCAGCCACATCGCCGCGAAGTGCCATTGCAACGCGCCGCCGAGCCAGCCGCCGAGCGTGAGGCCGGTCGGGATCGTGAAACCCCGGAACACCGGGGACGCGTCGTAGATTCGCCAGCCCGACAGCATCATCAGCACCACGGCCAACGCGTTGAGCCAGTGTGCGATGCGCACCCATGCGGGTTGCAGGGTGCGTGTCGCGTCGGGCAACGCACCAGATTGAGGGAGAGCTTTCATTCCGAATCTCCGTGAAGCCACGAGGCTCAGGTGCGTTCGCCGCACGATGCCAGGAACGCACCTGCGTGCCTTACTTGCTCATCGCGTCGTCTTTTTTCATTGCGTCGTCTTTTTTCATCGAGTCGTGCTTCATCTTGCTGCCGTCCTTCTTCATCGAGTCTTTGGACATCGAATCTTTGGCCATCGAGTCCTTGCTCATCGCGTCTTTCGACATCGAATCGTTGGACATGGCGCCGCTCGCCTGGGCGAACACCGAACCACCGCTGACAAGCAAGGCGGCGGCGACTGCTGCGATTGCAATGCGTTTCATGACAACTCCTGGAGTGTTGTTGGTCGGGCCGCCGCCGCTCATGGCTAGAGCTTGTGGCCGGCCCGCGGGTGTTAAACAGACTGCTTTGCGGCAACTACCGATGCGTCGTCATCGCGCATCTGTGAGGTAGTTCGCTGCGTGTCCCGGCGCGGTTACAGCACGCGCAAAGTTTTTTCTCTTCAACAGACAAAAAGAACGCACGCGACGCAGTCCTCGCCGCCAACGCCCGAGGCGATGGAATAAACTCCTGTTTCCTGTAACCGACGTCCCCGATGAATCGAACTACCGATATCACCGCAGCGCAGGCAAAAGAGGCCCATCTGCGAGCCCTGTTTTTGCGCGGCCTGGACGCAGACGCTGCCGCCTACCGGCAATTCCTCGCGGAACTGGGCGCGCACCTGCGTGGCTTCTTGCGGCGGCGCCTTCACGATAGCGCGGCCGATGTCGAGGATCTGGTGCAGGAAATATTGCTGGCGGTTCACAATGGACGGCATACGTATCGCGACGAGCAGCCGCTGACCGCGTGGATTCACGCCATCGCGCGCTACAAGCTGACGGATTACTTTCGGGCGCGTTCGCGCCATGACGCGCTCAACGATCCGCTCGACGATGCATTCGAATTGCTCGCCGCGCCCGATCTCGAACCGGCGCAAGCCCGGCGCGACGTGGGCAAGCTGCTCGAACAGTTGCCCGATCGTCAGCGTCTGCCGATCATGCATGTCAAGCTCGAAGGGCTGTCCGTGACGGAAACCGCGCAGTTGACCGGCTTGTCGGAGTCCGCGGTCAAGATCGGCGTGCATCGTGGACTCAAGGCGTTGGCCGCAAAGATTCGAGGAAGCCGATGAAAACGGATGAATTCATCTCTCTGCTGGCGACCGGTGTCGCGCCGACAGACCGTCACGCGCTCACGAAACGCTTTGCCGTCGCGGTGCTGAGCGGCGCGGCCGGTGCGACGCTGATCATGGCGGGGTTGCTCGGCGTCCGGCGCGACCTCGCTGACGTCGCGCTCACACCGATCTTCTGGGCCAAGGTCGCGTTGCCGCTGTGTCTGATGCTCGGTTCGCTGTGGATGTCGACACGGCTCGCGCGGCCGGGCGGGCGCGCCGGCGCCAGTGGCTGGCTGATCGCCGCGCCGGTCGCAGCGGTGTGGCTGGCCGGCGCGTATGTCTTGATGGGCACACCCGACGACGGCCGGCTCGCACTCGTGCTCGGCAAAACCTGGCGGGTCTGCCCGTTCAATATCGCGATGCTGTCGGTTCCGGGCTTTGTCGCCGTGTTCTGGGCGCTCAAAGGACTGGCGCCGACCCAGCTCGCGCTGACGGGCGCCGCGGGCGGCTTGCTGGCTGGCTCGACCGCGACGCTCGCCTATTGCCTGCATTGTCCGGAGATGGGCATTCCGTTCTGGGGCGCGTGGTATCTGCTGGGGATGCTCGTGCCGACGGTGATCGGGGCGCTGCTCGGCCCGCGGCTGTTGCGCTGGTAACCGGTCTGGCACACTCCACAAGATTTTCTTTACCCTCGTGCAACTTATCCTCGATTGTCAGCGCGCGGCGAAAGCCGGATAGTGCGACTCGGCCAACCTGCCGGCCGACATCCAGGAAAACGCTGCCCATGAAGTCCAAAACAATCAGTCTTATCGCAAGCACCATGTTTGCACTGTGCACGGTGCCATCCGTGAGCCGCGCCGCCGATGCCCCGCTCGAGCGGATCAAGCCCACCGTCGACGCGGCGATTCAACCGCTCATGGCGAAATACCGCGTTGCGGGGATGGCGGTCGGCGTGATCGTCGAGGGCAAGCCCTACGTGCTCAACTACGGCGTCGCGTCGACGCAAACCGGCCAGCCGGTCACGCGCGATACGTTGTTCGAACTCGGCTCCGTCAGCAAGACATTCACGGCGACGCTCGCGTCTTATGCGGGCTTGACCGGCAAGCTGTCTTTGTCGGACCCGACGGCAAAGTATTTGCCGTCGCTGCGCGGCACGCCGTTCGGCAGCGTGAGCCTGCTCAACCTGGGCACGCACACGCCTGGCGGGCTGCCGTTGCAGGTGCCCGACGACATCCACGACAACGACCAGCTGATGCAGTACTTCGCCGCATGGCAGCCCGCCTATGCGCCCGGCACGCAACGCACGTATGCCAACCCCGGCATCGGCACGCTCGGCCTGATCACGGCGAAGAGCATGGGACAGGACTTCACCGCGCTGGTCCAGCAACGTGTGTTTCGCGCGCTCGGCATGACGGGCAGCTACTTTGACGTGCCGAAAGCGAAGATGCCGGACTACGCGCAAGGCTATACGAAGCAGGACGCGCCGGTCCGCGTGGCGCCCGGCGTGTTGTCCTCCGAAGCCTATGGCATCAAGTCGACCGCGACTGACATGCTGCGCTTCGTCGCGGCGAACATGGATCTGATCCCGCTCGACAGCACGCTCCAGCGCGCGATCACGGCGACGCACACGGGCTACTTCAAAGCAGGCGTGCTGACGCAGGATCTGATCTGGGAGCAGTATCCGTATCCAGTCGCGTTGAAGACCTTGCAGGAAGGCAATTCGCCAGAGATGGTCCTGCATGCGAAGCCTGCCGCTGAGATCAGCCCGCCGCAGCCGCCGAGACAGGATGTATGGATCAACAAGACCGGTTCGACCAATGGCTTCGGCGCGTATGTCGCGTTCGTTCCGGAAAAGCATCTGGGTATCGTCATGCTCGCCAACCGGAACATCCCGAACGACGCACGCGTGAGCGCCGCTTATCGGATCCTGACGGCGCTCGCGGGCAGCGGGCATTGAAGGCACGCTGAACGAGCGCGGGCGCTGGGCATGCCCTGTTTTGCCCGGCACCCGCCGACGTTCACTCCCGCACCGGACTCAACGCCCCATGCGGGTCCGCTTCGACCGCTTCCGACACGAGCGTCTCCAGCGCCAGCCCGCGCGTTTCGATCCCGAGTATCCACACCGCCGCGGCGGCGATCACAAAGCACATCGCGCCGAGCGAAAACACGCCGCCCTGGCCGAACATCGGCAGCACGACGCCGACCACATACGGCCCGATCAGCGACCCTACCCGGCCGATCGCGGACGCGAACCCCGAGCCCGTGGCGCGCGCGCCGGTGCCGTAGAGTTCGGGCGTGTACGTGTACAGCACCGCCCACATCGCGAACAGAAAGAACTGCATCCCGAGCCCGGCGCAAATCAGCAGCGTCGGCGTTTGCGCGTGAAGCGCGGTCTGTCCGTAGACGTAGGCCATCACCGCGCTGCCGGCGAGCGAAGCGATACAGGTCGGCTTGCGGCCCCAGCGCTCGACGAGCCACGCCGCGCAAATGAAGCCCGGAATCCCGCCCAGCGAAATCAGCACCGTGTACAGCACCGACTTCGTCACCGCGAAACCGGCTTGCTGCATCAGCGCACCGAGCCACGACGTCAGCCCGTAAAAACCGAGCAGCGCGAAGAACCACAGGGTCCACACCATGATCGTGCGGCGCCGGTAGGCAAGGCTCCAGATCTCGCGGAACGCGCCGCCGCCCTTCGCCGCGGCCGGTTCGGCGAGCATGGCCGGTGCGCGCAACTGGCTCAGGCCTTTCGCGCGCATCACCTTCACTTCGATGTCGGCGAGAATGCGGTCGGCTTCGGCATGGCGTCCGCGATGTTCGAGCCAGCGCGGCGACTCCGGCACCACACGCCGCACGATCAGCACGAATACAGCGGGAATCGCGAGCAGCGCGAACTCGGTGCGCCAGCCGAAGGCCGGCAGCACGAAGTACGACACCACGCCCGAGGCGATGAAGCCGAGCGGCCAGAAGCCGTCCATCAGCGCGATCAGCCGTCCGCGCGAGGCGGCCGGCACGAACTCCGACAGCAAGGTCTGCGCGATCGGAAACTCCATCCCCATGCCAAAGCCGAGCAGCACGCGATAAAAGATCAGCGCCTCGACGCTCTGCGCGGTCGAACACAGATACGACGCGAGGCCCCACAGCACCATGCTCCACTGAAACACCGGCCGGCGCCCGAAGCGATCGGCGAGCAGGCCCGCCACCGCCGCGCCGATCACCATGCCGAAGAAGCTCGCACTGGCGACGAGGCCCGTGGTCGCGCTCGATAACTGGAACTCGCTTTTGATCGAGCCGAGCACGAACGTCATGGTGCCGAGGTCGACGGAATCGAAGAAGAATGCAATCGCGATGATGACGAAGATGGTCCGGTGATAACCGGAGAACGGCAGTCGTTCGAGCCGGGCGGCGGCGCTCGCGCGTGGCTGAAAAGTGGTAGACATGTCATCCCCTCGTTGATGCGGCGGCAGCCGCGTGAGTGTTCCGGGCAGCGTTTTCAGTAGACGCCGACATAAATCGTCCACATAGAAAGAATGCGTCATCGGAATGGAACGGGGGCGTCGCGTTGGACGCGTGGCACGCGGGCGCGAGGGACGCGAAAAGTTAGAGACGCAACCGCGCACGCGCGGCGCCGGCGATGCGCGCAAGCGTGTCCGCACTCAGGCGCGCGGCGATTTTTTCGACGTATTCGTGATGGTGCGTCTGCAGCGGCGCGCCGAGTTGTTGCGCGAGCAGATAAGGGATCAGCGCGATGCGCCGGTGCCGCAGCACGATGCTCTGATCGAGCAGCGCGAGCGCGGCAGCGGCGTCGCCTTCATGGCACGCGCGCTCGGTGAGGCGCGCGGTGGCTAGACGCATCGACGGCATGGCATGGGCGGGGAGTCGCACGAGACCGGATGCGCGGCGAGCGATGCGTGTGCACCGCTCGCCGCGCGTTACGCCGTCAGCGGCTCGGCCGCGTCGAGCATGATCCTGACGAAGTAGTCGGCGAAGCTGCGGCGCACGACGATCTCGAAGCTGTCCGCGCCGGTATGCAGCAATGTCATCGATGCCTTGAAATAGTGGCTCTGCGCGCATTGTCCGGCGCCGAACAGTGTGGGATGCAGGTCGAGCGGGCAACCGCGCGCCAGCACGTCACGCACGCGCGCGCCGCTGATTTCGAGCACCGTATAGCCGCTGCCGACATCCACCGCCGACGCGAACACACCGCTCAACGCGGCGCCAAGTTTCGCCTGCAACGGCGCGGTGCGCGTGGCATCGTGCGCGGCGGCCGAGCGGACGAGCCACTCGTCCGGGCCGAGCCACAGCATGTCGTAGCCGTTGCCGCGCGCGACCGTGTTCGCCTTTTCCGGCGGCGTGCAACCGATCACGCTCTGCACCGCGTTCACGAATGCCGCGTCGCGCGTGTCGCCACGGACGTTGACGAGTTCCAGAAACGGCCGCTCGCTCAACCTGAAAGCGGCGGACGCCGTGGCCTGATGCTTCTTCAGCAACGCACCCGCGCCCACCAGCGGCGACTCCTGCCACACACCCGTTTGTCCACCCACGGCGCGATCCACGATCGATACCATCCCGCCTGTTTCATTCCACATGTTGACGTGCTCCTTCGCTGTCGTAGAACACCGAACTGGTGACCGTGGCTGCGATCTGCTTGCCGCTCGACAGCGGAATCGTGACCGTTGCGCCGATCTTATCGAGACCGCCCTTCAGGACCGCCATCGCGATCGAGCGCTTCAGGATCGGGCTGTAATAGCTCGACGTGACGTGCCCGAGCATCGGCGCGGTGTCACCCTGGAACGGCCCGGCGACGATCTGCGAGCCTTCCGGGATCACCAACGACGGATCGTCCGACAGCAATCCGACCAGTTGCTTGCGCCCCGCCTTCGCGGTGTCCGAGCGCGTGAGCGAGCGCTTGCCGAGAAAGTCCTTCGACTTCGCGACGAGCCCGCCCATGCCGAGGTCGTATGGCGTCATCGAGCCGTCCGTATCCTGGCCGACGATGATGTAGCCCTTTTCCGCGCGCAGCACGTGCATCGTTTCGGTGCCGTACGGCGTGATGTCGAATTCCGCGCCTGCGGTCATCAACGCTTCCCATACCGCGCGCCCGACGTTCGCCGGCACGTTCACTTCGTACGCGAGTTCGCCCGAGAAGCTGATGCGCATCACACGCGATGCCGCGCCGGCCACGGTGCCCTCGCGATAGCTCATGAACGCAAACGCCGCGTTCGCGAAGTCGATGTCGTGGCAGACCTTCTGCAAGACCTTGCGGCTGTTCGGACCGACCACGGCAAACGTGGCCCAGTGATCGGTGACCGAGGCGAGCCGTACGCGCATGTCCGGCCATTCCGTTTGCAGCCAGCGTTCGAGCCACGTGAGCACGCGCGCCGCGCCGCCGGTGGTGGTCGTCATCATGTAGTGCTGGTCGGCCAGACGCACGGTCACGCCGTCGTCGAAGACCATGCCGTTTTCGTCGAGCATCAGGCCATAGCGGCATTTGCCGACTTCCAGCTTGCTCCAAGGATTCGTATAGACCCAGTTCAACAGCTTCGCGGCATCGGGGCCCTGAATGTCGATCTTGCCGAGGGTCGACGCGTCGAGTATGCCGACGCTCGTACGCACCGCGAGCGATTCGCGCGCAACCGCCGCGTGCATGTTCTCGCCTGCCTTCGGATAGTACCAGGGCCGCTTCCAGTTGCCGACATCCTCGAACGCCGCGCCGTTTTCGACGTGCCATTCGTGCACAGCCGTCTTGCGCACCGGATCGAGAAACTCGCCCAGCTCGCGGCCCGCAAAGGTGCCGAAGGTGACCGGCGTGTAGTTTGGCCGGAAGGTGGTCGTGCCGGTCTCGGGAATCGTCTTGCCGAGCGCCTGCGCGAGAATCGCCATGCCGTTGATGTTGCCGAGCTTGCCCTGGTCGGTGCCGAACCCCATCGCGGTGTAGCGCTTCACGTGTTCGACGGATTCGAAGCCTTCGCGTGCGGCGAGGAAAATATCCGCTGCCGACACGTCGTTCTGGAAATCGACGAACTGTTTGGGCCCGCGTGTCGCGAGCTCGCGGCCGCCGACCAGCCACAGCGGCGCAAGCTTCGCCTCGCTCAGCTCGGCCACCTGCAGCGGAGCCGGCCGCGCGACGATGTGACCGGCGGCGCGCGCCGCCTCGACGCCCGCATCGACCGCAAAGCGGATGCCTTGCCCCAACGTGAAGTCGCCCGCGCACGCACCCACGCTGGTCTCGGCCTGCATCGCCTTGCCGGGCACGAAGCAGGCCTTGTCGTCATGCCAGTGCGCCTTACCGCCCGACTGCGCGAACAGATGCAGCACCGGGCTCCAGCCGCCCGACATCGCGAGCAGATCGCATGGCAATGCGCCCTGCTGCGCGCCGACCTGTCCGTTCGAATACGACGCTACGTCGACCGACGCGACGCGCAGCTTGCCGTGCGCCGCCGTGACGACCGCGCCGTTCATCACCTTGATGCCGGAGCGGCGGGCCAACGCTGGCAACGTGCCCTTTGATTCGCCCGCACGCGCATCGATGACCGTCACCTGCGCGCCGGCCGCCTTCAGGTCGAGCGCGCATTGATAGCCGTCGTCATTGTTGGTGAACACCGCCGCGTTGCGGCCCGGCAGCACCGCATAGCGATGCAGATAGGTCGACACCGCCGACGCCAGCATCACGCCGGGCAGATCGTTGTTGCCGAACACGATCGGCCGTTCATGCGCGCCGGTCGCGAGAATCACGCGTTTCGCGCGGATTTTCCACAGCAGCTCGCGCGTGCCCTTGCGTTGCGATACCGGCAGATGCTCGGTGAGCCGCTGCGTGACCGTCACGAGGTTATGGTCCTGGTAACCGAACGCGGTGCTGCGGGACAGGATCTTTACGTCAGGCATTTGGCGCAATTCGTCTTCCACCTTTTGCACCCATTGCAACGCGGGCTTGCCGTCGATCTCCGCGCGGCACGACAGCAGCGAGCCGCCGAGTTCCGCCTGATCGTCCACCAGCGTCACGCGCGCGCCCGACAATGCCGCCGCATGCGCCGCCGCGAGACCGGTCGGCCCGCCGCCGACCACCAGCACGTCGCAATGCGCAAAGCACTTGTCGTAGCGGTCCGCGTCGGTCTGCTCGGGCACCTTGCCGAGACCAGCGGCGTCGCGGATCGCTTCTTCGTACTTCGGCCAGAATTTGCGCGGCCACATGAAGGTCTTGTAGTAGAAGCCCGCCGGAATGAAGCGCGCGATCTTCTGGTTGATCGCCATGCGGTCTTTCTCGATGCTCGGCTTCGCGTTCACGCTGGTGGCCACGAGTCCCTGATACAACTCCACTTCGGTCGCGCGCGCATTCGGCACCGTGTAGGCGCCGGTTTCGAGTTGCACGACCGCGTTCGGCTCCTCGACACCCGCTGTCACGATGCCGCGCGGCCGGTGATACTTCCAGCTACGCGCGACGAAGTGCACACCGTTCGCGAGCAGCGCGGAGGCCAGCGTGTCGCCGTGATAGCCCTGGTATCTGACGCCGTTGAACGTGAAGCTGAGCGCAATCGCGCGGTTGATGCGCCCGCCGCTTGGCAGTCGGTCTTTCTGGCTCATGATGCTTTGCCCTCTTGTGCTTTGGCGTCGTTGCCATCCATGACGAGTAGCGGACGCTCGAATGTCTCGTAGCCCTGGATCTCGTAGCTCACCGTGTCGCGCTGCGCCTTGAACCAGCGCCGGCAGCCCTGCGTATGCAGCCACTGCTCGCGATGCACGCCGCGCGGGTTCTTGCGCATGAACAGGTAGTCGCCCCATTCCTTGTCGGTGAGCGTACCGGTGTCGAGCGGACGGGCAATATCCGCTTCGCCGCCGCAAGAGAATTCGGTTTCGGCGCGGGGACCGCACCACGGGCATTCGATCAGCAACATGTGTGGGACTCCGTTAGTGAGTTAGTGAGCCACGGCCGCCGCGCCGTGCTCGTCGATAAGATGACCGGTATAGAACCGCTCCAGCGAAAACGGCGCATTCAACGGATGCGGCTCGTCCTTCGCGATGGTGTGCGCATAAGCCCAGCCCGAACCCGGCGTCGCCTTGAACCCGCCCGTGCCCCAACCGCAGTTGAAGTAAAGCCCCTTCACGTCGGTCTTGCTGATGATCGGGCACGCATCCGGCGACACATCCACGATGCCGCCCCACTGGCGATTCATCCGCACGCGGGAGAACACCGGGAACATTTCGACGATCGCTTCGAGCGTGCCTTCGATGATCTGGAAACTGCCGCGCTGCCCGAAGCCCGTGTACTGATCGACGCCCGCGCCGATCACCAGATCGCCCTTGTCGGACTGGCTGATGTACGCGTGCACCGCGTTCGACATCACGACCGTATTGACGACCGGCTTGATCGGCTCGGACACGAGCGCCTGCAACGGATGGCTTTCCAGCGGCAAGCGCACGCCAGCCATATCCGCGAGCGTCGAGGTATTGCCCGCCGCGACCACTGCGACCTTCTTCGCCTTGATGAAACCCTTCGTGGTATCCACGCCGACCACCTGGCTGCCGTTGCGGCGAATGCCGGTGACCTGGCAGTTCTGCACAATGTCGACGCCCGCCTGGTCGGCGCCGCGTGCGAAGCCCCAGGCCACCGCATCGTGCCGGGCCACGCCGCCGCGCCGCTGGATCGATGCGCCGAGCACCGGGTAGCGGCTGTTCAGATTGATGGTCGGCTCGATGTCCTTGATCTGCGCGGGCGTGAGGAATTCCGCGTCCACGCCGTTCAGGCGGTTCGCGTTCACGCGGCGCTCGGTGTCGCGTACGTCCTGCAGCGTGTGCGCGAGGTTCATCACGCCGCGCTGGCTGAACATCACGTTGTAGTTGAGATCCTGCGAGAGCCCTTCCCACAGCTTCATCGCTTTCTCGTACAGCGCGGCCGATTCGTCCCACAGGTAGTTCGAGCGCACGATGGTCGTATTGCGCGCCGTGTTGCCGCCGCCGATCCAGCCTTTCTCCAGCACGGCGACATTGCGCACACCATGTTCTTTCGCGAGGTAATACGCGGTGGCGAGACCATGCCCGCCGCCGCCGACGATCACGACGTCGTATTCACGCTTGGGCTCGGGGCTCTTCCACTGTCGCTCCCAGTTCTCGTGATACGACATCCCGTTGCGCAACAGGCTGAATATCGAATAGCGGCTCATCGTGGGTCCTTGTCAATGCTGTCTTAACTGTTGCCTGGTGTTGCGTATTCGTGCTTCACTGAAACTTCAACGCTCGAACTTCAACACTCGATCACGTTCACGGCCCAACCCGCCGCGCGACGTCTCCTTGTACTTCGTCTTCATGTCGGCGCCGGTTTCGCGCATCGTCTTGATCACGTTGTCGAGCGAGACGTAGTGCTGGCCGTCGCCTTTCATCGCCATGCGCGCGGCGTTGATCGCCTTGATCGCGCCCATCGCGTTGCGCTCGATGCACGGAATCTGCACGAGGCCGCCGACCGGGTCGCAGGTCATGCCGAGGTTGTGCTCCATGCCGATCTCGGCGGCGTTCTCCACCTGGGTCGGCGTGCCGCCCATCACGGCGGCAAGCGCCGCGGCGGCCATCGAGCAGGCCACGCCCACTTCGCCCTGGCAGCCCACTTCGGCGCCGGAGATCGATGCGGTTTCCTTGTAGATGATGCCGATCGCCGCGGCGGTCAGCAGAAAGTCGACGATGCCCGCATCGCTCGATGCATGCATGAACTTCACGTAGTAGTGCAGCACCGCCGGAATGACGCCGGCCGCGCCATTGGTCGGCGCGGTGACGACGCGCCCGCCCGCCGCGTTCTCTTCGTTGACGGCCATCGCATACAGGTTGACCCAGTCGAGCATCGAGAGCGGATCGCGCAGCGACTCCTCCGAGCGTGCCCGCAGTTGCGCGCACAGATCGGCCGCACGGCGTTTCACGTGCATCGGACCGGGCAACTCGCCGCGCACTGTGCAGCCGCGTTCGACGCAGGCGGCCATCGTGCGCCAGATCGTCAGCAGCCCCTCACGCACTTCGCGCTCGGGACGCGCCGCGCATTCGTTGCGTAATGTCACCTCGGCGATCGACAAACCGCTCTCGCGGCACACGCGCATCAGGTCGTCGCCGGTACGAAACGGATACGGCACGTCCATGCCGGTGCGCAGACCATTCACGCGATCGCCTTCGCGATTGACCACGAAGCCGCCGCCAATCGAGTAATACTCTTTCTCCACCAGCAGCTGGCCGTTTTCGTCGAATGCCTGAAAGCGCATGCCGTTCGGATGCACGAAGCTGGAACCCAATGCGCCCAATGCCCCTGGTACACCCGGCATCAGCTTGCGGAAGAAACCGAGGTGCTCGCGCTCGTCGAAGGCGACCGGATGCTTGCCGAGCAGCGTCAGTTGCTTCGTTTCGCGGATCGCCCGCAGACGCGGCTCGATCAGGTCCGGGTCGATCAGGTCGGGCAGATTGCCTTCGAGCCCGAGCAGCACCGCCTTGTCCGTACCGTGCCCTTTGCCGGTTGCGCCGAGCGAACCATACAGAGCGACTTTCACGCGGCGCACGAAGCCGAGCAGGTTCGCGTCTTCGATATACGAAGCGAAGCGGCATGCGGCGATCATGGGCCCGACCGTGTGCGAGCTCGAAGGGCCGATGCCGATCTTGAACAGATCGAAGACGCTGACGTTCATGGCGTGCCTTCTACGTTGCGGGCGTTGCGCTGCCTCGGTGGAGTAGTTCTTATTGCACCGCAAGGCAATCTGAATCGATAGAATAAAAACGGCATGACAGTGGGATAGTGGCGTCAAGCGGGCTGCCCGCCAAGCTCGGCGGCGTATTTGCGATGACTTCTGACGCATTTGCGACAGGCGTCCAGGTTGCGGCTGGCGATGCTGACGTTGCACTGGGTGCGCCGCCATAAAGGGCTCTGAAAAGGGCTCTGAAAAGCGCCAACAATCTTCGTCAAACGCAGGGAAACCACCCGATAAAGCGCCCGCCATCCCCAGTGCTATGCTTGACTTCACCCTTCCCCTTGCCGCCTGCATGCATGAATTCCGCTGAACCGCTTTCCCCTCAATCGATCGACGGCACGTCGACGCAGCGCATTCGCTTCGGCATCATCCTGTTGCCGAACTTCACGCTGACCGCGTTCTCGGGTTTCGTCGACCTGTTGCGCCTGTCCGCGGACGAAGGCGATTTCAGCAAACCGGTGCGCTGTTCGTGGAGCGTGCTGGGGGAAACCCTCGCTCCCGTGCGCGCGAGTTGCGGCATCCAGATCACGCCGTGGGAAACCTTCGACAATGCCGAACCGTTCGATTACGTCGTGGTGGTCGGCGGGCTGCTGCATTCGGGGCCGGCCGCGAGCGACGCGACGCTCGCGTTCATTCGCCGCGCCGCCGCCACCGACGCGACGCTGGTCGGCATGTGCACCGGCGTGTTTTCGCTGATGCGCGCGGGCGTGCTCGACGGCCACCGTATCTGCGTAAGCTGGTTTCACTACTGGGATTTCATCGAGCGTTTTCCGTCGGTGAATGAAGAAGCGCTGGTCGCCGATCGCCTGTTCGTGATCGACCGGCGGCGCATCACGTGTTCGGGCGGACGCGCGTCGATCGACGTGGCCGCGGCAATCCTGCTACGCCACTTCGAAACCGCCACGGTGCACAAAGCGCTGCGCATCCTGCTCGTCGACGACCTGCAGAAAGGCAACGCGCCGCAGCCGCATCCGCCGGGGCTCGCGCCTGCCACGCATCCGAAGGTCAAGCGCGCGATCCTGCTGATGGAGCAGCACGTGGGCCGTTCGCTGCCGCTCGACGAACTCGCGCGCAAGCTCGACCTGTCGCCGCGCCAACTCGAACGGCTTTTCAAGGCGCAGACCGGCAAGGCGCCGCAGGCCTACGCGAAGCAGGTGCGCTTGCGCACTGCCGCGTGGCTGCTGACGAGTTCGGACAAGACCGTCGCGGACATCGCGTCGAGTTGCGGCTTTTCGGACGCTTCGCATCTGGGCCGAGAGTTTCGCAAGCAGTTCGGCTTGCCGCCGGTCATGTACCGTGAACAGCGCGGCACGGCGGCACAAGTTGAAGACGGCTCCGGCTATGACGAGACGTTTCCGGGTCGGGCTCAGGCGATTTGACGCGGGGCATTGGCGGGCGCACGCATGGTTGCTCGTTCGGCCGTTGCGTTCACGCGCGTTGAACGCAACGGCGTTCGCCGTCGTCCTGTCATGTGCCTGCATGCCGCTGCGATGGGACACCGCCCGTGATAATGCGAGCACTCAAAGCGCTCACTGCCCCGCTATGTAAGCCTTCACCGCGGGCAAGCCGTCCTTGCCGTCGAACGTCTTGACACCCGCCAGCCACTTGTCCAGCACGCCTGGATTGTCCTTCAGCCACGCGCGCGCGGCCTTGTTCGGATCGGTCCTGTTCATGATCGGCAGCATCACGTGGTTCTCGATGTCGGTCGAGAACTGCAGGTTCGACACCAGTTTCGCGACGTTCGGACAGCGCGTCGAATAATCGTTCGACGTGACCGTCAGCACTTTCGCTTCGCCGTAGTTCGGGCCGAACACCGCGTCGCCGCCGGACAGATAGTCGATCTTCATCTGCACGTTCATCGGATGCGGATCCCAGCCGAGAAACACGATCGGCTTCTTCTCGCGGATCGCGCGGTTCACCTCGACCAGCATGCCCGCCTCGCTCGACTCCACGAGCTTGAACTTGCCGAGCCCGAACTGGTTGCTGTCGATCATCTTCCGGATCTCCGCATTGCCGTCGTTGCCCGGCTCGATCCCGTAGATCCTGCCGTCGAGCTTGTCGTAATTGTTCGCGATGTCGGCGAACGTCCTGAGGCCCGCCCGATACGTGTAATCGGGCACCGCCAGCGTGTATTTCGCGCCGGTCAGGTTCGGCGGGGTCAGCACGGTGATCTGACCGCCCTTTCTGAACGGCTCGATCATCGGGTCCATGGTCGGCGACCAGTAGCCGAGAAACACGTCGATCTGTTTGCCCTTCACGCCCGCGAAAGTAATTGGCACCGACGCGATCGTCTTGCTCGGCTTGTAGCCGAGTCCTTCGAGCAGTGTCGACGCGAGGCCGGTGGTCGCCGCGATATCGGTCCAGCCGACATCCGCGAAACGGACGTTGCGGCAGGTGGCGGGTTCCGCGGCAAAGGCGGACGATACAGACAGCGCGCACAACGACGCGGCCCACAGACGTTTCATGGCGTTCCCTCTCCCTCGGATGGTGGATCGAACTGATTGTGTCGATCGACCCGGTTGCATCGGATCGATGTTTTTTTCATGCCGACAGCCGCCGCTCGACACTCGGCGCATGGCCGAATTGCGCGCGGTACGCCTTGCTGAAATGACACGGTGAATGAAAGCCGCACACCGCCGTGACCCGCGCAATCGATGCATCCGTATTGCGCAGCAGCTCGCGGGCACGTCGCAGACGCAGCGTCAGGTAGTAATGCGTCGGCGAGACGTTGAGAAACATTTTGAACATACGCTGCAAATGGCGCTGCGACAGACGCACGAGGCGCGCGAGTTCGTCGAGCGACAACGGCTCCTCGATGTTCGCCTCCATCAGCCGCACCACTTCGATCAGTTCGGCGCGCGAGAAGCCGACCCGCGCGTCGACGGGGATGTGCTGATAGTCGGTCGAGCCGCGAATCTGTTCGACGATGAACTGCTCGGACACCTGCGCCGCCACCGCATGGCCCAGACGCATGCCGACCAGCTTGAGCATCAGATCGAGCGGCGCGGTGCCGCCCGTGCAGGTCATCCGGTCGCGATCGATCACGAACAGCTCGTCGGCAAAGCGCACGTGCGGGTAACGCTTGTGCAACGGCGACATGTCCTCCCAATGCACGGTGGCGCGATACCCGTCGAGCAGGCCGGCGGCCAGCAGCGCGTAGGGCCCCGTGCAGATGCCGCCGAGCGGAATACCTCGTGCGGCCACCTCGCGCAGCAACGCGATCACCGTTTCGTCGACGTAATCGCGCACGTGCCAGCCGGCACAGACGAACAGCACATCAGGCATGCCGGTTTCGGCGAGCGTGGTGGTCGGCTTCACCGTGATGCCGTTGCTGGCGCGCGCGGGTTCGCCGTCCGGCGTGATGACCGACCACCGGTAATGCTGCGCGCGCCCCACGTAATTCGCCATGCGCAGCACTTCGACCGCACTCGTGAAGGCGATCATCGAAAAGTTCGGCAGCGTCAGAAAGCCGACGTGCGCGAGCCCCGCCAACCGCGAATCCGCCTGGGGCTCGGCCGGTGTGAGCGCGTCGCGCTTCATCGGCGGCTCAACCGTGTTGCGCGGCCGGCTCGCGGCGCACTTTCATCACGCTGCGCAAGCCCGACAGCAGCGGCGCACGCGCCACACCCGGCGCGCGGCCGAAGCTCTCCGTGATGCGGTCCAGAATGATCGCGAGCATCACCACCGAGAGGCCGCTTTCGAAACCGAGTCCGATATCGAGCCGCTGAATGCTTGCCAGCACGTCGTTGCCGAGTCCGCCCGCGCCGACCATCGATGCGATGATCACCATCGACAGCGCCATCATGATGGTCTGGTTCACGCCCGTCATGATCGACGGCAGCGCATTCGGAAACTGCACCTTATAGAGCAGTTGCCACGGCGTGCAGCCGAACGCCTGGCCCGCTTCGACGATCTCGCGGTTCACGTGCTTGATGCCGAGCGAGGTCAGTCGCACCGCGGGCGGCATCGCGAAGATCACCGTCGACAGAATGCCGGGCACGCGACCGAGGCCGAACAGCATGGCGGCCGGAATCAGGTAGACGAACGCGGGCATGGTCTGCATCAGGTCGAGCACGGGACGCACGATCATCTCGACCGTGCGGCGCTTCGCCATCCAGATGCCGAGCGGGATGCCGAGCAGCAGGCTGATCACCGTCGACGACAGCGTGAGGCCGAGCGTGATCACCATCTGATCCCAGAAGCCGGTGCTGTAGATCAGCAGCATCGCGAGCAGCGTGAACAGCGCGAAACGCCAGCCGACTCGCCACAAGCCAACGCCGACGAAGAACGCCATCAGCGCCCACATCGGCACGGCCTGCAAGCCGTGTTCGACGAGCGCCGCGAAACTCTCGATGACCTTGCCGATCGCGTCGAACGTCTTCGCGTCGTGGTCGAGCAGATAGTGGACGCCGTGATCGACCCAGGCGCCAAGCGGAATGATTTCAGACATGGGAGCCTCGATGGCGCGTGAGAACGTTCAGCACATTCGTCTTGTTGACCGAACCACAGTAAGAGCCGTCTGCTTCGACGACCGGCAGCGGCGCGCGGCTCGCCACCACGCGTTCGACTACATCGTCAAGCGGCGTGCCGCGGCCGATGCACTCGATCTGGTTGAGCTGCGGCGATGCGCTGCCGAGCGCATCGCGGCACACGAAGCCGCGAATCCTGCGTTCGCTGTCGAGCACGAACGCGTAGTCGGCGCTGCCGTTGAGCGTGGCCGCGACGCTCGACGCATCGATCTGCGGGGAGTGCTGCATGAGCGGCACGGCGTCGGTCTGCATCAGATCGCCCGCGGTCAGGTAGCGACTCGTGTCGATGCCTTCGAAGAACGCGCGCACGTAATCGTCGGCGGGATTCGTGATGATTTCCTGCGGCGTGCCGATCTGCACGACCCGGCCGCCTTCCATGATCGCGATGCGGGTGCCGATGCGCATCGCCTCTTCCAGATCGTGCGACACGAACAGGATGGTGCGCTGCTGCTCGCGTTGCAATTCGAGCAGCACGTTCTGCATTTCCTTGCGTTTGAGCGGATCGAGCGCGGAGAACGCTTCGTCCATGATCATCAGCGACGGGTTGACTGCAAGCGCTCGCGCGAGGCCGACGCGCTGCTGCATGCCGCCCGAAAGTTGGGCCGGCAGCTTTTCCGCGAACGGCGCGAGGCCGACCTGCTCGAGCACGGTCATCGCGCGGGTTTCGCGTTCCTTGCGGCCGACGCCCGCCACTTCGAGTCCGAACGCGGCGTTGGAGAGCACAGTGCGCTGCGGCATCAGCGCGAACGACTGGAACACCATGCTCATGTCCTTGCGGCGCAGCGCGATGAGTTCCGAGCGCGGCACGCTCGCCACGTCCCGGCCGTCGATCAGCACCTTGCCCGCCGTCGGTTCGACCAGCCGATTGATCAGACGGATCAGCGTCGACTTGCCGGAGCCGGAGAGGCCCATGAGCACGAAGATCTCGCCTTCCTTCACGTCGAACGAGACGTTGTGGACGCCGACGATCTGACCGGTGCGCGCAAAGACATCCTCTTTGGTTGCGCCGGCCGCCAGCATGGCGAGCGCCTCTTTCGGACTGGAGCCGAACACCTTGCACAGGCCTTCGACCACGACTTTCGGGGAATTCATTGAACGCTCTCCTGTGTCGACCGGACTTGGCGCTTTAGCGCTTAGTCCGGTCCCATCCTTCACGGGTGTCGACCGGACTTGGCGCTTTAGCTGTCGACCAGAGTTCGCGCTTCAGCGCGCTACTCTGGTCCCATGCAAAGCTCTTAGTCCGGTCCCATCCTTTATGGGTGTCGACCGGACTTGGCGCTTTAGCTGTCGACCAGAGCCCGCGCTTCAGCGCGCTACTCTGGTCCCATGCAAAACGCTTAGTCCGGTCCGCATGCACGAAGCTGCTGGCGTGGCGGACGTACCGTCCGCGCTGTGCATACATAGTTGCCAGAAAAAAGTGCGCGTTGCCGACTATTTGCGACAACCACATGAGGAAATGCGACACCTGGAGGCGCGCGCAGGCTGCCTTGTGGTCGCGGCAGGCTTATGGAGCAAGGGTTTGGCGGGTGTTGCCTGGGCATGGCGGGGATGTCGCATCAAAGCAGATACGCATGGCGCGGGGAGGCAAAAGCGGGGCGCGGCGCGCGCTGCAGAAACGATTGATTTCAGTTGCCCGGAAATTCAAACGGCAATTTCTCTATCGGGAGTCAGCCAGTTTCCGGGAATTCCGATGCGACGGAGTGTGATACCGCGGCGTGTCTCGCCGATGTCCGACTACCGGCACAGCGGGCGCCGATATTGACGCGCTGAATCCGCAGCAGTTGCAGACGACGGCGCGGGTGAAAGCCTTCGTCGACTTGCTGGTTGAGACGCTCAGCGCGCGCTGAACGGAGACTGCGTCGCGCCGGGCGTTTGCTTGACCGCTTACTGGCTTGCGCCTGCGGCCTTCTTCTCGGCCTGCTGCAGCTTGGCCGGATAGTTCGGGTCGTTCGCGGCCGGCTGATAGCCCGCGTCTTCGAGCTTCTTCAACTCGGCGTTCTTCTTGGCGCGCGCCTGCTTGCGTGCCGCCTTGCGCTCGGCTTTGGTCGGCTTTGCCGGCGTCGTGGCCGCATCGGCCGGCGCAGCCGACGCGTCGCCGGTGTTCTGTGCCGAGGCGAGCGGAATGCCGCCTGCCACCATGGCGATGACCGAAACCCCAAGCATGATTCGTTTAATGGCAATGCTCTTCATAACAAATATTCCCTCTGGAAAGTTGGCAATAGCATTGAAGGCAGTCTGCGAGTTTTCGTTCACGACGGCGAGTCGCACGCGATCTTCGTTCGGCATGGGCTCGCCGGTTAAAGCTTACAGGCAAACGGCGTGATTGCATCTGGCGAATGTCGCGTCGCAGCGTCAGTGTCCAGTTGTCAGATGGGAGAGGAAATGATAGCGAACCAACCTCGTTCAATGATCTCCACCTTGCTCTCACGTAAATTCTGCAATGCAGAACTAAAAAATAGCAGCTTTGCTCGTGATTCAAATCTTACTGTTCGATCTGTTTCCCTTCGGACAAGCGCTTATCTGAAAAATACGGTTCACGGTGCGGGTTAGGTGTTTTCCCTATTTTGGCCTGCATGGCAGACCAACTCCTGATTTCCCCGGTTGACATCGAACGAACGGTCGTGCCAAATTGCGCGTGCATTCCGTGAGCAAGCACGCAATCAATGAATGCGCCATAGCGTCGGCCCGATCCGCAATTTGTCAGCCCGCAGGCGAGCCGCATTCAACTCGGGCGCATACCCGCGAGGCGAATAGTTCGCATCCCTGATCAGTTTGCGAAGGCACATTGTCATCCGTCGACATTGCCACGCCAGACAGGCCGTGAAGAAACGAAGGTCGCGAGAACCGTGCAGCACCCGCCGCATTCACCGTTCAGTCGATTTCAAAAAACAAGGAGACACGCAGCATGCCGGCAAGTCATCGTAATCGGATTGGCGTCATTCTCGGATTGATGGGTGCATGCGCGGTGGGCTTGCCCCAAGGGGCCTACGCGCAAAGCAGCGTCACGCTGTACGGTATCGTCGACGCGTCGCTCCTGTACACCAACAAAACGCTCGACCCGGCAACCGGCCAGAGTGCTGGCCATCAGTACTCGTTCACCGACAGCGGCCTGTCCGGATCGCGCTTCGGCATGCGCGGCGCAGAAGATCTCGGCGGCGGCATGCGGGCGATCTTTCAGCTGGAAAGCGGCATCAGCGTCGCCACCGGCGCGCTCGGTAATTCGAACGACAACCTGTTCGGCCGCCTCGCCTATGTTGGCGTGGAAAGCCGCTTCGGCACGGTCAAGGCGGGCTTGCAGTTCTCGCCGTTCTTCCTCGCGGTGTACGACTTCGATCCGCGCGATATGGCGTACTTCGGCAGCGGTCTCGTCACCTACCTGAACAATGTCTATGTGACCGGCCTCTTCAACCCCAACGGCATTTCGTACACGTCGCCGGAGATCGCCGGTCTGCAAGCCAGCGCGATGCTGGCGCTCGGCGGCGCAGCCGGCGATTTCCAGGCCGGCCGCCAATATTCGGCCAGTCTGCGCTATCACCTCGGTCCGCTAACCGTCGATGCCGCGCTCTACAGCGGCAATGCCGGCGGCAGCGCGGCGTCGATCCCGGTGCCGAGCGTAGTCGAATTCAACGGCCGGGCGATCGGCGCGAGCTACGTGTTCAATGACCTGACGGTGAAAGCGTCGTACGTGCAGTACAAGGTCGCGGGCTCGTTCAACAATCGCGTCTATTCAGGCGGCGCGAGCTATCGGATCACGCCGGCGTTGAATGTCGACGCGGGCGTATGGGTCACGCGCGACGCGAACGAATCGTCGAACAACTCGGTGCTGGCGTCGACAGGGCTGACCTATTCGCTGTCGAAGGCGACCGTGACCTATGGACAGGTCGGCTTCGTGACCAATCATGGCGGCATGCACAACGGGCTGTCGGTCAACAACGCGCTGAACCTGCCGACGGGCACGACGGCCGGTGTGAATGTCGGCATCCGTCACACGTTCTAGCAAGGGCGCGGCGGTCGAGGCGCTCTGCTTGAGACCAACCGACGTTGACCGGTGCGCCGCGTGAGCGGCGCTTCGCGTCATGTGTGCGCCCGCTCGCGCCTACGCGTCGGCGGCTACTGGTCGAAGCCCGGATTGCGCCGCATCAGACGACGCAGCAAACCAGGCCACACCAGATCGGCGCCCTTGCCTTTACTCACTTCGCGCGCCTGCTCGCCCATCGTCGCGATGATCGACTGCGGCACCTCGATCAGCCTGCCGCCTGCCTGCGCGAGAATCTGAATCCGGCACGACGTTTCGAACAGATACATCGCCTGAAATGCTTCGGCGACCGAACGACCGCAGCTCAACAAGCCATGATTGCGCAGCATCATGTAATTGGCGCTGCCGAGATCGGCGACGAGCCTCGCCTTCTCGGCGTCCCGCAACGCGACGCCTTCGTAGTCGTGATACGCGAGGTTCGTCAGCACGAAGCCCGACTGCTGCGACAGCGGCAGCAGACCGTCCTGCTGCGCCGCGACGGCCACGCCATACGCGGTATGCGTGTGCAGCACGCAATTCACGTTGGGCCGGGCCTCGTGCACGGCGCTATGAATGACGAAGCCCGCGGGATTCACGTCGAAGGCCGTCTGCATGACCGGGCGCCCCTCGTGATCCACCTTGACGAGGCTCGACGCGGTGATCTCCTCGAAGAAAAGGCCGTACGGATTGATCAGAAACTCGTGCTCGTGCCCCGGCACGCGCGCCGAAATATGCGTGAACACCAGATCGTCCCAACCGAATAGCGCAACCAATCGATACGCAGCCGCGAGGTCGACGCGGGCTTGCCATTCTTCTGGCGACACCATGTGACGAACGCTGGGAATGTCGAGTGCTGGATTCATGAGTGACCTTCATGGGAACAAAGGTGCGGCGTGGAAGTGTTGACACAACTGCATTGCAGAATAGTGGCGCGGAGAAATCAAAGTCAAGCGGTCCTGCTGATTGCACGATCGAGCCGCATATCCCTCGTTACATTGACCCTTGAGCCATCCCGGATACGCGCCCCAGTTGCCTAAGTGACTTCCCTAAAAATCTGCAATGCAGAACGATCGCATGCAAAACCCTATTGACGCAAAGCGAACGCTCGTGCCAAATTCCTTTCGCACCACCACCCATCGCGTTCAGAAGTCCGCGTCGTCGAGGCGCGTTTTTTCAACCGTTGGCAAGTGTCGTCTGGTTCGAGCAGCGGCGCTTGTCCCGTCCGCAAGTATGGCGGCTCGCGCGGCAGTCCCTGAACGAGGGGCCAGGCTCGCACGATGCGCCTCGCTGGAGGGTGTCCAAGCGTGGATATGTTCTTGCAGCAGGTCCTCAACGGGTTGACGCTCGGCGGCATTTACAGCCTCGTCGCGCTCGGCCT
This sequence comes from Paraburkholderia sp. SG-MS1, assembly GCF_012275575.1. Lineage (GTDB taxonomy): Bacteria > Pseudomonadota > Gammaproteobacteria > Burkholderiales > Burkholderiaceae > Paraburkholderia. Next base: position 34,281 of record NZ_NPIH01000174.1, on the reverse strand, counting down.
CACGCTGGTCTACGGCATTCTCGCCGTGCCGAACTTCGCGCATGGCGCTTTCTACATGGTCGGCGCATTCGTGTCGTTCTACCTGATGAACCGGCTCGGCCTGAACTACTGGCTCGCGATGCTCGGCGCCGGCCTCGCGGTCGCGCTGCTCGCGATTCTCGCCGAGCGCCTCGTGTTCCATCCGCTGCGCAAGTCCTCCGAACTGCATCCGATGATCGCCGCGATCGGCCTGCTCCTCTTTCTCGAAGCCGGCGCGCAAGCCATCTGGGGCGCCGACTTTCACCGCATGCCGACGCCTTATGCGGGCATCGTCGAACTGGGCGGCGTAAGCGCGCCGTTGCAGCGCCTTCTGATCATCGGCGCCGCGTTCGCGCTGGTGGTGCTGCTGCAACTGTTCCTCAGATTCACGGTGATCGGCTCGAGCATCATCGCGATGGCGCAGGACCGCGAAGGCGCGTCGCTGATGGGCATCGACGCGAACAAGGTGACCATGCTCACGTTCGGCATCTCCGGCCTGCTGGCCGCGGTGGCCGCCACGCTCTACGCGCCGATCAACCTGGTCTATCCGGCGATGGGCCAGCTGGTGATCCTGAAGGCCTTCGTGATCATCATTCTCGGCGGCATGGGCAGCGTGCCGGGTGCGATCGTGGGCGGGCTGATCATCGGCATGGCGGAGAGCTTCGGCGCGTTCTATATCTCGACCGACTACAAGGACATCATCGCTTTCGTGCTGCTGGTGGTGATTCTGTCGGTTCGTCCTCAGGGGCTCTTCGCCAGAGGACTGCGCGCGTCATGAACTCACTCATGAAACCATTCGAGGGCAAACGGGGATGGACGCTGCTGTTCGTGCTCGGGTTGCTGTTCCCCTTCGCCGCCGTCAACGACTACATGCTCACCGTCATGTCCACCGCGTACATCTTCGCGCTGGCCACCGTCGGGCTGAATCTGATCACCGGCTACACCGGCCAGTTCAATCTCGCGCACGGCAGCTTCATGGCGGTGGGTGCGTACACGGTCGGCATTCTGACAGTCGATCATCAGGTGCCGTTCTGGCTCGCGTTCGTCGCGGCCGGCGTGGTGGTCGCGGTGCTCGGCGCGCTGATCGGACTCGTGTCGCTGCGCCTGCGCGGCCATTACTTTTCGATCTTCACGCTGTGTGTCGGCTACATCATGTTTCTCGTGATCGAGAAGTGGGATGGTCTCACGCACGGCGTGGCGGACATCATCGGTATTCCGGCTCCTTCGGGTTTCGGCATCGTCTCGTTCGAGAATCCTCGCGCGCTGTACTACCTGGTGTTCGCGTTCCTCGTGCTCGGCGTGTGGCTGATGCATCGCATCGTCGATTCGCTGCTCGGGCGCACCTTCATGGCGATCCGCAACAGCGATGGACTCGCGCAATCGATCGGCATCAACCTGATGCGCAACAAGGTGCTGGCCTTCGTGCTGTCGGTCGTGTATGCGGGGCTCGCGGGCGGACTGTATGCGGGCGCCGTGCGCTTTCTGGGCCCGGACCTCGCGGGCGTCGAGCACACGTTCGACATGACCATGTACATGCTGGTTGGCGGTATCGGCACGCTCGCGGGTCCGCTGCTCGGCGCCCTGATCATTCCGTGGCTCACACAGTATCTGCAGTTCCTGCAGGAGTATCGCTTCGTCGTGTTCGGGCCGATCCTGATTCTGCTGGTGATCTTTTTGCCCAACGGCATCGTCGGCGTGTTTGAGGCGAGGCAGCTGCGGCGCACTCCACTGCCCGCGCCAGACGGTGCGATGGCCGCGCGTCGTCCCCAACCCACGGGAGGCGACGGTCATGCTTGAAATCGAATCGCTCAGCAAGCGCTTTGGCGGCCTCGTCGCGGTGGACGACGTCAGCACGCGCATCGAAGCCGGCAAGGTCAACGCGATCATCGGACCGAACGGCGCGGGCAAGACCACCTTCTTCAATCTGATCAGCGGCACGCATCTGCCGAGCTCGGGCCGCATCCGCTTCAAAGGCGAGGACGTGACCAAGCTCGGCGCCGACCGGATGGCGCAGCTCGGCGTCGCGCGTACGTTCCAGTCCACCGCGCTGTTCGACCGCGCGAGCGTGCTCGACAACCTGATCGTCGGCCACCGTCTGCGCACGCGCTCGGGGCTGTGGGATGTGCTCACGCATTCGCGGCGTCTGCAGCAGGAGCAACGCATTTGCCGCGACAAGGCGCGTGAAGCGCTCGACTTCGTCGGCCTGTCGGCGATCGCGGCGCGAATGGCTGGCGACATTTCGCAGGAAGAACGCAAACGCGCGGCCGTCGCGCTCGCGCTCGCCACCGAGCCGAGCCTGATACTGCTGGATGAGCCCGCCGGCGGCGTGAATCCCGAAGAGACCGAAGGCCTCGCCGATCTGATCCGCAAGCTCGTGAAACACGGCGTGACGGTGTGCCTCGTCGAACACAAGATGAACATGATCATGAAGCTCGCGGACCGCATCATGGTGCTGAACTACGGCAGGAAAATCGCCGAGGGCGCGCCTGCCGAGATTCGCGCGAACCCGGCCGTGATCGACGCTTACCTGGGGAGCGAGCATGCTGAAGTTTGACAACGTGTCGCTCGACTACGGCAGCTTTCGCGCGCTCGACGGCATCAACCTGCACGCGGACGACGGCGAGCTGGTCGTGCTGCTCGGCGCCAACGGCGCCGGTAAAAGCTCGATTTTTCTCGCGACGAGCGGTCTGCGCCGCGCGGCGAGCGGCAGCCTGCGTTTCGGCGCGCGCGAGCTGCTCGGCATGACGCCCGCGCAGATCGTGCGCAGCGGCGTGATTCAGTGTCCGGAGGGACGCAAGTTGTTTCCCGGCATGTCGGTGCTGAAGAACCTCACGCTCGGCGCGTACGTGCATCGCGGTGACAAGACCGGCAATCGGCGCAATCTCGAGCGGGTGTTCACGCTCTTTCCGCTGCTCGCCGAACGCAAGGACCATGCGGCCGGCTCGCTGTCCGGCGGCCAGCAGCAGATGGTCGCGATCGGCCGCGCGATGATGGCGCGGCCCAAGGTGTTGCTGCTTGACGAACCGTCGCTCGGTCTCGCGCCGCTGGTAGTCAAGCAGGTATTCGACGTGATCCAGCAGATCAACCGCGCGGGCACGACCGTCCTGCTCGCCGAACAGAACGCATTCGCCGCGCTGAAGATCGCGCACCGTGCGTACGTGATCGAGAACGGGCGCATCGTGCTCGAAGGCGATCACGCGAGTCTGATGAATAACGAAGCGATCCGCCGCGCGTACGTCGGCGGCTGACGCATTCGAGGCATTGCTCGCGCGCGGTCAGCGCCCACGCATTCCAACCTTGAAGGAGACACGTATGACGATCAAACGCTTGTGCGGCCGCGCCGCAGTCATGGCGAGCGTCGCCACGACGGCATTGATGTGCGCGGGCGCCGCGATCGCGCAGCAGGTGGTGCACATCGGCTTTTCGGGCCCGCTGAGCGGCGGTGCGGCGAAATACGGCCAGGAAGTGCTCGACGGCATGCAGATGGCCGCCGCCGACGTCAATCAGGCCGGCATCGACGTGGCCGGCAAGAAAATCAAATTCGAAATCGTCGCGCTCGACGACAAGTACAACCCCAGCGAAACCGCGATCAACGCGCGGCGTCTCGCGCAGCAACAGCAGGCCGCAGTGGTGCTCGTGCCGCATTCTGGCGGCGGCTTCGCGGTGCAGACCAGCAACGAACAGCAGAAGCTGCTGTTGCTGTCCTACACGAGCGTTCCGCAAATCAGCGAACGCGGCAACAAACTGACGATACGGATTCCACCCGCCTTCACGTCGTATCTGAATTCGTTCATCAAGTATGAAATGACCACCTATGGCAAGAAGGCCGCGCTGGCCGCGACCGATACCGACTACGGCAAGGTCTGGGTGGCCGCGTTCAAGCCCGCGTGGGAGGCGGCCGGCGGCACGATCGTGGCCGATAACGCGATGTCGTATAACCGCGCGACCGATTTCTACAGCGGCGTGAGCCGCGTGCTCGCGGCCAAACCGGATGTGATGTTCATCGGCGGGCCGTCGGAGCCAACCGGCCTTGTCGCCCAGCAGGCGCGCGAGCTGGGCTTCAAGGGCGGCTTCATCGTGATGGATCAGGCCAAGCTCGACGAAGTCGCCAAGGTGACGAGCGGCTATGCGCCGCTGAACGGCTCGATCGGCGTGCTGCCGCTCGCTAATGAGGACACGCCGAGCGCGAAGGCCTTTGTCGAACGCTTCCGCAAGAGTCATGGCGGCCGCGACCCGAGCCAGGAAGTGTCGCTGAACTACACGGCGGTCTATGCGACGGCGCTTGCGATGAAAATGGCCGGCACCGTCAGCGACGCGAGCGCGATCCGCAACCAGTTCGACAAGGCCGTGAAGGCGCTGCCGCCGCAAAACAATCCGCAAAGCGTGACCGGCGTCGATGCTCAGGGGGGCTTCGTGATCGGTAATCCGCTGGCGGCCGTGGTACAGGGTGGGCAGTTGAAGTCGGCGGCGTTGAGTTCGCTGACGGCAGCGAAGTGAGGGCCTATTGGTGATGTGCGAGACAGGCGCCGTGTGAGAGATGGCGCCTGTCTGGATTCGAAGCCCGACACGCTGCGGCTCGAAATCCGAAATACGCGATCAAGGTGTCCAACGATAAACCACGATGCTTGAGCCATTGTAGTTGTCTTTCGTGATCACATATTCGCCGGTCGATTTCAGGTAGGCCCTGAGGCCGTACATCGAATCCACGTCGTTGCCGACATCCACCGTACCCGGGCTCGTGTTGATCAGCGTGGTGTCGAGACTTCCCGTCGCAAGATTGAAGACGTCGATGTTCGGCACGGTGTGCACGTAGCCGAGGAAGAGATAGTTGCCCGCCGCCGTCATCGACTTGGGATTGGCGCTCGGGATGTTGATCACCGGGTCCGGCCTGGTGGTGTTGCCCGCGCTCCAGCCGTGATACACCTCGATTCTCGACTGTATGGCCGTCCAGTCCCAACTGCCAGCTATGCCTTGCGCGAGGATCATGGTGTCGCTTTCCGGCAGATAGATGATGCGTGTCAGCGGCCGGATGCTCTCCGGTGTGGAGATCGTGATGGCCGGCCCCCACGTCGGCTTGCCATTGGCATCGAAGCCGGTCAGCGGGTAGTGGTAGATGTGGTTGGTCCGGTCCAGCCCCGCCCAGACGTCTCCCCGGCTGTCGATGCAGAATCCGCCCGTAACCTCCAGATTCGTATTGAACGCGGGCCCTGGAATCGATGCGTCCGGTATGGCGATGTAACCGTTCGCCGCGTTGAAGTGGAAGAAGTAGAAGATGCCGGGGTTCTGGCCTGACGCCACGAGAAGCCGGTTTGCGCCGACCGTGACGAGCTGACCGAAATGCTCGTCGCGCTGGGTGTCGTTCATGTTGAGCCGCGGATCGGACGGATAGGTGAACGGGTCGATCGTATTCGCGACGAAGGTGCCGCCCGCCGTGCCGGTGTAGACGTGGCTGCCGCCATAGAAGTAGGCGCCGTCAGTGAGCGGGTCCGGCGCGGCGACTCCCTCGAAGTTGAGAGCCTGCAGCTTCCACTGCAAATTGCCCGCGCTGTCGTAGGCATGCAGGTCGGTGGCGCCGTTGCGGCCCAGGTCCCAGCCGCCGCCCCATGGATTGTTGAGCACGTACAGATTGCCGGCGGCGTCCCTGCCGATGCCCGCGACGCGCGTGAAACGCTTGTCACCGACCTGGCCTTTGATGCCCGTGGTCGTGTCGAGGTAACCGCCCTGCACCCCGAACGTGCCGACCTGCGTTGGCGTACCCGCGATGTTGTACAGCTTGATGTTCATGTCGGGGCCTTCATCGCCGACCATCAGTTGCCCGGACCATGCATCGAAATAGAGCGCGGAAGGCCGCGAGGCGGCGCCCATCTGAATGGTGTTCAACAAGGTGCCGGTCGGACCGAATTCGACCACCACGCCCGCGCTCTTGCGGGCCACCCAGAGATTGCCCGCGCCATCGACGGCGAGTGCGCCGGGACTCGACACGCTGATGTCCCGCTGCCAGATGCCGTCGGTCGTGAAGACCCGGACTCGATTGCTGAATATGTCGCTCGCATAGAGAAGCGAGCCCGAGGTCGCGAGTCCGGTGATCACATCGCCCCGGGCAACGGCGTTCCACACGCTGACGGAGATGACGAGGTCGCGCTGGCCCGTCACGCGGTTGTATCGTCCTACCGAGCCCGTACCGGCCGAGGTGCCGAACTGCAAGGGCGTGAAGATCGAGGTGGCATTGCCGGTAATGGCACCGCCCTGAAACTCGCTGTTGATTCCGATGGAACCGATGGCCTTGCCGTTCTGGTAGATCGCGACGCCCCCTTCGTTCTCGTCCCACAGCGATGCCGTATAGATGACACCTTCGGGCGCGACCCACATCGAGCGAGCCGCGTTGCCGACGTGGGCGGCAAGCGTTCCGGCGGTGTTGGCGAGCCAGTCGGTGGTGTATTGCGCCTGAGATGCTGGCGTAATGAGTGCGAGCAGCGTTGTCACGGCGGCGAGGAATGCGGCATGGATTCGTTTATTGATCATGGGTGATGTGTCCTGACGGCAGGGCGTCAGTCACATGGAAGCGCGATGGAATGCCGAGTATCGGAGAAAAAAATCCATTAGTCAGACAATAAATATCTGAAAAAAAACCAGGCGAATGGGAAATCGGGGAGGATTGCGTGGCAGAAGGGGATTTGGTGGAGAGGCCCTGCTCTATCGAGTTCGCCATCCGACGGTGGCGCTCCGCCCTAACCGCCCAGCCACCTGCCCTAACGTGCAGCAGGATAAAACCGGTCACGCAACTCGCGCTTGAGCACCGCGCCGAGCGCACTGCGCGGCAAGCTGTCGACAACGTTCAGCGCCGAAAGCCGCTGCATCTTGCCGAGCCGCGCATCGACCCGGGCCAGCAGCGTGTCAGCGTCGATCGGTGCATGCGCGGCGCGCACTACGAAGGCAACTGGCATCGCCCTATTGCTCCGATGCGCACCGACCACGGGCACTTCGCGACGTCGGGATGCCGCCGCAGATCAGCGCCGGATGCTCGCCGCGCTCCCTTCCAAAGCGGCGCGCCCTATCGGCGATGCACACGAACGGTTAGTCCCGCAGAGGTATCGAGCCATGTCATCGCGCGGCGCCTCCACCGCCGTTGTCTGCCTTGCCGTCGCCCGTCGCGGCCGTACGCGCGGCATCCTCTTCCTGCAACACGCGCCATAGAATCTTGCCGCTGCCCGACTTCGGCAACGACGTGACGAACTCGACGATGCGCGGCGCCTTGTACGCCGCCATCTGCTCGTGCGCCCAGTCGATGATCTCCTGCGCGGCAATCTTCCCTGCATGGGCCGCATCGGGCACCACCAGCGCCTTCACGGTCTCGCCGCGCTTCTCGTCCTTGACGCCAATCACGCACACCTCGTGAATGGCCGGATGCCGATACATCAGCGCTTCGACCTCGGCCGGCCAGACCTTGTAGCCGGATGCGTTGATCATCCGTTTGAGCCGGTCGGTCATGAAGAAGTAGCCGTCCTCGTCGATATGCCCGAGGTCGCCGGTACGTAGAAACCGCTTGCCGTCCAGTTCGATGAATGCCTCGGCGGTCGCTTCCGGATTGCGCCAGTAGCCTTGCATCACCTGCGGCGCGTTGACGACGATCTCGCCCGTCTCCCCTTGCGGCAGTTCCTGCAACGTGACCGGATCGATCACGCGCGAGTCCACGTCGAACACGGGAATGCCCAGGCACTGCGGTTTCGGACGATGCGGCGGATTGATGTGCGTGCCGGCAATCGTCTCGGACATCCCGTAGCCTTCGACGTAATCGAGGCCGGTGAGCGCCTTGAGCTTCTTCGCGATCGCGTCCGGCATCGCCGCGCCGCCGCCGCGCGTGCCGCTCAGGCTCGACAGATCGTATTCGCCGAGCCGCGGGTTCGACAGAAAATCGACCATCATCGTCGAGATCGACTGCCACGCGGTGACGCGATATTTCTGCATGCATAGCGCGGCCGCGTCGCGATCCCAGCGCGGCAGAACGACGATGGTCGCGCCGGAAAACACCGCGCTGTTCATGCCGCCCTGCATGCCGGTCACGTGAAAGAACGGCAGCACTGAAAGATAAACGCCGTCGGCAGGCGCCGCGAACCACACGCAGCCGCCGAGCAGCGTGCTCATCACGCTGCGATGCGTGTGCATGCAGCCCTTCGGCTTGCCGGTGGTGCCGGACGTGTACGGCATCACGCACAGATCGTCGGCGCCGGTGGTCAGCGGGCCTGGCGCCATGTGGAGATCGAGCACGGCTTGCCATGAAGTCACGCCATCGACATGGAAGTGCTTGCGCGGCGCCGCGACGAAGTCGGGCACGGCGATCGGCGACGGCCGCTTCAGATAATCGCTATACGTCGCGACGATTGCGTGTTCTAGCCCTTGGCCCGGCCCCTTGCCGACCAACGGCTCGACGTTCGCGAACAGGCATTGCGGCGCGATGATCGTGGTTGCGCCGCTGTCCTCGACGTAGTGCGCCAGTTCGGCGCTCATGTTCATCGGATTGACCGGCACGACCACCGCGTTGGCCCGCAGAATGCCGTAGTAAGCGATGATCCATTGCGGGCTGTTCTGCATGTAGAGCAGCACGCGGTCGCCCGCTTTCACGTTGCACGCCTGCTGCAAGAAGCCCGCGATGCGCTCGGCCTCGTCCTTGAACCCGGCGAATGACACCGGTGTGTCGTAGAAAACAATAAACGGCTTGTCCGGAAAGCGCGCCGCCGAGACCTCGGCGTTGTAGAAAATATTGGTCTCGGGCAGCGTCAGATGCAGTGGCACTTGCGGCGGCCAATGCGAATGATGGCGTTGGTTCATGGGCGTCTCCTGCTTGACTGTCGGCGCGCGCTTCACTGTTGCTGCGCGCTTCGTTCGTGTTCGCCGCGCGGCGCGTACGGCTGCGCTCGTGCTTCGGCTGGTGAGTCGGCTAATGCGTCGCGATGCACGGCGCGGCCGGACTTAATGCGTGTCTTCAACACGCGAGATAACGACCAAGCTCCATCTTGGCAATCGCATTGCGATGCACCTCGTCCGGGCCGTCGGCAAAACGCAGCGTGCGCGAACTCGCATAGGCACGCGCGAGGCCGAAGTCATCGCTGAGCGCGCCGCCGCCGTGCGCCTGCATTGCCCAGTCGATCACCTGGCAGGCCATATTCGGTGCGGCCACCTTGATCATCGCGATCTCCTGGCGCGCGTCCTTGTTGCCGACCGTGTCCATCTTGTGCGCGGCATTGAGCACGAGAAAGCGCGTCTGATCAATCATGATGCGCGCGTTGGCGATCCGTTCGCGCGTCACGCCCTGCTCCGCGACCGGTTTGCCGAATGCGACGCGATCGAGCGAACGTCGGCACATCGCTTCGAGCGCGCGTTCGGCGCGTCCGATCAGGCGCATGCAATGATGGATGCGCCCCGGTCCGAGCCGGCCCTGCGCGATTTCGAAGCCGCGCCCTTCGCCGAGCAGCATGTTGCTCGCGGGCACGCGCACGTCCTCGAACGCGATTTCGGCGTGACCGTGCGGCGCGTCGTCGTAGCCGAATACCGGCAGGTGACGCAGCACCTTGACGCCGGGCGTGGCCATCGGCACCAGGATCATCGACTGCTGCTGATGCCGGTTCGGATGATCGGGATTCGACTTGCCCATGAAGATCAGGATCTGGCAGCGCGGATCGTTTGCTCCCGAGGTCCACCATTTGCGGCCATTGATCACGTAGTGATCGCCGTCGCGCACGATGCGCGCCTCGATGTTGGTCGCATCCGACGACGCCACCTCTGGCTCCGTCATCGCGAATGCCGATCGGATCGTGCCGTCGAGCAGCGGCAGCAGCCATTGCTGTTGCTGCTCGGGGCTCGCGTAACGGGCCAGCGTTTCCATGTTGCCGGTGTCCGGCGCGGAACAGTTGAACGGCTCCGCGCCGATGTGCGAGCGCCCCATGATTTCGCACAAAGGAGCGTATTCGAGATTGGTGAGCCCGGCACCGTATTTCGACTCGGGCAGAAACAGGTTCCACAATCCGGCGGCCTTCGCCTTCTCTTTCAGTTGCTCGATCACCGGCGCGGGTCGCCAGCGATTGCCGGATTCGCGCGCGGCATCCATTTGCGCATCGAAAACGGCTTCGGCCGGATAGACGTACTCTTCCATGAAAGCATTCAGGCGCTTCTGCAAACTCTTGACCTTGTCCGAGTGCTGAAAATCCATGCAGCGTCTCCTGGTTTTACACGTACGCGCAGCGCGCTCGCACGGTCTTGCGAGCGCGCTGCGTTCTGAAACGAAATGGTGTGTCCGTCCTCGATGACTCAAACGATGATCGACCCGCCGTCTACCGCGAAATGCTGGCCGGTGATGTGCCGCGACGCCTCGCTCGCGAGAAACACGACGGGCCCCTTGAGGTCTTCGTCGCCGCCAAGACGTTGCAACGGCGTGCGCGACACGATCGTGTCCTCGATCTTGTCGAGCAGTCCCGCCGACATTTTCGACGGGAAGAAGCCTGGGCAGATGGCGTTGACGTTGATGTTGTACTTGCCCCATTCCGCGGCCAGCGCGCGCGTGAAGTTGATCGCCGCGGCCTTCGACGTGTTGTACGCAATCGTATTCATGCCCGGCGGCGAGCCCTTGAGTCCCGCCACCGACGCGATGTTGATGATCTTGCCCGCGCGCCGCGGAATCATGCTGCGCTTGCCGACTTCACGCGCGACGAAAAACGGCGCGTTGACGTTCAGGTTCATCACCTTGTGCCACGCTTCATCGGGATAGTCTTCAGCGGGCGCGCCCCACGTCGCGCCCGCGTTGTTCACGAGGATGTCGATGCGGCCATGCAGCCCGAGCACTTCATCGACGAGACCTGGGATGCTTTCGAAGCGTTGCAGATCGTTCACCACGGTCAGCACCTCGATGCCGCGGCTATGCAGATGCGTCTTCGCTTCGGCGAGTTCATCGGCCTTGCGCGCGGTGATCGCGACGCGGCAACCCATCTCGCCCAGCGCTTCGGCCATTTGCAGGCCGAGGCCGCGCGAGCCGCCCGTGATCAACGCAACCTTGCCGTCCAGTTGAAACAGTTCCTTCACAGCCATCGTCTCCCTCCTCCATATGTTCCGCCATGCAGATTTGGATTCCATATTTTCTGGCCATCATACGTGCCGAAATTCCGCGTGTAAATAAAAGCACGCTCATTCACTTTCGTTATAAACTGACACGCATCGCTGATTGCGGCTCATCAGGACTTACCCGCATAGCGCGCGTTTCAGTTGACTTATACGGATGCGCAAAGCCGCTCTTCCCGCGTGCGTCGCGCCATTGTTCTGCATAGCAGCTTATCTTTGGACGGGCTTCTTTCATGCAAGATGCGTTGATCATCAACCCGCGTGATCTGGATTTCCAGCTGTTCGAAGTCCTCGAGGCCGACACGCTCACGCGGCGCGCGCGCCATGCCGATCACAGCCGCGAGACATTCCGCGCGGCGCTCGACACTGCGCACGCAGTGGCCGTTGAAAAATTCGCGACACACAATCGCCTGCTCGATGAACATGAGCCGCAATTCGATGGTCAGCGTGTCGCGTTGCCCGGCGAAGTGAAAGAGGCCCTCGACGCATTGCGCGCCACCGGTTTTCTTGCCGCGGGCAAAGACTACGAATGGGGCGGCATGCAGCTGCCGTCGCTGATCGCTTTCGCGTGCCTGTCGCTCTTCAAGAGCGCCAACATCGCCACGTCCTCTTACGCGATGCTGACCTCCGCGAATGCGAACGTGATCGAACGCTTCGGCAGCGAAACGCAAAAGCGCAAGTATCTGCAAGCGCTATTCGAAGGCCGCGCCTTCGGCACGATGGCGCTTACCGAACCGCAAGCGGGCTCCAGCCTCTCCGATCTCGCCACCACCGCGACGCCGAACGAAGACGGCACCTATTCGATTCGTGGCAACAAAATTTTTATCTCGGCCGGTGATCACGAACTGAGCGAGAACATCGTTCATCTCGTGCTCGCGCGCATTCCGGGCGGGCCGCCGGGCGTCAAAGGCATCTCGCTGTTCACGGTGCCGAAGTACCACGTCAACGACGACGGCAGCCTCGGCGCGTGCAACGACGTCGCCCTGGCGGGACTGATTCACAAGATGGGTTGGCGCGGCACGACCTCGACGATGCTGTCGTTCGGCGAACACGGCGAATGTATCGGCGAGCTGGTGGGAGAACCGCATCACGGCCTCGCCACCATGTTCCACATGATGAACGAGGCACGCATCGGCGTGGGCCTCGGCGCCGTGATGCTCGGCTATCGCGGCTATCTGGCCTCGCTCGACTACGCGCGCGAGCGGCCGCAGGGACGCCGCCCTGACAACAAGAATCCGCTCGATCCCCCGTTGCCGTTGATCGAACACGCCGACGTGCGCCGCATGCTGCTCGCACAAAAGGCCTATGTGGAAGGCGCATACGCGTTATGCCTGTACGCCGCGCGCCTCGTCGACGAACAGAACACCGGCGAGAGCAATGCAGCACGCGCCGAAGCGGGCCTGCTGCTCGACCTGCTGACGCCGGTGGTGAAATCGTGGCCGTCGCAGTGGTGTCTGGAAGCGAACAGCCTCGCGATCCAGATTCACGGCGGCTACGGCTATACGCGCGAGTACCCGGTCGAACAGTTCTATCGCGACAACCGGCTGAACATGATTCACGAAGGCACGCACGGCATTCAGGCGATCGATCTGCTGGGCCGTAAAGTCGTGATGAAACAGGGCGCGGCGCTTACGCTGCTTGGCCATCAAATCCAGCGCACGATCGACGCAGCGCTTACTCACGAGCGGCTCCATGCGCACGCCAACGCGCTCGGCGATGCATGGCGCGACCTCAAGGCGACGGTCGAAGCACTGCTGCCCACGCTCGCTCGAGAAACAGAACGCGCGCTCGCCAACGCGAATGCTTTTCTCGAAGCATTCGGCCATATCGTGATTGCGTGGACGTGGCTGAGGCAGGCGATCGTCGCAAGCGCCGCGCTAACCGATGCGCTAACCGATGCGCGCAGCGAAGCGCAGACAGAGCCGGACTTCTATCACGGCAAACTGCACGCTTGCCAGTGGTTCTTCCGTTGGGAGTTGCCGCGCGTCGCGTTGATGCTCGCGACGCTGCGCACGCTCGACGACACCACGCTCGGTATGGCGCCGCAATGGTTCTAGCGGCCAATGTCCCGGCCAAAAACGCACAAGGGCTCAGTGCGACAACGCGATTTCGAGTTGCGTGACCACATCGATCAGACGTGGCCGCACTTCTTCCAGCAGAAATTCCTTCGACAGTTTGAACGACGGCCCGCCCACGTTGATCGCCATGATCGGCAATTCGCCGCCCGGCTGAAACGCGCGCGCTATGCCGTTCACGTCTTTCTGCCAGTCGCCGAACGACGTCGTGACACCGAGCGTGCGGTAATCGTCGAGCGCTTTCTCGATGCCGCGGCGCGTCTTCGGCCACGCGACGTGATCGAGTTCACGCACCTGCTCCATGAAGCTAAGGCGATCATGCTCGGGAATCGCCGCGAGCCACGCGCGGCCAATCGCCGAGGTCGCGACCGGAATGCGCGAGCCAACTTCGAGTGTCAGCGTGAGCGCCACCGAGCCCCGGCAATTTTCCACGTAGATCATCGAGAGCCGGTCACGCGTGCCGAGCGACACCGTGGCGCCGGAGATGTCGGCCAGCTCCTGCATCACGGGCCGCGCGATCTTGCGCACGTCGAGGCGCGCGAGCATCGCACTGCCGAGCGCGAGCGATGCCGTGCCGAGCCGGTACTTGCCGCTCTCTTTCAGATGGATCAGATAGCCGAGCAGCGTCAGCGTATGAGTGAGGCGCGATACCGTCGATTTCGGCAATCGGCAACGCAATGCCAGTTCCTGGTTGCTCAACGATCTGTCGCCGGAGCGGAAACACGCCAGCACTTCGAGCCCTCGTGCGAGCGCCGTGACGAAGTGCCGGTCGTCCTTATGCGCTTCGTGCGCCGTGCGGCTTGCGAGGACCGCGGGCGCGCGCGCCGCTGACGCCGTGCTCTGCGCCGCATCGCCGGCGCTCGGGGCCTCGATCGGATGATCGATCGGGCTGGTTTGGCTTTTACTCAAAACGGAACGCGCTCCCGCGAAACGGCTGTATCTGAAGGACTCACCGTGAGCCCGGATCGAGGCTGATCCGGGCTGCGAAATTATAGTCTGAAATATGAGACGCATTTAATGCGGACTGTTGACGAGTCAAGCCGTGGCCACGGTCGTGTCACGCGAAGCAACACCGGCACCAGTTTTTCCAGCATGAGCGCGTGGGCTGGAGTATTGTTTAAGCGCGCCGGGAGCGCGGTAGGGCAATTTTCAGAATACAGGTGCTCCCCGCGGGTCAGGAGAGGCTCGCCAGCGCGCGGTTTTTTGCATGCAACGAAGCGACAATCAACTTATCGAGGATGGAGAAAACGTGAAAAAAGTCAATCTTTTGAAGGCGCTCGGTATTGCATTGTGTGTAGCGACCGCGTCCAGCGCCTATGCCCAGGCCAGCGACGCTGCGCCGCCGGCTGCCACGGCGTCTCCCCCGGCCGCCAATACCAAATCGACTCGCCAGACAGACCGCAAGCTGGGCCGTGACGTCCGGCGCGCGCTGGCTAAAACGCCGGGCTTCAACGTGTCGAACGTGTTCGTGCGGGCGCGCGGCGGCGCCGTGACCCTCACGGGGTCCGTGCCCCAAGGCTCCCAGATCCAGCAGGCCGGAGACGTGGCGAAGGGCGTTCCCGGCGTGACTTCGGTGACCAACCGGATCACTCTTGGCGTGCGCAGCGGCGGCGGTGGCGGGAGCTGAGCACTCCGAGCCTGACCGGATGACGACGGGCGGCGCGGTGCCGCGAACGCCGCACATGGGGCGCTGCCCGTTGTCCTGGTATATGGAATCCTTAGCGTCGGCTCGATGCCAATCTAGCGTCGAACCAGACCGACCACATAGCGGCACACTTCATCGCCCGCATTGAAGAACTCGCACTCGACCGGCGCGCCGAGTTGCAGGCAGTCCCCCGCTTCGAGCCGGTAAGCCTGACTGCCCTCGCGGAACGTCAACACCCCTTGCATGACCCAGATCTGCTGATGCTGAAACACGAACGCATCCGATGGGTAAGGCACCCTCACGCCCGCCGGCAACTCGATCTCGAGCAGCTCCAGCACGCCGCCGGTAGGCGGTGAAATCCGCCGCCGCGTATAGCCCGTTTCGGGGTCCTGCCAAAGCGCCTGGTCCGCATGACGCACGAGCCGCTCGCCGGTCTGTTCGGCGAGCGCGAGCAAGGTCGACAAGGTCAGCCCGAACGCGCCCGACAAACGCCCGAGCACCGTTGCGGTCGGACTCGCCTCGCCGCGTTCGATCTTGCTGATCATCGCCTTCGACACGCCCGCGCGCTCCGCCAGCTCGCTTAGCGACCAGTTGCGCGCTTCGCGCTCGGTCTTGACGCGCGCGGAGATGGCCTGGGTCAGATCGATGGAGGCGGATTCGGACATGGAAGGATCGTCGTGGGTGAAGTAAGCGCCGCAAAATTATATCGAGGCGCGGCTGCCTGCCATGCGCGCACGGCCAGTCATTAAAAGTCAAAAGCAATGTCTTGCATAGTGATTTTTCGTCCACTATATTAAACACGACCGTGTTAGCCGCAGGAACGTGGTATGCGCCGATGGTTCGCCAGGTTCTACTGCTCGAAAGCCCGCCGTAAGCATTCGTCCACATCAGCCGGAAGACATCATGCCGAAGGAAATCGTTCTCAACGCATTTGACATGAACTGCGTCGGACACATCCAGCAAGGCATGTGGACGCATCCGCGCGATCAGTCCAGCCGCTACACCGACCTTCAGTACTGGACCGACTACGCCCGCACGCTCGAAGCGGGTCTGTTCGACGGCATCTTTTTCGCCGACGTCGCGGGCGTCTACGACGTCTACGGCGGCAATCCGCAAGCGGCAATTCGCGGCGCCGTGCAGGTGCCGGTCAACGACCCGACGCTGCTGATTCCCGCGATGGCGGCGCTCACGCGTCATCTGTCGTTCGGCGTCACGTCGAATCTGTCGGTCGAACAACCGTATCTGTTCGCACGGCGCATGTCGACGCTCGATCATCTGACGCGCGGCCGGGTCGGCTGGAATATCGTCACCGGTTATCTGGACAGTGCGTCGCGCGCGATCGGGCTCACCGGACAAATGGCGCACGACGACCGCTACGACCTCGCCGACGAATACATGGAACTGGTCTACAAGCTGTGGGAATGCAGTTGGGAAGACGGCGCGGTATTGGTTGACAAAGCGCGCGGCGTCTATGCGGACCCGGCGAAAGTGCATGTGATCCACCACCACGGCAAGCAGTATCGCGTCGACGCGATGCATCTGAGCGAGCCGTCGCCGCAGCGCACACCGGTGCTCTATCAGGCCGGCTCGTCGGCGCGCGGCAAACGCTTCGCGGCGGCGCACGCGGAATGCGTGTTCGTCAACGGTCAGGCGAAGCCCGCGGTGAAAGCGATCGTCGACGACATTCGCGCGCATGCCATCGCCGGCGGCCGCGAGGTCGACGATATCAAGGTGCTGCTCGGACAGACCATCATCACGGGGCGCACCGAGCGCGACGCACAGGAGAAGTACGAGGAGTACCGGCGCTACGTCAATTCGGAAGCGGCGCTCGTGCATGCGGCCGCGTCGCTCGGCATCGACTTCGCGCGCTACGACCTCGACGAGCCAATCGACACCGGCAAGAGCCAGGCGATCGTGTCGAACGTCGAAGCAATGACGCGTGCCGCCGGGCCGCAATGGACCAAACGCAAGCTGCTCGAACAGATGGTGCTCGGCAGCCGGCAGACACCGCTCGTCGGTTCGGCCGAACGGATCGCGAGCGAGCTGATCGCGTGGACCGAGGAAACCGGCGTGGACGGTTTCAATCTGTCGCGCACCGTTGCGCCGGAATGCTTCGGGGATTTCATCGACCTGGTGGTGCCGATCCTGCAGGAACGCGGCGCCTACAAGCGCGCGTATCGCGACGGCACATTGCGCGAGAAGCTGTTCGGTCATGCGCGCCTGCCGTCGACTCATACAGCGGCACGGTTTCGTTCACCCGCCTGCGCCGTGGCCGCTGCCGGCGACGCATCACAAAGCCGCACGCTTCGCGTCACGCGAGCTGCTCGCTCCTGAATTCGCCCAGCACGCCCAAAATGGTTTCCACCGGGTCATGTGTTTTGACTTCCACAATGCTGAGCGTCTGATCGGATGGCAGACGAGGTAAACGTACAACTTTGATCGTCAGCTTTTTGTCGCACGTGCAAAGATAACTACAGAGATTTTCCCCGGCCGCTTTGGCGGCAGCATATTCGCCCATGTTCAGATATGGCGTTTCGACAGCGACCGACGACGGATAAAACATGGTGAATTTTTCTGGCGTGATCTGGCGTATGGATTGCCAGCACGTATAAAAGCCTTCGACGTAGTATCGGGAGAACCGCGCGAACAAGTCACTGGAAAACTTACCGCGGGTTGCAACAAAAATCGGCGGAGTTGCAAAATAGTAGACATGGGTGGGCGTCCATCCATCGCCAAGCCCCTTCTGGAGATCCTCTGGCGGATCGAACATATCGTAGGCGAGGCTGGCCGACTTGCCTGGGCCGTTGTTGATATCGGCAACGACCGCTTGCGCATCGTCCTTGCCGCGATGATAAGTAAGACGCACGTCGGCTCCACCCACCGCCAGAATTTTGGCGCACAATTCACCGAGTCCTCGCGATCCGCCTATGACGAGCGCGCGCTGCCCAGCAAACATTTCAGCGTCGGGAATTAGCGTCTTTAGCTCCGCACAAGTTTTTTGCTTATGCGGCGCGGGACGCAACATCGCTTGAATGACGCCCGTTGCACCATCCGCAACGATATCGACAGATAAACGGCGGAAGCGATCATCGTAATTGACAACCTTCCAGTCCAGTCTTCCTTCACTCTCCGCAGTGTTGGACGAAGGCGAAAAACTGACAGACAGCCCGGAGTAAATTGAGTGCAATCCGGGACATTCCATTCCTACCAACCGCGTGGTTGCAAGAATGAGGGCGACCTGTCCCAAGGGGACTTTGTGCGTAAGAACAGGGAATCGTTCTCGCACAACCGCGGTGTCCAACTCAAGAGGAATGCTTCCCTGAGCATTGTCGAGCGAAGATTCGCTTCGCTCATGACAATCCTTCATACCGGGTGACCGGTCCGTGAAAGCAATATCCATCTCATTTGCGGAAAGCTCGACATGAACGGTTGCGCATTCCGCGCCATTGCATTCAAGAACAATTTTTTTATGCTGCTCGTGGTCCTTTACTAAACGGAAAAGTACTTCTTCATCGACCCGGACGGGGTTGCGGAATACACACGAAATCTTGGCCAGCGCAGTTTTGGGCGTATCCGCGAGCCCTTCTTCGATCGCCCATAGCAACAGATGCATTCCATGCACAATGGGACGACCAAATTGCGAACGCCGGGCTTTTAATGCATCTACATGCACGGGATTGCTGTCGCCCGACAGGAGGGCAAAAGAATTCTGGTCTTCGATCCTGAAACGTCGCGATGCAGGCATGCTAGCACTCCCCTAATCATCAATTCCTTGATCGGCCGTCCAGCAAACAGGCGCGGCGATACCGCCGGCCATCCCCTGCATGACGCAAAGCGCTCACACCGCTCAACCGCGGGACATGCCCAACCAGCGCCGGCTTCGCGTTCGCGGCTCGGTGCGGGTTGCGGGTTCCGCGCGTGTGGTTTCGCGAACCAGCAGCCATGCGACGACGGCCGCGGCCACAAGGAAGCAGATCTGGATCGGGTTGACGGGCCCTTGCGCGAGATTGAGGATGCGATTGTCGTTTGCGACGACCAGGTACGCGAGCGCGAGGACGATCAACGGTTTCGATATCACCTTGCCGTCATATTTTTCCGCATTTCGGAGCAGCGTGAGGAACGTCAGCATGAACAACGGCAGAAGTCCGCCGAAGTGATGCACCCAGACGATCGGCGACGCTGCCGTGAAGCACAACTGCGCCAGCAGGAACGACGGCAGCGGGGGTTCTTTCCTGCTGCGGAAACTCCACCACAGGCCGATTGCGATCAATACCAGTGCGGAGGCGACCGTTACCTGCTGAACCATCGGTCGATAGTCGGCGAAGTGGTCCTCGAAGAAGACCTGGTCATTGCCGTTCTGAAAGAATCGATGCATGACGCCGTTGATCGACGTGTTGCCGAAGTAGGCTTCGCCTCGCGCCCCCATGTAGGCAAGCGCGTGCCGATAGCCGATGAACTGCTCGAAGCCGTACATCGAGATCGCGAGCAGCGTGGCTGGCACGACGACGCCGAGCCATGCCGCCACGAAACGCATGTCGCGCCGGAACAGTCCCCATATGAGGAACAGCCCGAACTGCGGCTTGATCAATGCGCAGATTCCCATCAGCACGCCAGCCCATCCACGCTGTCCGCTGGCATAGGCAATACACGCGAAGATCGTCGCGCAGGTTATCCACGCCTGAATCTGACCCAGATACAGTGTCCAGATCACCGGATAGAAGAACCACGTGGACACGAAACCGAGGGCCATCAATGCAAGGCGCGAGCGCGCGTCTGTAATGATCGATTCGAGGCCCAGTTCGGTCGCCATCACGACGGACAGGCGAGCCATGCCCAAGGCGGTGAGCAGGACGATCAGGTGGTTGAACAGGTTGAGATGCCAAAAGTCGAGCCTATGCAGCTTGTCAAAAAGCTCGAAAAACAGCAGCGACGTCGGCGGATACTGGAATTTTTCGTGCTGCGCAAAGAACACCGCATCGTAAAGATCCTGGCCGGGATGTTGGTGAACCTGCAAATAGGCTTTCAGCATGAATTGCCAGGAATCCTTGCCATACCAGTCGTGGCCATCGCTGATGACCAGCATCTGGCGCATCGTGGTCAACGTATTCTGAAAGCCGAGACGCGACTGAAGCACGCTCAATACGACCGCGCTGATGACGATAAAGAACAGTGTGGCCAACACTGTTCGCCGCAACGAACCCGTCTGATTCATGGAGCCCTCACTCTCATCCATTTTTGGATCATCGAAGTGCCGATTCCTGCAATTTCCCAGCTACTGGATCGCGACCTGAACGTTGATGCCGAGTGTTCGCGCGACCGTGCCCGTCCATACTTCCGCGCCGGCCCGGTTCAGGTGGTTGCGGTCGCCAAAGTACTTCCATGGCAACACAGGTATCAGGTCACCCGTCACATGGAAATTCGGATGCCGTTGCCTGAAGCCGTCGATATAGGCGGTGTAGTCTTGCCGGAAGCCTGCGGGCAGTCCCTTGTAACTCAGATCGCTCATCGGCATCGGGACGAAATTCACCTCGATCCCTTTCTCGGCAAACAGTGTCAGCAAGCGATCGAAGTAGGCGTCAAAGATGGGTCTGCTGCGAAAGCCCGACATTGCGGTGACTTCGAAGCTCAGTGCGGTCGAACCGTCGTCGGTACCGAAGCTGTGGTAGCCGCGCTGGCGCTTCACCTCGTCGAGCCATTCGTCGTTGGTGTGCTTGCGCCGGTACACCATCCCCGCCTTCATGCTGCCCGTATAGAACGCCGGAAAATGCGACGCGTACAGGAAATTGGTCAGGCGGTCCTCGATCGATCCCGTCTGCGAGACCGAGTACAGCGATCTGTCATTCAGCGATTCCGACAGCTTGCGGACTTCCTCCATCTCACTGAAGCTCAGGAAGCTGAACAGCGCGGCACGGGTCCAGTACGAATCGGCCGTAGCGAAGTGATACGGCGAGATCGACAGGATGACCTTGCGCGGCAGGTCTGGGCACTTCAGAATGCGCTGCGCGACATAGTAGGTCTCGACGGGCGTGGCGCCGCCGAGCGCGAGATTGACGGTCGACGGGTCGAGACGCGCCGGTATCAGGCCCGCGACGGCACGCGAGTCGCCGATGATCACGGTCGCGTCCTTGCGGCATTCGCTGATCATTTCGTCCTTCGCCACCCACATGGGGTATTCCGGGTCGAGAAACCACATCGGGCCTCGCGCGGCCCACACCCACGAAGCGCCGATGAGGACCACGAACACCAGCCCGACTGCACGGAAGAAACTGCCAAACTCCGACGTTTTCACGGATCACGATCCCTTGCAGTTAGAACTGGAAATACAGGAACTCAGTTGCGCCGGCCATATGCAGCACCGCGGCCGCCGCAAGCACGCCGATCGCGACGCCCCACCCCGCTTGCGGGCGCCACTGCAGCGCGGCAGGCAGGTTGGTGCGGACCTTGTCGAGCACGGGCGAATAGCGCGCCATGATCTCGTTCGAGTTGGGCAGCAGCAGTGCAATGGCGAACGCAATCCCGATCTTCACCCAGTTTTTGAAGGCGAGCAGTGACTCGAGTTCGTAAGTGGGTGCGCCTGTCGGATGATGCAGTCCCAACATGCCCGTGATCAGGTGCATCGCATCGTGCACCGATGCCGAGCGGAACATGATCTGCGCGAGCAGCACGGCAAGATAGGTCACGAGCCACTGCGCCACGACGACGCTTGCCCGGCGCAACCCCGGTTGCGCCTCAGCCGCTTGCTTGGGCCCGAAAATCCGCCATGCGTGATTGATCGTCAGATAGGCCGAATGCAGCAACCCGAATACAAGGAACTGGAATCCCGCACCATGCCAGATGCCGGCGAGGGTCATGGTGAAAAAGAGCGGCAGCGCGACCATCGTCGCAAAGCCGGCCGGTGTCGCCGTCGCCTTGCGGGAGACCAGCGCGCCGCGCGCCGCGCGGCGCCGCATGACCCAGAGCGCGATAGGGTTGTAGAGGTACAGATTGAGGTAACGGGTCAGCGTCATGTGCCAGCGCTGCCAGAAATCGATGATGCATGTCGCCTTGTACGGCGAGTTGAAATTAGCCGGGAAGCGGATTCCGAACATGCGCGCAAGCCCGACAGCCATGTCCGAATAGCCCGAAAAGTCGAAATAGAGCTGCATCGAATAGGCCAGCGCCCCGCACCAGGCTGCTTGAGCAGGCAATGCGTCGCGGAAACCGAATGCGAACTGGACCGTCTCCGACAGTCCGTCCGCGATGATCAACTTCTTCGCCAGACCGATCGTGAAGATGCTGAGTCCAACAGCGAGGTTCTCCTGGTTCAGCCGGTAGGTCTCGCGGTTTTCGAACTGCGGCATCATTTCGCGGTGATGCAGGATCGGCCCGGCGATCAGATGCGGAAAGAACGTGACGAACATCACGTATTCAAGCAGGTTCTTGCCTTTCGCAATGCCGGACTTGCAATCGACCAGATAGCCGATTTGCGTAAACGTGAAAAATGAAATGCCGAGCGGGAGAATCACACTGGTCGTGGACAGATGCGGCACGATGCCGATTTCCGACAGCCAGTCCAGTAGCGGGAACAGATACTTGTAGAAGAACAGCAGCCCGAGGTTTGCCGCGATGCCGCCCGTCAGCGCCGCGAGCTGCATGCGCGGCCGGTTCGCGAGCCGTTGTAGCACAAGCCCGCAGCTGAAGTTGAACGCGATCGAGGCGAGCAGCAGGAACACGAAGCTGACGTTCCACCATGCGTAGAAAACAATCGACGTGACGGCGATCCAGGCCGCCGCCGCGCGAACCGCGACGCGAGCGAGCGCATAGTAGCCGACGACGCTGATCGGCAGGAACGCAAACAGGAAGATATACGAGTTGAATAGCATGTCGGCCTGTCACAGAAGTTTGCGCGTCGTTATTCGAATGTTTATTGCGACTGTTTGCTGCGGATCAGATCGACCAGCTCGCCGACATCCTTCAGACTCTCGATTTCAGCCGTCTGAAACTTGACCTTGAAGCGCATTTCGCAAGCGATGATGATGCTGATGTGATTCAGGGAATCCCATTTGTCGATGTCGTCAGCGGTACTGTCCATTGTCAGGACCAGATCGTCGTCGTCGAAGATCTCGCGGAAGATCTCGGTCACTTTGCCGAGAATGTCGTCAGTGCTAATAGTGTCCGTCATGATCCAGTCCTTACGGGTTCGATGTGTGTCTGGAAAGGCGTGAATTCGGTGGTGACGCACCGCCACGTCGTCCTTTCGTCTTCATGTTCGGCGATTCGCGTGAAGCCGAGCTTCTGGTAATGCTCCCGGACCATGCCGTTTTTTGCGGTGGCCCGGTATTCCCCGATCAGCGTCCGTGCGCCCGCTTCCCTCGCGCGCGCGACCAGCAGATTCATCGTCGCTTGCTCGACCTGTCGGCCCAGCACCCTGCAACTCATCAGCCAGGTATCGATGAACAACTCACCGCCGCCCGGTTCACGCGGCCGCGCGATGACGATCCCGATGATTCCGTTGTCGCCGTATCGATCGGTCAGTCGCAACTGCAAGGTCACCACGCCCTTCTCCTGCATCGCGGCGGTCACCTCCGCGTCGGTGTAGCGTCGCGTGGTCAGGTTGAATTGATTGGTCTTGTTGATCAGCTGGGTGATGCGCTGCAGGCCGACGAGATCGAAGGGCTGCCATTCGAGGCGCATCTCCAACGACGCCAGATACCCGGCGAGATCGGTCGCCGCGGAGCGCAACGCTTCACGCTGCAGATTGCCCTGATACTGCGCGGTACGCTCGCGGTCCTCCGGGGTGATCCCGATGGATTCGAAATAACCGGCGTCCGCGATACAACGGCCATAGAGCGCCGGATCGGCCGGCAGTTCGGGCACTGCAACCATCGGCAACTCACGCCGCACGATATTTCGTTCGAACGGGTTGTCATCCGCAAACACCAGTGCGTCAAGTCCGATGTTCAGCGCTTGCGCGATACGGCGCAGGTTCGACGCCTTGTCTTCCCAATTGGCGACGAGACAGGCTATATCGGAGCGCTTCAATATCATCTCGGGGTGCTGATCGAACGGTTCCCACGCGTTGGCTTCATCGTTCTTCGAACATACGGCCAGGATGATCCCGCGCCGTGACAGGTCTTTCGCGTAGTCCTGAAACGACGCGTACGCTTCGCCGAGCGCGCTGCCCTGGCCGATGACTATGCCGGCGAGGCCGTCATCGCCGATCACGCCGCCCCAGAGTGTATTGTCGAGGTCGAGTACCAGACATTTGTACGAACGGCCGCGCCGCGCGGCGATGAGCCGTGCAACAAGTTCACCATAGAATGGCCCGGCGGCCGGCGAGATCTCCTGCTTCGCGCGATGCCACAGCATCGGGTCGTGCCATGCAGTAAGACCATCAACCGCAATTCGCGCATCGAGCGCGAGAATATCGACTCCGTCCTCGTCCGCCGCGGCCCGCATGCGCTGGTTGACGCGATCGATGAGCGCGCGCATCGAGCCCGGCAGCCGATGCTCGTTGTTGCCAATGAGCGGCAGCGCGATTGGCAGGACAGCCTGCTGGATCACCTGCACGGCGCTCGAGTGCGCCGCCCGACGCCAAAGCCCGCGCAGCATGTCGATCGTATGCTCGACCAGACTGTTGGCGGCGGCCGCGTCCATCGCGGCGTCGGGTTGGCCGAGCAGCGTGCGTGCATCGAACGAAAACAGCACCACGTTCGCACCGAACGCGTGAAACGCCGACTCGGGTTCGTTGAGCTCCTGCATGTATTGACCGTAGTCGCCCGCATGGACCTCGCACCACATGCCGCGGCGCAGGCATCCAACTCGCAGAGCAGCCACCAGATGATCGGTGGTCGAACCGCTGAACACGGCCAGCCGGACCGGCTCGCCGGTGGCTTCTCGCGCAACCTCCGGGAACACCTTCCGACATGCGCGGTCAAGACGATTCGTTTGAACAAAATCGAGTCGACTGTTCGCCAGCCTCACGAAGTCATGCCAGCGCGCCTCTTGTGAATGTGCGGCGTTGAGGGAGCCCAGCTGAACAGAAAAATCAGATGATTCCGGTAACCAATGCATGCGATGTGGCTCCACGGTTCATATATATCGGACGCGCAAATCAGCCGCAGGACGCAAAGCCTGCGAAGCACGGTATCGCGATAACGCGCCCGGCATATGTTCGTTTGCACACAGAGGTGAGCGAAAGTCGGAACCGTATCGTTCTCAACAAGCTCGAAAGCGCCTCGTCAGTTTTTGATTATCATTTTTGACCGTTCAGGAATGGGAATAACTGTCGGCAAATAGTGACATCACCGAGTCGCCACGTCGAATCCGCAAGAAGGTCTCGGCGAGCAGGCTCGCGCTCGAGAGCGGACGGATCTTCTTGCAGGCCAACGATTCGGGCGAGAGCGGAATCGTGTCGGTAACGACGACTTCGTCGAGTTCCGATGCCGCGATACGCCCGGCTGCGCCACCCGACAGGACGGGATGCGTCGCGTACGCAAAAACCCGCTTCGCGCCGCACCGTTTCAACGTCTCGGCTGCCTTGCAAAGCGTGCCGGCCGTGTCGACCATATCGTCCATGATGACGCAGGTACGGCCCTCGACTTCCCCGATGATGTTCATCACTTCAGCGACGTTCGCCTTCGGGCGACGCTTGTCGATAATCGCGAGATCCGTATTCATCTGCTTGGCAAGCGCGCGCGCACGCACCACGCCCCCCACGTCGGGCGACACGATCAGCAGGTCGTCGTGATTCAGCCTGCGCAGATCGCCAAGCAGAATGGGGGTTGCATAGATGTTGTCGACGGGGATATCGAAGAAGCCCTGAATCTGGTCGGCGTGCAAATCCATCGTGATGATCCGCTCGACGCCGGCGATTTCGAGCATGTTCGCCACGACCTTCGCCGAAATCGCCACGCGCGCCGAACGCGGGCGGCGGTCCTGGCGGGCATAGCCGAAGTACGGGATGGCTGCCGTGATCCGCCCGGCTGATGCGCGCTTGAGCGCATCGACCATGATCATCAGCTCCATCAGGCTGTCATTGGTCGGCGGACAGGTGGACTGAAGGACAAAAACGTCCTTGCCGCGTACGTTTTCCTGAATCTCGACCTGAATTTCGCCGTCGGAAAAGCGGCTGACCATTGCTTTACCGAGCGGGATGTCGAGGAATTTGACGACGTCCTGCGCAAGCGCGGGATTGGCGTTGCCAGTAAAAACCATAAGACCGTCATTGCTCATGGTGCACCTATGTCAGGTTGGGCCGAACGAAAGCGGCCGGGTGATCCCGGTCAGGGACGATCGGCTGCCCCGGGTTATCGCCATCTGAACTCAAAATTCTCTCGATCACCGTTGTGTATCAAACACACGAGTTTATTTTTCGGCACGAATGCAATGCACCGGTTCTGTGCAGTGAAGCGGGCCGCCATGACGTGCGACGTTGTTGTGACGTGCATACGCTCGCACCCGCATCTCGGCGACAGTTCCTCTCAACCAGCCGGATGTCAGCGTAATGATGGCCACCACTATGCAAATGAATGGCGATCGGGAGCGACGTGATGTTCGCACCCCGAAACCTTGTGCAAAAGTATCCGGCGTGCCGCGCAATACGTCGTTGGAGAAGATCTATCCGGGTGACGCATCGGGCAAGGTGCAGCAGGACAACGATCTGCCGCTGCACTACGACGCGAACGTGGCCGCAGCCGACGCACCGTTCGACCGCAAGTTCTGCGACAAGCCCGCGATGACCGATCAGCATATTAGGGACGTCATCGCGTTCATGAAGATGCTAAGCGACGGCTATAAGGCGTGATGGGTAGCCTCGTGTACAGGCGTGTTGTGTTGGTCATTGCGCTGCCTTCGCGCGGCACTTGTGCAGCGCGGGCGTGGTGATCGCATAGCTCTCGCGCTGCGGCGCTAAAGCCGGTGAGGTATCCTTGCCGGTTCCGCGAACTCTATTTCCGATCCTGCCCGATGGCCGATTTCCCCTTCGACGCCGTACTCTTCGACTGCGACGGCGTGCTCGTCGACTCTGAACCCATCACCAACCGCGTGCTCACCGACATGCTCGGCGAGTTGGGTTGGCAAATGAGCGTCGAAGAGACGATGCGCATTTTCGTTGGCAAGATGGTCAAGGACGAAGCGCCGCTGATCGAGGCGCGCACGGGCGTCGCGATCGACGCGGATTGGCTCACGCAGTTTCGCGCGCGCCGCAACGCGGCGCTCGACAGCGAACTGCAGGCGATCGACGGCGCGGCCGACGCGGTGCATGCGTTGCATCGCACGCTGAACGGACGCATTGCGGTCGCATCGGGCGCGGACCGCGTCAAGATCGAATTGCAGCTTCTGAAGGCCGGCATCCTCGATTGCTTCGAAGGACGCATCTTCAGTGGTCACGAAATGCCGCGCAGCAAGCCGTTTCCCGATGTGTACCTCGCTGCCGCCGCTGGACTGGGCGTGGACCCGAAGCGTTGCGCGGTAGTGGAAGATACGGTGACCGGCGCGACTGCCGGTGTTGCCGCCGGCGCTACCGTGTTCGGTTACTGCCCGGCGGAACTCGGGCACAGCAGCGCGAGCGCATTGCATGGCGCGGGGGTCGTGCATGTGTTTGGGCACATGGCCGAGTTGCCGGGTTTGCTCGCGGGATGGCGCAACGGCGCGCGTTGATCGCGAATGCGTTCAGGCGCACGCGCGTTGGCGTGAGATGTTGGCGACGCGACGACAACTGTGTGTCGCCAGTTGGTCCATAGCGATCACTTCGCGCGCGCGAGCGTGTGTGAGGCGCACGCGAAATGCGGCTAGGGTCACGCTCTAGCACCGCTCGACGGCGTATGGCATGGTGTGTGCACGGCAATGCGTGAGCGCGGCAATCCGGGCTCAACGTCAATCCAACTTGCCGGAGATCCATCATGACCACCTTGACTCTCAACGACCTGTCCCGCATCGACGAACTCGACCATGCGGCATCGCAATCGGTGCACGGCGGCAATGCGTATCTGCGGCGCGAACCGCCGGGTTGCCACGGCGGATATGAACCACCCGTCGGTTGTCACGGCGGCTACAAGCCGCCTATCGTCGTTGGACCCGGCTGGGGCGGCGGTGCGCCAATCCATCCCGGCTGCGGACCGACGGTCATGCCGTACTGGAACATGCCACAACTGGAGCGCGTGGTGACGCCGCTGTGATCGGATGGCATCGACGGGCGAAACGGCAAAGCGGGCACGGCTCATGTCTCGTAGGGCATGAGCGGGTTGCCTGCTTTGCTCGCGTCGCGCACGGGGGCGCACGTGGTTGCTCGTGGTCGCGCGACTAGCGATGAGCGCCGTGGCTTATTCGAATGCCGGGTCGATCGGCACGCGATATCCAACCGCGAGACGATTGGTTTCGTTAGCCATGCCAACTACCGCCATCAACTCGCCGAACATCTCGTCGGTCATGCCGGCGCGGCGCGCGGCGGCCGTGTGGCTCGCGACGCAATAGCCGCAGTTGTTCGTCACGCTCACCGCGACGTAGAGCAGTTCCTTGATCAGCGGATCGAGCGCGCCGGGCGTCATTACGTCTTTCAGGCTGTCCCATGTGCGCGCGAGCGTCGGTGGGTGCTGCGCGATGTACTTCCAGAAGTTGTTGACGTCGTCGACCTGGCGGGTCTGCTTGATGTCATCGTAGACGGCGCGGACTTCGGGTGAGGCGGCGGAGTAGTCGACGGGTTTGGACTGGGTCATGGAGCCTCCATCTGGACGTATGGGAGTCGACGCAACATGCGCGCGGCTCGATCCTCGCTATTGTGCACCGGGATGCCGATGCGGTGGCGGCACGCAATCAGGCTTCACGGGGCAAATAAAAAAAAGCCGCCGGTCTTCCGACAGGCGGCCTTTGCGCTGTATGCGGGGAGAGCGACGGCAAATGAGGTGGCGCCGTCAGGCGCTGGCGACGCGTCCATAGGTGTCTTCGAAGCGAACGATATCGTCTTCGCCGAGATAAGCGCCCGACTGCACTTCGATCAACTCCAGCGGAATCTTGCCCGGATTCAGCAACCGATGCGTAATCCCGAGCGGGATATACGTCGACTGATTTTCGGTCAGCATGATTTCCTTGTCGCCGTTCGTGACGAGCGCGGTGCCCTTCACGACGATCCAGTGCTCCGCGCGATGATGATGCATCTGCAAGCTCAGTTGCGCGCCCGGGTTGACGACGATGCGCTTGACCTGGAAACGGTCGCCGTTATCGATGCCCTCATAAGAACCCCACGGGCGTACCACGCGGCGATGCGTGACCGACTCGTGGCGTCCCATCGCATTCAGTTGCGCGACGATCTGCTTGACGTCCTGCGCCTGGTCGCGATGCGCGACCAGCACCGCATCGGCGGTCTCGACGATCACGACGTTGTCCAGGCCGATTGCCGCCACCAGCCGGTGTTCGGCGCGGATATACGAATTCGTCACCGCATCGGTGAGCACGTCGCCGATCAGCGCGTTACCTTGCCCATCACGCTCGGCGATCTCGGCAAGCGCGGTCCACGAGCCGATATCGTTCCAGCCGAGATCCGACACCGCCACCACGGCGGCGCGCTGCGTCTTTTCCATCACCGCGTGATCTACCGAGATGTTCGGGCATGCGCAGAAGGCTTGCACATCGAGACGCACAAAGTCGTGATCGCGCTGCGCGGCGTTCAGCGACAGTTCGGCCTGTTGTGCGATTTCCGGCTCGTAGCGGCGCAGTTCTTCCATATACGTGGACGCCTTCAGCATGAACATGCCGCTATTCCAGTAATACTTGCCCTCGTCGATGAAACGACGGGCGGTCCCGGCATCCGGTTTTTCGACGAACGAGTCGACGGTAAAGGACTGCGCATCGCCCAGCGGCGCGCCGGCGCGGATATAGCCATAGCCCGTATGCGGCTCCGTCGGCGCGATACCGAAGGTCACGAGGCTGCCGTCCCTCGCGATCTGGGCGGCCGCTTCGGCCGCCTTGACGAATGCGCTCTCGCCGGCGATCACGTGATCGGAGGGCAAAACCAGCAGCAATGCGTCGGGTGTGTCGCGCATCGCTAGTAGCGCAGCCACGGCAATGGCCGGAGCCGTATTGCGGCTGGCCGGTTCGAGCACGATCGCCGATGACGCCACGTCGACCTGGCGCAATTGCTCGGCCACCAGAAAACGCTGCTCGTTATTCGTGACGACGATCGACGCGGCGACGTTGGCCATGCCGCGCACACGCAACGCAGTTTGCTGCACCAGCGTGTGGTCGCCGGTCAACTTCAGATATTGCTTCGGGTAACCGCCACGCGACATCGGCCACAACCGGGTGCCGCTGCCACCACAAAGAATCACCGGATAAATCTGCATATTCGTCCTTCCTGGTCTTATTTTGAGTTAACCGCATCCAGCCCGAGGGAGCCCGTCGCCCCCGGCCCACACAATGCCATCCGCACCGATTCCAGTTCGCGCGGCAAGCGCGCCGAAACCGGTCCGCGGCGCGGCAATTCGACAAATCCCAACCGTCGATACAGATCGTATGCACGCGTGTTACTCATCAGCACGTCCAGTACGATCTCCCGCCCGCCATCGCCATCCATCGAGCCCGCATGCAATGCGTTGGCGAACAGCGCGCTGAACACGCCGGTGCCGCGCATCGTCTCGCGCGTCGCACAATGGGCAATCAGCGTTTGCGACGACTTCGGCGCCGGCAATTCGCTCTCCAGCACGAGTCCGCGTAACAGCATGCGAATCGTGCGGCGCACGCCGAAGAACATCAGCAGCATCAGCGCGACATGCGGATCGTCGAGCCGTGTGCCGCGGCCGTCGTGCACCGCGAGCACCGCCGCCACCTGCTGGTCGCCGGTAACGGCCACGCGATGACGCCGATACGAAAAGCGGCCGAATTTCGACGTGAAGGCGAACGTCAGAAATTCGACGCATACAGCAGCCGGTTCGCCGAGAAAGAAGCCGAACTCTTGCACACCCGACGCGAAAATCAGCGGTGCGCAAGCCTCGGCATCTTCCACTCTCGCAGGACGAAAGCGCAGCGCGCCTCGTTCGTGGTCGGAACGAAGCGCCTCGGCGCACACAGGTTCAACGGCGTGCATGACGGAATGCCCTTCTCTATTGTCTCGTTAGCGCGCGAGGCGCCTGAGTGCCGCGATGGTGCGGCTGATCTGTTCAGGCTCGTGCGTCGAGCAGATGAAAAAGCGCAGACGCGCCGCTTTCTCCTCGACCGCCGGATAGAAAATCGGCTGCACGTTGATGCCATCCGCGAACATGGCGTTGGCCCATTGCGCCGCCTTCAGGGTGCTGCCAGTGATAATCGGCACCACTGCGTAGCCGGCGCTCTTGCCGGTATCGAGCCCTGCGGCGCGCGCTTCGTCGAGAAACTGTTTGCCGCGCGCGCGCAGTAACGCCACCCGTTCGGGCTCGGCAATCAGGCGCTCGAGCGCGGCCAGCGACGCCGCCGCGAGCGCCGGTGCGAGACCGACGCTATACAGGAAGCCTGGCGCGAGATGCCGCAGAATGTCGATCAAGGCCTGCGAGCCGGCGATAAACCCGCCACATCCGGCCAGCGTTTTACTGAGCGTGCCCATCCAGATGTCGACATCGCCGCTCGCCACACCGCAATGCTCGCGCACGCCCTTGCCCTGCTCCCCGAGCACCCCGAGCGAATGCGCTTCATCGACCATCAGAAACGCCGCATGCCGGCGCTTGATGTCGACGAACTGCGCGAGATCGGGAACGTCGCCATCCATGCTGTACAGCCCTTCGATCGCGATCAGCACACGGCGGTAGTCGTGCCGCACGCGCGCAAGCAGCGCGTCGAGCGCCTGCCAGTCGTTGTGCGCAAAGCTCAGGCGCTTCGCACCGCTCAACTGCGCGCCCTGCACGATGCTGTTGTGCGCGAGGGAATCGTGCACGATCAGATCGCCGGGACCGAACAGCGAGCCGATCACCGTCACATTGGTCGCGTGACCACTGACGAACACGACGCAATCGTCGACCTCGTAAAACGACGCGAGCGCGGCTTCCAGTTCGCGTTGCACTGGGCGCTCGCCCGCCACCATCCGGCTCGCCGACGCCGACGTGCCGTAGCGGTCGATCGCTTCTTTCGCACGCGCGCTGACCTGCGGATCGCCTGCCAGCCCCAGGTAGTTGTAGTTCGCGTAGTTCAGATACTCGGCGCCGCCAATCTGCGTCGTCGCACCGGCAATCCCGTCATGCACGCGAAAGAACGGCGACTGCACCTGCAGCTTCTCGCCCATCTGCCGCAAAATTTCGACCTGCTGAAAACCGGGCATCGTCTCGAAGCTGCACAGCGCGGCGCGCGTCGCATCCTGAGCTGCACGCGTGCCGCCGGGGGCCAATGGCGCGGCCGGCGTCTGCGCGTCTTCGGAAACGCGTTCCAGTTGCCGCATCAACGCCTTCGCGGCGAGTTGCTGGCGGAGGTGATCACCCAGTCCCATAGTGTTCCGATAACCCTGTGTGCGGGCCCGACCTCGATGGTCAGTCCGTAAATTCAGCCCATTCCCACGCGTCGTGCGTCGCGAGCAGTTTGGCGACGAGCCGGTAATTCATTTCATGACTCGGGCGCAACGCGCTCACGCGGCCGAGCAAAGGTGCGCCGGCCATCGCCATATCGCCGACCAGATCGAGCACGCGGTGACGCACGAATTCGTCGGGCACGCGCATGCCGCCCAGCACCCGGTTGCCGATGATCGCTGCGGTGCACGACAGGCGTGCGCCGCGCAGAATCGGCATGCCGCGCACGTAGCCCGCGACGATCGCGGGGATCGCCCATTTGACGCGTCCATAAGAACGCGACGGCGCAATTTCCCCGGCGAAACTTGCGGGCGTCAGTACACCGTCCCAGCGTAATTCGCCAAAGCCCTTCAGATCGTTGCGCACCGCCATTTCATAAGCAGACGACGGTTCGATCGAGATGCTGCGTTCGTCGCGCGAGCCTTCACCATCGGCGACCTTCACAGGGAGCAGCACGCGAATGAAGCGCTTGGCGTGCGGCAACTCGATTCGCCCGCAGGCGCGGATCGCGTCGATCCACGGCTGTGCGCTGCCGTCGAGAATCGGTACTTCCTCGGCGTCGAGTTCGACGGTCGCACGATCAATTTCGCAGCTCAGCAATGAGGCCAGCAGATGCTCGACCGTGCGTACGCGGATACCACCGGGGGCTTCGAGCATCGTACATAGCGGTTGCCCGCGCCGCAGCGCGGGACTCACTGCGAGTTCGGCTAGAACGCGGCCGTCGTGCACGCGTCGGAACACGATGCCGCGCGGACTGATCGCGGTGCCGGGAAGAATGCGCACGTTCACACGCCGGCCGGTATGCAGACCGTGACCGCTCAACGTCAGCTCGCGCGCGAGCGCACCTTCGCGATGGCTCCAGCCTGCAGGCGCGCGCATCAGGCGAACTCCGCCGACGCGGCCGGCGCGTTCGCGTTCGCCGCCAGCGCATCGGCGACATCGGCCAGCGCATGCGCGCCGACATCGAGCGCATGTTGCGCGGCGACCGCCGCCACCTGCGCCGCGACGCCGTTCGTCTCGACCGCGTCGTCGTGCGCCTGGATCGATTCCACGATCCGCTGTGCGAGTGAATGCACCGTTGCGCCTTCGGCTATCGTCATGATCGACAGCTTCACCTGGAAGCTCTCTTCGACGGCCATCCCCAACTCCATCCCCATCAGCGAGTCCATGCCCATGTCGAGAATCGAGCGGCCGGTTTCGATTTTTTCCGGCGACATGTGCAGGATGCGCGCGATCTGCGCCTGCAAGGTTTCTTCGACGACGTGCAGCGCGTCCGCGAACGGCAGGCCGGCGATCTGCTCGCGCATCTGCACGCCGCCCTGGCGCGCCGGTTCGTGACTGCCGCGCGCATGCAGCTCGGCGTAGCGGCGCGCACGTGCCGCCGGCATACCGAGCGACAACGCCTGCCAGTCGAGCCGCACCACCGCCTCGCCCGCATTCATCGCAAGGAGCGCGCGTTCGAGCGCGGCAAGCGCCTCGGCCGACGTGATGGACACACCGCCGATACGCGCCTGCAGCGCCTCACGCGTTTCGTCATTGCGCGCGAGGAAACCGACGTCGTCGAGCGGACCCCACGCCATGTAGGTGCCCGGCAGTCCGGCGGCGCGCCGCTGCGCGATCAACGCTTCGAGGAAGCTATTGGCTGCCACGTAACTCGACTGCCCCGGATTGCCGAGGAAGGTCGTCGCCGACGAATAGACCACGAAAAGGTCCAGTTTCGTGTCGCGCGTGGCGCGATGCAGATTCCACGCGCCCGCCAGTTTCGGTGCAAGCACGGCGGCAAAGCGCTCGTCGTCGAGATTGCGCACGAGGCCGTCGTCGATCACCATCGCCGAATGCAGCACGCCCTTCAACGGCGTGCCGCGTTGCGCGATGTCGGCGAGCAACGCGTCGAGCGCGCCGGCGTCGGTGATGTCGCAGGCAGCCGCGTGCACTTCGG
>NZ_NPIH01000173.1 GCF_012275575.1 Paraburkholderia sp. SG-MS1 | reverse complement strand
GGATGCGCCTTGGGTCTGCGCTGTTGCGCATCACGCCGGCGCCCCGTGTAGCGCTACTTCGACACCGCCGCCTCGAATCGCTTGACCGCTCCGACGATATCACTGCGTAGTTGCTGTAGCGCGCCGCGCCGCGCATCCGGCGGCACGAGCGCCTGCCACAGCAGCTCGACCAGCGAAGCGGCGGTCGCTTCGATATCGACGGCTTTCTCCTTGCGCACGGCATCCCACAGCACGTGCTCCATCGGACCGTAGATGGCGGAGCGCAGGAGCCCGAGCGACATGTCCGCGCGGATGTCGCCATTTGCCACGCCTTCGGCGAGCACGCTCATCATCGGTGCGGTATAACGGCGCTGCAACTCGACGATCACGTCGCCGAACTTGTCGTCTTTCTCGCGCCCTTCGGAAAGAATTAGCGCACACAGTCCGGTTCCGTCGACGGTCAGGCGATAGAGATGCGTTCGCACGAGGTACGCAAACTTGCTGCGCGTACCGGCAATCAACGGCAATTCATTTTCTACCTGGGCGATGATCTCGTCGTACCAGTTGCCGAGTACCCGAACGCACAGATCGCGCTTGCTTGCGAAGTAAGTGAAGATGGTCGCCTCGGACACCCCCACGCGCCGCGCGATTTCCGTCATGGTGGCGCCCGCATAGCCGACTTCGGAAAACACGAGCCGGGCTGCTTCGAGAATCGTCTTGAGGCGCTGCCCGGAGCGCGCCTGCACTGGCACGCGACGCGAGACGGAGGATGTGTTCATTGCGGCGAAGAAGTGGTCAGGGATAGCATTGGCAGGTTAGTTGAGTCTAGCTCAATGTAATTCGTCTGGAAAGACTGCGCAAAGATCCAATAAGAAACTTATGCGCTCAACTGCACGTCGTCTGGACTTGAGCTAAACTCAAAAACTTCAAAGCACCAGTCAGTGATGGAGACAGTTCGCATGCCTACCGCTTCGCAGCGCACCTCATCGCCGCCCTCTTCATTGAAGGGCTACCGTTCCGTCTTTCGGGAAGGCCTGTTCGATGGCCAGGTGATCGTCGTCACCGGTGCGGGCAGTGGACTCGGTCGTTGCACGGCGCACGAACTCGCGTCGTTGGGAGCGAGGCTGGCGCTGATCGGCCGCAGCGAAGACAAACTTAAAACCGTGCTAGCCGAGTTGGCGGCGGACCACCCAGCCGTCGCCGGTGGTCACCGCATCTACGCGTGCGACATCCGCCACGAACCGCAGGTCCGCGAAACGATCGCTTCGATCATCGGCGAGTTGGGCCGCATCGACGGTCTGTTCAATTGCGCCGGCGGTCAATTTCCTGCTCCGCTGGAAAAGATTTCGCTGAATGGCTGGGACGCGGTCGTGCGCAACAATTTGCACGGCACCTTTCTGATGTCGCGTGAATGCTATACCCAATGGATGCAGCATCACGGCGGCGCGATCGTGAACATGCTCGCCGACATCTGGGGCGGCATGCCTGGCATGGGTCACTCGGGCGCGGCTCGGGCGGGTGTATGGAATTTCACCGAAACCGCCGCCTGCGAGTGGGGCCACGCGGGCGTGCGGGTCAATGCCGTTGCGCCAGGCTGGATCGCATCGGCCGGTATGGACAGCTACCATGAGGATTATCAGGCGCTGTTGCGCACGCTGAAAGACAAGGTGCCGCTGCAACGCTTCGGCACCGAATCCGAACTCGCCAGCGCAGCCGTGTTTCTGCTCTCGGAAGCGTCGGCGTTCATCAACGGTACGGTGATTCGCGTCGACGGCGGCGTGCCGAACGCGCGTCATTCCTGGCCGTTGGCGCAAGCGGAGCGTACGATCGAATACAACGGTTTTCCGCGCTATGAACCGCCGACGGGTTTGCAGCACCAGGTCGAGCCGCACGCATAGGCGGCACGCCGCGCAAACCGGGCGGCAGTCGACGGCGACACGAAGGAGACACGATGAACCTCGAAGGCCAGACCTACGATTCGCTGACGGCGAATTTCGCGTGGCGTATTGCGCCGCGCTACAACATCGGCATCGACGTCTGCGACAAATGGGCCGACGGCTCGGGGCGTCTCGCGCTGATCGTCGAAGACGCCGACGGCCACGCCACGCGCTACACATTCGACGAATTGAAGACCTTGTCCGACCGCTTCGCGAACGCATTGCAGGCAAGCGGCGCGCAACGCGGCGACCGCGTCGGCATCTTTCTATCGCAATCGATCGAGACGGCCATCGCGCATCTCGCCGCATACAAGGCGGGCATGGTGGCCGTGCCGCTGTTCGCGCTCTTCGGCGTCGACGCGATCGAACATCGTCTCGGCGACAGCGGCGCGGTGGCGCTGATCACCGATCACGCGGGCATGCAGAAAGTCGACGAGATTCGCGCCGCATTGCCCGAGCTGCGCGACGTCTTCAGCGTCGATATCGAACAGGATCGCGCGGACCCGTCCGCGCCCGTGCGGTCGTTCTGGCAGGCGCTGACGCATGCATCCGCAGACTTCACGCCGGTCGACACCGGCGCGGACGATCCCGCGGTCATCATCTACACGTCGGGTACGACCGGCAAACCTAAGGGCGCGTTGCATGGGCATCGCGTGTTGCCGGGTCATCTGCCCGGCGTCGAGATGTCGCAACAGGGCTTTCCCGCGCACGCCACGCTGATGTGGACGCCGGCGGACTGGGCATGGATCGGCGGGCTGTTCGACGTGCTGCTGCCGTCGTGGCATCACGGCGTCGCGGTGCTCGCGCGCCGCTTTGCAAAGTTCGACGGCGAGGCCGCGTTCGATCTGATGGCGCGCCACGCGGTCTCGCATACGTTCCTGCCG
The DNA here is from genome assembly GCF_012275575.1 of Paraburkholderia sp. SG-MS1. Classification (GTDB taxonomy): domain Bacteria; phylum Pseudomonadota; class Gammaproteobacteria; order Burkholderiales; family Burkholderiaceae; genus Paraburkholderia. Next base: position 11,122 of record NZ_NPIH01000173.1, on the reverse strand, counting down.
CCGACCGCGCTGAAGATGATGCGCGGCGTCGCGCATCCGGAGCGCTGGCCTCTCGCATTGCGCTCGGTGGCGAGCGGCGGCGAATCGCTCGGCGAGGAGTTGATCGGCTGGGGCCGCGCGGCGCTCGGCGTGACGATCAACGAGTTCTATGGACAGACCGAATGCAACGTCGTGGTGTCGTCGTGCGCGGCGCTGTTCGAGCCGCGCTTCGGCGCAATCGGCCGCGCGGTGCCGGGGCATCGCGTCGCCATTGTCGATGCGAACGGCGATGAACTCCCGCCGGGCGCAATCGGCGATATCGCGGTGGCCGCGCCCGATCCGGTGATGTTCCTCGGTTACTGGCGCAACGAAGCGGCGACGCACGAGAAATTCCGCGGCAGGTTTCTGCTGACCGGCGACCTCGGCACGCGCGACGCGGACGGCTTCATCCGTTTCGTGGGCCGTGGCGACGACGTGATCACGAGCGCCGGTTACCGGATCGGCCCGGCGTCGATCGAAGATTCGCTGCTGCGCCATCCTGCAGTGTCGATGGCGGCCGTGATCGGCGCACCGGATCGCGAGCGCACCGAAATCGTGATGGCGTTCGTCGTGCTGAAACCGGGTTTCGTCGGCGATGCAGCGCTCGTGCGCGAGATTCAGCAGCACGTCAAGACGCGCCTCGCCGCGCATGAATATCCACGCGAAATCCGCTTCGTCGACAGCCTGCCGTTGACCGCAACCGGCAAGGTCATCCGCAAGGCGCTGCGTGCAGGACTCGCGCCGCAAGCGGACGACCCTACTGCAAAAACCTGAAACCCGATGACCACGACCGCACGCCGACCCGCCACCCGAACCGCCAGAACATCAAGAACGTCCGCGCCGCAACCGTCCGCCGCCGCACTCGACGATACCGACCGCAAGCTGCTCGCGCTGCTCGCCGAAGACGCCACGCGCACTTACGCGGAACTCGGCAAGCTGCTGTTTTTATCTGCGCCCGCGGTTCACGAACGCGCCCGGCGTCTGAAGCGCGAAGGCGTGATCAAGGCTACCGTTGCCGCACTCGACGCCGCGAAACTGAACCGGCCGTTGCTCGCGTTCGTGCACGTGGATACGACGAGTTGGGCCGTCACGCGGCAACTGCTCGCGCTAGAAGAGCTATCGGACGTCGAGGAGATTCATACGGTGACGGGCGAGAGCGCGATGCTGCTGAAAGTGCGTACGCGCGACACTCAATCGCTCGAACAACTGCTCGAGCGCATTCACGCGATAGAAGGCTTCACCGGCACGCGCAGCTACATTGCGCTGACCACGTATCTGGAGCGCGGGCCGAGCCCGAACCTGTAGCGCGGTGACTGGAGCATGCCGCTCACGCATGCAATGCAAGACCCTTGACCGCCTTGTCGACCGCTTTCTTCGGCCCCCGCACCGCGATTCCGACGAGATCAGGCGCGTCGGCGGCCTCGGCGCGAAACGCCTCGCGGTTCGCTGCGTCATGTCCGGTGGAGAACATCGCGCGCACATAGACGGCGCGCGTCAACTCGCGTTCGATGCCCTGGCGAAACGCGCGCAGCAAACCCGCGTTGTCCGCCTGATAGATCATCATCGGCTGGCCGAGCAGCCGCGCATGCCGGCGGCCGGCCGCGTCCTCGTACGGCTCGCCGAGCGCCTCGGGCGCGGCACCCGCGATGCCGGTGGCGAGAAACGCGGTCACATTGAGTTTTTGCCACACGGCGAGATCGTCCAGCACGATGATCGCGACTTTCGTATCGAATTCCATTACGCACTACGCTCCATGTTCAAGAGAGATTCCACAGTCGAATCTTATGGAAGATCGCCGCATGTGGGGCGCGCGCGCGGCAAAAACGAATAGGCTTCGACGAACTTGCGTTAGCGCGGCGCCGATGTCGGGTTTTGCCTGATAGGGTTCGGCGCAAGCCGGCTTGATCAAGGACGTGCGCTGCAACGCAACCTGTCGTCGTACTGGAAGCGGGCAAGCTGCATACGCAGGCCGATTTCACTACCGGCGAACAGGGCTCATTCCAGTTACTTTCGTGGCTCGGCAAACGTACTACGTCGGGCACTTGGCGCATCGCCATGGATCGTCCGAATCTGCCTGGACGGATCTGCAAGACCGTCGGTGACAGCAAGGACGCCAGGCTGCTCGACTGGCGCTCACGCGAAGAACTCGACCCGCACCAAGGAGCGCGTGCCTTGGTTCCAGCGCGGCTTCTGTTTTCAGGGCTGCCGCACCGCGCGAAGTGGTCGACCTCTATACCGGGTTGCCGCGCGCGCAGGCCACGACGCATATGCAGTTGCGCACGCAGGCGCGTGTCGTGCGAATCGAAACCGATGCGCGCGGTAAGGCGAAAGGAGGTGCTCTATTACGACGCCAACGGCAAGGTGCAGCCGCAAAAGGCACGCATCGTCGCGGTGGCCGGGAATGCGATCGAGACGCCGCGTCTACTGCTGAACTACACATGGAGACCGTCTCGCTCGGACTGCCGTTTCACGCGGCCTTTCTCGACCGCGGTGCATGCGGTCCGAAGTTCGCCCAGGCGATGGACCAGTACGCGTACACGGCGGCCATGTGGATCGTCGGCGAGGACATGCCGCGCGATCCGCGGGGCGACCGGTCCAACGGTTTGGTCGGCTGTGCAAGCTTCTAGCCTCAGAGGCGGGAGTCGTCCATCACATCCGAATCGTCGTGAGAGCATTGAAAGTTGACAATTATCGACAATCGAAGCCTTGTCGCCATGTTACTTATGGCTTGTTCTACCGCGTCGTGCGAATTCTTGTGGAGGGGCAAGATGAGTCGTTGGTTGGTGGTGCTCGTATCGTCCATAGCGCTGTGGTCCAGTTCTGCAGTTGCTGCGACAGTGCCGGTTGTTGGCTATATCGCCGAGCCGAAGATTTTCTTCTCTGGAATTTCGGACGACGCAAGCAGCGGAACGTTGACGCTTAAAACTTCTACCGGTGCGATCTGTCGCGGGCAATGGATGTATAGCTCGCCAGTATCAGGTTATGCCCGTGCGACGTGTGGGGACGGCAGAAATGTTGAAGTTCTCTACAATTCAATTGACTCTCCAAGCGGTACCAGTATCGGGAACGGGTCAACTTCTCTCGGTGAGCGAGTGGTCTCTTATGCGGGCCACGATGCGGCTCAATACATGGCTAGTCAATCAAATACGCCGAAGGAGAAGCTGGTTGGTATCGGAAGCGGGTTTTTTGTATCCGAAGGAGGTGCGCTTCTGACAACCCATCATGTCATAGCCGGATGCAATCGATTTGCCGTGTGGAACGGTGAGCGAACATTCGACGCGGCCTATGTCGCGTCCGATACCAAAGTCGATCTTGCCGTATTGAAGGTGAGTAGTTGGCGTGGATTTTCCGCATCGTTCGCACCGGAATCAGAAGTTGGCGAGACAGTCTATTCCTTGGGATATTCATCAGGAGTTGGGCAGAAAGCGCCATTGGTGATTCAGCAAGGCGTGATTGCGTCCATGTCCGGACTCGATGGAAAGAGGTTTCTTTTACAACACTCGGCGGTGTTCCACCCTGGCAATATCGGCGGCCCGCTACTAGATCCATCCGGGAACGTTGCGGGAGTCAACGACTTGACATTAGGTGCAGGCGAGCCAATCAATCAGCAGTATTACGCGATCAAGCCGGATGTTGCGCGCCAATTTCTGTCGAGTAATGGCGTCAGTGCCTCTGCGGACTTGAAAGGCGGCCCAGCCTCAGCACAAATCGCCTACAAAACCGCAAAAGAATTTACTGTGCGTGTGGAATGCTACGCGCGAATGTAGAAGGAACGGCTATTTCGCAAATAGGAAGTAGATTGATCACTGTTATTTGAGCAGAATAAATTAAAAGAACGTCCATACGGAGCAATCCTGAATCGACGAGGAAAAGCAATGGATGGCAAGAAGACGCAGACGACAACTTGACGACTACACATCCACAAGATCCGGAGCGGCTCAACGAGTGCCGCCGTGTTCAATTGGACAGCTGTGAATCCTTGTATTCCTTGTTTTTTAGCTGCGTGCGATGCAAGTTTTCTAAAGTTGACATTTTTACCGGCGTAGCTGTGAGACATTTAATTCGGTCTACGACAACACACGCTAGATATCGCTGACGCCTCGAAGCATTGGAAAGAAGGGGGGTGACATGGCGAATGGATCTCGGGAAATCTATGTACGTCGGATGCTGTATGTCATTGAAAATTGAAACATTAATATGCAGCCACCGTTCGTTTGTCTCCTCATGTTTGAGGGGACGTGGAAGTGGTTAGAGCGTTGATTTTTTGTGCTTCCGAAAAAAAGAAGAACTAGGTATGGCGGAAAAAATTTAACGAGGTGATGTGAATGAACAACGGCAACCCGTGCACAGAGGGGCATTCCGACATGACCGGTGGACATTTCGGTACATTGCTGTGCTCCGCGGTGTTGTGCTTGACATTGATATCTTCTGCAGCAGACGCTTATGCAGCGCAAGCCGCGGCGAGTTCTTCCAGGGAAGCATCGAGTCCGGCATCTTCGTCTATTCCGGTTATTCAAAGTAATAAGCTGCAGCCAGACGCATCAAGACCTGGGTTGACAGCCACTGATACTCATTCCGGTTCGGCAGGGCAGTCGGCAGACGGGGCAGCACTAGAGCTTAATGAATCGGTTCGACTAGCGCTAAATCATTATCCATCTATTGCCGACGCGATCTCCCAGCTCTCGCAGGCAGGCGTCGGCATCGATGTAGCGCGTGCGGGTTACTTCCCCAAAGTGACGACGGGTTTGGGTGGCGGGAGCAACTCTCCTACGGGCGGGGCAACCACCACATCCGTTGAAATCACCCAGATGATCTATGACTTCAATAAGGTCAAGAGCGCGGTTGGTCAAGCTAATGCAACTGTGAAGCGGCAACAGGCGGAAGTCCTGAGGGAGATTCAATCGGTTGAAAGACAGACGGCCGAAGCATATGTCAACGTAAGTCGGTATCAAGCGCTTGTCCGCATCGCGGAGGACCAGGTTAGCGCAATGGAGCGAGTGTACGAGATGGCAGAGTTGCGTGCCAGTGCCGGCGTCAGCACACGTTCGGATCCTATCCAGGCTGGTGCGCGGCTTCATGGTGCGCGAGCCAGCTTGGGAGAAATGCGCGCACAAAGCCAACGTGCCCGACAACATTTGCGTACGCTAATTGGCAGCGAGCTTTCGGGACAGGTCGCGCCTCTCTCGATGGAACAGGCGTCCGGAAAATCATTGAGTGTCGATCCGGATACGAATTTGATGCCCGACGTTATGGTTGCCCAGGCGGAGGCAGAAATCTCGCAGAAACAGCTTGACGCGGCACGCGCCGATCGATTGCCGACGGTTTCCCTTGACTACTCGCTAAACAAAAACCTGACGGGTATAAATCCGACCACCTTCGCACGTAATGGTTCGAACCACACCCTAATGGTTACGCTGACGTGGAATGCTTTCCAGGGGGGTGCGCTAAACGCGCAAGTTAACGCGGCTAATTATGCGCTTGACGCTGCGCGTTCACGGATAGAGCGAGCTCAGCTAGACGGTATGGACGCGGCGCTCGATTCTCGCGAGCAAGCGCTTGGAGCAAAGAATCGGGCAAGTGATCTTGTTGCGAGAAAGGCAAGTCTCGAAAGCGCGCGCGATCTCTACCAGGAGCAATACAAGCTTGGTTCGCGGTCCATTCTCGATTTGCTCAGTACCGAGGAAGAGTTTTTTCAGGCCGCCTCGGATGAAACTCAGGTTCAGCACGATTACTGGATTGGCGTGGTTGATTACGTAGCTGCGACGGGCGCTGGAAACGAATTCTATGGTATCGGCGCGGATGCTGCACCAGGTTTGGAGGGGAATCGATAATGGATGCTCGTCTATTACAGCAGCGATGGCTCGACGCCATGCTGGTTGTGGCCAGTCACTATCGACTTGGTGTTTCCGAAGAGACCGTTCGGATAGGTTTGGTGTGGCAGGAGGGAGCCGCAGAAGAAAATCTGCTTTTTGGAATGGCTAGGCGAATCGGCCTCTCGCTCAGGTTCTTGCCAACGGAGCGAGCCAAACTGGATGCGTGGAATCTTCCCGCCGTGGTTGAACTCAACGACGGCATGGTATGCGTTATGACGTCAATCGACGGTAGTGGGCGAGTGACTTCGACTGTCAGTGGCGAAGGAGGCGTTCGTACAATTTTGCATATCGACGCATTGAATGAGAAGGTGCGGCGCGTTGCCATTCTGCGACCTTTGCAGTCAGCGCCGGATATTCGCGTAGATGATTATGTGAAACCGTATCAGAAGAGCTGGTTTTGGGGAATCGCTCTCAAGGAATGGCCGCGGTATGTTGACGTAATGGTGGCGTCGCTAGTTGCCAATCTCCTCGCGCTCGCTGGTGTCTTATTTTCGACGCAGGTGTACGACCGTGTGATTCCGGCTCAATCGGAAGCAACGCTATGGGTGCTTTTTAGTGGCGTTTTGTTGGCTATCGCATTTGAATTTGTCTTGCGTCTGGCGCGCGCCCGCATCTCGGATTTGACGGGTAAGCGAGCAGATCTGAAGATCACGGATGTTGTGTTCGGGCACGCCTTGCGTATCCGTAACGAAGCTCGGCCACGCTCCACGGGTTCCTTCATTGCCCAACTACGTGAACTGGAGCAGGTACGTGAGTTGATGACCTCTACGACTGTCGGCGCGGCGGCCGATCTTCCTTTCTTTTTCCTGTTCCTGGTGGTTATGTGGCTGGTAGCGGGACAGTTGGTGTTGGTCACGCTGGCTGCAGTTCCACTACTGGTTATACCCGGTCTACTCGTTCAGCGTCCGTTAGCCCGGCTTTCCAATGAGGGGACGCGTGAATCTGCATTGCGAAATGCAATGTTGGTGGAGACGGTGCAGGGAATTGAAGATATAAAGCTGCTCCGCGCGGAGGAAAAATTCCAAAGTCAATGGAATGAAGTGAACGCGGTCTCCGCTTCGGTGAGTATGAAGCAGAGATCCATCGTCAATTTGCTAATGACCTGGACGCAGGAAGTTCAGAGTATTGTCTATGCCGTCATGCTGCTGATCGGCAGTTTCATGGTTATGAAAGGCGACATGACTACAGGCACTCTCGTTGGGGCCTCTCTGTTGTCGTCGCGAATGATCTCTCCTCTTGCTCAACTTTCCGGTGTCTTCGCGCGTTGGCAGCAGGCAAAGGTGGCGCGTAAAGGGCTGGATGAACTGATGGAACGGCCGGTGGATCAAGCGACGCATGAGCGCCTTGTTCATCGCCCGTCCCTTGCAGGTAACTACACCCTTGAGCGAGTGAATTTCAAGTATGGAGAGGACGATCGGGCTCCGACCCTCACGATACCGCGCCTGGAAATTCGCGCAGGAGAGAAGATCGCCTTGCTGGGGCGCATGGGTGCGGGTAAGTCGACTCTCCTTCAAGTGCTCGCTGGCCTTCGGTCGCCACAGGAAGGAGACGTTATTCTGGATGGTACGCAACTCAGGCTGATTGATCCTGCAGATGTGCGTCGTGATATGGCATTGCTTGGCCAACGGGCGCAGCTCTTCTACGGAACCATACGAGAGAATTTGAAACTCGGAGCGCCAATGGCCTCGGATGAAATGGTCGCAGCTGCAATGCAGATGGTGGGCGTGTTGCCGTTTGTTCAGTCTCGTCCCAAGGGACTCGACGAGCTTATTCTTGAAGGTGGGGCGAGTCTTTCTGGTGGCCAGCGTCAATCACTTTTACTTGCGCGGACGCTGTTGTGCGACTCGCAAATCGTTTTGCTGGATGAGCCAACCTCCAGCTTTGACGAAGGTAGTGAGCGCCATGTTATTCAATCGATGAAAAGTTGGCTTGGATCTCGAACTCTCGTGATCGCAACTCATCGGATGCCGGTTTTGGAACTCGCGGACAGAATCATTGTGCTCGATGGTGGTCGGGTAGTGATGGACGGTTCCAAAGACCAAGTTATTGGAGCGCTATCTCGATGAAATTAGATGACATTGATCTTGGTGCCCCCAAAGAGTCGGGTCCTCGTCGAAGAGAGGGAGTCGCCAGAGCAGAGCAATCGCTCGAACGATCTGTAAAGCGCGATTCGAAAACGTTCTTTAGCAAAACACCAATTTCATCAACTCCGCCGCGGGAAAGCCGTGTTACGTGGATCATTGCTCTGATGGTCGTAGTCTTTCTTGGGTGGGCGGCAATCTTCAGGTTGGACGAAGTTTCAAGTGGTGTCGGGAAGGTCATTCCGAGCTCGAAAGAGCAGGTTATTCAATCGCAGGAGGGCGGAATACTGGTGGCGTTGCACGTTAGCGAGGGAGATATCGTACAGGCGGGCCAGGTCATTGCTCAGCTCGATCGCACGCGCTCCGAGGCGACGGTCGAAGAGAGTGCGTCGAAGCTACGGGCAGCAGCGGCAACCGCTGCGCGACTCACAGCCGAGGTCAACGGCACGGCCCTCGTTTTCCCGCCCGATGTTGCGGCGGATAAGGATCTGGTGCGCAGCGAAACGTCATTGTTCCAATCACGGCAAAAGGCTTTGAATTCAACGCTAGCGGATTTGAGTCGGTCGATAGACCTGATCAGGCGTGAGCTCGATATGACTCAACCTCTCGTTACTAAAGGGGCGGCCAGTGATGTGGAGGTACTTCGATTAAAGCGTCAGATTGCGGATCTGGAAGGCAAGCAAAACGATGCGCGCAACGACTACTACGTTAAGGCCCGTGAGGAATTGGCACGGGCGAACGCCGAGGTCGATGCGCAGCGATCCGTTACTCGAGGGAGGGAGGATAGTCTTACGCATTTAACGTTCAAATCGCCGGTCAGGGGAGTGGTCAAGAATATCGCGGTTACCACGCATGGCGGTGTTGTCGCTCCAGGGGGGCAACTCATGACGATTGTTCCAATGGATGAGAAGCTTCTTATCGAGGCGCGGATTTCTCCGCGTGATGTGGCATTCATTCATCCCGGCCAGGATGCAATGGTCAAGATAACGGCGTACGACTATTCAATCTACGGTGGTTTGCGCGGGAAGGTGACCGTCATTTCGCCGGATACGATTCAGGACGAGGTGAAGCGCGATGTCTATTACTACCGGGTCTATATTCGGACCGATGCCGACCACCTGGTGAACCGGAAGGGAAAGATATTTCCAATCGTGCCTGGCATGGTGGCTACTGTGGACATACGTACAGGTAGCAAGACGGTGCTGGAGTACCTGATAAAGCCGTTGAATCGGGCGCGTGAGGCCCTTCGTGAGAGGTAGGCTCTGGCCTGGAAGTCTGGCCTTTGAGCCGAGAGTATGTCTGGAAATTTGTGGCGATGTCGCACGATGCGTCTGAGCTGATTTCAGTCGGTACGGAAGCGGAGATTCTCTTCAGTGAATCGAACTAAATCCGCCCGTCAGTGGTTGATTTGTCGAGCTGGACGTAGCGGTAGCGGCGGTGTCCTACCGTGAATAGTAAGGAGTCCGCGATGACTCAGAAAGAAAAGGTATTTCATACCGACGTTGGGCGGTTCGCTCGAGCCGGCCCGACACGTCGCGATCGCCACAGACTGACGACATCGTCTGTCGGTTGCGCAAGATCACGTCCAATGAGTTCTATCGCGTTATGTGCAGTAAGCGATTAGGGCGTGAACCCTTGTCGTTCGACCGATATCCGTCGCGTCTTACTGGCAAGCGGAGCAAATTCTCGGATGAGGCCGAGTGCGGGGACGCACTTTTAGAAGAATTGCGATTTAAGTGTTGCAGTGGTCCGTGCAGAATCGCCGGTAGTGCCTCAAATTTTGTGCCGATAGCCGGAAGATCTGCGTTGTTGGTGCCCTGTTACCTTTAGGAAGGTGTGGAACATGTCTGAAAATATCACTATTGTTGACAAAAAGTCGCATGCGCAAACGAATCTGACTGCGTCCGATGTCAAGCTGGTTTCCCCGTCGGTAGTCGAACTGCCATTGCGGCGCGCCGAGATCAAGTCGATTGCGCGCGACGGGGATGCTCTGGTCATCAATACCGTGTCTGGCGAAGTGATCGTGATTCACGGGTTTTTTAATACTGTTGGAAATGTTGATAGTGACCTCGTGCTGCAAAGTGACGATGGTCTGTGGCTGCTTGACCAATCGTCGTTGGATGCAGCGCATCCTGAGGGCGTATTCTCGTCGATCGACACGGTTGAGCCGCTGTTGCTTCACGACGATTCGGGTCTGGGCGCGTTGGCGATGATTCTGGGTGGTCTGGGTATTGCGGGTGGGGCGATTGGCCTCGCTGCCAGTAGTGGTGGTGATTCAGACAAGCCGGCAAGCACCAAGGTAGATTCGCCGACGATGTCGCTCACACAGGGGCAGGACGGTTTGCTTGTGGCGACGGGTCATGCAATACCTGGTCATATGGTGACAGTCACCTGGCCGGATGGCAGCAAGTCGAACGTAATGGCGGATGCCTCGGGCAACTACTCGGTGTCGTCGGACGTGCCGCAGACGAGCGGCACGGTGGAGGCTGTCGCGACCGATCCGGCGGGCCATGTGAGTGATCCCACCGATGTGAACTACACGGACACGACCGCGCCGCATGCGCCGGTGGTGAACGTGACGCCGAACCCTGATGGTGGCCTGACGGTGGATGGTACAGCCGAGCCGGGCTCGACCATAATTGTGACGTATCCGGACGGCAGCACGGCTTCGACCGTGGCGGATGCCTCGGGCAACTACAGCGTGACGACGGACGACCCGCAGACGAGCGGCACGGTGGAAGTGATCTCAACCGATCCGGCGGGCAACGCGAGTGATCCGACGGACGTGAACTACACGGACACGACCCCGCCGCAGGCGCCGGTGGTGAACGTGACGCCGAACCCTGGTGGTGGCCTGACGGTGGATGGTAAGGCCGAGGCGGGCTCGACGGTGACGGTGACGTATCCGGACGGCAGCACGGCTTCGACCGTGGCGGATGCTTCGGGCAACTACAGCGTGACGACGGATGTGCCGCAGACCAGCGGCACAGTGGAAGCGGTCGCCACCGATCCGGCAGGCAATCCGAGCAAGCCGACGGACGTGACCTATACGGACACGCAGGGTCCGGGCGCGCCGGTGGTGAACGTGACGCCGAACGCCGATGGTGGCCTGACGGTGGGTGGTACGGCCGAGGCGGGTTCGACGGTGAC
>NZ_NPIH01000172.1 GCF_012275575.1 Paraburkholderia sp. SG-MS1 | reverse complement strand
GAGATGGTGGTCATGGTCATGGCGGCCATGGGCATGGTGGTCATGGTCATGGCGATGGCGGCGATGGCGATGGTGGTCATGGCGGCACGGGTCATGGCGACGGCGGCCATGGAGACGGTGGCCACGGTGATGGCGGTCATGGTGACGGTGGCCATGGTGATGGCGGTCATGGCGGCACGGGTCATGGCGACGGCGGCCATGGAGACGGCGGCCATGGAGACGGTGGCCACGGTGATGGCGGTCATGGTGATGGCGGCCACGGTGATGGCGGTCATGGTGACGGTGGCCATGGTGACGGTGGCCATGGTGATGGCGGTCATGGCGGCACGGGTCATGGTGACGGCGGCCA
>NZ_NPIH01000171.1 GCF_012275575.1 Paraburkholderia sp. SG-MS1 | reverse complement strand
AGATCATGATCGCCGGCGCGGACGTGCACAAGCTCGATGCCGACGCGCTGCGCGAGCTGCGCGCCAACCGCATTTCCATGGTCTATCAGGATCCGGGCCGCGCATTGAATCCGTCGCTGACGATCGCGCGGCAGGTCTCCGAAGCCTTCGAAGCCGCGGGCGCCACGCGCGACGACGCATTGCACAGCGCGCTGGACATGCTTAAGCGCGTGCGCATCGCCGCGCCCGAGCGGGTGATGGACAGCTATCCTCATCAATTGTCGGGCGGCATGCAGCAGCGCGTGGTGATTGCAATGGCGCTCGCATCGAACCCCGCGCTGCTGATTCTCGACGAACCGACCACGGGGCTCGACGCCAGCGTCGAAGCGGAAGTGCTCGATCTCGTCGCGCAGTTGCGCGAGGAACTCGGCACCGCCGTGCTCTTCATCAGCCACAACCTCGCGGTAATCGGGCGAATGTGCGAGCGCGTCGGCGTACTCTACGCGGGCAAGCTGGTGGAAGAAGGCGCGACACGCGACGTCTTCACGCGGCCGCGTCATCCCTACACGGTCGGGCTGTTGCGCTGCCTGCCCACGACCGGGCGCAGCAAGGACAGCGAGCGGCTCGATACGATCGCGGGTAGTTTGCCGACACCGGGCTCGGTCACGCGAGGCTGCATTTACGCCGAGCGTTGCCGTCTCGCCGACGAGCGCTGCCACCGCGAAGCGCCGCCGCCGTACCGGCTCTCGGTCGCGCACGGCGATCAGATGTCGCGTTGCCACTACCATGAGCGCGCCATCGAACTGCCGCGCGCGACGCCGGACGCACCGGTTGAAAACCAGCGTGGCCCGGTGGACGATTCAGCGGCCACAGTCGTGCTACGCGCACGCAAACTGTCGAAGACATTCCACGTATCCGGCGCCTCGCTGCGCGCGCTCGACGACGTCTCGATCGACCTCGCTGGCGGCGAAACGCTCGGTCTCGTCGGCGAATCGGGCAGCGGCAAGACGACGCTCGCGAAACTGATGCTCGGCCTGCTCACGCCGGATGCTGGCAGCGTGCTCGAACTCGACGGCGCGCCGCTCGCCGCGCGGGTCACGCGACGCAGCGACAAGCAGGTGAAGTCGCTGCAGATCGTGTTCCAGAATCCCGACTCGGCGCTCAATCGCGCGCATTCGGTGAAGCGGCTGATCGGCCGCGCGTTGAAGCGCCTCGCCGGCTTGCGCGGCCCGGCGATCGACACCCGGCTCGGCACGTTGACGTCGGCCGTGCGTTTGCCGGAACGGTATCTCGACTCGCACACGCGGCAGTTGTCGGGAGGGCTCAAGCAGCGCGTCGCGATTGCCCGCGCGTTTGCCGGCGAGCCACGCGTCGTGGTCTGCGACGAGCCGACTTCCGCGCTCGATGTCTCCGTGCAGGCCGCGATCCTCAACCTGCTCGCCGACCTGCAACGCGAGCGCGGCGTCAGCTATGTGTTCATCTCACACGACCTGCACGTGGTGCGCTATCTCGCGGATCGCATCGCCGTGCTGTATCTCGGCAGGCTGCTGGAGATCGGGCCGGCCGCGGCGGTGTTCGATGGACCGCAACATCCTTATACCGAGGCGCTGCTGTCGTCGGTTCCCACACTCAATGCTCCCGACAAGCAGGCTCGCATCCGCCTGTCCGGCGATCTGCCGAGCGCGGTCTCGCCGCCTTCGGGCTGCGTCTTTCACACACGCTGTCCGCGCAAGCTCGGCGCGATCTGCGAGCAGCAGGATCCGCCCTTTCTCGCCGCCGATGCCAGCGGTGGCGAAGGCGACGCTGTCCCATCGGCCGCGCATCGAATCCGCTGCCATATCCCGGTCGATACGTTGCGTGCGCTGCAAAGCGCCTCACACGATTCGCTGCGCGAAGTCCCCGCCGACGACCAGTCCTCTCGCGCGCCGCAAGACGTCGGTCGCCACGAATAGCACGGCTGGATGCGGCTTTGCGCCGACGCGTTTCATTCTGGAAACGTTTTCATGCGTTTTTCATCCCACGCATCGCACATCCCCATTGCGCCCATTGCGCGCTTGCCGCCGCCCTGCAAATCGTCACGCGAACCGCCCACACGAACCGCCCGCCTCACGGCCGACAAACAAAACACGGGGCCGCGCACCAGTGTTATGGAACCATTCCGGGGCGATCGCCTCATATCAGATTCAACGTTCGATATGAGGGCCTACAACATGCAACGAAACGTTCCTCCCTCCGCGGCGCGCGCGGCCACCGGCCTGCTGATGGTTGCCGCTCTGGGCCTCGCATCGCTCGCTCATGCCCAAACACCGGCGCAATCTCCCGCCAAGCCGCTGCCGCCGACCATGTCGCAGGCGGCGCCCCCGGTCGACCCCAGCTTCTCGGCCTACACGCTCGTGCAGACGTGCAAGCAGAGAGACGACAACGCCGCGCAAGGCCAGTGCGTCGGCGCGATCCGCGGCATCATTCACGGCTATCAGTACGGTGTGCTGTTCCTCGGCCAGCGCGCGGCGCTGCCGGCCAACGAGACGCAGCGCGTGTCGCTGTGTCTGCGCGACGTACCGGTGTCGTCGATCGTCGCCGATTTCCTCGCGGATGCCGCCCAGGTCGACGACGACGCCCTCAAGCACACCCCCGCCGAAGTCGCCGTGCTGGGCTCCGTCCACATGCACCACGCCTGCACCTGAGCACGTCCGTGCGGCGGGCCGCCGTGCCACAAGCGCTCGCGGCCGCGCGCTCCCTAATTACAGCATCTCGAGCGCACGCTTGCTGCGCGGCGGTTTGAAATACGTGTCGAGAGCGGCAAGCTCGTCTGCGCTTAGCCGCAATTGCGATGCGCGATGGTTGTCGCGCACGTGCTCGACGCGGCCTGCCTTCGGAATCGCGCACACGCCCGGCTTCAGCAACACCCACGCGAGCGCCACCTGGAACACCGACACGCCGCATGCGTCGGCGATGTCGTCGAGCGGCGAGCGTTTCGGCAAGCGCGCGTGATCGACCGGGCTGTACGCCATCGCCGGCATCTTGCGCGCGGCGAGCCACGGCAGCAGATCGAATTCCGGTCCGCGGCGCGCGACGTTGTAGAGAATCTGATTGGTCGCGCACGCGTCGCCGCCCGGCGCGGCAAGCAGCTCTTCCATGTCGTCGGTGTCGAAGTTGCTGACGCCCCAATGGCGGATCTTGCCCGCCGCGCGCAACGCCTCGAACGCCTGAACGGTTTCCGCGAGCGGCACCGAGCCGCGCCAGTGCAGCAAATACAGATCGAGCCGGTCCGTTTTCAAACGCTTCAGGCTCTGCTCGCACGCGGCGATCACGCCGCGCCGGCTGGCGTTGTGCGGATAGACCTTGCTGACCAGGAACACCTGGTCTCGCAATCCGGCCAGCGCTTCGCCGAGCAGCGTTTCGGTCGCGCCGTCGCCGTACATTTCCGCGGTATCGATCAGCGTCATGCCCAGTTCGATGCCGCAGCGCAACGCAGCGATTTCCGCCGCCCGCCGCGCCGGTGCTTCGCCCATTTCCCACGTGCCCTGCCCCAGTGCCGGGATGCGTTCGCCGTCGGGCAGGCTCACGCTCGCGATATCGCTCGTCATACGAACTCCTCGAAGTGTCTGGATGCAAACCGATGTAGCGGCGCCACGGGCTGCACGCGACGCCCCTACGAAAGATCATAGCGACGAGTTTAGCGGGTCGACACGACCGCGGCCGCGGCCCAGGCAAAAGCCCGCTATAACGGGACGCGCCGATGTCATAGAATTGCCGCTTGCCTATCTTGCGTGAGCCCCATGACCTCTGCCTCGGAAGACCGCTGGCGCGACCTGCGCCCGGACCCGGAAAACGACACGCCGCTTTATCTGCAACTTGCCCGCAAGCTCGGTAGCGCCATCCACGAAAACCGCTGGAATGCCGGCGAAGCGCTGCCTTCCGAGCGCGTCCTGTCGGAAGCGCTCGGCGTATCGCGGATCACCTCGCGCAAAGCGATCGCGTTGCTGGTCGAACAGGGATTGATTCGCCGCACCCAGGGCGCGGGCAGTTTCATCACGCCGCGCTACGAAGATCCGCTGTCGCGTCTGTCGAGCTTTAGCGAAATGCTGCGGCGGCGCGGCTTCACGCCGAGTTCGAAATGGCTGTCGCGCGAAATTTCGCCAGCCAATCGCGATGAGGTGATTCAGCTTGGCCTGTCGCCGGCCGCGGCGGTGACGCGTTTGCGGCGCTTGCGGCTGGCCGACGGCATCGTGATGGCGGTGGAGAACTCCACGTTTCCGGCAGCAGTGATTCCCGACCCGCAAGCCATCGGCGATTCGCTGTACACGTTCCTGGAAAATCGCGGCCTGACGATCGTGCGTGCACTGCAGCATTTTCGCGCGGTGAACGCGAGCGAGGAGATCGCGCAACAGATGAGCATCGCGCCGAACGAGGCGCTGCTATTGATCACCCGCGTGGGCTATACCGCCGATCAGCGGGCGATCGAATTGACCGACACGTACTGCCGCAACGATTACTACGATTTTGTTGCGGAGTTGCGCAAGTAGCGCCAAATAGCCGTCACATCCACCTGGCCTCGTGCGCGCCGACCCTCACAGGCGGCAACGCGTAAAAAGCGGGCGTCTTTTCCATCTCTTCGGCCGGCTGCACCCCCAGCACCCGGCCAAACTCCGACTGCACGGTCGTGACGCAATCCCGCACGTCGTCGAGCGTGACATCGGGGGTTCGCCAGCCGTCGGGGATCTGCCCAAAAGACTGCAACCACCGCCCCGTTTGCGCGAGCGAGAGGCGCACGTGCCAGCTGCCGCCTTCGCTCGCACGCCGCGTCAACGCGACCATCGCGCCGAACGCGGCCAGATAGCCGGTTGCATGATCGAGCGCCTGACACGGCAGATGCTTCGGCTCACCGCAGCCCGCCGCCTGCCGCTCGGCAAAGGCGATGCCGCTCGCAGACTGCACGAGGCTATCGAACCCGCGACGCTGCGCCCAAGGTCCCTCGTGCCCATACGCGCACACCGACACATACACGATTCCCGGCCGCTGCCGCGCCAGTTCTTCGGGACCGAAGCCGCGCGCCGCCAGCGCCCCGGGACGATACGCCTGGAGAAACACGTCGGCGTCGCTGGCGAGGCCGCGCAAGGTCTCGCGCCCGGCCGCGTCGCGCAGATCGATGAGCGCCGAGCGCTTGCCGCGTCCGTTGTCGATGACCAGCGGTGCGATGTTCGGCAGATGCGGCCCGTTGATCATCAACACGTCCGCGCCATGATGCGCGAGCGCTCGCCCGGCCACCGGCCCCGCGATGATGCGCGACAGGTCCAGCACGCGCACTCCCGCCAGCGGCCGGTCCGCGCCGCTCGCGCGCGGCGGCTCGGCCGGTGCATCGCCGATGCGCTCGATCTCGAACAACGGCAATCCCGCAATTGCTTTCGCCGCGTCGAGTGCGGCCCATTCGTCGGGGGTGCGGATCAACGCGGCGCACAGGCCCGCGTCGGCGAGCGTCTGATCGAGCGTCGCGCCGTCCCAGCCGCGAATGGCGGCGGCCACGGCGGCGCGATCATTGCCGCAGCCGAGCACCGTCAGCACGCCCTGAAGGTGATGCGCGAAGTTCGTATGCAGTTGAATCCAGCGGCCGTCGCGTGTCTCGTAGAAACCCGTGACGGGATCGCGTAGCGCAGGCGGCGGCCCTTCGTCCACGCGCAAATAGCGTTCGCTGCGAAACGCCGCCAGCGCGCGCCGCATCTGCACCGACACATGTTGCCGGCGGCCCGTGCGCAAGCGCCAGTATTCGGCCGCCGCGAGGCCGGTCGCGGCGATGGTCGCCGACGCGAGACTGCCCACCCGATAAATCGACGGCAAGCCGGGGTCCGCACCGCTTAGGGACACCGAGCGCAGTGCAGTCGGGTCGCATCCGGCGACGGTCCAGATATGTTTGAGAGCGAGTTCGGGCGTCATGGCGTTCGTACCGGAGCAGGTGGAAGTGAACCGCGAAGTGACCCGAGTCTAGAATTCCGATCCCCCGCAATCAATCTTGATTATGATAATCAATATATATTGATTTCTTCGGTTTCTCCGCTTTTCCATGCCAACCACCGCTTTCCTGAGCGCCACCGAAGCCGCCGCCACGCTCGGCATCAGCTTGCCTACGCTATATGCGTACGTGAGCCGCGGCATGCTGAGTTCGTCGCCGGATGCGCAAGGCAAGAACCGGCTCTACGCCGCCGCCGAGGTGCGCCGCCTGGCACGTCGCAAGGCGGACGGCAAGCGCGCCGGCAAGGTCGCGCAGAAGGTGCTGGACTGGGGCGTGCCGGTGCTCGAATCGTCGATCACGCTGGTCGCCGACGGCCGTCTGCTGTATCGCGGCCACGATGCGATGGAACTGGCGCGCACGGCGTCGCTCGAGGACATGGCGGCCTTGCTGTGGGAATGCAGCGCGCGGCGCATCGCCGAGGCGCCCGCCGTGCCGCTCGCTGCCGCGCAATGGGCCGCGTGGCTCAAACTTTGGAGCGACAGCACGCCGCTCGATCGCGCGCTCGTGCTGCTGCCGGCCGCCGCTGCGCAAATGCCGCGCGTGTGGGCGCTCGGCCGCGATGCGCAACTCGATACCGCCTGCGCCGTCATGCGGCTGCTGGCCGCCGCGATGATCTCGGCAGCGCCGTCGAACGAGGCGCTGCACCGGCAGCTCGCTTGCGCGTGGCAGGTGCGCAACCGGCCGCAGGCCGGGCTGCTACGCGCGGCGCTGGTCGCCTGCGCGGATCACGAACTGAACGCGTCGACCTTCACGGTCCGCTGTATCACGTCGACGGGAACGCACCTGTTCGGCGCGGTGGCGGGAGGACTCGCGGCGCTCGCCGGCCCGCGTCATGGCGGTGAGACTGTGCGGATCGCCGCGCTGCTCGAAGAAGCGTCGCGCGCGCCCGATCTCGATCGCTATCTGGCGAACCGCCTCACGCGCGACGAAGCCGGCGCGCACGGGCCGGTGCTGTCGGGCTTCGGCCATCCGCTTTATCCGGATGGCGATCCGCGCGCACGGCTGCTGTTACGGATGCTTGCCGACTGCGCGCCAGCGCGCTCACCGCTCGGTGACGTGCTGCGGCTGGCGCGCACGGTGCGTGACACGACCGGCGCCGAGCCGACCGTCGACTTCGCGCTCGCCGCGATCGAGCGCGTGCTGGATCTGCCGGACGGCGCCGCGTTCACGCTATTCGCGGTGGGACGGGTGGTCGGCTGGATCGCCCATGCGATGGAACAGACACGCGATGGCCGGTTGATCCGGCCGCGGGCGCGGTACATCGGCGAATATGACGCGACGGGCCTGGACTGAGGATCGAGGAACGGGTCGACCGACGGCTCAGCCGACGCTCGCCAACGCGTTCTCAGGCCACGCCAAGCCAGCGAGGCAAGCGGCCGAACACAGGCAGACTCAGCCCCGGCTTCGGCGCGACCTGCTCGGAGCCGCTCGCCAGTGAAAAGCGGGCGCCGCCCTGGCCCGCGCTGATCCACGCGAGCGCCCGGCGCGGCAGCTCGACTGACTCGCCAGCAGCGAGCCAGTGATCCTCGCTTCTGCCTTCGACGGTCAGCCAGATTTCGCCCGAGAGCACCTTGAAGGTCGACGGACGCGCGACGCGCCAGGCCGCCACGGGTTCGCCCTGTTCCAATTCGAAAATCCGCACTTCACGCATCGCCGCTCTCCTTCAAAGAACTTTTCTGTTGTACCGATTATTGACGTGCGATGATCGGATACCCATGCACAGTTCCGAACACTTTCAGTGGAACTGTTCAGTCGAAAAACCGGACAGTTGGGCGACTGATGCGTCGTGAATCAGGCGCTTGGGCAGTTGGCGCACCAGGCACCGCGTCATCCGGTTCGAAGGAAGCAAGCGCATGAAACTCGAAATCCAGCTCGATCGCGATAACGGCGTGCCGCTCACCGAGCAGATCGTCGCAGGCGTCACCGCGTGGATCCGCTCGCGCACGGCGCATCCCGGCTCGAAGCTGCCGTCGATCCGCCAGCTCGCCGCCGACTTCGGCGTGAGCCGGTTTCCGGTGATCGAGGCGTATGACCGGCTAGTGTCGCTCGGCTATGTCGATTCGCGCCATGGTTCCGGCTTTTATGTCGCCGACCGTCAGCGGTCGCGACGCGTTGTCAGGGTGCCTCGGACCCGCGCCGCGCCGAAGACGAATCGGGACATTTACTGCAGCAGTTCAACCATCCCGGCGAGACGCTCAAGCTCGGCAGCGGTTTCATCCCGGAAAGCTGGCGTGACACGGACAGCCTCGCGCAAGCGATCCGCCACGTGTCGCGCACCGACCGGCAGAGCATGGTCGATTACGCGACGCCGCTCGGCAACCTGACTTTGCGCGAGCATCTGCAAAGCCGCATTGGACAGTTGGGAATTCAGGCAGACGCGTCGCAGATTTTGATCACCAACGGCGCGAGCCAGGCGCTCGATCTGCTGATGCGTTACATGCTCAAGCCCGGCGATACGATTTTTGTCGAAGACCCAGGCTACTACAACCTGTACGGCCTGCTAAAGCTGCACGGCGTGAAGCTGATCGGTATTCCGCGCACTCGCAACGGTCCTGACCTCGACGTCATGCAGGAGCAGCTGAAGTCACATCGGCCGAGGCTGCTGTTCATCAACACCGTGTTCCACAACCCGACCGGCACCACGGTCGCGCCGCAAGTGGCCTTCCGGCTGCTGCAGCTGGCGCGCGAGCATGGCTTCTCGATCATCGAGGACGACATTTACGCCGACTTCCAGACCGAGCTCACCGACCGCCTCGCCACCCTCGATCAACTCGAACACGTGATCTACGTGGGTGGGCTGTCGAAGACACTCTCGTCGTCGCTGCGGATCGGCTGCGTGGTGGCGAGCCATGCGATCATCAAGGATCTGGTCGACATCAAGATGCTGACGAGTATTGGTTGCTCGCGCTTTGCGGAAGCGGTCGCGGTGTCGCTGCTGGAGCGCGGCGCGTATCGGAAATATCTGGAACGCATGCGTCGCCGCATGCGTGACGCGCTGGGTTCGACGATCCAGACACTCGAAGACGCGGGCTGGGAGATTTTCGAAAAGCCGGTGGGTGGCAAGTTCGTGTGGGCGCGCGTGCCGCATGTCGCCGATGCCGAACGGCTGGTGGCATGCGGTGCGCCGCTTGGGGTGACGGTGGTGCCGGGCAGCTACTTCCGGCCGAATATGGAGACGAGTCCGTGGATCAGGATTCATGTGGCGTTTGGTAATGAGCCGCGGGCGCAGGCGTTTTTTCATGCGGCGGCGGCGCTGGAGGGGGCCTGAGCATCCGCCTCCTCCCACGTCCCGAGGCCAGGTCTCAACGCCTCGCGCCCACCACGCGCACTCCTCCTTGGGCTGCGCTGTACTCGACTTTTCCCTAGAATAGCGAGTCCCCAGCCTGTCCTGCGCGCCCAGCCGCCCTCCATGTCCACGACGCCGACTCCGCCCGCCTCCGCTGTCAACGCCCCCTCGGGACCTTCGGCCCGCTCCCTCACCGTGATGCTGTGGCTCGTCGCCACCGGCTTCTTCATGCAGACGCTCGACTCGACCATCGTCAACACCGCGCTCCCCGCGATGGCGACGAGCCTCGGCGAGTTGCCGCTGCGCATGCAATCGGTAGTGATCGCCTATTCACTGACGATGGCGGTGATGATTCCGGTGTCCGGCTGGCTCGCGGACAAACTCGGCACGCGGCGCGTGTTCTTCAGCGCGATCCTCGTGTTCGCGGTCGGCTCGCTGCTGTGCGCGAACGCGCACACGCTGAATCAGCTGGTGTTCTTCCGCATCATGCAGGGCGTGGGCGGCGCGATGCTGCTGCCGGTCGGACGACTCGCTGTGCTGCGCACCTTTCCGGCGGAACGTTACCTGGCGGCGCTGTCGTTCGTCGCGATTCCTGGGCTGATCGGACCGCTGATCGGTCCTACGCTCGGCGGCTGGCTCGTGAAAATCGCTTCCTGGCACTGGATCTTTCTGATCAACGTACCGGTGGGGA
Organism: Paraburkholderia sp. SG-MS1; assembly: GCF_012275575.1. Taxonomy (GTDB): domain Bacteria; phylum Pseudomonadota; class Gammaproteobacteria; order Burkholderiales; family Burkholderiaceae; genus Paraburkholderia. Next base: position 9,184 of record NZ_NPIH01000171.1, on the reverse strand, counting down.
TCGTGGGCTGCATCGCCACATTCATCTTCATGCCGGATAGCCGCAACGAACACACCGGCAAGTTCGACATGAAAGGCTACCTGCTGCTAATCGTCGGCATGGTGGCAATTTCCTTCGCGCTCGACGGGCGCACCGAGTTCGGCATTCAGCACGCAACGGTGCTGGTGCTGCTGATCCTGAGCCTCGCCTGTTTCGTCGCCTACGCGTTGCATGCAGTGCGCGAACCCGCGCCCATCTTCCCGCTCGACCTTTTCAAGATCCACACGTTCAGCGTCGGCCTGCTCGGCAATCTGTTCGCCCGGATCGGCAGCGGTTCGATGCCCTACCTGATCCCTCTGCTGTTGCAGGTGAGCCTCGGGTACAGCGCATTCGAAGCCGGCCTGATGATGCTGCCGGTGGCCGCAGCGGGCATGGCATCCAAACGCCTCGTGACGAAGCTGATCGTTCAATACAGCTACCGGCGCGTGTTGATCGTCAACACGGTACTGGTTGGCCTGGTCATGGCGAGTTTCGCACTGACCAGCGCGAATCAGCCGCTGTGGCTGCGGCTCGTGCAACTGGCAGTCTTCGGTGCCGTCAACTCGATACAGTTCACCGCGATGAACACGCTGACGCTCAAGGACCTGGGCACTGGCGGTGCGAGCAGCGGCAACAGCCTGTTTTCGCTCGTTCAGATGCTGTCGATGAGTCTCGGCGTGACCGTTGCCGGCGCCCTGCTCGCGACCTTCACCGGCCTGTTGCAGCGGGTGACCGCGATCAACTCGCTACCCGCGTTTCATGCGACGTTCCTGTGTGTCGGCATCATCACCGCCTGCTCGTCGTGGATCTTCGCGCAACTTTCGCCGGACATCCGCACGCCAGCGAAAAAGACCGATCCGTCAGAGCGGACGTGACATGCATCGCGCCCGTCGCCGACCCGCAACGGGGCGCAACCCGCACCAGCGAAGTGCGACGCGCCGCGTTCGCACCCGCGCTGGCGCACAATCGTCTTATCAGAACGTGGCTGCGACACGCGCAGGCTGAGTTTGCGCATGCGCATAGTTCTTGCTCGCCTATCCTGTAAACTCTCGTTTTGCGCGCGTATTCGTCACGAGCCGCAGCGCGCCGCCAACTCCATACGACCGACATGATGAGCATGATCGAACTCGATCCTCCCGGCTTCCAGCCGCCGCGCCCGATGGCCGGCGACGAAGGCTCCCGGCGCACCGTCCTGTATGGCGGCTACACCGTCTTCAGCGTGTTTCAGCCGGTCTTCTCGGTGTCGCACCGGCGCGCGATCGGCTACCATGCGTCGCTGCGGGCACACGACGAACATGCGCAGCAAGTGCCTTCCCACGAGGTTTTCACACAGGCCGCGCGGCGCGGCGATCTGCTGGAGCTCGGCCGGTTGGCCGAATCGCTACATCTCGGCAACTTCAACGCGTTCGACAGCCACGATGAGTGGCTCTTCCTGAGCCTGCACCCGGCCGCACTGATGGACACCAGCTACGGCGATGCGTTGCTGGCGGGCCTCAAGGCGCTCGGCCTGCCGCCGCAACGTGTGGTGCTCGAAGTGTCCGAACAGGCCGGCGGGGAAACCACGCGCTTTGCCGAAATCATCGACTCGTTGCGCAAATCCGGTTTCCTGATCGCGCTCGACGGTTTCGGCGCGAAACATTCGAACATCGACCGCGTGTGGAATCTGCGTCCGGACATCGTCACACTCGACCGTTGCATCCTCGCGCAAGCCAGCGAGCACTCGCATATCGAACGCGTGCTGCCGGGCCTCGTCTCGCTGCTGCACGAGTCTGGGCAACTGGTGCTGATGGGCGGCCTAAGCACCGAGCGCGACGCATTGATCGCGCTCGAATGCAACGTGGACTTCGTGCAAGGCGCGTTCTTCGCGGGCCCGAGCGTCGAGCCGGTCAAGCCGCAAGCCGCCGCCGGTCTGATGGACTCGCTCTCGGCCGCGTTGCGCGAGCGCGTCACCGCACGCCAACGCGCACAATCCGCGCGGCTCGCACCCTACGTCACGGCGCTGGAGACAGCCGCCGCACAACTGATGGCCGGTGAGTCGATCGCTCACGCCACCGCCCCATTGCTGTTGCTCGGAGAAACCGCGCGCTGCTTCGTGCTCGACGGTTCGGGTCGGCAGATCGGCGACAACGTGCTGCCGCCCGGGCGCACGTCGCAACGCGCGAAGCGCTTCCGGCCGCTGTTGCATTCGGAAGGCGCTAGTTGGGAACGCCGGCCGTACTTTATCCAGGCGATGCGCGTGCCCGGCCAGGTGCATCTCACGCCGCCTTATCTGTCGATCAACGAAGCGCATCTCTGTGTCACCGCCTCAATCGCGGCGCATACGCCGCATGGCACACAGGTGCTATGCGTCGATATCAACTGGGAACTCGCGGCGCATCGCAACTGAAGGCGCCGCGTACCGCCGGATGCGCGAGAGCAACTGCGCGACGGCGGCACGGCCCAGCACCCGGTTGGCAGCTTGCAAACGCGTGGCGCTGGTCACGATGCGCAGTGCGATGATCTTTGTCGAGCCATCCGCCACGCCGTTTGTCCACACGTCGAGCACGCCGACGACGTCGCCTTCCAAGAACAGGGCGACACACATGTTTCCTTCGATCGACACCACCTCGGCATTGCTCGCCTGCTGCGCGAGCGACGTGACCGTGTCCACCCACTCTGCCGGTGCCGGCTCGCGTGCGCGTACAGGCGCACACACGGGCGCGTCGCTGACAACGTCAGGTGTGTCGCTGAAGAGCCGCAGCAGTCCGGTCCGATCCTGCGCCTCGAGCGCCGTGCGCAAACGCTCGACGATGCGCGCATGCGCGACAGGGTCGGTCCGCTCCAACGGCGCACCCGCGCGCTGCAAACGCGCCTTGGCCCGGTGGACGATCTGCCGGCAACTCGCCGGTGTGCGCTCGAGAATTTTTCCAATCTCCGCATAGTCGCAATCGAAGGCCTCGTGCAACACGAACGCCGCGCGTTCGTCGGGCTTCAGGCGTTCGAGCAGCAGCATCACGCCGTAGGACATTTCCGCCGCCCGCAACGCGAGTTCTTCCGCCGACGGCGCCATCTCGTCAAGCCACGGTTCCGGCAGCCAGCCCGCAGCTTGCAAGCGTTCGCGTTGCACGTGCCGCAGGCGGTCGATCGCCGTGCGCGTGACGATCGTGGTGAGCCAGGCGGCCGGCGTTTGCACCGCGCGCGTATCTGCCAGCTGCCATTTGAGCCAGACGTCCTGCACCACGTCTTCCGCTTCGGCGCGGCTGCCGAGCATCCGGTACGCCAGCGCGAGCAGGCGGGCGCGCACGGCCTCGAAACTGGATGCCTTATTGATTCCTTGTTCCGTCATACGTAGACCTCCGGATCGTGCGTGGTGAAAATGCGCGCCTCACTTGCCTGCGGGATTGTCGAGGCGCTCGCCATAGTCTGCATTCTTTCCAGCTTGACGCCCGAGCACATGCCGATGTGACAGCACGGCGCAAAAATATTCCTGTCACGCGGCCACGGGCTGCATCGTCAAATGAGCAACAACCGGCGCGTGGCGCGCGGTTTGTGAACCGGCCGCAATCGGCATCATCGGCTATCCGTGCCGCACCGCCAATTACAGGACACCTATGCACTCGCCCCATCCATCCGTCACCGGTCTCGGCCTCGTTCCCACTGTGATTGAACAATCGGGGCGCGGCGAGCGTGCCTACGACATCTACTCCCGCTTGCTGCGCGAGCGCATCGTGTTTCTGGTCGGGCCGGTCAACGAACAGTCAGCCAGTCTGATTGTCGCCCAGTTGCTGTTTCTGGAATCCGAAAATCCCGACAAGGATATTTCCTTTTATATCAACTCGCCGGGCGGCTCCGTGTACGACGGCCTCGCGATATACGACACCATGCAGTTCATCATGCCCGAGGTGTCGACGTTGTGTACCGGCTTTGCCGCGAGCATGGGAACGTTCCTGCTGAGCGCCGGCCAGCGCGGCAAGCGGTATGCGTTGCCGAACGCGCGCATCATGATTCACCAGCCCTCCGGCGGCAGCCAGGGCACGGCGGCGGACGTCGAGATTCAGGCGAAGGAAGTGCTGTATCTGCGAGCGCGTCTGAACGCCATCACGGCCGAGCGCACGGGGCGCAGCATCGAGGAAATCGTGCGCGACACGGACCGCGACAATTTCATGTCGGCGCATGAAGCCAAGGGGTATGGCTTGATCGACAGCGTGCTGGAAACGCGCGCAGGGCTGGGCGAAATGGTACGGCGGCATGACATGTAGCGGCGCCAACCCGTTACCCTTCCGGCTTTCATCCAACACTTCCAGAGTCAAAACTTATTCGGCGTCCTCTCGCATTTCCGCCAGGATGAAGGCGCCCCGTTCACAGCCGGCCCGAGCGCGCAGAGCAACTGTCCAATTCATACACCCAAACTCAATCGCCATTAATCCTTTGCGCTCAACTCGATCGAACACCACGCGCGCTCCTCGTTACACAAGCAGGGGCCTGGCGTCCGCCCTGACCGCTCGTGCGCCCTCGTTTTTACTGTCGCCGTCGGTGCGGCGAGAACACAAAAGCTGCTCACCTTCGCTGGAATCGCTATCATGGTCGCGATCGTCGAATTCGACGATCGCTTCAATGGAGATATACATGGCGTCATCCAACGAAAACGTCAGCATGGCGCTCTTCTGCGACTTCGAGAACGTCGCGCTCGGCGTGCGCGACGCAAAGTACGACAAGTTCGATATCAAGCTGGTGCTCGAACGTCTGCTGCTCAAGGGCAGCATTGTCGTCAAGAAGGCGTATTGCGACTGGGATCGCTACAAGAGCTTCAAAGGCGCGATGCATGAGGCCAATTTCGAGTTGATCGAGATTCCGCACGTGCGCCAATCGGGCAAGAATTCCGCGGATATCCGGCTCGTGGTCGACGCGCTCGACCTTTGCTATACGAAATCGCACGTCAATACGTTCGTCATCATCAGTGGCGATTCGGATTTTTCGCCACTGGTGTCGAAGCTGCGGGAGAACGCCAAGCAGGTGATCGGCGTTGGCGTACAGCAATCCACGTCCGACCTGCTGATCGCTAACTGCGACGAGTTCTTCTTTTACGACGACCTCGTGCGCGAAAGTCAGCGTGCGGTCGCGAAGCGCGAGTCGGCACGCCCGCAGCAAAACGCTCAGCAGACGGCCAAACGCGCGCCCGATGAAGAAAAGAGCCGGCAGAAGGAAGACCTGGAAAAACGCCGTACAAAGGCAGTCGAAATCGCGGTGCAAACCTTCGATGCGCTCGCGTCCGAACGTGGCGACAGCGGCAAGATCTGGGCATCGGTATTGAAGAACGCAATCAAGCGCCGCAAACCGGATTTCAACGAGACGTACTACGGTTTTCGCGCGTTCGGCAATCTGCTGGAAGAAGCGCATGCGCGTGGACTGCTCGAATTTGGCCGCGATGAAAAGTCCGGGGCGTACGTGTATCGCAGCACGGCGGCGGGCGCGGCCGGCGAAAGCGTGAATGAGCCTGGCGAATCAGAATCGGCCGAACAGTTGTATGAGACGCAGGTTGCTGAAACGTCGGGTGCTGTTATCGAGCCAGCGGGCAAGCACGAGTCGCGTCGCAGGGGCCGGGGCAATCGCAAGTCGGCACGTGGCCAGCAAGAAACCGCTCAGGAAGAGCGAGCCACCGTTGAGCAAGCAGGTCACGCGCAAGCGTGGGAGGACGAGCCACAGGCAGGCGAGCCAGTGCAGCATCAGGCGCCGTTGGCCAGTGCGCCACATGTGGAACGGCCGGAAGCCACGCCAGAAGCCACTTTGGTGGAACCGCCGCGCAACGCTGCAGCGCCGGATGCGGTCGGCGGCAATGAAGACACCCCGGAAGCGGACGGCAATCAGACGGAGCGTCGCAAGACACGCGCGCCGCGCAAGACCGCCGCGAAGAAAGCAAAGAAAAGCACGCTGCGAACGATCGATGACGTACCCGAGATCGCCGCGCCAGCTGAAGCGCGAGCACCGGTTTCGGACACCGAGCAAGCTCCCGTGGCCGCGCGGAAGGCGGCGCGCAAGGCCGCGCCGCGTAGCCGTCGTCCACGTAAGACAGCGGCGACGAGCGACACGGAGTAAGCGCGGATGCAATGGAACATCCTGTGTGTTACGCACAAGCCCCTGCTCATAATGAGCAGGGGCTTTGCAACGCAGATATCCCGACGAGCCACGCACACACTCGCTGTCTCATACCCGGATCGAAGAGCGGCTTGCGGTCTCTGCCTCTTCGCCGCGCCGTCGCTCGGTGCGCGACCGCTCCGCGCGTCGAGTGCACGAAAGCGGACCGCGTCTTTACAACAGAAATCGCGAGATCTGGGAGCGGTGACCGCCTGGCATCGTCACCGTTGAAGACAGTCGGTGTCAACGGCTGAAGGTGCCGTCGAACCACCGTCAATAACACCCGGCACAACGAGTTCAGTAGTACGGATAAGGTGCATACATCACCGGCGGCGGTGCGACGTACCCCGGCGGTGGCGCATAGTATGGTTGCGGCGCGACATATACCGGTTGCGGCGCGGCGTAATAAGGTCGAGGCTGCGCGATCGTGTCACCCTTCGAGGTCATGCACTGCGCGTAAGCGGCGTCATAGTGCGCCTGTAAGCCGGCTGCGGAATACTCCGCGCTGTTGGCGCCGTTCGCGCCGCCGATCAGCAGTCCGCTGCCCGCCCCAATCGCAGCGCCCGCGCCTGCATTGCCGGCCGCCGCACCGAGCAGCGCGCCGACCGCCGCGCCGCCGAAAGTGCCCAGCGCCGCGCTGTTCACGCTATTCGTGGTGGCCGCCTGCGCCGCCCCGGACGAGTTGGTGGAACGATTCGCGTAGTCGCGGCACGCATAGTCGTTCTGCTGGAACTGCTCGAGCGATTCGCCGCTGTGCGGCAGCGCGACAATGCTCGGGCCGCTAGGCGGCATCACCGCGCACCCGCCGAGTGCGAGTGCAACAATGGCGGTGGGTATCGCCATACTTATCGATTGAGTGCTGAACATCATGCAGTGCGTTTCGAATATGGGAATTCAGACGTTAAGCCAATCGGCGCGATCCATGGTTACCGGATAGTTACAGAAAGTTTTCGCCAAGCCGTGCGCCGCGGCCGGTGAATCTAAAGGTGCCTCACATCGTGCACGGCGTCGCCGGCGTCAAATCGGGTCACGCTTGTTAGCGCGCGGCAATCAAATTTCGCATTGGACCGCCTGGATTCGTGTGCACGCGAGCGCGCATATCAGCTTCCGCAAGACTCGGTCCCGGGGACGCGCGGGGCTTGACTATACGCGCTGTCGCGGCGTGCGGCTATCGTTGCGTGTCCACAAAAGGAAGGATGACTCAATAAACCGTCTGGCTTTGGCCGTGGACATGGCTTGCGCCGTGGGTGCATCGTCCGTCTTCGCGCAGTGGACTCGAACCTGCCCGCTGATGCGACCCAGCAGCCGGCCACGACCTTGTCGAGCGCGGCCATCGCGCAGAATTTTCAGTCCGTGAACCATCCGCCGCCACATCCCGCGCCCGCGAGTTCGGTGGGACGTCTGGCGGCGCTCGCGGCCATCGGCATTGACATATGTCAAGCAATTCGGATGGCGGCAGGGGAGCATCGAGTTTTCGCAAGGCCGGAAAGACTCATGTGATGCACCTCGTTGAGGCGCTGCGTCGCCGTTAGTCACTGTGACAAAAACACGTTTTCAGCGGAGGCTTGAAAGTGGCAATCGCGCTGGTTAAATTAACGATCGCCGAAATCAGTCAATTACCGAGCGGGCGTTGACGCTCCTTTGATCGAGCACGCCCTCTCAGTCATTCCAACGCCCGAGAAAAAGAAAAGCCCTCACACCGGAGGGCTCTCTTACTTTTTGCAACAGTTGCCAATGCTATGACGTTATCGAATTCACCGAATCCGGGCAGCGATACGATCCTTACCGTCACGCGACAACAGGCAATCTCAGGCGAAGTTCTTCGACGCGAATTCCCAGTTGACGATGTTCCAGTACGCTTCGACGAACTTCGGACGCGCATTGCGGTAGTCGATGTAGTACGCGTGTTCCCACACGTCGATCGTCAGCAGTGCTTTGGCATCCGTGGTCAGCGGTGTAGCGGCGTTGCTCGTCGACACGAGGTCGAGCGAACCGTCAGCCTTCTTCACGAGCCATGCCCAGCCCGAGCCGAACGTGCCAACTGCGGTCTTCGCGAATTCTTCCTTGAACTTGTCGAACGAACCCCACTTGGCGTTGATCGCGTCAGCCAGCGCACCGGTCGGTGCACCGCCACCTTGCGGCGAGAGGCTGTTCCAGAAGAACGTGTGATTCCACACTTGAGCCGAGTTGTTGAACACGCCACCCGACGACTTCTTGACGATCTCTTCCAGCGACAGGTTTTCGAACTCCGTGCCCTTGATCAGATTGTTCAGGTTGGTCACATAGGTCTGGTGATGCTTGCCGTAGTGAAACTCGAGCGTCTCTTCCGACATGTGCGGAGCGAGTGCGTTTTTCGCGAACGGCAGCGGCGGGAGCGTATGTTCCATGGTGCTTTCCTTCTGTCTGTATCTGTTGTGGGGGAGTCTGCGGATAACGCTTGAGAGCACTCGATTGTAGGCGAGTTGGAATAACCCCGCAAACCAACGGACTTTACGCCCGGCAGCGGAAAAGAGGCCGCGCGCGCAGCGTCACCCGTGTGATCGCATGGCGCGTGCCCGGCTCTTCCGCACGCTGCAAGGCCGGCTGTCGCGCGTGTCGGCGAAGTGTCAGAAACCGTCGGTGAGACGCGCTTGCACGTCGGCCAGTGCGATGTCTGCCGAGCCTTCGGCGAGATGGACGGTCAGGCGCCGCCCCGGTCGCAACGACGACGGCGCGCGCACCGCGCGCCCGCTCTGCGCGTCGATCATCGCGGCATAACCGCGTTCCAGCGTGCGCTGCGGACTCAGAAGTTCGAGCCGTACGGCTAGCGTGTCGATGCGCGCGACCCGGCGCTCATGCTGGCGCACCAAGGCCGCGTCCAGACGTTGCGCAAGATTGCCGAGCTTCGTCCGCTGCGCGGCGAGATCCGGACGCCAACGCTGCCAGCGCATCTGCAGTAGCGAAAAACGCGCTCGCGCGTCACGCACCGGACGCGCGCCGGCCGACGCGAGCCGCACACTCAGTTGCTGCAGATGCGTGCGTTGCCGCGTGAGCCGCTCAGCAGGCGACACGAGAC
>NZ_NPIH01000170.1 GCF_012275575.1 Paraburkholderia sp. SG-MS1 | reverse complement strand
CCGAACTGCCCGGCCACGATCTGTTCCAGTATCTCGACGAGGACGGCACGCGCCGCACCGTCGGCTCGGCGGACATCAACGACTATCTGCGCCGCGCGAGCGATGGGGACTTCACCGCGAAGGACTATCGGACGTGGGCGGGCAGCGTCTATGCGCTCGCCGCGTTGCGGCGGCTGATCTGCAGTAGCGCGGCAGAAGCGCGCCAACATCTCGTCGCGACCGTCAAGGAGGTGGCGGTGTTGCTTCGCAACACGCCGGCCGTGTGCCGGCGTTGCTACATTCACCCGACCGTCATCAGCGCGTTCGAGGCGGATGAATTGCAGAGCTTGCCGCCCGGACGCTCGCGGCGCGGATTGAGAGTGGACGAAGTGGCGTTCGCGGCGTTGCTCGCTCACGCCGAGAAGCGTGCGGCGAGGCTGGCGCGCCAGGCTGGAGCGAAGGGCCGCAAGACGCGTGAATCGGCGGTGGCCGACAGCATCGATGGCTCGCTCACGAGTTTGTTGAAAAAGTCGCGCGTGGTACGCAAGGACGCGGCTGAGAAGGTGAAGGCGAAGTCTGGGGAACGCACCGCGCGTCGCACGACGAGTATGCAGGCGACGGAGGTTGCGCGTGAAGCGAAGCGGGCGGCGCGTTGAGGATCGTACGTTTTGATGCGCCATGCGTCGAAAGACTGGAGCAAAGACCGCGCGAACTGGCAGCCGCTCGACGCGTTCATGCTTTTTCTCTTCCGGTATCCGCCGTCGAAATAATTTCGACCGCGCGCGCAACCTTTACGTGCGGGCTGCACGCGCACGTTTTGATCTCGATCGAAGCGAAGGAACGCGCGTTGCTCATCCTCAATGCATCCACTATCAGAGGAGTCACATTATGCTCAACCAATCGCAAACCCAAGGCGCCGGCATCGTCGGCAAGGGCCGCGCAACCGCGGAAGGCCCCGGCCCGGACGTGATGGCTGCGGCCACGCTCGACGGCAACAAGGTGATCAGCAGCGACGGCGAGGATATCGGCAAGATCAAGGACATCATGCTCGACGTCGGCTCGGGAAGGGTCGCTTATGCGGTGCTCTCGAGCGGCGGCTTCCTCGGCATCGGCGACAAGCTGCTGGCCATTCCGTGGGGGGCATTGACGCTCGACACCGACCAGAAATGCTTCGTGCTGAGCATGACCGCCGAAGGCGTGCGAAACGCCCCGGGCTTCGACAAGGATCACTGGCCGTCGATGGCGGACCAAACCTGGGCCACGTCCGTGCATCAGTACTACGGCAGCGAGCCGTACTGGAGCCGCGATCGCTACGAGCTTCGCGACGATCTCGGCACCGGCGCGATTCCTCCGGGTTCGTCGGATGCGCCCGAAGCCGGCGGCCTGAAGCTGTAAGCACGGCCTCGCGCGGCGCGCGCGCAATCGGGTGCCCTGCGCCCCGCGTTGCGCGCGCCCACCTCGTCTCACCGCGCCGGCCTGCCACGAACATGGCTGCCGGCGCGAATTCACTGCACACGCTCCGGAACGGGTGAAGACGCGCAGGCGTACGACACCGCGATCCAGGCATTCAAACCGTCCGCCCAGAGGCACAGCTCATGGCAGCGCGCAAAGCCACCAGTAAAACGAAACGCCCGGTCCCACGCGGCAGGTCGGGACGCCCGCCCCGTCAGCGGCATGCCCAGGCGCATGCCGCGCATCGCGCGAAGGCTGCGAAGTCGGGTGTCCACAACTCGCGCAAGTGGTCGCATCATGTGATGGAGACGAGCGACGCAATGGATATCGAACACGACATTTTCAAAAGCGGCAGCGCCGAGTCGATCGCGCAGTCGCTCAAGCGTTCGTCGACGCAGAGCAGGCGGCGCAAGGGCACGCCATACCAATCGGCGATGTCGATGCTCAACTTCTACATCAATCGCGCCGGCAAGAATCTGCCGAAAACGCGCCGCGCGACGTTACAGCAGGCCAAGCGCAAACTGCGCGAAGCGTTCGGCCGCGCGCCTTGACATAGCGCATAGCGCATCCGCACGCACGCCTCTTTTCATCCGGCCGGCAGCCTGCCTCCGACCTCGCGCGGAACACGCATGCCGGCCCTCACGGAAACTCATGCGCGAAACTTTGTGGTTCCTCATCGTCGGCGCCGTGCTCGTGTTCATGGGCCTCGCGGCAACGACCCTGCGGCGCCTGCCGGTCAGCGCCGCGATGTTCTACCTCGCGATCGGCTACGTGCTCGGGCTGCCCGGCATCGCGCTGTTGCGCCTCGATATGGTCGCCGACGCGCAGCTGCTGCGCACCATCACCGAAGTCGCGCTGCTGGTCTCGCTGTTCGCGATCGGCTTGCGCCTGCGCCTCGGCGTACTGGAAAGGCTGTGGACCGTGCCGCTGCGCCTCGGCTTCCTTGCGATGCTGGCGACCATTCCCCTGCTCATGCTGTTCGGCGTGTACGTTCTGCATCTCGACTGGGGCCCCGCGCTGCTGCTCGCGTCGATTCTCGCGCCCACCGATCCGGTGCTCGCGCACGACGTGCAGGTCCACAATCCTGGCGATCATGACCTGCTGCGCTTTGCGCTGTCCGGCGAAGGCGGTCTGAACGACGGCATCGCGCTGCCCTTCGCGATGCTCGGCCTCGCACTCTGCGCGGCACCCGCCGGTCAGGGCGCCGAGCTGCTGAACCTGAAGCTCGCAGCCGGCATGGTGTGGGGCGTGGCGGGCGCGATCGCGATCGGCGGCGCACTCGGCTGGGCGACCACACACGCGGTGGCCTGGCTGCGCACCCGTCACGCACAGGCGCTCGGTCTCGAAGGCTTTTTCGCGCTAGGTCTGATCGAGCTGTCGTTCGGCGCCGCGCAACTCGCGCACACGTATGGCTTTCTTGCGGTATTCGCCGCGGGCGTCGCGATGCGCCGCGTCGAACACCGCGCGAGTGGCGGTCAGTCGCCGCGTCAAAGGCTCGGCACGGTCGATGCCGAAAACGTCGACGCGACCGCGGCCAATCCGAGCAAAGCGCACGCGTATATCACGGAGTCGGTGCTCGGCTTCACGATCGAACTCGAAAGCATCGCCGAGGTGGCCGTGATGGCGATGGTCGGCAACGTGCTGGCCACTCTGCACCCGACGCTTTTCACCTGGCAGACGGCCGCGTTGTGCGTCGCGCTGTTCGTGATCGTGCGGCCGGTGTCGGTGGAGCTTTCCTTGCTCGGCTCGAGCGCGACGCCCGCGCAGCGGCGTCTGATGAGCTGGTTCGGCATACGCGGCATTGGTTCGTTTTACTACCTTGCGTTCGCGATCGAACACGGCTCGGCCGACGACGTCATGCCGCTGATGCCGCTCACGCTCGCGGTGATCGCGGCGTCGGTGGTGATCCACGGCGTGTCGGCGACGCCGTTGATGAACTGGTATCACCGGTTGCGCAGCGGCGAGAAATAGTCATGGAAGCGACAGCTTTGATTGCGCGGCGCGATCCGCTCGCCCTGACATGGGAGTCGCTAGAATACGGGACCTTCATGCCACGGCGAGACGCTCCCCTTCGATGACTCCACCCGACGACTCACGACGCACCGCACGGGCAAGCGCGGCCAACTCGCTGTTCGCTTTCCTCAAGACGCTGCCGCTCGGCGACCGGCTGATCGAAGGCGGCTTCATGGCCGTGCAGGCTGTCGCGGGCGCAAGCCTCGCTTTCGGGATCGGCCGCGCGTTGCATACCGAGCAGGCGTTCTGGGCCGCGATTACCGCGATCGCGGTGAGCCAGCATAGTTATATCGACACCCGCAAGCTGTCGCGAGATCAATTTATCGGCGCGATGGTCGGCGGCATCTGCGGTCTCGCCGGCGCCTTGCTCGGGCAGGGACACTTCGCCGCCTATGCAGCGACGGTGGCGGCGGCGATCGTGATCTGCTGGATCGTGAACGTAGGCAGCGCGGCGCGGCTGGGCGGCATCACCGCGACCATCATGCTGCTGGTGCCGGGCATGGGGCCCGCGTGGAACACCGCGTTGCTGCGGCTCGGCGAAGTGACGATCGGCACGATTTGCGCGCTGCTGGTCGCCTGGCTGATGGCGCGCATCGAGCAGCGCTGGCTCGGCAATCCCGACGCGCCGCGCTAGCCTTCCTGCCCGTCGCCCTGCGCCTCATGCGGCTCATGCGGCCGACGCCGGTAACGGCCCGGCGTCACGCCGACACTCTGCGCAAACGCCTTGCCGAACGCGGCTTCGGACTGATAGCCGACCGCTTCGCCGATCTCCGCCGCACTGCGTTGCGTGCGCCGCAGCAAATCGCACGCGATGGTCATGCGAATCCGCGTGAGGAAGTCCATCACGGTCACGCCCGCGCGTTCGTTGAAGCGGCGCGCGAAGGTCGCGCGGGACATCGCCGCGAGCTCGCCGAGTTCGGCAATTGTCCATGCGCGTTCGGGTGCACTCATCATGCCCTGTACCGATGCCCCGAGGCGCGCGTCGGCAAGCAGCGCCAGCACGCCGGCGCTGGCTGCGTTGCGCTCGCCATACACGCGCAACGCCATCGCGAACAGCGCCTGGCTCAGGGCGGTCACGATCGCGAGCGCGCCCGGCTGACGACGCGACGCTTCCTCGCGCATCACGCCGACCACGGCTTGCAAGGCGCCAACAGTCGGCGCGCCGCCCAGCGATACGTGAAACGGGTCAGGCAGCGCGTTCAGCAGCAACGCGGATGAACCGGGCGCATAGACGAAGCGGCCGCAGAGCAGATCGACGCCGGGGGTTTCGATGGGTTGGTGCGCACTGATTTGGCGACCGTGGCGGCGGGCATCGGGTTCGCTGAGGCGGGGAGCGTTGTCATCGCGCGTGCGCCGGCTTTTATCGGCCTCGCTGCTGCTTTCGCTATGACGCGCAGCGCCGCGGCCGTCGTTGCGGCGCAAAGGCAGCATGCCGTCGTGACCCAGCGTCAGCGGCGCGCCGCCGTCCGAGCGCTGCACATCGCGCACGCGATGCGCGGCGCCGCGCGGGAACAGCATGAAATCACCGGCCTGCAATCGCACCTGCGCGCCCTCGGCAGTTTCGATCAGGCATGCGCCGCCAAGCACCACATGAAACGGCGCGATGCCCGCTTCCATCGGCGCATGATCGACGTCGAACGCGCCGGAGAGCAGGCAGCGCAGATCGAGGCTGGCTTGCGGCCTCGCAAGGTCGATCAGGCGGCTGAGCGTGTCCATGAGACGTGGGCGCTAAAAGTTGAGCTCAGCGAGTATTCAGGATATCGCGGCGCAGCGCAATACTGTGTCCCACGACGCCGGCGCCCGCCGACTCGCAGCACACAAAGGAGCACTGCCATGTTGAACTGGATCGATTACCGCAAAGCACTGTTCGGCCGCATCGGCGAGATTGCGAGACTGTCGCCGGATACCGTGAGGGCCTATCAGACGATGTCGAGCGCCGGCCAGAAAGCCGATCTGCTCGGCGCCAAAATGCGCGAGCTGATTTCGCTCGCGGTGGCGGTCAGCCTGCGTTGTGACGGTTGTATTACCGTGCACACGGCTGAAGCGTTGAAGCACGGCGCGACCCGCGAGGAAATCGCCGAAGCGCTCGGCGTGGCGGTTGCGATGAACGCGGGTGCGACGATGGTGTATTCGGCCCGGACGATGGACGCCGTGGCTGCATACACGGCTGACGCGAATAAGGGAAATGAAGTGGCCGGTTGATTAGCGGCGGCAGGTGCCGCGAGCCGCCCCGCACTGGCCGCAGCGTGTTGCGGTCAGCGCGGCGCGCGTCGCGTCGCGTCGAAGCAGCCTATGCTCGCGCAACCGTCAGGCGGCGCACGGCGAGTCGAACAGATACCGTGCGCCCCTTGCCACTCGCGCCACAATCACCCCGCCTGCCGCGTCTGCGCCAACTGCGTACGACGCGCTTCCCCCTGACGCTCCAGCATCCACCCCGGATATTCCGCGGGCAGCACGCTGACCTGATCGAGCTTCGCCAGTTCTTCTGCGCTGAGCGTCACTTTCGTGGCCGCGATGTTGTCATCGAGTTGCTCGACCCGCTTCGCGCCGACGATCACCGAACTCACCACGCGCTGGTGCAGCAGCCACGCGAGCGCGATCTGCGCCACCGACACCTGCTTCGCCGTCGCGATCTCGCGCATCACGTCGATACAGTCATACGCCCGCTCGCGATTGACCGGCGGAAAATCGAAACTCGTGCGCCGGCTGCCCGCCTCGCCCTGCTGCTCGCGTCCATATTTGCCGCTCAGCAGTCCGCCCGCGAGCGGACTCCATACCATTAGCCCAAGGCCCTCGCTCCGGAGCATCGGCACGAGTTCGCGTTCGAGGTCCCGGCCCGCGAGCGTGTAATACGCCTGCAGCGTGTCGAAGCGGGCGAGCCCGAGGCGCTCCGCGATGCCGAGCGCTTTCACGATCTGCCACGCGGCCCAGTTCGACACGCCCACATAACGTACGTGACCGTGCTGCACCAGCGTATCGAGCGCGCGCACGGTCTCTTCGATTGGCGTGGCCGGGTCGAAGCCGTGGATCTGGTACAGATCCACGTGATCGAGTTGCAAACGCTTCAAGCTCGCCTTCACGCCGTCGATGATGTGGTAACGCGATGCGCCCCGTGCATTCGGAAACTCGCCGGTCGGGCCGAAGACCTTGGTCGCCACCACGACCTTGTCGCGCGGCACCTTGAGGTTCTTCAACGCCTGGCCCGTGATCTGTTCGGACAGGCCGTCCGCGTAGACGTCGGCCGTGTCGATGAAATTGATGCCCGCGTCGAGCGCCCGGCCGACCAGCCGTTCCGCGTCGCCCTGCTGCAGATCGCCGATCTGTTTCCAGATGCCGTCGCCGCCGCCGAAGGTCATCGTGCCCAGACACAGTTCTGAAACAAACACACCTGTACGGCCTAGCTGGTTGTATCGCATCGTCGAAACTCCATCTTTGTGTTCGTGAAGGGGAGGCGTAGAGCGTACTGCAATTGACGCGATTGAGCAGAGCGCGAGTCGCGTCGTTTGCGGGCCAACACGTGGGCTGTTTTTCAAACCGCTTACGATTCGCGCGAGGTGGCCGGGGGAAATCGTCTTGACGCGACCTCTGTTTCGCTGCCATGCGCTTCACGCATTGATGATGCGTTAAACATGACGCGCCTGAGCCTCGGCTCGATTCGTGTTTCGCAACTGGTCCAAACGACCAACACGGCGCAAAACTTGCCGGCACGCACGCCGGCTGACTCCCGCGCGGGCATCGGCAGCCATTCCCCGGCAAAGCCGGTCAAAACCTGCCAGACTGACTGCTGCGCTTCGCAACCGGGCCGCCGCTCTCGACGCCCTCTGGATATGGCACGCCCCGCCCCCATCTACGCAAGCATGACTTCGGCCTTGACTTCCGCCGCGCTGGACGCGGCTTCCGGTTCCACGGCGGCACGTTACGCCGCGGATCAGGCGTCGCCTGCATCGACGCACCGCGCGCTGGACGATTTCCACCCGGCGGTTGCCGCATGGTTCCTCGAGACCTTCCCCGCCCCGACCGACGCGCAAGCCGCCGCCTGGCCGGAGATTCGCCGGGGCCGCTCGACGCTGGTGGCCGCGCCAACCGGCTCGGGCAAAACGCTCACCGCGTTCCTCTCCGCACTCGACGATCTGGTTCAGCGAGGCCTCGCCAACGGCGGCGCATTGCCTGACGAAACGCTGGTGGTCTACGTATCGCCGCTGAAGGCGCTTTCCAACGACATCCGCCTGAACCTGCAGTTGCCGCTGCAAGGCATTGCTGCCGAACTCGACGCGCGCGGGCTGCCGCCGCTCGATATCCGCACGGCCGTGCGTACCGGCGACACCACGCAGCAGGAACGCAACGCGCTGAAAAAGCGCGCGCCGCATATTCTCGTGACCACGCCGGAATCGCTGTACGTGCTGCTCGGTTCGGACTCGGGCCGGCGCATGCTCGCGACGGTGCGCACGGTGATCGTCGACGAGATTCATGCGCTCGCCGGCAGCAAGCGCGGCAGCCACCTCGCGCTCAGTCTGGAACGTCTCGACGCGCTGTGCCAGCGGCGCCTGCCGCGCATCGGCCTGTCGGCGACGCAAAAGCCGGTGAGTGCGGTCGCGCGTTTCCTCGTGGGCGGCGCGAGCATCGATAGCGGCATCCCTGCCGATTGTGCGATTGTCGACGTGGGACACGTTCGCGCGCGCGATCTCGCGCTCGACATCCCGCCCGTGCCGCTCGAAGCGGTGATGCCCAACGAAGTGTGGGAACGCGTCTACGACCGCCTCGCCGAACTCGTCGCGATGCACCGCACCACGCTGGTGTTCGTCAACACGCGGCGCATGGCCGAGCGCGTCGCGCGTCATCTGACCGAGCGGCTCGGCAAGGAGAGGGTCGCCGCGCATCACGGCAGCCTTGCGAAGGAACATCGCTTCGACGCGGAGCAGCGCCTGAAACGCGGTGAGTTGCGCGTGCTGATCGCGACTGCTTCGCTGGAACTCGGCATCGATATCGGCGACATCGACCTCGTCTGCCAGATGGGTTCGCCACGCGCCATCGCGCCGTTCCTGCAACGCGTCGGACGCTCGGGGCATCACGTCGGCGGCATGCCCAAGGGGCGGCTCTTTCCCACCTCGCGCGACGATCTGATCGAATGCGCGGCGCTGCTCGACTGCGTTCGGCGCGGCGAACTCGACGCGCTGCGCATTCCGCGTGCGCCGCTCGACGTGCTCGCGCAACAGATCGTCGCCGAAGTGTCGAGCGCCGAGTGGAGCGAGGACGCGTTGTTCGCGATGCTGCGGCGCGCGGCGCCATACGCGGATCTGGAGCGTGAGCAGTACGACGCGGTGCTGCGCATGCTCGCCGAGGGTTACACGAGCCGCAATGGTCCGCGCGGCGCCTACGTGCATCGTGACGTGGTGAGCGGCACGTTGCGCGGCCGGCGCGGCGGCAAACTGGTCGCGGTGACCTCGGGCGGCACGATTCCCGAGAACGCGGACTACGCGGTGGTGCTCGAGCCGCAAGCGATCAACATCGGCACTGTCAACGAAGATTTCGCAGTCGAGAGCCTTGCCGGCGACGTGTTCCAGCTGGGCAATGCGTCGTACCGGATTCTGCGCATCGAGAGCGGGCGCGTGCGGGTCGAGGACGCGCACGGGCAGCCGCCGAATATTCCGTTCTGGCTCGGCGAGGCGCCGGGACGCAGCGATGAACTGTCGTTCGCAGTGGCGCGCTTGCGCGCGGAGATCGGGCGCCGGCTCGCCGGGGCGGATGTTGATGCGGCGGTCAGTGTGCAAGTGCGTGGGGCGGGAGCGCAAACGGCGGCGAATGCGAATGCGCGCGCGGCACAAACGGAAGCGGCGGCAAGTGCAAATGCGTGTGTGGCACCTGCGAACACAGGCGCGGCGACGCGAGCAAAAGCCAAAGCGAAGAGCAAAGCCGATGCACGTGCAGGAGCCGATGCAGAAACAGCCCCCGAGCCCAGCACCCTAACCGACCG
>NZ_NPIH01000017.1 GCF_012275575.1 Paraburkholderia sp. SG-MS1 | reverse complement strand
CCTTGATGTCGCGGTGGTCTATTGGCGTTGCCCCTGTGCGGGGCGGCACCTACTTTCTTTGCCGCCGCAAAGAAAGTAGGCAAAGAAAGCGGCTTCACACCGCCAGCTCATATGCGGCTCCCCTGGCTTGGAGGGGGCAGTGGAGCATCTGGAATCGGTGCTCCCGCACATTTCGCGTGAGTGACAAAGCCATCATCAGCTCCCACTCCGCACTGCGTGCGTCGCGGACGGGTATGCGTGGAAAACCAATGGCTTTAGTCGTGTGCGGTGGGGCGATCGGCTTCGCCTCGGCGAGGCGCCGAAAATGGGGCTGTTTGGTGTGGGGTGGCGAGGCGAGAAAAAAGCCAGCAGTTTTAAGAATGACCGCGTCGGCGCGCGAAGCGTCGCCGGAAGAATGACTGCCTTGTCACTGAGGCTGAATGTGCGGGGGCACTGATTCCAGATGCTCCACTGCCCCCTCCAAGCCAGGGGACCCGCTTAAGAATTAGCGGTGTGAAGCCGCTTTCTTTGCCTACTTTCTTTGCGGCATGCAAA
>NZ_NPIH01000169.1 GCF_012275575.1 Paraburkholderia sp. SG-MS1 | reverse complement strand
TTCGCGCTGTGCGGCCGCCGCGGCCGCGCGTTCGCGCTCGCGGCGTTGCGTATCGACCTTCAACGCGTCGCGCAAGGCGCCGAGTCCGGCGAGACCCGCTGCCGGATCGAGCTTCGGTTTGGCTTTGGGTGCCGCCGGTTCGGGCGCGGGCGTGGCGACGGCGCGCGCGCGCTTCGGTTCGCTTGGGTGGGGCTGATTCTTCGGCATATCGGTTATACACGCAGAAAATGTGGATCGGTCGCGCGACGGGTTTTTTAGGGGCTGCGAAACGGGTAGTGAGATTGGCGTGCGGGGAAGCGCTTTACAACGCGTGGACGCGCAGCGGATGCACTGCAAATCGGGCCGCCGGGGTGCGATGCAACCATGGGTGGTGCTGACGCGTTGCAAGCTTGGCAAACCCGCAAGGCAAACCCGCAAGGCAAACCCGCAAGGCAAACCCGCAAAGCAAACCCACCCGCCACACCATCCGCCTGAACGAAAAAAAAAGGCCGCCGGCTTTTCAGCCGCGGCCTTCTCTCAAGCAAGCGGCCGGGTCACGCCCAGCCGCTATTTTACCGTCGCGCCAAACGTCGCAGTTCGGCGCCGCCGATCAACGCTCGGCTTCCTGGCTCATCGCATGCTCGCCGGCCATCTCGTTGATGGTTTCCAGGTAGCGTTGCGCGTCCAGGGCCGCCATACAGCCGGTGCCCGCGCTGGTGATCGCCTGACGATACACGTGGTCCTGCACGTCGCCCGCAGCGAACACGCCCGGCACGCTGGTGGCGGTCGCGAAACCGTTCAGACCGCCCTTGGTGATGATGTAGCCGTTCTTCATCTCCAGCTGGCCCGCGAAAATGTCCGTATTCGGCTTGTGGCCGATCGCGACGAACAGGCCTTGCAGCGCGATGTCGGTGGTCTCGCCGGTTTGCGTGTGCTTGATACGCAGCCCTGTCACGCCGGATTGATCGCCGGTCACTTCGTCGAGCGTGTGGTTCCACTTGATTTCGACGACGCCTTCCTTTTCCTTCGCGAGCAGCCGGTCGATCAGGATCGGCTCGGCGCGGAACTTGTCGCGGCGATGGATCACGGTCACTTTCTTCGCGATGCCGGCCAGGTACAGCGCTTCTTCGACCGCGGTATTGCCGCCGCCGATCACGGCCACGTGCTGCTGCTTGTAGAAGAAGCCGTCGCAGGTCGCGCAAGCCGACACGCCTTTACCCATGAACGCTTCTTCGGACGGCAGGCCGAGGTACTGCGCCGATGCGCCGGTCGAGATGATCAGCGAGTCGCAGGTGTACTCGCCCGAATCGCCGATCAGGCGAATCGGCTTTTCATCCAGCCTGGCCGTATGGATGTGGTCGAAGATGATTTCGGTGTTGAAGCGCTCGGCGTGCTCCAGGAAGCGCGCCATCAGTTCCGGGCCTTGCACGCCGTTGGCGTCGGCGGGCCAGTTTTCGACGTCGGTCGTGGTCATCAGCTGGCCGCCCTGGGCGAGACCCGTGACGAGCACCGGCGCGAGGTTGGCGCGCGCCGCGTAGACCGCCGCCGTGTAGCCGGCCGGACCGGAACCGAGAATCAGAACCTTGGCGTGTTTCGTTGAAGTTGCGGGCATGATTGAATCCTTGTACGGCGCCGGGCTCGCCCATGCGAGGCCGTGCGACTTAAGCTGTGACTGTAGATGGGTGCCAGTGCGGCATTATAAAGGGCGGGGCGCGGCGCTGCTCCATGAAGCTTTCCGATCGCCGCGATAGCGCCGTGGCGCATTCCGGGTGCCGCTCTGTGGCCAATCCGCCAAGTTACCGTCATTTACAGCCTTGCGCGGGACAGTGCGTTTACAATAGCCCGGATCGACGTTTCCGGTCGCCGGGATCGGACCCGAAGCCACGCTGGGCGAGGCTCTGGCCGCGCTTCCGGTCGGCAACCGGCTACCCACGCAACAGGATCAATGGCAAAAGCTCCCTATTCCGCGAGCGCGCAGGCGTTGCCGCACCGCATGTCGCGCCTTTTCACCGAAATCCGCTGGATCCTGCAGGTGGCGCTCGGCGTATTCCTGCTCATGGCGCTCGTCAGCTACAGCAGACGCGACCCGAGCTGGACCCATGCCGCGCAGGTCGACCACATCGCCAACTGGGCGGGCCGCGTCGGCGCGTGGACCTCGGACATCCTGCTGCTGCTGTTCGGTCTGTCAGCCTACTGGTGGATCGTGCTGCTCGGCCGCCACATTTCCCGCAACTACAAGCGCATCACGCGTCATGAAGAAGAGCAGGACGACGAGCCGCGCGGCGTGAGCTGGCTCGCGGATGCGTTCGCGTTCCTGCTCGTGCTGCTCGCGTGCAACGGCATCGAAGCGCTGCGCATGTGGTCGCTCAAAGTGCAGTTGCCGCGCGCGCCGGGCGGCGTGGTCGGCGAAGCCGTCGCGCGCGGGGTGTCGCATGCGCTGGGCTTTACCGGCGGCACGCTCGCGCTGCTGATCGCGCTTGCGATCGGCTTGTCGCTGTACTTCCGTTTCTCGTGGCTGTCGGTGTCGGAGAAAGTCGGCGAGTCGATCATTTCGGCGGTGACTTTCGCGAAGCTGCGCCGCGAGGCCGGCCGCGACCGCAAGCTCGGCGAAGCGGCCGCGGTGAAGCGCGAAGGCAAGGTCGAGAAGGGCCGGGTGCGGATCGAGGAGCACGAGCCGGTCGTGATCGTGCCGCCGGTCGTCACGCCGGCCAAATCGGAGCGCGTCGAGAAGGAACGGCAAGTGCCGCTCTTCACCGACCTGCCGGGCGACTCGACGTTGCCGCCCATTTCGCTGCTCGACCCCGCGCCCGCCGCGCAGGAATCCATCTCCGCCGACACGCTGGAATTCACGTCGCGTCTGATCGAGAAAAAACTCAAGGATTTTGGCGTGGAAGTGAGCGTGGTGGCCGCCTATCCGGGTCCGGTGGTCACGCGCTATGAAATCGAACCGGCCACGGGCGTGAAGGGCAGCCAGATCGTCAATCTGGCGAAGGATCTCGCGCGCTCGCTGTCGCTCGTGTCGATCCGTGTGGTCGAAACGATTCCGGGCAAGAACTTCATGGCGCTGGAGTTGCCGAATCAGCGCCGTCAGACCGTGAGCCTGTCGGAGATTCTCGGCTCGGCGGTCTATGCGGACGCCGCGTCGCCGCTGACCATGGGTCTGGGCAAGGACATCGGCGGCAAGCCGGTATGCGCCGACCTCGCGAAAATGCCTCACCTGCTGGTCGCGGGTACGACCGGTTCGGGCAAGTCGGTCGGTATCAACGCGATGATCCTGTCGCTGCTCTACAAGGCGAGCGCCGAGCAGGTCCGCATGATCCTGATCGACCCGAAGATGCTCGAAATGAGCGTCTACGAAGGCATTCCGCATCTGCTGTGTCCGGTCGTGACCGATATGCGCCAGGCCGGCCATGCGCTGAACTGGGCGGTCGCTGAGATGGAGCGCCGCTACAAGCTGATGAGCAAGCTCGGCGTGCGCAACCTCGCCGGTTACAACAACAAGATCGACGAAGCGGCCAAGCGCGAAGAGAAGTTGCCGAATCCGTTCAGCCTCACGCCGGACGAGCCCGAGCCGCTCACGCGCCTGCCGAACATCGTGGTCGTGATCGACGAACTGGCCGACCTGATGATGGTGGTCGGCAAGAAGGTCGAAGAACTGATCGCGCGCATCGCGCAGAAGGCGCGCGCGGCCGGCATCCACCTGATTCTCGCGACGCAGCGTCCGTCGGTCGACGTGATCACGGGGCTGATCAAGGCCAACGTGCCGACGCGAATGGCCTTTCAGGTGTCATCGAAGATCGACTCGCGGACCATTCTCGACCAGCAGGGTGCGGAATCGCTGCTCGGCATGGGCGACATGCTTTATCTGCCGCCGGGCAGCGGCTTGCCGGTGCGGGTGCACGGCGCGTTCGTGTCGGACGAAGAGGTGCATCGCGTCGTCGACAAACTCAAGGAGCAGGGCGAGCCGAACTACATCGAGGGCATTCTCGAAGGCGGCGTGACCGGCGAGGGCGACGAAGGCTCGGCGGGAACCGGATCGGCCGATGGCGAGTCGGACCCGTTATACGACCAGGCGGTCGACGTGGTGCTGAAGAACCGCCGCGCGTCGATCTCGCTGGTGCAGCGGCACTTGCGCATCGGCTACAACCGGGCGGCGCGTCTGCTGGAGCAGATGGAAAACTCGGGCGTGGTGTCGGCGATGTCGTCGAACGGCAATCGCGAAATTCTCGCGCCGGCGCGGGAAGCGGAATAGACGGATGGCGCGATCGCGCGGCGAAGCCGGTGCGCTGAAGTGCGCGGCGGGGCCGGTCTGCGGACATGCGCTCGCTGCGGAGGGTTGGTAACGCGCGCTTGAGATCGACCGCTCGAAGTGCCGGGCAACGCGTCGAGCGCGGATCTGCCAGCCACGCGTGCGGTCGTGCCACCGAAAGCGACCATCGCCCGTCCTCACCGCCGTCCGCCCCCCGCTCATCGAATTCAATCAAGGGAGAAAACAACATGCAGCTATTCGCGCAGCAGCGCACTCGACAGAGTGCTCAAGCCAGCCGCTTCGGCCAACTCGCGCGGACTATCGTGCGTAGCGTCGGCAGCGTGGCGATCGGCGCGTCCATGCTCGTCGCGTCGCAGGCATTCGCGAGCGGCACCGAGCAACTGAAAGCGTTCGTCGCGCAGGTGCACTCCGCGCGCGGCACCTTCGTGCAGCAGGAAGTGCGCGCGCCGAGCAAGGCGCAGGGCGCGAGCGGCGCGCTGTCCACCGGCGGCGCGGGCAAGACCGGCACGTCGAGCGGCACCTTTACGTTCGCACGCCCGGGCAAGTTCATCTGGCAATACGAGAAACCTTACGCACAACTGTTGCAGGCGGACGGCGACAAGCTCTACGTGTACGACAAGGATCTGAACCAGGTGACGGTGCGCGCGCTCGGCGGCGCGCTCGGTGCGAGTCCGGCGGCGATCCTGTTCGGCAGCAACGACCTGGACAAGAATTTCACGCTGCGCGATGCGGGCGTGAAGGCTGGCATCGACTGGCTCGAACTGACGCCGAAGGCGAAGGACACGCAGTTTCAACGCGTCGGTATCGGCTTCAAGGACGGCAATCTCGAAGCGATGGAATTACACGACGTGTTCGGCAACGTGACGCTG
>NZ_NPIH01000168.1 GCF_012275575.1 Paraburkholderia sp. SG-MS1 | reverse complement strand
GGCGGCATCGAAACCCGCATGCGGATCGGCGCTGGCGCCGCTTGCGTCGACGCTGCCCCAACGCAATTGCGCCAAAGGCTTTTTCAGACGCCGCGCGAGTTGCTCGTCGAGTGAAGCGGGACCGGCGCGTTTGGCCACCAGCCACGCGGCGAAGGCGGGATGCGCATGGGCCGTCGGCTCGACCTGCTCGCGCCAGAAATCGGCGGCCATTTCGAAACGCAAGGCGGCGTCGTCGGCCTCCATCTCGAACGCGAACGGCATCGCCGCGGCGAATGGCGCTTCCTGCAACGCACGCTGACAGAACGCGTGAATCGTGTGAATCGCCGCCTGGTCGAAGGTGCGCAAGGCGCGCCGCACCACCTTCAGCGCGGCGTCGCGTTCGATGCCGCGCTCCGGCGCGAGCGTCGTTTCAAAGAGACGCCGGACGAACGGATCGCCACCGTCGTCGTCCATTTCGATCGCGCGATGCAGTTCCGCGAGACGACCGCGAATGCGCTCGTGCAGTTCCGCGGTCGCCGCCTTCGTGAACGTGACGACGAGGATCTGATCCGCGTTCAGGTTCTTTTCCAGCAGCAGCCGCACATACAGCGCGCAAATGTTCCATGTCTTGCCGGTGCCCGCCGACGCTTCGATCTGGTTGACACCGTCGAGCGAACAGGCGAAGACGTCGAGTTCCTCGGCGACCAGCGCATCACTCTGCACGGCGCCGCTCATGATGCGCTCCGCAGATGCTGGATCAACGGCTCGAAGACGATGGCCGCGAGGCTGCCGAACGGCTCGTCGAGCGTGAGCGGCGTACCGCGCAATGCGATGCGCAACGCGGGGTCGTCCGATTCGCCGCGCACGCGGTCGTTGATCCACACACCTTGGGCCGCCGACTCGCTTTCGCTGACCCGCGTCCATGCGCTCTTCGGAAAAAAGCGCAGCGGCAGCCTGCGCCCCGCCCTGAACAACGCGGCGAGCGGCGCGAGTTCGTCGAGCGGCGCGGCCACCGGCGTGAGCTCGAAGCTCTCGCCACTGCCATGCCACACGGTACGGCGTGGCCCGTCCGGGCGCGCGGCGCAATAGACCAGATGCGCGAGCCACGCGGACAGGTAGTCGCGCGCGCTCGCCTTGGCATAACGAAAAATCACCTGTCCCGTTCCGGTCAGCAGGTTCAATGTGCCGTGCAGTTGCAGCGGTGCTTTCGCTGCCTCGCGAAGCACCCTGTCGTGCGGGCCGAACAACGCGACGGCGAGTTCGGCGCTGTCGGGCCAGCGCGGCGCGATGTCGAGTACGAACGGCAAACGCTCGACACCCTCGGCCAGCTCGCGACGCACGCTCGCGGCAAGCTGGTGCAACGCGCCGAGTTCGCGCGCGCGCCACACCGCACCGGTCGCACCGCCCGGCAACTCGGGACTGGCCGCGGCGACGCGGCGCACGCGCTCGACCATGACGGCGTCGTCTTCAGTGTCGGCATCGAGCAGCACCGGCAACAGCCGATCGGCCAATGCATCACGCCCCGCATAGTCCAGATCGAACGGCTCGATGTCGAGCAATTCGCCCTGAGCATCCGACAGCACAATACCGAGACGATCGCGCAACAATGCCCGCGCCGGATGGCGCCAGAAACGCACGAATTCGTCGAACGCAACGGGCACCGCGTCTTCGGGCGGCAGTGGACGGTCGAAGAACGGCGCGGCGGCGGGATGCTGTGGCGCGGCCAGCAGCGTCGCCAGTTCGGCGCGATCGGCGTTATAGGTGAATAGCTCGGGCCGCGCCGAGAAATAGTCGGACGCGAATGCCTGCAACGGATGATCGACGATGAACGCATGGCGCGCGCGCTCCACGTCGGCGGGACTCGCATCCTCGCCCGCTGAGGTCTGCGCGAGATAGTCGAGCAGTTCATCGACCAGCGCGGCCGGCGGCAACGGCGCGTTATCGCGAATGCTGCGGCCCGTGTACGCGATGAAGAGCCGTTCGCGCGCAGCCAGCAGCAGATCGAGGAACAGATTGCGCTCGTCGTCACGGCGCTGGCGGTCGCCGGCCTTGCCGAACGCGGCCATCAGGTCGAACTCGTCGGCGCGCGCGAGGCTCGGCAGGACGCCGTCGTCCATGCCGAGCAGGCAGACGACCCGAAACGGCAAGCCGCGCAAGCTCGTAAGCGACGAAAACGTCACGCTGCCCCAGGGCACGCCACCGCGCGCGGGGTCGTCGAGCGCTTCGGCAAGCGCGCCGCGCACCACGGCGGCAGGCAGCGTCACGTCTTCGGCGCCCGCTTGCATCGCATCGCTCATCTTGTCGATCGCGTCGCGCACGGCGGCCAGTGAATCCGCAAACTCGACACCGCCGTCGAAACACTGGGCCAGCGTGTCGAGCAGCATTTGCGACCACTCGGCGGGCGTGCGCTCGATCGCGCAGTGCGCCGCGAAGCTGTCGATGTCGTCGACGAAACGCGACAGGCGGCCGAGCAATTCGGCGTCCGAGCCGTCGGCGCCTTCGACCGGCAGCCATGCGTCGACCGGTTCGCCGCCGTCGGGCATCGCATAGCCGAGATAGAGACGCGTGAGCGCGTCCGCGAACGTATGACGGGCGATCGGCACGTGTTCGCCGGTCGGTTCGAGCGGCGCGAGCCCGCGCCGCGCGCCGGCTGCGGCGAGCCATTCCTGTGCGGCTTCGAGCGAGTTCGCATCGATGCCATAGCGCACCGCGATCGCATCGACCCGCAGCCATTCGATCAGGTCCGGCGCCCCCACGCTGCGCTCGGGCAACGCGAGCCAGTCGAGCAACAGGCGCGCGACCGGATTGGCCTGCGACGGCGGCAAACCGGTGATCCGATAGGGAATGCGGCGCGTGTCACCAAGCGGCGTGGTGCCGAACACCGCGTCGATCAACGGACCGGCCGCAGCGAGATCGGAGACCGCGACCATTACGTCCGACGGCTGCAGATCGTCGAACTCGTCGAACCAGCCGAGCAGGCGATCGTGCAGCACTTCGAGCTGCCGCGACAGGCTATGACAAACGTGGACCTCGATGCCGCGCTCGATCGGCAACTCGTCCGCGTCGGTTTCGACTCGCAGGTCGAGCATGCCGTTCTGCACGGCGGCGAGCCAGCTCGGCTCCGGGTTCTCGGTGAAATCACCGGTTTCGCTGGACGCGGCGCTCTCGGTCAACTCATGCAGCATGTGCAACTGCGCCTGAGTCTGACGGCCCCATTCGGCAAGCAGCGGATGGCCCACTTGCTGATAGTCGAGCTGACCGGCGGCGTCGAGCGCCTGCACGCGTCCTTCGCTGACGACATCGAACCAGAACTCGCGGCACGGGTTCATCACGTAAAGACGCACGTCGACCCAGCGCGACAGCGCGCGCAGCAATGCAACATGCAACGGCGGCATGGTGGGCAGCGCGAACACGCTGACTGCTTCCGGCCAATTGGCCCGGGAAATCGCCTCGAGATCGAGCCGGTCGATTTCCTCGAGGAAACGATAGGCGGGCGGCAACGCGGCAGCGGGCGTCTGGGCATTTCCCGCGAGCTCGGCCACCTCGGCGAGCACCGCACGCCACAGCGCCGCCTGCCAGCGTTCGTCCTCACGCGCCGCTTCGCTCGCGCCGGTAAGACGTGGACCGCTGTCGTCCGCCGCACCGCTCGCGAAGATCGATCCGCCCTTCTGCCATTGCAGCAGCCATTCGGGGCGATAGGTCAGATAGTGGTCGAGTACGGTCGCCACGCGCCGCGCGAGTTCATAGCGCATCGACGCGTCCGCCGCGTCGAGATAGGTACGCAGGCGCGGCGACGCATTCCACGGCAATGCTGCGTCAGCTTCACCGAGCAAACGGTAGCAGCGCCACACGAGCCGGTCCGGCGCGAACGGCGAATGCCTCGGCACTTCGATCACGCCGCCGATCTGCGCCCACAGCCATTGCGCGAGATAACCAAAGTTGACATTTGCGCAGATGCCCTGGCGGCTCGCGATATCGAGCTCGAGCCGTCGCCGCACCGCGGCGCTCGGGACGATCACGGGCTGCGCGGTCCACGGGTCGGACGGCGTTTGCGCGAGGTCGTCGAGCAGCGCGCCGACAAGCGTTTCGTAGCGGTTCGAGTAGAAGAGCTGGAGCATGGATTCCGGGTGCGACGGGCGACGAAAGCGCGACGCGCGGGCCGCGTCGGGCATTGAAGCGACAGCATAACAAAGGTGCTCCGAACGCAGAACCTGGCCAATCGGCCAAGGTCGAATCCCGCGCAAAATAAGTTAGACTCGACGGCAGTTCAGGTCCGCCCCTTCAACCGTGTTTGCTCCGTGAATGGAATCCAGGTAGTCGATGCGCTATTCGGTTGAGTTAAGAAAATTCCTTTATAGCCAGTACTTTTATGGCGGCCTGCGCATCGCAGTCGGTGTGTCATTACCGGCCATCCTGTGCCTGATCGTGTTTCACAATCGCGAGCTGGGCTTCACGATCGCCACCGGTGCGCTCGGCGCGTGCGTCGTCGATATGCCGGGCCCCCTTAAGTACAAGCACAACGAGATGCTGGCGTGCACCGTGATCGGCTTTCTGTCCGCGCTCGCCACCGGCCTCGCCACGGTCAACCCGGTCGCGCTGTGGTGCACGGTCGTGCCGCTCACCTTCCTGCTGTCGCTGATCGTCGTATACGGCAACCGCTGGCCGCAGATCAGCTTCGCCACGCTGTTCATGATGATCATGACGCTGGAGGAGCACTTCACGCCGATGCAGGCGCTCGTCAACGCGTCGTGGATTCTGTTGGGCGGCCTCTGGTACACCTACTGGTCGACCTTCGTGAGCCGCTGGATGCTGCATCGTATCGAGCAGCAGGCGCTCGCCGAAAGCGTGTTCGCCTGCGCCGACTATCTGCTTGCGCGCGCCGCGTTCTACGACATCGACAACGATCTCGACGAGTGCTACCGGATTCTCGTCGACAGGCAGATCGCCGCGGTGGAACGTCAGGACGCCGCACGCGACATCGTGCTGCGCAATCTGCCCAGGCTCAAACGCGGCAAGCTCGAACCGCGCCGCGCGATGCTCTTCAACCTGTTCATCAACACCGTCGACCTTCATGAGCTGTTCGTCGGTGCGCACACCGACTATTCGCTGGTTCGCAGCACGTTCGGCGGCTCCGATCTGCTGGTGTTCTACCGCGACCTGATTCGCAAGGCCGCCGAAGACCTCGAGGAAATCGGCCTCGCAGTGCTGCAGAACCAGGCGCCGCGTGCGCGCGTGAACGTCAAGGCGGAATTGCGCGCGATCGAGTTCGAAATCGAACTGTTGCGCAAGCAGGACCTGCCGGCCAAAAACCCCGAAGGCTATTCGGCCGTGTCGTCCAGCTTCCGGCGCATCTGGAGCGCCACGCGGCTGATCGACAAGATGCGCAAGAGCCTGTCGAGCGAGCCGAGCGCGACCGAAACCGAGTTGCGCATCGACCAGGCGTTGAGCCGTTTCGTGTCGAGCCGCCGCGTGCCGTTCGGGCAGATTTTTTCGAACCTGACGATGGCGTCGCCGAGCTTCCGTCACGCGCTGCGCGTGACGATCGCGGTGGCCGTAGGTTTCTGGCTCGGCCGTCTGCTGCCGCTCACCAATGCGTACTGGATCGTGATGACCACCGTCATCATTCTGAAGCCCGGCTATTCGCTCACCAAGCAGCGCAATGGGCAGCGGATCGTCGGTACGCTGATCGGCTGCGCGGCGAGCATCGCGCTGATCATCTTCGTGAAGGAACCGCACATCGTCATGGTGGCGATGTTCGCGTCAATGGTGATGAGCTACAGCCTGCTGCTGTTCAACTACACGGCGAGCGTCGTGTTCACGTCGTCGTATGTGCTGCTGCTGTTCCATCTGCTTGCGCCGGGCAGCATGCGCATCATCGGCGAACGCGCGATCGACACGGTGGTCGGCTGCGCGATCGCGATCGCGGCGAGCCATCTGTTCCCGTACTGGGAATACCGGCTGATGGGCAAGCTCGTCAACACCATGATCAGTGCGACGCGCCACTACCTGGAGGCGAGCTGGTGGTGGAGCGGCAAGCCGGCCGCCGCAGTGGCGGCCGTCGTGACCGAAGCCGGTGCGCGCGCGCCCGCTGCGGCGATGGCCGATCCGGCGGTCGGCTTCGCCGGACCCGCGCTGGCAACAGCGGGCGCCACGCAGCCGATCGCGGAGGCCGGCGCCCAAGCAGGCACCGCCATCGTCAGCAATGCGACCGCCCGGCCGGTGGCCGGCGCCTCCGCTGCCGCGGCGGCGGCGGCCACCGCACTCGATCGCGACTACAACTACCGGCTCGCGCGCAAGAACGTCCATGTTGCGTTCGCCAATCTCGGCCAGGCGTTTCAGCGGATGATGCTCGAGCCGAAGTCCGCGCAGATGTTCGTGCCGGAGTTGAATGGGCTGCTGGTGCGCAGCCACGTGCTCGCATCGCAAATCACGGCGGCCGCGCCGCTGTTGCGCACTTCCGCGCAGCAACAGCAGCAAGTCGAAGACGTCTCGCTACAACCGCTGCAGCGCGCGCTGAGCGTCGTGCGCGACAACCTCACCGAAGCGGAAGCCGGCACCCCATTGCCTGCCGAACAGGCCGAGCAGATCAAACTGCTGAGCCGCGATCTCGATGCGATGGTGGTTGAAACGGAGAAGACGCCGGGCTATTCGACGGAGGCCGTGCATGACATGAAATTGCTCGCTCATCAATGCAAGCAGATGCTGGCGGCGGCGGCGCTGATCCGCAAGGATGCCAGCGTGATTCGCTTGCCGGAGGCGTGAAGCGGCAAGCAGACCGGGCACGTGCGCGCGTCGTTGTTACTGCGCTGCGCCGCTCGCCGGCTTGAGGGCGGTCGCCGCGGCCGCCGCTTCCGATGAGATGGATGGCACCGCCGTGTTCTGGCTGTCGAACTCGTGCTTTTCGCGGATGGCGTTGTAGAAAATCGTGGCGATCACCACCAGTATCGCAATCACGATGAAGACGGCAACGCCAAAGGTCGGGTTCTTCTTGCGCGGCGGTTTGTTCATGAGGCAGGCTCGGTTCGCGAAGCGGTTGAGGATGGTTTTGACGAACGCGGCATTCTACGCGCACTGAGCTTGCACATGGCTTGCAACGGGGCGGCAAGTGACGCTTTGGCCGAGGGGCTTGCCGATGGTTGACGCGTGAGTTGGCGCATCATTGCAACACCGGCTTGCCATTCGATGCAGCAAGTGCCGCACCCGCCGGAACGTGAAAGAGGCGCTCGCTCACGTCACCGCCGAAGCGCGCACCGGCAACGCCGTCGAGTACTTGATCTGCTCCATCGCAAAGCTCGAACTCACGTCGTACAGCGGCACGGCGGCAATCAACAGTTTGTAGATCCGGTCGTAATCGTCGATATCGGACACGACCACGCGCAGCAGATAATCGGTTTCCCCGCTCATCCGGTACACCTCGACCACTTCCGGAATCTCCTCAACGGCACGCGTGAAGGTTTGCGCCCACGCCTGCGTGTGCTGGTTGGTGCGCACGGCGACGAACACCGTCGTGCCCACGCCAAGCTTGCGCGCATCGCAAAGCGCCACCTGCGCGCGAATCACGCCCGCTTCTTTCAGACGCTGCAGCCGCTTCCAGCATGGCGTTTGCGACAGGTTCACGCGCTGCGCGAGTTCGGCGATCGGCATGGTCGCGTCTTCCTGCAGCAGTTCAAGCAGCTTCCGATCGATGATATCCATTCCCATTTCAACACCCCCATAGGAAGTTATTCTACTTTTAGGACTTCAAGGGGAATTATATGGAAACTCTTTCTCCGGTCAAACAGGTATAAATATCGCTGTCCCAAAGAACCGGCGAGCAGCCTTCCGCTGCACCACGACCATGAGCCAAGACGCCCGCGCAACCTCGTTCGACCGCTTTCACGATTCCCGCTCGCTCCTCGCGCAAGCGGCTCGAACCACGCCATCCCAACTGCCCGCAGAAACGTCATCGCACGCTCTTCAGCGGGCGCCGCTCGCACGTCTGTGCGATGCGCTCGACGCGATGTTCGAAGCCTGCGTGAAATTCCCGCAGCCGCCGGACTCGAGGTTCTTCGCGCGCAGCATGCGCCTCGCGCTCGCCGAAGCGGCGGCGAGCCCGGCGTTTCTCACACCGGCGCAACGTGAGGGCTCGACGGAGCACTACCGGCGTCACCTGCTAGCCGCCGATCCGCATGGCCGTTATGCCATCGCGGCGCTGGTGTGGCAGTCGCGCCAGATGAGTCCCGTGCACGCGCATCACACGTGGTGCGGTTATGCGGTGCTCGAAGGCACGTTGAGCGAGACGATCTTCGAATGGGACGGCGCGCGGCATTGCGCAAGCGCCACCCGCGTGCAGGCGCGCACGCAGGGTGCGGTGTCGTTCGTGCGCGGCGGTCGCGGCGGCATTCATCGGCTGGGCAATGACGGCGAGGCGCCCGCCGTCTCGTTGCATATTTACGGCGTGTCGGGCGCGCAGATCGCTACCCACGTGAACGACGTCGTGCGCGCGGACGCTTCGCCGATGCCGGTCTGACAGACACGCGCCGCCGCACCGCCCGCGCTTTCCATCAACTCTTGCCGCCCGCTTCTCCCGCCGTGGGAATCTGCGGTGGGATCGGCGCAGTGCCGGTCGGCGGCGGCGCCGGACGCGGCTCGTGCGACACATCGCGCGCCACGGCCAGTGACGCATGCGTGGCATGCTTCGACACGCCGGCCGCCGCCTCGACAGGCTGATGCGCATGCCCGGCAAAGCCCGCCATTTCGTCATCCTGCAAAGGCTGCCCCTCGCTATCTTTCGACGATGTGTAGACCCGCATCTGCGGCACCGGAATCTCGATCCCCGCTTCGTCCATCTTGAGTTTGAGCCGCAGGTTGAACGCGCGCGCCACACTCCATTGCTGCAGCGGCCGCGTCTTGATCTGCCCTTTCACGACCATCCAGTTCGGATCGAAACGGTCGAGACCCCACACTTCGATCGGTCCGAGCATCTCGCGACGGTAACGGAAGTCGGCCATCAGATCCGCACCGACCTCGCGAATCAGTTGCGTGATCAGATCGACGTCGGTGGAAAACGCCATTCGCACTTCGAACACCGCATAAGCAAAGTCGCGCGACAGGTTCTTGACGATCTTGATCTGCGAAAACGGAATCGCGTGAATCGCGCCCTGGCCGTCGCGCAGACGCACGGTGCGGATCGACAGATGCTCGACCGTGCCCGCATGGCCGCCGTCCACGTCGATCCAGTCGCCGACCGAAATCGTATCTTCGATGATGATGAAGAGCCCCGTGATCAGGTCGGTCACGAGCGACTGCGCGCCAAAGCCGATCGCGAGACCGATCACACCGGCGCCCGCCAGCAGCGGCGTCACATTGATGCCGAGGTTCGCCGCCGTGACGATGCCCGCAATCGTCATGATGGTCACGAGCAGTACGTTGCGCACGAGCGGCAGCATCGTGCGCGCGCGCATGCTCGGACTGCGCGACTTGGTGCGCGGGCCGGCCGGATTGAGCGCTTCGGTAATCGCGGTATCGACCAGAATCCACAACAGCCACGCAATGAACACGGTCGCGACGATCGCCGTCACGGCATGCGCGATACCGCGCGCCGCGACGTTCTGCTCGACCATCGCGGCAAGCGACACGCCCCACAGACGCGCCGCGAATTCGAAGAAGAACAGCCAGATGAAGAGCGTGAGCAACGTGCCGAAAAAACGCAATAGCCGCGTCAGATACGGCGAGCGGCGACGGGCGCGCGCGCTGCGCGGGCGCGTCATGCGCAACACGATGGCCGACAGGAAAAACGCCAGCACCAGCAACAGCGCGGTCACCACCGAAATCTGCAGCACGTTTTCGCTGGAACCCGAACCGCCGAGCGTCGCGACCACCGACGCCGTCGCCAGGACCAGCACGGGCACGTGCCAGAGCGCGGCGAGTACGTCGAACGCGTCGGTCGCGGCCTTGTGATGGTGGCGCTGCTCGTAGGGCCGGTTGCGGATCAGATGCGCGACCGGCCGGCGAAACGCGAGCGCGAAATAGCCGGTCAGCACGGCAGCCGTCATGTTGGCGGCGGTCGAAATCAACGCGGCGAGATTCGAGCCGAGCTGATGCGCGACGTCGTAATTGACGGCCGCGTCGCCGAGCGCGCCACACACGCCGACCGCAAACAGCAGACGCCGCGCATGATCGATCAGCAGACGCACCGCGATGCGCCGATGCCCCGAGCCGAACAGCGAGAACATGATCAGGCAGATCGCCGAAAACACCGCGCCCGCGACGATCGCATAGGCGACCACCATGCCGAGCGTGCGGCCGAGCGCGTCGGGCATCGCCCGCACGAACAGCAGCGCCGCGACGAAGGCGATGATCCACGGACCGACGCGGCGCAGCGCGAAGATCAGCAGCTCGCGCGTGGTCGGATTCGGATTCAGCTGCATGACGATGCCAAAGCGCCGGTACAGCCGGTGTTGCAGATAGATCAGCGCGCCGGCGCAGGCGCCCCAGCCAGCCAGCATCGCCAGCATCGAGAACAGCACGCGGCCGAAGCTCTCGCGCCCCTGGCTGGTGATGATCGTGTAGAGCTCGTTGCCGGCCGCATTGAAGCGTCCGCCCCAGTAACGCACGGGCGTGCGGCCCTGATGCACGTCCGCTTCGAACGACGCGATGCCCGACGCGATCGCGCCGAGCAGACCGGGACTCGGTTGCGCGGGCGCGGGCGTGGCTGGCCCAACGTTCTGCGAGACGTCGCGCAGCTTCTTGAGCTGCGTGACGAGCGCGGTGCGCTGGCGATCGTTGTCGAGCGTGGCGATCACACTGTCGAGCGAGCGGGTCAATTCCGCCTGGCTCGCGGGCGACGGTGCGGACGCCGCGTCGGGGGCCGACGCGGCCGACGCGACTGGCGTGGGCGTTGCCGTCGCGCTGTTGATCAGGCTCTGCAAGGCGGGGATGAGCGGCGTGCTGGGCGCACTGGCCGGTGCGCTGGCGGGCGCGCCGGCAGCCAGCACCGACACGGGCACCGCGCCGGCGCAGAGGATCAGCGCGATGCCGAGCTCGGCCATCCATGCGCCGAACCATGTCGCGACACGCGCGCGCACTGTCGGGCGCATGCCGAAGCCGGGTCGGCGTGAGAAAAAATGAGGGGCGGTGCGGGTCGCCGGCTGCCCGCCGTTGGACGGCGTAGCCTCGGACTCACGCCGCGACGGGCATGATTGCATGGCAATCCGTAGGAAAACGGGAGTCGCCAGTGTAGCCGCAGTTTTGCCCGGCGCGCCCGAACATGCGTAACCGAATGTTAGGGCGCTTGCGCGGGCTTCGAAAGCACAGCAAGGCGAGCTCCACCCTTCCCTCGCGGCGCGCTTTACGCTATCGGCGTCGCCGCGGCGCGCCGGCCATGACGCAGCGAGGTGGCGGCACCGCTTTCTCGACTTGCCGCTGCCATCGCGAACCGGATCGCCTGCGCTCCTCCCCCACGGTGAGGGTGAAAACACCCCGTGCTCGCACCGCCCGCCTTCGTCGGTGTCGGCGTCAGTAGGCGACCGTCGCGATCTGATGGATGAAGCGTCCCTGCTCCAGTTCATCGACGAACGCGATCGCGTAGTCTTCCGCGGAAACGCGGCTATTGCCTTCGGCGTCGGCCAACAGCGTGTTCGCGCCGGTGCGGAACCGGCCGGTGCGCTCGCCGGGCGCGATCAGCGCGGCCGGCGCGAAGAAAGTCCAGTCGAGATCAGTGATGCCGCGGTAGTAGTCGAATGCGTCGCGATGCGCGAGCGCAATCGCCTTGTACGCGTCGGGAAAACCATCCGTATCGACCAGTTGCTTGCCTGGGGCGACTTCAAGCGAACCCGCGCCGCCCACCACGACGACGCGCTTCAACCCCGCCGCGCGCACGCCTTCGACGAGCGCGCGAGTCGCCCTCGTGAGCATCGCGAGGTCGTCCTGCGGCGGAGCGTAAGCACTGGCCACGACATCGTGCCCGCGCACCGCGGCGCCGACGCTTACAGCGTCGAGCAGATCGGCTTGGGCCGCTTGCAGATTCGCCACGTCGGTCGGCACACGCGCCGGATTGCGCGCCAGCGCCGTCACCTGATGCCCGCGACGGGCCGCTTCCGCGGCGATCCGCGAACCGATCATGCCGGTCGCACCGAACAACCCGATTCTCAGTTGCCTGCTCATTTTTCTAACTCCTGAAGGATTTATATGTAACTGTATTGATTACATATATAGCGAAAAAAGAGGGGCTCGCGCCCCCGTCCGTTTTTCAGACGCCTGTGCCGCACATGCGCCCTCCAATACCGCTTCGTCACCGCCTCATCCGTGCGCACGCCGCTTGCGCTCACGCTGCTTCTCCGCGCGCACCACGTCGGCTGTGGCGTCGGCTAGCGTCCGTGCGCCGAGCGACGCTTCCATCGCCTCCTGCGCTTCGTCGATGATGCCGCGCAGCACGCCTTGAATATTGCGCCCGACCATGCACGCCGGATTCGGCTCCTCGCGATGCAGCGCGAACAATTGCGCGTCATCCACCGCACGGTACACGTCGAGCAACGTGATCTGCGCGGGCGCACGGGCCAGCAACGCGCCGCCGCCCGAGCCGAGCTGCGACGTGGTGAGACCCGCCTCGGCCAGCATGGTCAACAGCCGGCGGATCAGCGCAGGATTCGTGTTCACGCTGCCCGCGATCAGCTCCGACGAAAGCGGCACGCCCTCCTGCAGCGACAACAGCGCCAGCACATGCACCGCAAATGCAAACCGGCTACTCGTATTCACAACAAACCCGCCCGGCGACCACAATGTGTAACCATAGTAATTACATTTAACCCTGCCGTCAAACGGACGATCGAACCAGCTGGCACGTCACTTGTCCATCTGCTTTTGCGCGTCGGCCGAATCGCCCGCTGACGAAGCCGCCGCGTGCGCCGACGACGCCGTATTCTGCGTCGACCACTCCTGCAGCTTGCGCCCCGCCGTTTCGAGGCTCTGGCCGGTGAGCGACGCGGCCTTGCCGAGTTGCGCGTGAGTCGCGCTCGCCGCGCTTTGAAGATTGGCCTGCGCGCTCGAAGCAAGGGCGCTCGGGTCGATGTTGATCGACGGCGCGGAGGCGGATTCGAGGTTCTGCTGCGCGGCGGATCTGGTCGCATCGACCTGCTGGCCGACGTAGCTCGCCGCCTGGTCGAGCTTCTGACCCGCGAGCTGGGCGGCGTCGTTGAGCTTGCCGGATACCTGTCCGGCCGACGCATCGTTCTTCTGGCACGCGGCCAGTGCGCCGAATACGACGACCACGACCGCGGCGCGGCGCAACAACGAGCAATAGAGAGATGAAGTCATGTTTGAATTGAGCCGCATCGAGCGGCCTCCACGTGCGAAAACGCGCTCATCATACGCCGTTGCGCCGCACTCACTCACTGGAAGCGCGAGCCGCCGTGTTTGCGGCACGGTGCGCCATGCGAGGACGCTCGCTCACGCGATCCGTCGCCGTTCTGTCAAACGCGATGGAGTAGACTGCATGAGCATCGATGAATGTCGAAATGGGTTCGCTGTTTTCCATTGATCAACTGGAGGCATACGATGGCGGCAAAGAAGATTTTGTTTCTGACCGGCGACTTCGCCGAGGATTACGAAACAATGGTGCCGTTTCAGGCGCTGCAGGCAGTCGGCCATATCGTCGACGCGGTCTGTCCGGACAGGAAAGCGGGTGACCGGATCAAGACCGCGATCCACGATTTCGAGGGCGACCAGACCTACACCGAAAAGCCCGGGCATCAGTTCACGCTCAACGCGTCGTTCGACGACGCCGATCCGCGCCAGTACGACGCGCTGGCAATCGCCGGCGGCCGCGCGCCGGAGTATCTCCGGCTCAATCCCAAAGTGATCGAGGTGGTGCGGCAGTTCGCCGAAGCGGGCAAGCCGATCGCCGCCGTCTGTCACGGCGCGCAACTGCTGGCTGCCGCCGACGTCATTCGCGGCAAGCGCATTTCCGCGTACCCGGCCTGCGCGCCCGAAGTGAAACTGGCTGGCGGCGAGTACGCCGACATTCCGGTCGACGCGGCGATCACCGACGCCAATTTCGTCACCGCCCCGGCATGGCCCGCGCATCCCGAATGGCTGCGCCAGTTCCTCGTGCTGCTCGGCACGCGGATCGAACTTTAAGCTAGCGCGACATTGACGGCGAGCGCCCTGCCCGCGTGGCACCAGGCGTTCGCCGGAACACGGCACAACATTTTGCATTTGAGATTCGTCCGATAGTTCGCACCGTAAAACCTTTCTAAAGTCTCGGGCTGACTTGGGAGTGTTTTTCGATGGAACTGATCGACTGGATCGTCATTCTCGCCATCACACTGATGGCTATCGCATTCTTCTGCGCGCGCACGCCGGCCAACTGGTCGAGCGACAACCGCGCACGGCGCGTAACCGGCACACGCATGCTGGTTCAGGCCGCGTGTTCGATCTGGGCGGCACTGCTGATCGTCGCGCGCGGCCTCTTCACGATCGGCGGCCTGCCCGGTTTGCAGCCCGCACCGATCGAGGCATTGACAGGCGTCGCCGTTCTGCTCGCCTTCGGCTGTTACTGGTCGATTCGCGGCAGCAAGCTGCTCAAACCGCGGCGCATCTTCGCCGCGCACTGAAGCGCCTGGCCGGCATGCTCATGAGCCCGCGCCGATCAGCGCGAGTCGATACCGGGCGCGGTGTCGACGCAATGCACTGTCCGGTTGTCACCTGCTCTCACGCCTTCACGACCGTCGAAGTCCGCGCGCCAACGGCGCTCGCCCGTATTGACGGAGAACCTCCCGCTGCGGCAGCCGCTTCCTCAGACCGCATACCGGCTTCGGGCAGCGACAGATAAAAGGTCGTCCCCTGTCCCTCCTGCGACTCCGCCCACACGCGTCCGCCGTGCCGCTCCACCATCCGGCGCACGAGCGCGAGGCCGATACCCTCGCCGGCGGTCGAATTGCCGTGCAATCGCTGAAAAGCGTTAAAAAGCCGCGGCAAAGCCACCGCCGGAATGCCTTGGCCGTTGTCGCGCACATAGAAAATGCGTAACGAATGCACCCCGGGCGGCGCTGGCGTCGTCCCGATTTCGATCTTGCCCTCGCGCGCCGGGTCGAGATAATTCACCGCATTGCCCACCAGGTTCGCGAACACCTGCTCGAGCGCGGTCGGATCGCCCCACACTGCAGGCAACTCGCCGACGCTCACGCGAGCACGCCGCGTGCGGATCGAGCCCTGCATCGCATCGATCACCCGCTGCGCGATGTCCTGCACGTCCACCTTCTGCCAGCGATACTCCACGCGACCGACCCGTGACAGGCGCAACAGCGCATCGATGATGTGCGACGCCCGCAGCACGGCCGTCTGCAGATAATGCAGCGCTTCGCCGATATCCTCGTCGACCACCCGTTCGATTCGCTGCCGCGACTGCTCGGCGAGCGCCGACTCGCGCACCGTCACGCGCAGTTCGTCACAGGCGCGGATCAGTTCCTTCGAGAAGCCTTGCAGATTCACCAACGGCGCACGCAGATCGTGCGACACGCTGTAGATGAACATCTCGTTTTCCTGGGTCTGCTGTCGCAATGTCTCGTTGATCTGCGCCAGTTCGCCGGTGCGGCGCGTGAGGTCCGCCTGGAAGCGCGCCTGAATGCGCTCGGCTTCGAGCAGACGCCGGCTCGTCTCATGCAAGGTCAGATCCAGGCGGGCGATTTCATCGCGACCGGTGTCGAGCGGCGCCAGCGGTTCGTTGCCCGCGAGGCGCCCCGCGTTGTCGGACAGGAGCGCGAGCCGTCCGCGCACACCGCGCGTGAACCACCAGATTGCCAGCGCCACGAACAGCAGCGAGCCGAACGCCGCCGCGGCGATCAAAGTCTGCTGCTGTTCGCGAGCCACGCCGGCGGCGCTCGAGCGCAGCGCGTCGATGCGCCGCTCTTCCGCCTGAAATGCGACCATCTGCTGACGCAAGCGCTCGAGCGCGTCGCTTGTCGCGGGATCGCGCAAGCGTTCAAGCACATCATGCCGCAACCCCGAGCGCAGCAGATCCTGAATCCGGTCCGACCATTGGCGATACGCCTGCACGGCCTGCCGCACCTGCACCACACGCTCGACCTGAGCCGGGTTGTCGGCGACCAGTTCAGCCAGCCGGTCGATGCGGCGGTCGACATCCACCCATACCGCGACCGGCGTGGCAAAGCGCGTGTCGTTGGCGAGCACCGCACCGCGCAGCGCCACGGATTCGCCCAGCACCGGATCGAGAATCGCCGCGCTCTGGCGCAGCACGTCTTCACTATGAATGGCCCACCGCTCCGCCAGCGCCGCGTCGGACTGGGCCTTGACCAGTCCGGACAGCAGCGCCAGTTCGAACACAGCCGGAATGGCGATCAGCAACAGGCCTTTAGTCGTCAGTCTCATGCGTGCCCATTGAAGCTCGTTGCCCGTAGATCGTTCACGGGGTCGGCACATTATGTCGACGTTTGCCGAGGAAAACAAAGACGCTCGCGCACGCTGCGCCGCGCGTTTTTCTCGGGCGCCCGAACGCACCCCGCAAAGCGCGTCAGTATTTTGAATTAAATGTAATTAAAATCGAATGTTACGCCCTCATATGGATCATTCGGACGGCACGCTCAAGCATGTGCACTTAATTTGTGCTTGTCGTGTCTCTCCCGGTGCACCCCTCGGAGCGTGGGTCAATGTACCTGCATGAGAAGAATCCCACGCCGGTGCTGGATTGCACCTTATCGACGCTTCTCGGCACAGCTTTGGCCCACTTCTTGCGTTCATTGCCCGCTTTTTTGGCATACGCGGGACACATCGATGGAAAGTCTGAAAACCGGCACCGACACCCTGTTTCTGCTGCTCGGTGCCGCGATGGTGCTGGCCATGCACGCAGGGTTTGCGTTTCTCGAACTCGGCACGGTCCGCAAAAAGAATCAGGTGAACGCGCTAGTCAAGATTCTCGTGGACTTTTCCGTCTCGACGATCGCGTATTTCTTCATCGGCTACACGATTGCGTACGGCGTGCAATTTTTCGGCAGCGCCGAGTCGCTGGCCGCGCACAACGGTTATGCGCTGGTGCGCTTTTTCTTTCTGCTGACCTTCGCCGCCGCCATTCCGGCGATCGTGTCGGGCGGCATCGCGGAGCGCTCGAAATTCAATCCGCAACTGTTCGCGACCTTCGTGCTGGTCGGCTTCGTTTATCCGTTCTTCGAGGGAATCGTGTGGAACGGGCGTCTTGGCGTCCAGGACTGGCTCGCCCACGTGTTCGGCGCGCCGTTTCACGATTTCGCCGGCTCGGTGGTGGTGCACGCGTTCGGCGGCTGGGTCGCGTTGCCGGCGGTGCTGCTGCTGGGCGCGCGGCACGGGCGCTACCATCGGGACGGCGGCATTGCCGCGCATCCGCCATCGAATATTCCGTTCCTCGCGCTGGGGGCGTGGGTGCTGACGGTCGGCTGGTTCGGCTTCAACGTGATGAGCGCACAGACGGTCGACAAGATCAGCGGCCTCGTCGCCGTCAATTCGCTGATGGCGATGGTCGGCGGCACGCTGAGCGCGTGGTTCGCCGGCCGCAACGATCCGGGCTTCACCTATAACGGCCCGCTCGCCGGTCTGGTGGCGGTCTGCGCCGGCTCGGACGTGATGCATCCGCTCGGCGCGCTGGTGACGGGCGGCATCGCGGGCGCACTGTTCGTGTATATGTTCACCTGCGTGCAGAACCGCTGGCGCATCGACGACGTCCTCGGCGTGTGGCCGCTGCATGGGCTGTGCGGCGCGTGGGGCGGCATCGCAGCGGGGATTTTCGGTCAGCACGCGCTCGGCGGCATGGGCGGTGTGTCATTCGGCTCGCAGCTGATCGGCACGCTGGGCGGAATCGCAGTGGCGTCGCTCGGCGGCTCGCTCGTGTACGGCGCAATCCGTTTGACGGTGGGCCTGCGGCTCGACCAGGAAGACGAATACAACGGCGCGGACCTGTCGATTCACAAGATTTCGGCAACGCCGGAGTGACAGGCAGGAAGTGGCTTGGTGCGAGCGCCGCGGGCGGCACCTTCCGCGTGGGAGCACAGCGTTGACGCGCCACCCATGCGAGCGCACCGCTCACGCCGGGCGTCCGGCGCTCACCTTGCGCCACTCGATCGCGACGCGCGCCGCTTCGAGCGCGAGCGCGGACGAAAACCGGCGCGCACGCCATCGATGCGGCTCGCACCTGTCCCCACATGCTCCGCCGATGGTAGACTTCGACGCCGGAGATGGCATTCTCCATTAACCGCCCTCGTGGCTGATGATGCCTACTTCGCCCGGATGACTGCGGACGCGGCATCGTCCCGCCTACGCTCACCCGGTTTGTCGACACTTCGGTCCGTTCAGGTCTTCTTCCATGTATTGGTCCTTTCTCGCTGTCGCCATTGGCGGCGCGCTCGGCTCGCTATTTCGCTGGTTTCTCGGCATCCGCCTGAACGGTATGTCGAGCGGCCTGCCGCTCGGCACGCTCGCCGCCAACGTGGTGGCCGGCTACATCATCGGCGTCGCGGTCGCGGGATTTGCGAGGGTTCCGCAGATCGCGCCCGAATGGCGGCTCTTCGTCATTACCGGCCTGATGGGCGGCCTTTCCACTTTCTCGACGTTCTCCGCGGAAGTCGTGCAGCGCTTGCAGGACGGCCGGCTCGGCTGGGCCGCAGGCGAGATCGTCATTCACGTGAGCGCGTCGCTCGCGATGACCATCCTCGGCATTGCAACCGTTTCGCTGTTGTCACGCTGAAGATGCGGCGACCAGGTTGCCGTCGAAGTTATCGAGCGTCATCGAAGCTGAACAGCGCACTTGCCGGGCACACCTGAGCACCTGTGCCTTGTAACAAACGACGGTTCCGGACTGAAATCGAGGGGAACCGAAAAGTGTGGGCAATGATTTACGTATGCCAACGCGTTCAGCCCAGGCCGCACGACCACCACGGTACGGCCAGCACGCCCTTCATCAATGACGCGCGCACCGCCATCCGGGCGCTCGGCAAACCGACATGACGGGCTTTCACTCATTGCTGACATCCGCTGCTCAGCGCTCCCAAGGCTTCAGTGCCCAGCTCCCAGTAAGGGGGTAGGCACTCCACCTGCAGCGCGGCTGTTCGGTTGCCTTACACCCTCTCGAGCGAGCAAATCCGTCTTTATCTAGATCGATGATGAATGGTGGCGAGTCAATTCATCCACGCAAGTCGGATTACAGACCGGGGGGAGAACTATCGACGCAGCACCGAAGCAAGGATCATGTCGAGCGCATTCGGCGGCGGTGCTGCGCCACGGTAGAACGGCCGGAACACCACGTCGCCCCGTTTGACCGACATGCCGCTGACCGCGCAGACGCCGCAGACGCGCGCATAGCTGGCGCGCCAGGTCTGATCGAGATAGCGGCCGCGTGTGGCGTCGCTCCACGAAACGAGCACGGTCGTGTCGGTTTGCCATTCGATGCTTCGTATCGTAGCGACGCCGCACACCGCGCCCGCTGCGCGCCCCCCTCGCTTGCGACGCCCCGAAGTCAGGCGAACCGTGGAAGCGGTGTCGTGCCAATGCGAGCTTAGCCGTCCGATAATCTGAGACCACGGGTCCAGTCCACACATCTGCGGCTCTCCTGCGACTTTCGGTCTGCGATCGCGTGCAGCGCGCATCGCGTCAGTTTTGGCACTT
Organism: Paraburkholderia sp. SG-MS1; assembly: GCF_012275575.1. GTDB lineage: Bacteria > Pseudomonadota > Gammaproteobacteria > Burkholderiales > Burkholderiaceae > Paraburkholderia. The sequence continues at coordinate 123,617 of NZ_NPIH01000168.1, read as the reverse complement.
TGATTTAGCGCAGGCCACTCGTCGACCAACCTGTTGCCGCTGGCGCCACTGTCGATAGCAAAGATCGTCAAGGTTCTTTTCTCCGTAGAAAGTGTGTCGGGCCGGCCCTGTTGCTCCGTCAGCGCGCAGGTGGATCGTAGTTGCGCGACGGGCCGCCGGGAAGGCTTACGCCACGACGCATCGTGTTGCCTGCAAAGCACCAATCAGCGTGCCGGCACTGCCGTCATGATGGTCAGACATGGCAGGTCGAGCGCGCGCATTTGCTCCGCCATGTAGCCGATGAAGACGCGGATGCTCGCTGGCGGATGCTTGCGGCTGAGATAACCCAGGTAATGACCGCGATCGTCCGGCGCATATTGGGCCGGACAGGAATCAGGCGCTCCCGCCGCAATAGGTCATCTGCTTGTCTGCGCGACACACGTTCGGCTGCGCTATGGCAGGTGAGCCTTTCTTAATCGGGAACAAGGCAGGCAGACTGGCAGCATTTATCTCGCCGATATGGCGAGTGACCGTACGGATGTCCTTCGAACGTTGCGAGGACGCCGATCATTGGCCGCCAAATCTGGCCGCGATGCGCGCAAGCTTGTCGGGATTGCGTTGCACCTGAATGCGCACGATGCGCTCGCCATCCGTCTCGTATGTTTGCGCCGATTCGAGTGCCCCTTCGACAAACCGTAACAGTGCCCATTGACCGTTGAGGACAGCGAGTTCGACATGCAGTCCGCTTCCGTAGCGAAGCGCAGCCGCATAAAAAAACTGCGCGATACGCCGGCCACCCACCATCGGCTCCGGGAAGCTCTGCACCCGGCCGCCTCCATCGCCCATGAGCACCGCATCTTCGGCCAGCATCGAATTGATCGCCTTGAAATCCCCGCGCTCCAACGCCTGCGCAAAGGTTTGTAGCAGGCGATGATGCGTCTCCCGGGACACGACGTAGCGCGGACGGTCATCGCGCAATTGCGCCTTCGCGCGGCTCACCAACTGCCGGCAAGCCGCCTCGCTCTTATCGATGGTTTTGGCAACTTCGTCGTAGTCGGCGTCGAACACTTCGCGCAGCAGGAAGGCCGCGCGGGCTTCGGGGCTCAACCGCTCGAGCAACATCAGTAAGGCGACGGATACCTCGTCGGCGCGTTCTTTGGCCTGCTCCGGCGTTGCGGGTGACTCGGCGAAGTACGGCTCAGGAAGCCAGATGCCGGTGTACCGTTCGCGCTGCACTTTCGTTGCTCGCAGGCGGTCAATGGAAATCCGCGTGGTCACAGTGACAAGCCATGCTTCCGCGTTCTCGATGGTCTCACGACTGGTCGAATGCCAGCGCAACCAGGCGTCCTGAACCACGTCTTCCGCCTCCGCGACCGAGCCCAGCATCCGATATGCGATGCCCTGCAAGCGCGGGCGAAGCTTGTCAAAAACACTTGCGTCGTCCATGGAGCTGTCCTTGTGCACAATATATTGGCCCGGTTGCTTTAAATTACGCTTCCCGCACGCTAGCTGCGCAAGAAAGACAGAAGGTCCTGATTAAGCTGATCCTTGTGTGTATCGGTCAATCCATGCGGTGCGCCGGGATAAATCTTCAGGATCGCGTGAGGGACGAGTTTCTTACTCGAACGAGCTCCAACATCAACCGGAACGACCTGGTCGTCATCGCCGTGAATGATGAGTGTCGGTCTGTCGAACTTCAGCAGATCCGCCGTAAAATCCGTTTCGGAAAAGGCTTTGACTGATTCGTAGACGTTCTTGAAACCGCCTGTCATTCCTTGACGCCACCACGCATCAATCAAACCTTGCGACACCTTGGCGCCCGATCGATTGAAACCGTAGAACGGGCCTGCCGGGATGTCCTTGAACAATTGGGAGCGATTGGCAATCATCGCAGCCCGAATGCTGTCGAATGCCTCGATAGGCACACCGGACGGATTGCCAGGCGTTTTGACCATGAGTGGCGGCACGGCCGAAATCAATCCGATCTTCGATACGCGCGATGTACCGTGCCGGCCCACATAACGCGCAACCTCGCCCCCGCCGGTAGAAAACCCAATAGCGGCTACATCGCGCAGGCCGAGCGTCTCAATGACTGTCGCGAGATCGTCCGCGTAGTGGTCCATGTCGTTGCCATCCCACGGTTGGCTCGAGCGACCGTGCCCGCGGCGGTCATGTGTGATGACGCGAAAGCCCTGAGATGCCAGAAAAAACGCCTGGTTCTCCCAGCTATCCGAACTAAGCGGCCAACCATGGCTCAGCGTGACGACGGGACCGTCTTTCGCGCCCCAATCCTTGAAGTACAAACTCACTCCGTCTCGTGTACGGATGACATCGTCAGCATGGCCTGCGGTTGACATCTGCGCGGTCGCGCTTGGTCCCGACTGCTCACCGGCCGCTGATGCAACCGTTGTCGTCAACATTGCGGCCACCCCGCCTAACATCAGGTTTCGGCGTCTTGCGTCGGGGATGATGCTTTCCAGTTCTTTAGTCATGGTTCCAATCCAGGAATTATTCGACCGGTATATGAAAGGTTTGGCTTGCTACCGGCCGTGTCATCAGAATAACTACGACTCATTCATCGGCCTAGTTAAGGGATGCAAAATGTCGTTGATCGCTCCGCGCTAACGCAATGAGAGGAGCGCCGTTCATGTACAACACCTAACGTTCACGCTCAATATTTGCATTTACAAAAAGCAGGGAGCGATTAAAGACTCGTCGCTATGAAAGTATTACGTAACCGGAACATCAGAACTTCAATGCATGCAACCGATGAATCTTGTCCAGAAGCCAGTGGAAGCTAGCGTGATCTTCGTCCCCGTGAGCGGCGTTCTTTATAGCCATCTTATGCAGCGTGTCTTGCCGCTGGGAAAGTAGTCGGCACATTCGATGAGTCACTTCCTGGCTACTTCTCAATAGCGGTGTCACGTCTTCCTTGTTCAGTCTGTAAACGACACTTCTGGTGAGCGTCGTGATCTTCACCTGAACCGGCAAGCCAGCGAGCAGCCCGGTCTCACCCATGGTATCGCCGGGGCCAAGGCGCGCCACCTCGATGGCGCCGGCAGGTTGCTCCGTTAAGACACTGAGCACGCCTGAGTCGACGATTGCGAGCCAGTCGGGCACCACCTCCGGAGTGCAGATCACCTGGCCGGCCTCGTATTCATGCCGCACCATGCAACGGGAAAGCATCTTCAATTCATCATCGGCGATGGCGCTGAACAGTTCGATGCGTCTGAGCAGGCGCTCCTCCACTCTTGCTGCGACCGACGTGACAGATGACACGCCGGGTGGCCGAAGATTGACACCCGCAGCGGCCAGGTGTCGATAACAGAGGTCGTACAGTTCGTTGGTCAATGGCGTCTTTTTCGCGGTGTCGTCCACGAAGGCCGTCGCCTCGTACTGAATGGAACATAGGGTGGATTTCTTTGCCTGCACGAACGGAGCCGGTGCCGGCAGGATCGAACGAGCCCCAGCGAGCGCGCATTCGAGCGCGGCAATCACAGTTCCGGGCCGCTCGTCCAGCGAGATCTCCAGAGACACTGTGACGCCATGCAAGGCTTGGGGCCGGTTAGTGTTGGTGATATTTGTCTTTGCCGCCGCAGCATTGGGAACGATAGTCACATTGCCGCGGGAATTAAGCAGATGCGTTGCTCTCCAATTCATCTCAATCACCGTGCCTTCCACGCCGTCAATCGAGATCCAGTCGCCCACGCGGTAGGGCTCCGTAGAATTGAGCACGATTCCCGCAAAGACATCGCGCAACGTGCTTTGAATAGCTAACCCGAGAATCACGGCCAATGTTCCCGATGTCGCGATCAGGCCGCGAACGGGTATTTCCAGAACGAACGCCGTTGCTGCTACTGCTGCGGCAAGAAACACCACGGCACCGAACACGTCCTGAAAGAGTCGCTGCTTGCGCCAGGCTTGTGGCAGCAGGAGTGTGTCGAGAGCAAGAGTGAGTAAGCGGGCACCCGTCAGCCACCAGAATATCTTCAGGGCTTGAGCCGCTTCGTGAAGCAGTGACGCTTCCAGATACGTAGCCTGTCTGAATGGGCTAAGGCCCGCGGCGAAAATGCTCGTCGTGAAGACGGCAAAAATCGCGAGCCGAAGCAATAGACGGGAAACGTCCTTCTTCGGCAGCTTGAAACGCCAAAGTGCCACGTCGACCAAGACGACGGAATAACCGAATACAAGGGAATCGTTCACGGAAGCTCCGACGGGAGAATCGCGCCTGGCCAGTACTCATGCCAAAGCAGCCTGTCTTTCGATACGCTCTCGCGTCGCATGGCGCGAATCGGATGCTGCCCCCCGGGTCGCATCGACGCATGGATGGCAACCATTCGGCGGCCTTATCGTCAGGCAGATGGTCACGCCGACACCAGCTTAACCTCGGGTGGCGGCACCGGAGATGATTCGTCGAGAACGATTGCCGCCCCCCGTTTGCCCCATGGTGACCGGTAGCCGCGATACCCGAGGCTTGCCGACGCTCTAGCCAAATGACGCCAGGGGGTCGCCTGCCGCCAACGCATCGGCACGATTGGGCGCCGGCGGGTAGATCCACTGGGTGTTAATCATCTGCTTGCGCGTTTTTCCTTCCGCGTGCGTCAGCTTGATCTGGCGATCCCAGCCTTCTGAGTACACCGCCCCCCACTCGCCGAGATCAAGACAAGTGGCGTAAAACGGCTGGCTATACGCAAGCATCGGTGCGCCGATCAGATCCGCGGCCACGTTGTGACCGCCGAATTTCCCCATCACCATCGCGTGCTGACAGGACATCAACGCGTCGTGCCCTTCATCGTCACTGCGCACGCGAGCCACATCGCCCGCCACAAATACGTGTAGCGCGTCTGCTACACGAAGATCCGATGAGACTTCGACACGGCCAAGCGGGTCGAGTCGAGAGGAAACCTGCGCCGCAAGCGTACTGGCTCGCATCCCGCCGGCCCATACCACCGTCTGCGCCTCGATATGCACACCTGACGCGGTTTTTACTCCATCCGCATCCACCGATATAACGGGAGATCCCAATACCGCCTCAATACCCAGCGATTCGAACGCCTCCGCCACGAATGGCCGCGGGTTAGGCCCGAGGTCGGGGCCAATATCGGCCTGAGAACCGACGATGACCACCTTGATCGCCGCATTGGGACCGAACAGCGCGCGCATCCGCTTGGGCAACTCAGTTGCGATCTCAATGCCAGTAAAGCCGCAGCCCACCACAGCAACGGTATTCCGGGCGTTCGAATCGGGGCGTTTCGCCAGTTCCTTCAGATGCGCCTCGAGTGCCGAGGCGTCCTCCATGCAATCGACGGAGAATGCATACCTGGCAAGCCCAGGAATCGGCGGTCGATTCAGTTTGCTGCCACTCGTCAACAGCAACCGGTCGTAGCCACGCAAGTTGCTTTCGCCGCTCGCGGTCGTCACGCGTACGGTCTTGTCATGCACAGAAATCTGGTCGACACTGCCCTCGACGTAGTTCACACCAACGGCATCGAGCAAGGGCAAAAGCGGCGCGGCCATAAGATGCGGCTCGCTTTCGTACATGCGTGGCCGGATCTGCAACTCGGGCTTCGGTGAGATAAGCGTAATGTCAACGTCGCCAGCCGTTGCACCGGCGCGCTCGAGCACGCGGGCGGCCCCGAGCGCGCCCCACACGCCGGCAAAGCCGGCACCCACAATCAAGATCTTCTGCGACATGGCTGTTGCCCTTTAGGTTTTGAATTGCCAAATTGACGATGTGCACCGCGACTCACGACAAAAAGTGTCCTGTTGCGGTACGCGGCGATCGCTGATGATCGCGGCGGCGCGGCCTATCTGGCGCCTGCCGTCACGACAATCGTAGACTCCGTCTGTGATTGGCAGTAGGCACGCAAAGAAGATCACCGTGTTGTCCCGGCGACAACAATCTGCGGCTTAAGCATCACCCAACCGTTCTGGCGAGCGCATCTTCGATGCGTTGCAGGGGGAGGCTTGCCACGTTCCACGGCGAGACTCATGATTGTGGGAATGCTGCATCGAATACGCAGAGAGTTCGAGAAGATCTCGAACGGCTGCTGCAGTACCACCGTCGGCTTATGGCCGGGCGAGCATTCCGACATATACCGCCCTTCGCCGTCTTGCAGGAGATCTGGCAAAAACAGAAGGAAGAACGGGATTGCTTGGGGAACTCGCGCCCGGGAGGCATTAGCGGCAGACAACGGGAACCGGTATCTTTGTCATGGAAATCTCTCAAAGTCTGATGTTGTTTGTCGTTTCTTTATGCCGCAACTATTTTTGCCTAATCAACAAAACATTATCCCGGTGAACCCATCGGTCCCAATTGTTACTTTGGCGGCAACACCGTGATATCCCAAGTTAGCCTTCCGTGATCCGGTTAGCATGACTACGATTGTTTGTGACGAGGAGTGTCCGGATCTGGCGGTTCCGTGGACTCCGGCAGAGCCTTGTCTTTGTGATCCGATACACAAATTTCAAGGCATTTTTCGTCGTCGGGGGATCGAGAAGATCGATCTGTTCCCATGCAAACCTGAATCGCGCAATCCGGAGTCAGCTCAGAAGATGAATGCCATTGAAGATTATCTGCGTTCCGATGTGATGGCCCATGCCAACCGCCATGAGTACCGCGAAGCCATATCGTTCGGTCCGTTCAGACTATTTCCTGAGGAAAGACGTCTCGAACGCTCGGGGTCATTCGTTCAGCTAGGTAGCCGTGCATTGGATATTCTTATCGTGCTGGTTCGGCACGCAGGACAGGTAGTGGACCGGCGCATGTTGATGTCATACACGTGGAGAAATATCGTCGTCGATGAAAGCAACTTGCGCGTCCACATTGCCGGATTGCGCAAAGCACTGGGTGACGGCGAAGACGGTGTGAGCTACGTGCGCAACGTGCCGGGTATCGGGTATTGTTTTGTCGGACGGCTTACTCGTCAGCGTACCGTTGACGACTGCACACTTCACGGTGCTGATTCGCCCGATTTATTGCATGCCGATAGGTTGGCCGTGGATGCAGACCAGCCGCAAGGGCGTGAAGAGGCCTTGCAGGCACTCGCATCCCATGTGACCGGACATCGATTAGTTTCTATTGTTGGCCCCGGGGGCGTCGGCAAAACAACTGTGGCCATCGCTCTCGCAAAGAGACTGTCCGGTGCATTTTTTTCCGAAACTCACTTCGCCGATCTCAGTGAAGTCGCTTCTGACGATAGGGTGGCGCTTACACTGGCCCGTCTACTTGGACTGAGTGAACTTCACGACAACCCCTTCGCATGCATCGTTAATTATCTTTCTAGTGCTAGTGGGCGTGCGTTGATCATCCTTGACAACTGCGAGCATCTCATCGACGTCGTGACGTCGCTCACAGAGCAAATCCTCGCAGCGTCACCCTCAACGCGATTCGTTCTGACGAGCCGCGAAGCACTGCGTGCCCGATACGAATATGTCTACCGCCTGCCCGCACTCGACGTCCCGCCGTGTTCCGAGGCGATGTCGATTGAAGACGCGCACTCTTATGAACTGTCGCTTTCAGAATTTGTGTGATGCCGAGTCCGTTCAACGCCGCCAGTCTCATGGCGTCGCCACTGTCAGCGTCGAATGCACCTTCCAGCGGCACGCTGACACCGTCCGCGAACATGATAGGTAGTGCGCGTCCAGCAAGTTTGTAACGAACATGGCGGTGCATACCGAGATCAGCCACCGAGTTCGGCACACCGTAACGGCCTAAATATTCAGACGAGGCCACGAGCACTAGCGGCAAATCGCCCAATTTCCGCGCATGCAAACCGCTGTCGACAACCTCTCCGGCCCTGATGACCAGATCGAACCCCTCGCGGATCACATCGACATGATGGTCACTCACATTTACATCGAGCAATAGCCCCGGATGGCGTGTCATCAGGTCTCCGGTGAGTGGGTCGAGAAGAATGTGCCCCAACGCGCCGGGCATACTGACACGAAGCTTGCCAACCGCAGCCAGCGGCGTAGCCAGCCCATCATCTGCCTCTTCGAGGCCTCGTATGAGCGGTGCGATGCGTTCATAGTAAGTTTGCCCCTCCATTGTCAGGACGGTGGCCCTTGTCGAGCGGCGGAAAAGCTTGATGCCGAGACGCTTCTCCAATCGCGCAACGCTTCGCGACACAGCGGACGGCGTCGTGCCGAGCAAGCGCGCCGCCCCGGTGAACGATCCGGTCTCGGCCGCTCGAACAAAGGCCGATAGGCCATTCAAGTTCTCAAGAGACATTAGTGACCATTTGGAAAAACTGATAGCTCCGCTGGACGACTGGGCTGTCGCATCACCCACAGGTAACTTGTCACTCAACGCGAGGTCCGCGTGGAACAACGGAGCTTAAAATGAACAGACTTGCAAATAAGGTCGCTGTCATCACTGGCGGCAATAGCGGCATCGGCTTTGCCATGGCAAAGTTGTTTGTGACAGAGGGTGCCCATGTGCTGATCGTCGGACGCCGTCAGGCCGCGGTAAATGCAGCGGTGGCCGAGCTTGGCGATCAGGCATTGGGGCTGACCGGCGACCTCGCCGATCCTGCAACGCACGACCGCGTTACGTCATTGGTTGCCGACCGGTTCGGGGGGCTCGACATTTACGTCGCCAACGCGGGCGTCAACACGATTGCCCGCTCAGGTCTGGTCACGCCCGACGAGTACGATGCGCAATTCGCGACGAATACCCGGTCGGTTTTCTTCGGCGTTCAGAAAATCGCGTCGCAACTTCGCGACGGAGGCGCCATTCTGTTGACGAGTTCCATCGCGAGTTCGAAGGTATTCGACGGCCATGCGGTGTACGCCGGCAGTAAAGCGGCAATCGAAGCTTTCGCGCGCAGTTGGGCGCTCGAATTCAAGGAGCGTAGCATCCGCGTCAATGTGATCAGTCCAGGCCCCGTCGACACGCCTATTCTCTCCAAGATGGGTATCGCTGCCAGCGATCGGCCCGCATTCGAGAACGCCGTTGCGGAAAAGATTCCGCTTGGCCGGCTGGGCCGCGCAGAAGAGCTGGCTCACACCGCGCTCTTTCTCGTAAGCGATGAAAGCAGCTTCGTGACCGGCATCAGCCTGAACGTCGATGGCGGAATGTCGTTGGCGTAATTCGTGTCCGTTTGAACGAACAATGCGAATACGCAAGCCGTTTTACCGGCAACCGGGCGCCTGGAGCGGTTGCCGACATCTCAACGCTGGCGGCCGTCAATCGTTAGTCAGGGCGCGATGGTACCTGGCGACATACTTCGCCTGAGCAATGACTTTCCCATGCATCTGATAGGCGACGACGGCGGGACTCGCCGCCGCCCCGACATCGATGAGTGCCACGTCGAGAGCGGACGCCGTCACGACATATCGGTGCGACTCTCCCTTGGGCGGACAGGGTCCACCGTACCTGGATTCGCCAAAGTCGGTCAACGTCTCAACCGCGCCTGCGGGCAGAAGCTTCGGGTTGCCTGAGGCCCCCTTTTCGAGTGACGACTCCGAAGGGGAAATGTTGGCGATCTCCCAGTGAGTCCAGCCGAGCCCTCCGGTCGGCGCATCAGGATCGAAAATCGTCACGACTATGCTCTTGGTGCCGCGCGGAACATGAGCCCATGAAATGCGCGGCGAAACGTTGTTACCGTGACAGCCAAAGCCTCCGTATACCTGCTCGTTCGCGAAGTATCCGCGACTCAGGTCGTCGACTTTGATCGTGAACGGTTCCGCGCCTGCCGTCGCCGGAATGGCCAGCAGCGCCATCGAAGCGCAAAGAGTCGCTGTCAAAAAGAGCCTCAATCGCATGGTGTTCTCCGTTGAAGGACGAGAATGAATACAACGGTATGAACGGTATCTTCTAGCAACGCGGCCCGGAAGGCGTATCCACGAACCACGGTGTTGCCTTCGCTGCAACGTCGATGACAGGCAATTCAATCGATTGGACGATCACTCGTGTCAGCGAGGTGTACAGCTGCATATAAGACAACAGCAGGGACTGGTGTTGAACGAACATGCAACTGCGTTTGAGCGAGTTCATCGTCCAATTCCCGAACGGCGCGCTGCGGCGCCGGGTGAATTGGCCCGACAGTTTCCGCACTGAAGCAAGAGCAGGCGCCGTTCGGGCAATCGTCGAAACATGTCGTGCGATGTCTCAGCCCGCGTGCGGCTGAACTAGCGGCCGGCACTTCTGGCGCCGGAACATCGGCATGTTGGTAGCGTCACGCTCGTACGGGTGAACGGCCGACACTGACCGCGTGCTGCCTGATGCATTTGACGACTCACTGCCGCCGGTCATGCGGTGGGAAATCGGACGGCAGCTAGCCAGAGCGAAGCGGCCTTCCGAGTGACCGCGCTATGACGGGTGGCAGAAACTGGCCGGGTGCTGATTCGCGCACCTTGCGTACGCAGCTTCAACCTCGCGAGGCGCGATCGGCAGCACGCCATCCTCCAGCGTCGGTCAGGAAACCAACTATGGCGAACGCAAAAACATGGAGAGCAGCCTTTAACTCGCTCTCCCCCGACGTCATGCGCGTTCATGGTCCAGACGCTGCGCATGCCCGTGTTTGTCGGCAGCATGCGCGGCGCGATCATGCGACGCCTCGTGCAGGTCGGTTCCACTAGTCTCCGGCAAGAACATCGCCGCAAGGAACGCAACGCCGTAAGCACACAGTGCGCATACACCCATCGCAGTTCCAAGTGGCAGGGTCGCTGCGAGCAATCCAACAGTGGCCGGCACGACCGACCCAAAGCCGCGTCCTCCTCCGAGGCAGAATCCCTGGCCGCTTGCGCGGACGTTGGTCGGGAACAGTTCGGCAAAAGTCGGAAGCATGCCGGACGCCAAAGCGCCTTGAAACGCGCCAAGGAAAAAGCTGAGGACGACGGTGACGCTTGCGCCAATCGGTGCTAGCAGATAGATCGCCACGTTTGCCGCCTGCAGAACGAGGAAGGTCATGAACGCCGGTCGGCGGCCAAGTCGGTCCGACAGAAAACCGTATAAGAGCGGACCGACCAGCGACCCCAGAATATTGCAGGCCAGGTAGCCCGCACTCGATCCAACCGAGAGGTGCAGCGTGGTTCGCAGATAGGTCGGGAGCCAGGTGATCATGACATACGCCCCGCCGAAGATGCCGGTCGCCATGACAACTGCCGCCAGCGTCCGACGCAAGTGGCGTGTCGTGAAAATCTCCCAGAACGGTGTGGCTGCTGCGCCGTTGTGACGGGCCGCCTTCGCTTCGGCGTACACCCCGGATTCAGGAACCAGCCGGCGAATGAAGAAGACCAGGCCGGCGGGCACCACGCCGAGCGCGAAGAACACACGCCAGCCGAACTGCTCGGGAAACAGCGAAGCGATAATCGGCAGCAAGGCAACCGACACGGCATATCCGAGCGCATAGCCACTTTGAACGGCGGCCGCGACTCGGCCTCGCAGAACCGGCCGGATGACTTCGCTGATCAGGACGCCACCGACCGCTGCTTCGCCGCCGTAGCCCAAGCCCTGCAGAAATCTGATGCCGAACAGCACCGGGAACGAGTCCGCGAACGCAGCGGCAATGGTGGAAACGGCGACCCAGACGATCGTGAACTGCAGGATGCGCACACGTCCTATCTTGTCGGCGAGAATCCCTGCCCCCCAACCACCGATGGCAGTCCCCATGAGCGCCGCGGTCGCGAGGTACCCCACCTGAGGATGCGAGAGCCCCAAGGTGGCAATGAGCGCCGGAATGACCAGCGAAAAAATCGTCGAATCCATCGAATCGAGGCCAAAGCCGGCGAAACACGCCCAAAACGTTCGTCGCTCGACCGGCTCGAGGCTAGAGTACCAACCTAGACGCATACTTCTCTCCTGATCTGCCTGAATGTGCTCCGCGTTTCGACGGCCAGCGACACCAGAATCGCACGCTTGACGCAGATCGCCATCGATCTGCGCTGCGATGGCCATCGATCCTCGCATCGGCGCACGCTATCGAAATTACGATGCAAAAGAAGCGTCGGGTAAACCATACTGAGATGCAACCGGCCCACTCGCCGGCGAAGTCGGTCGATGCAGGGGGCAGCCTGAGATCTGCCGTGCGGGGCCTATCATTAAAGGCGCAGCAGGCATCCCCGACATCCCGACGCAGCGAGCCGTGAGATCATCGATGCCATAAGCCGATAAATAATTCAGATGGGAGAAGCTGCAATTCAGAACGACTTTGATCAGCTTGGGCACGCCGTCATATGGAGCACTCGACAAGTGCACGCAAGTCCCTTGAAATGACTCGGCCGCAAGCAGCGGTGGCCAACCCGCGAACGACCGCGTTCCAATTTAGACGGTCTCTTTAATGGCCGATCGAGGAACCAGACGCGCAACCCTCCCTGGCCGAACCGGTCTCACAGCACTGTACGAGATCGATCCAGAATGGTGCGCCCCACAGCAATTTTTCGCGATGCTGCAGACGTCGTTGTCCCCGACAGATAGACCTTACGTCGCTGCAGACTTTGTTGCGCTCCGATAACAGCATATTCCGGCACACATATTCGCAGCAGTTCCTCACGCGAGATCCGATGTTATCGAGCAGGCGCGCGCCCCCGAAATTGACGTTGTCTGCACGCGTCGACGCAAGCTGACAAGCGGAGCGCCCGATGCCGCCGGGAGAGCTTCCAGAGCGGCGCCGAATCCTCGAAGTAGCGTCGCGCGACCGCCGCCGCCAGGGCGGCCTTGCTCGCGAAACGGTGGTAGATGCTGGCAGCCTTGATGCCCACGTCCTGCGCGAGCTCGCAAATGTTCAGCCCGCCATAGCCGTGCACCTGCGCCATTCTCGTGGCGGCAGCAAGGATCCTGTCTCCCGAGCGGGTGACGGCTTCACTGGTCAAAACAGTTTCAAATAAAAAATGGTTGACGACCCGAAGCGTGTCGCTTAAATTTGACCTAACAAACGTTAGGTCGGCAATCAACCGTCACCTGCCATGCAATGAACCGCTGGCATTTTTTGAGGCGAATAGGCTAACGATCGATACGTAGACAAACTCTTCAACCGTATCGCAATCGCACTGCCCAAAGGAAACCCATGAGCTCCGAACTGTTTCACTTCGACGCCACCCGTTTGGCCGAACTCATTCGCACGCGCGAAGTGTCGCCCGTCGAGGTCGTGCAGGCGCACCTGGATCGCATCCAGGCCGTCGATCCGAAAGTCAACGCCATCGTCACTGTTGCAGACGATGCGCTGAAAGCCGCCCGGGCTGCTGAAGCGGCAGTGCTGGCGGGACAGGCGTTGGGGCCGCTGCACGGCGTGCCCTTCACCGCGAAGGATTCGATCGATACCGCAGGCGTGGCAACCCAGCGTGGCTCGCCCATCTTCAAGGGACGGGTTCCCGACGCGGACGCGACCAGCGTGGCCCGGTTGAAAACCGCAGGCGGCATCCTCCTCGCAAAAACGAACTTGCCCGAGTTCTCGTACTGGATCGAAAGCGACAATCTGCTCAGCGGTCGATCGAACAATCCATGGAGTCTGGAGCGCACGCCGGGCGGCTCCAGCGGCGGCGAATCGGCGGCTATCGCAGCGGGCATGTCGCCGCTCGGTCTCGGCACCGATCTGGCGATCTCGGTGCGCGGACCCGCTGCGCAAACAGGCATCGTGTCGCTCAAGGCTACTCACGGACGCGTGCCGATGACAGGAATCTGGCCGCGCGCTCCGCGCCGCTTCTGGCACGTTGGTCCGATGGCTCGCAGCATCCGCGACCTCGCACTCGCGTTTTCGCAACTGTCGGGTCCTGATGGCCACGACGCATTTGCGAGCAGCACCGTCCCGTACGATGTCGGAGCCGACCGTTCGCCGGACCGTCCCCTCCGGGTGGGCTGGATGGTCGGACCCGGCTTCGGACCAGTGGATTCAGAAGTTGCCGCAACGGTGCAGGCGGCGGCGGAGGCGCTCAAGGGCTTGGGCATTCTGGTGGAGCCCGTACGCATTCCCGCGCTCGAGCGTGACTTTGCTCTCGATGTCTTCAACCGCCTGCACGTGATGGAAATGAAGCCTGCCTTTGCGCAAGCGACGGCCGGGCGCGGTCAGCACGAACTCTACAAGATGGCCAGGACCATGCTCGCGTTGCCGGACACTTCGATGAAAGACTATATCGACGCCGAACAGGCCGCCGAGCGTCTGCGAGACGGATACGCCGAGTACTTCCGCCGATACGACACGTTGATTACGCATGTGCTGCCGATTCCGGCTCACAAGCATGGCGTGGACACGTTCACGATCGATGGCCGCACCGTGGACGCGACCTATCTCCAAGGCGCAACCGTACCGCTGAACGTCACAGGCTTGCCCGGCATTTCGATGCGATTCGGCACGAGCAAAGAGGGCCTGCCTATCAATGTGCAGATTGTCGGCAGCTGGCAGGCTGAGTCAACCATTCTTCATGTGGCGTCGCTGCTCGAATCGGTCAGCCCCGTGCGCGGCCAGCGTCCGGACATCTGAGTGACTAGCGACTCGTTCGTCAATCGAAACGCGACCCGAGCCTCACGGCCTCCCGGGCGCACTCCTCCTGGAGTAAAGAACCGCCCCTGGAGCTGCCACGGCGAAGCCAAAAAGAGAATCGAAAAAATGCTGCGCCGCGCCGACCCATTCAGATCCGCCAAGGCCGAAGCTTGCACGTCCGTTATTTAACAGGGCTCGGCCATGAACGGCCTTTCAACGGCAACTATGTCGGTCCCTGGAACGGCGGACGAACACCCAGGTGCGGTCATTCCGCCTGACGAAGACAATCGGCGGCGACTGCGTGCACCGCCGAATCATAGGGCAAGATCCCTTGGAGCCCTTAGCGTTTCCAGTGTCTTTCGGACGCCGCGGCTCTTGCCAACGCGAGGCGGCTCAGCTCTGGATGACCTCGCCCGACCAGATATGATCGAACACAGCGCCAGCATCCCGTTGCACCTTGCGGACCGTTTCCGCATCGGGCGCTTCATACTCATAGATCATGTACCGGCGATCGACGGATACCACGCTTCGTATCCAGACGACGCCGTATAGTTCGCTGCACGGCGCAAGGCGGTCTTCGACGACGGACAAGTCCGTGTCCGACTGTGGCGTCGGAAAGCTCCTTTCGACCAGGACGTGCGACATGTCAGTCCTACATAGCCGCGAGTTGGCACTCGCCAAAGATTAATGCGGCTGCGTTTGAACCACCGTTTCAATGCGTGGATAGTGATCGTAAAGCCGTTGCAGTGCCGCCTGCCCGCGCGGAGCAAGCGGCTTGTCGGCCAGCAATCTTCGGCAAAAGACGCACGGGAGTCTCCCATTTTCCGGGCGGCGTCGATGATGATCTCCCGTGCCAGCCGCCTAACGTCCCGATACGCGCCGCGTTCGAAAATCATCGTCGCGAGCCAGACGAGACACTGGTACTCGCGCCAGTGGTCGCCCGCTTCCTGAAGAACGCCGCGCGCGCGAGGCAGATCGCGCTCCAGCTCGAGCAGACATCGGCCCGTGTTCGCGAGTTGCCTGCAGCGCGTCGCCGCATCGGCCTTCCGGGCGGCCGTTTCGGCGCGGATCGTCACCTCACGCGTGCGCTCGATGTCGTTTGCCTGCTGTGCCAGCCATGAGAGGCTATGAAATCCCTCAACTACGTCCGCATGAAGCGACAGGGCTTCTGCCTCATGGATAGCGCGCTCGAAATCATGCGCCATCGACGCAACGCAGGCTTGGCCCGAACCGGCGACGGCGACCAGTCGCGCAGTCAGCAACTCGATTTCGAGGTGGACGCATTCGCTTCCGTGGGACAGCGAACGCGCGTGAGCCAGCCCGCGTTGCGCGACCGAGCACGCCTGCGTCGGGCGCTGGTCCGGCCGCTCCGAAAGTCCCAGTCGCCCCCAGCCGCCGAGCCGCCCACACGCGTAAGATCGCTGTCGTCAACTAAGACCTTATGTCGCTTTCAGCGATCCTGAAAGTAGACGTCAAGGTGCTGAAGCGGGTACCGCTACTCCGGTACCTTGGGGGTTCGCTTTCTTTTCCGCGTTCTGAACGTTCTGCGGATATCGAAGTTGGTCGCCAGAGGGGTTGTAGCCTTTCTTCTCGAGTTTGCTCAACTCGGCATTCTTCTTTTCACGGCGAGCTTTCCGCTCAGCCTTCTTTGTTGCCTTCTGGGCCTGAGTAGAAGTGCTCGAACTGTCCATCGTTGAAGCTTGATCGCTGGCAGGTTGTGCTTGAGCAACTGAAAGCAGGAAAAGTGAACAGGTCACGCCGAACACAAGTGCCTTGATTTGCCTGGAAGTCATTCTCGTCTCCAAAATACCGATGGTCAGAAGGCATCCGCCGGGCGCATTCCATCTTTACGCGCGTTCGTTAAACTCACGACTAATATCTTCGCCTTGCTCGCATGGAAGCGACGGCGCGACCTACAGGTCTCGTCGCCACTCTTCCGCGATATCAGAACTGCGTAGCAATGCCGGCGAAAGCACCGAACTGGCTGTGACCAAAGTTCGGATTCGTGCTCGACGGATTGCCGTTTACCGGATCGTCGTTCGTGTTAGCTCCGTACAAGCCACCGTTGAGACCGAGATTTGATGTCGAACTGTTATGCAGGTAGCCCAGTTCGGTATAAACGCGGGTACGCTTCGAAAGCAGATACGCACCCGAAAGCGTGTACAACGTGGCATTTCCGTTACCGTTGTTCGCATTGGCGTGATACACCGCGCCAGTCAGGAACGTCGCGGGTGTCACCGCCCAACGTGCGCCGGCCCACGCCTGATCGACCTTCGTCGGCAGCGACGCGCCCGCGGGCAACGCCGACGCATTCGCCGTTCCATAGAAGCCAGCATTGGAAGCGTCTGGCGCGCTCAGGTGCTGATACCCTGCATAGACCGTCACTGGGCCCCAGACGTATGAGCCGCCCGTGAAGATGGAACGCGAAGCAAGATAGACGTTGCTGAACTTCCCGTTCCCGTCACGAATCTCGTCATAGATCGCCTGCACATCGAGATTGTGTGAGTTGTATTCCAGTTTGATGCCGTCGGCCCGGCCCTGCGAACTGCCGAGCCCGGTCGATGTTCCAAGTTGGCTAGGAGCGCTGCCCGGGTTGCCTGCGTTCCATGTCGTCGAATTCGTCAGATTGTACTGACCTTGCACTGTGAATCCCCCGAAGCTCGGAGACAGATACTCGAATCCGTTGGCTGCCTGGGGAAACATGCGGCCTCTCACAAGCGTGCCAAACGAGTATTTTTGCGTCTGTTGAGGATCCAGAATACCTGCGTACTGGAGCAGCTCGCTAGCGCCGAAGTTACCCATCCGGAACGACCCGTAAGTCGGGTTACTCATTCCGACCGTCGCCTGACCCGCGAAGAGCGACCCATTCGCGTACGTTCCATTCTGCGTGTTGAGTCGAGACTCGAGTTGGAAAGTCACGAACGTGCCGCCGCCAATGTCCTCTAGTCCTTTCAGGCCGAAGCGTGATTCAGCCCAGTTGCCCGACTCCGCCGCCCACCGATGACCTTTTGGCAAGCCTGTCTCAAACTGCAAGCCGTTATCCACAATGCCGTACAGCGTAACGCTGCTTTGCGCGCTGGCAACAGCCGCAAAGCCCATCGCCAGCGATCCAAAAATAATACGCTTCATCTTCTTCTCCTATCTCCAATTCGCGATTCAATAATTATTTATCAATTTGCACCACTAATTAAACGACCGTCTCTTTTTAGGATTTTTTCTGCTTACGTGATCGTTCTATTCAAATCTGGGCGCGGGTCAACGCCGGGGATTGCATGAAAATGCGCTCATCGGTCCGTGCCAATCAACGTGCCTGGAGCGCGCGCGAACATTGACGCTTACGTGCATCAACGCCAGGTCTCAGTTTGCTTTCTTAGAGATGCCGATGGATTTGCGTTTGCCTCGCTGCACCCGAGTGTCGGCATGCGTATGGGATTCTCACCCGAACAGGCTCATTGCATGCAGGAAGCGACGCTATCCTCGCTGCGGCTACGAATCGTGGTCGAGCGAAGTGTGTCAAGGCGAATCGAAGCGCGACCAATCTACTAACCTCGCGCTTCGCTTGCGGTTATTGATGATCAGGTGCGGCTCTCACCGCTGCGACGAAAACGATCGAGTGCCACTGCAGCGATGATGACGAGGCCTTTGATAATGAACTGCCAGATGTCGGACACGCCGAGAATGACGAGACCATTAGAAAGTACGGCAATAATTAACGCGCCGACCAAAGTCCCCCAAATCGAACCCACACCGCCTACAAAGCTCGTGCCGCCGAGAATGACTGCGGCAATGGCGTCGAGTTCATAGCCCATGCCGATCTGAAGTCCATTCGCAGCATAGAGTCGGGCCGCGGACATCACACCACCGAGACCGGAAAGCAACCCCGACACGGCATAGACGAACATCAGAATCAGGCTGACCTTGATGCCGGAAAGACGCGCTGCCGCAGGATTCCCCCCCATCGCATAGATCCAGATCCCCAGCACGGTACGGCGAAGGATGACCCACGAAATCAGAATAACGGCAAGCGCGATGATCGCCAGAACCGGAACACCGAGGAAGCTTGCGTTCCCGATCCATGCAAAGCTGAGGTTGGGGTTCATCACCGTACCGTCGTTGCCGATCAAGCGTGCAAGTCCACGCACCGCGGTAAGAGAACCGAGCGTGACGATAAACGGCGGAAGCTTCAGGTACGCGATGAGGAAACCGTTGATCGAGCCAAGAACGATACCCGTCAACAGTCCGACCGGAAGGGCGAACGCGCCGAACGAGGGGTCGAGGGAGCAGATCATCGACGTCATCGCCGCAGTCGCCAGTATCGAACCCACCGAAAGATCGATGCCACCGGTCAGAATGACGAACGTCATCCCTGCAGCCAACACTGTATTGATGGCGGCCTGCTGTGCGACGATCGAAATGTTTTGGCCGGTGAAGAACGTGCCTTGGGTAGCGAAGTTGAAAGCGACGCAAAGAATGATTAGTACCGGCAGCATACCGATAGCACTGATCAGCCGACGAACGTGCACTTTATGCGCCGACATCCCGACTGCGTCGGTTGGCTCTTGCTTTACAGCAGGACTATGAAGCGTTGACTTGTTCATGATTGTCTCCAAATCTGTGTTTCAGGCGGCATCGAGGGTTGCATCCGCTCCTGCCGCGAGAGCCATGATGTTTTCTTGCGTGATTGCGTCGTTGTTTGGGCCGCCGACTTCGCCAACGATATGACCTCCACGCATCACGAGCGTGCGATCGCAGACCCCAATGATTTCCGCCAGTTCGCTCGAAATCACGACGACACCAATTCCTTGACGCGCCAGGTCGTCGATGAGCCGATAGATCTCAGATTTAGCGCCGATGTCCACGCCGCGCGTGGGCTCGTCGAGAATGAGCACCTTCGGCCCGATCTGGAGCCAGCGCGACAACAGCACCTTTTGCTGGTTTCCGCCCGAGAGGCTTCCAACGTTGACCAGGGGGCTTGCTGCCCGAACACGAAGTTGCTCGAAGGCCGAGTTCGCGCGTTTTTTGCCTTTCGACAGATTGAGGAAGCCGCCTGGGCGTGCGTCCGGAAAAATCACGCCCAAATTAATGTTTTCGGCGCACGACATGTCGAGAAAGAGGCCCAATGCTTTGCGATCTTCCGTCAGGTATGCCAGTCCGTGTTTGATGGCGTCGGACGGTTGCCGAATGCTCACTTCTTGACCGTTGATGAAGACCTTTCCGCTCGCCTTCTCATCGGCCCCGTATATCAACCGGGCTAGCTCCGTGCGTCCTGATCCGACCAGTCCCGCAATTCCTAGTACCTCACCTTGATGGAGTTGGAAACTGCACCGCTTGATTTTGTCGCCGTCGGAGATGTCCTTTGCTTCAAAGATGACAGGACCACGGCTACCGCCGGCATCATGTTCCTTCATATAGAAGGTCGACAGGTCCCGGCCAACCATCATCTTGACGATCGCCTGAGCCGATAGCTCGGCACGGTCAATCGTTCCTACGTACCGCCCGTCCCGCAGCACAGATACACGGTCGGACAGGTCATAGACCTCTTCCATCCGGTGACTGATGTAAATGATGGCGATACCTTCGGAGCGCAATTGCCGGATCAACGCAAACAGCCGCTCGCTTTCTCGAGTCGATAAGGCGGTAGTCGGCTCGTCAAGGACCAGAATCCTCGATTTCGCGTGCAGCGCCCGGCCGATCTCGACCAACTGCTGCTCTGCGATGGAAAGCGTCCCGACGATCGTACGGGCAGTGAATGGAACGTCGAGGCGTTCCAATACTTCACGGCAGCCCGCGTACATTGCCTGCCGATTAGCCATTCCGCGAGCGGAGACCTCTCGCCCCAGATAGATGTTTTCGGCGACCGTGAGATTAGGCGCGAGGCTCAGTTCCTGATAGATAATCGAAACGCCGTATCTCTTCGCCTCCAACGGATCTCCGATGGTCACCGGCTGGCCGTCGATCAGGATCTCGCTACCCGCATCGGCCTCATAGGCACCAGATAGGATTTTCATCAGCGTCGACTTGCCTGCGCCGTTCTCTCCCATAAGAGCGAGAACTTCACCGCCCCACGCGCGCAGTTGGACGTTATCAAGTGCCTTCGTGCCGACGAATGTCTTACTGACGTTCCGCATTTCGAGCAGAGGAATCTGATTATCGGTAGGCATCATGTCTCCATATGTGTTGCTCGCGCACGCGGATGCTGGCGTGCGCCACAATGCTGCGTCGTCTACGCTGCATTGATAGTGGCGAACCTAACCACCCCAACCCTTGTACGAGGTAACGTTGTCACGCGTGACCAGTTTCGGATCGAGCAGAATCACTGCATTCGCAGGCTTCTTTCCCTTCGACAGCATGTCGTTGCCGATATCGAACGCCGTCTGTGCCATTGAATACGGGCTTTGAGCAACCGTTCCTTGAATCGCCGACGGCGATTTCAGAAGCGAGGTCACTTCGGGCGAGCCGTCGACGCTGACGATCATGAAGTCCTTTCGGTTGAACTGTTTGGCCGCCAGATCCGCCCCGATGGCTTCCTGATCACAGACCGTGAAGACGCCGTCTACCTTCGGAAAGCGCGTCAACAGCGATTGCATAACCGTCAGACCACCCTCACGCGTCGCCTTTGCGTTCTGGTTGTCAGAGAGGATCTCGAATTTGCCCTTGCTCAGAACCGACTGGCAGCCCTTGACGCGGTCCTGAATCGATGAAACGGACGGCCCGTTCAGGATGACGACCTTGCCTTTCCCACCCAGTTTGTCGGACAGGTACTGGCATGCCATCTCGCCGGCCTTGAAGTTGTTGGTCTGCACGGTGGCCGCTGCGCCGTCCGCCGAAACGTCCACAGCGATGACAGGAATGCCGGCTGCCTCGGCACGTTTGATTGCCGGAAGAATCGCTTTCGGGTCATCTGCGGTCAGAATGATGAGATCGGTCTTGGCCGAAATGAAATTGTCGACCTGAGAAAACTGTTTGTTCAGGTCGTAGTCCGACGCGACGGTCATGACCTTGACGTTCGGATTATTCTGCTTCGCTCGGTCCGTAACGCCTTTGGAGATTGCGTTCTGGAAGGGATCACCGAGCGAATAGATCGCAACTCCGACCGAATTGATTTCCTTGGCTGACACAGCGCTTGCCAACAAGCCGCTAGCTGCAAGACCGAGTACGATTTTCTTGAACATCACTGTCTCCGATTATGATTTAAAAGAACTCTAGGACTGGGGCGTCGCAAGAGAGCGGCGCGGGTGGGGATCGAAAGTCCACGAGCGAGCTGCCTCTCGGCACGTCAACCTCTCCTGGAATTTGTCACACGGTAAGCAAACCTAACGTTGTCAAACTGAGTCCCGATCGCGACTGTCCTATCCGAACTCAGCTTTTCGCCACCTGCCCCCTGCTTGATCGAATTACCGGGTGAGAGTGGTCCAGGCGCCGTCTTGCCCGGCGGAGCGGACAGCCGCGTCGATCAACGACATCGTGTGCACGCCGTCCGCAATGCCCGGAATTGCGTCGAGGTATGACTGATACGGCAACTCAAGACGCTTAGCCATCAAAGCCTTTGCGAAATCAGAGTAGAGATTTGCGAAAGCGAGGGCGTATCCTTCGGGGTGTCCAGCCGTGAAGCGCGTAGCAGCAGCTGCTTGCGGTGACAGGGTTGCGTAGCCGCGAGCCAGACGTTGGGCCGGCGCACCCGGCGGTTTGAACCAGAGAACTTCCGGTTCTTCCTGAACCCAGGTGAGGCTGCCTTTCTCGCCAAAAATGCGGAATGACAGACCGTGATCGTTACCGGTTGCAACATAGCTGCCCCAGAGGCGGCCGCGAGCGCCGCCTTCGAAACGCGCCGTCAGATAGGCGTTGTCATACACTTCGCGCCCTTCAGCGAACGTGGTCATTTCGGCGGACACCTCCTCGACGCGAAGCCCTGTGACGTACGAAACGATGTGATGGGCGTGAGAGCCGACTTCGCCGAGGAGAACGCCCTTGCCCATCGACGATTCGCGGAAGCGCCAATGGCGATCGGGATTCCGCGGGTCAACCACGAACCCGGCGCACAGCTCGCCTTCAATGCACTGGATCTTGCCAAGTGCGCCCGCCGCTACCATCGCGCGCGCTTCGCGGACCATCGGGTAGCCGGTGTAGCAATGCGTGAGAAGGAACAGCCGGTCATGTTGCTTGATGAGGTCATTGAGGCGTTGTGCTTCGGCCAGGTCACGGGTCAGCGGCTTTTCGCAGATGACGTCGATTCCTTTTTCCATGAACACGCGTGCTACCTCGTAGTGCAACTGCGGGGGCGTGGCAATCACGACTGCGTCGATACGGTCTTCGCGCGCCGCTTCGCGTTCTGCCATCACGCGAAAATCGGTGTAGGCACGGTCTTCGTCGATCAACTCAGCCCGCGCCGATGCTTTCGCGACCTCAGGGTCAATCGACATCGCGCCAGCAACAACGTCGTAAAACCCGTCGGTTCGCATGGCGATCAGATGTGTGCGACCGATGACGGAATCTTTTCCGCCGCCGACAAGGCCTACTCGCACGCGTCGGCCGAATTGAGAGAGAAGGTCAGTAGACATGCGTTTCACCTGCTTTATGCCTGCAGAACGAGCTGAGGCTGTATGGAGTTTCGCCAATCGTGCAAAGAAGCATCGGTCGACGTCGATAAAAGCACTTCGGTTTATGAAACTGTGATGCGGCGAGTCAACGCGTACATGGCGAGCGGTTACTGCGCCAGATACCCGCCGTCGATCACGAGTTCAGCACCTGTCATAAACGAGGATTCGTCGCTGGCGAGGAAGAGGCAGACGTTCGCGACTTCCTCGGGGGTGCCCATGCGGCCCATCGGCGTCTTTGCAATGATCTCTGCGTTCAGGTCGTCGGGCTGGCTCGTCACGAGGGGCGTTCTGATCAATCCCGGGTGCACCGAATTCACCCGGATGTTCTCGGGCGCGTACGTGACGGCCGCGTTTTTGGTCATGTTGCGCACGCCGCCTTTTGCTGCCGCGTAGGCTGCGGCGCCGGCAGTGCCTACGATGCCCCACATCGACGAGAAATTGATGATTGAACCCTTGCGCATACCCCGCATCGACGGCAGCACGGCCTGGATTCCGAGGAAACTGCCCGTGAGGTTCACGGACAGCACTTTCTGCCAGCTGTCCAGGTCGGTGCCATCCAAAGTTTCATAGCAGTAGACGATGCCCGCGTTGTTGACGAGCACATCGATGCGCCCGTGTTTTGCGATGACCGATTCCACTACACGCGACCAGTCCGCTGGGGACGAAACATCGAGTTGTTGAACGTCGAACTCTTTCGAGTCACTCGCCTTGATGTCAGCCGCGATAACCGTCGCGCCCTCGCGTGCGAAGGTCTGCGCCACGGTCAAACCGATGCCCTGTGCGGCTCCGGTGATCAAAGCGACTTTGTCTCTGAGTCGGTCCAATTTGTATCTCCTATTTGATATTTGCTTTCGCAACGCTGCGTTCGTGGGTCTCGCGCGGATACGGTCGCATCGCCGTCGCAATCTTCAGCTTGATGCTCGCTTACCGGTGGACTTCCACAGCTTCGTTGTCGTCACTGCAACACTGCTTTGCAACTCACGACATGGCTGTAGACTATTCGAACGCGCTCTAAAGAAATATGCGCCTCCGCGAAATCATATTTCCACGAAGCGGAAATATCTTTTGCGAGGCTACATTGAAGGGAAAAGTCGATCCGTGTTTTCCCGCAAGTCGGCCGGGCTAAAGGGCTCCGGCCCAGCAAATTGACGCTCATTCACTCTCAGACAGCTCGCCATTTAGCGGCAAGTTGCCGGCGTTCCGTCCATTCGATGAGGAATTCCGTGAAAACCCTGATCTTTGCAGGCTGATACCGGCGACTTTGATAGGCGAGATTGATGGTAAGGCGGGGCAATTGCCAATCCTCGAGGACGGGTACGAGGCGTCCAGCGACGATATCTTCATGAATAATATAGAGCGGCTGGATCACTATTCCCAAGCCGGACCGGCCTGCCGCGACGATGACTTGACCTTCATTGGAATCGAGCACACTGGTGATCGCAACGTCGCACGTTTCCTCGCCGCGCCGGAAGTGAAGAATGTATGGGTCGACCGCCAGGTTGTAGACCAGCATCCGATGCTCGCCCAAATCCTCAGGTCTGACGGGTCTGCCGTACTCGTTGAGATAGGCAGGTGACGCGGCAAGAATGCGAGAAGTATCCGCCAGTTTGCGGACCGTAATTCCCGAATCGCCTTCGTGTTCACGCGTACGAATCGCAATATCGATCCCAGCTTCAATGAAGTCAGGGTAGCGGTTCGCCGCTATGACCTGCACGGAAATGCTCGGATATCTTCGGTTGAATTCGGTCAGAAATGGAGCAATGTGCAGCGTGGCGAATGAGACAGAACTTGTCACTCGCAAGACTCCGCTCGGGCGCAACGTCGCGTCGCTGGCCGCGGCCTCGGCTTCGGCCATCTCTGAAAGGACAGCAACGCAACTGCGCCGGTACGCTTCTCCCGCGTCCGTAAGCCATTGTCTGCGGGTCGTGCGCTCAATGAGGCGGGTACCCAACCGCTCCTCAAGCGCGCTCAGTGTGCGGCTGGCCGCCGCGTTGGACATATCGAGTCGTTCAGCCGCTTTCGACAGGCTGCCGAGTTCAGCCGTCAAAACAAAAAGTTCGATCTGCGTCCAGCGGTCCATGCGCGCGATTTATCCACCTGGCGGAAATGTCATTTCACTATAGCGCATTTTTTTCCTGCTATGAGACTATTAACCTGTCGTCTTATGCATACGCGCACTACGGAGACGACAGCGATGCGCAACATCAACGAAGACACCATTACGCAAGCGGTACTCGCGTCAATGGACGAACGCTGCGACGGCAGGCTTCGCACCATCTTTACCAGCCTGGTGCAGCACCTACATAGCTTCGCCCGGGACGTGAAGCTCACCGAGGCGGAGTGGTTCAAGGCGATCCAGTTCCTGACCGAGTGCGGCCATATCACTGACGACAAGCGCCAGGAGTTCATTCTCCTGTCGGACACACTCGGGCTGTCGATGCTTGTGATGGCCCAGAACAACAAGAAGCCGGTCGAATGCACGGAGGCAACCGTGTTCGGTCCGTTCTACGTCGAGGGCGCGCCGGAGTATGAAAATGGTGCAGACATCGCGAACGGCGCACGCGGTGAGCCGTGTTTTGTGAGCGGTCAGGTTCGAGGCCTCGACGGCACTGCCCTGGCCGGCGCGCAGATCGATGTGTGGCAATCCGACGAAGACGGATTCTACGACGTGCAGAAGTCGCCGGACGGCTCGGATTCCTCAGTCCATCGGGCGCGCGGCAGACTGTATAGCGATCGCGACGGCCGGTTCCATTTCCGTTCGATTCTCGCCGAGGCATATCCGATTCCTCACGACGGACCGGTGGGACGGATGCTGGAAGCACTCGGCCGTCATCCTTGGCGTCCGGCTCACTTGCACTTCATGATCAAGGTGCCCGGATACGAGACGCTGATTACTCATGTATTCCGCGATGGAGACCAGTATCTCGACTCCGACGCGGTATTCGGGGTTCGCTCAACGCTGATTACCAAATGGGCCAAGCACGACAGCGGCGTCTCTCCCGACGGTTCAAAAATGGAAACGCCGTTCTATTCGCTTAAGTACGACTTCGTACTCAATCCCGCGGAGGTTCCTGCATGATCCGACATATTGTCATGTGGCGAGTCCGTGGCGAGACGCCGGGCGAACGTCAGGAAGCACGCCAACTCGTCAAAGAGAGTTTCGAAGGGCTGCGCGGCGTGATCCCCGGCATGCTAAGGCTCGAAGTCGGGCTCGATTCGAGCGCGGTCGATTACGCCTGCGATGTCGTTCTGATCACGGAGTTCGACTCACAGGCTGCACTCGACGGATATGCGACCCATCCAGAGCACTTGAGAGTCCGGGAGACGCTCGGCAACATCAGAACAGCGCGCTTTCAGGTCGACTATCAGGTCGACGCGCAGGCCCACTCTGAAGCACAAGACACGTTTGCGGCAGGTCGAGAGCTACGCCAAGCGCGTGCTTGAACGGGTGCTCGCGAACAAACTTTGTGCCGCTAGCAAGCGGTAGGCAGGAGGGCACATGCATTTCACAGTCTATTGCCTAGATCATCCGGGCATGTTGCAGCGTCGTCTGGAGCGCTACGACGATCACAAGTCGTACCTGAAGACTGCCCCCATCAAGACGCTGATATCCGGCCCGCTGCTGGATTCAGATGGGGAAACGATGATCGGCAGCTTCTTTCTGTATGAGGTTGACCGTATCGATGTGCTTCGGCGATTTGTCGACGACGACCCCTTCAACAAAGCCGGAATATGGAGAACCGTCGAGGTGCGCCCCTTCTTGAAGCGAGTGGACACTCTTAGCCAGCCCGCGTAGTTGAATGCAAGACATCAGTGCTCGTCACCGATAAAAGGTGACGAAGAACGTAGAAACGAATCGTACTTAATCTAGATGGCCTTCCGGTTGTCGCAAAACCACTTTCAAAAGGAAATCTTATGTCTGATCAAAACTCGCTGCGCCTCGTAACGCTCGTCGGCAGCCTGCGTCGTCTTTCCTTCCATGCGGCAATTGCAGACTGCCTGCAGGAACTAGCGCCGGAAAACGTGCGCGTGACGAAGCTGCCCTCCGTCGGGCTGCTCCCTCACTACAATGCGGACGTCCAGGCGGAAGGCTTTCCGCTGTCGGTGCTCGAATTGGGCAATGCAATCAGCGAGGCAGACGGCGTTATCATCGTTACGCCCGAGTACAACTATTCCGTTCCCGGTGTCCTTAAGAACGCGTTGGACTGGCTTTCGCGCCTCCCGGCACCTCCTTTTGTCGGCAAGCCCGTGGCGATCCAGTCGGCGTCGCCCGGCATCTTCGGTGGTGCCCGCGCGCAATACCATCTGCGTCAAAGCATGGTGTTCCTCGATGCGCAGGTGCTCAACAAGCCGGAAGTGATGGTTGGCGGCGCTGCGAGCAAGGTTGACGTCGAGGGCAAGACCGTCACCGACCCGCAGACGCGCGAGATCATCTCCGCCCAATTGAAAGCCTTCGCGCTTTTCGCCCAGCAGCGCAAACTGCTGAACAAGTGATTGAGCAATAACGTCCAGGCGAGCCAGGCGCTTTACCCTCGACGACGATGTACCCATTCATAACAAAGGAGACGCGTTGATGAAGCTGCTCATCACAGGAGGTCAAGTAATCACGATGGATCCGGCCATCGGCAATGGCCGCTTCAACGTATTGATCGAGAACGATCGGATTGTCGACATCGGTCCGCAGGTTCAGGTACACGATGCGGAACAACTCGATGCGTCCGGTTGCATCGTCATTCCGGGCCTCATCAACGCGCACATGCACACGTGGCAGACCGCACTTCGCGGCGTGACGGCGAACTGGACATTGCCCACCTACTTCCGTAGCGTTCATGCGGGACTGGCGACATGTTTTAACCCGGAGGACCTCTACATCGGTACGCTGGTGGGCGCGCTGAACCAGTTGAACCTGGGTACGACAACGCTCGGTGACTGGTGCCACAATAATCCGACGCCCGATCACTCGGATCGTGCGATCGACGGACTGCTCGAATCCGGGATTCGAGCGGTCTATTTTCACGGCTCGCCAAAGCCGGACCCAAAACCTGGACAGAAGCACTTCAGCGAGATTCCTCATCCGCGCGGCGAAATCGAGCGATTGCTGAAGAACAGATTTGCGAGCCGTGACGCGAAAGTCACGCTCGGGATGGCGATTCTCGGGCCTCATTACTCGACGTATGAGGTGTCGGAGCATGATTTTCAATTGGCGGCCGAATTCGAACTGATCGCCAGCATGCACTGCGCGGGGCTCGAGCCGAAGACACCAGATGGTTGGGAACGTCTGGCTGAGCGCGATCTTCTCGGCCCAACCACCAACATCGTGCATGGTAACAATCTGACTGACGCGCAACTTCGAATGATGATCGATCGCGGCGTCACATTTTCTGTCGCGCCTGAGACCGAAATGACACAGGGGCATGGCCATCCAATCACCGGCCGTTTGCGCGATGCGGGCAGCGCGCCTTCCCTTGGCGTCGACCTCGAGTCCGCCATCGCCGGCGATATGTTCACAGTCGCGCGCGTCGCTTTGGCGTCCCAGCGTGCGTTGGACAACGCGCAAGCTCGGGCCGACACCGGGCAGTTGCCCGCTCATTCGACGATATCGACATCCGATGCTCTCAGTTGGATAACGATTCGCGGCGCAGAGGCATTAGGCCTTCAGGACCGCGTCGGGTCGCTGACGCCGGGAAAGCAAGCCGATATCGTTTTGATCCGCGCAGACGGATTGAGCATGCGACCTGTGCACGATCCTGTTTCGGCAGTGCTGATGCAAGGAAGCGCAGCAAACGTCGACACCGTGTTGGTGGCCGGCGAATTCAAAAAACGCGACGGAAAATTACTCTACGAACATCTGGATCAACGGCTCGACGAACTGGATGCATCGGGCCGCCGTATAAGCCAGCGCTTTGCAGAGCTGGTTCCTGCATAGGCGTTCCGTGTGGCAGTCAGTAGCGCGCTGACCGGGTTCAGGAGAAGTTGCCCCACCTTTAACTCCGGCTTTTGCCTCACCACTTCATTTTTTGAGAGCCGGGCAACGCTCGCTCCATCAAAGATTTAAATTCTGCTTTTGGAGTACACCAATTGAGCACACCTGACATTGACCTGCTGGCGGCGTACTGGACTCTCGCTGGAGACGTGGATCCACTCCAGCCTTCTATAAGTCCTTACTCGCTACAAGCGCGCGTCGAAGCGGCATCCAAAGCCGGTTGGCGAGGCATTGGCGTGATCCATGAGGATCTGGTGGCGACTATTGAGAAGGTGGGTGCAAACACGGTTAAGCACATTCTTGAAGACAACGGCATCAAACACTTCGAACTTGAATTCCTCGTTGACTGGTACCGCGACGGCCCCGAGCGACTGGTGTCGGACCGTGCTCGCCGGGTGATTCTTGAACTGGGTGCAAAGTTGGGCATGAAAAACGTGAAGATCGCTGCGAGCGCCCTGGATCAGCGAACGCCAAACTTCGCTCGGATGGCGGATGAATTCGCAACGCTGTGTCAGGAAGCGGCCGCGGTTGGTTCAAACGTGTCGATTGAAGTCATGCCATTCTCGATCGTAAAAACGCTCGAAGATGGTCTCGCGATCGTTCAGGAAGCGAACCAGCCCAACGGTGGCCTACTCCTGGATATCTGGCACATGGTTCGCGGAGGAATTGACTTCAGCGAAATCGCAAAAGTCCCTTCGCAGTTCATCAAGGCCGTTGAACTCGACGACGCCGGCTCGGCCATAGAGGGAACTTTGCTGGAAGACACCGTCTTTCGTCGCAAGCTTTGTGGCGAGGGCCAGTTTGACTGTCCGGGCTTCATAGAAGCGGTTCAGAACGCCGGATTCAGTGGCCAATGGTACGGCGTAGAGATCATCTCGACCGAATATCGCAAGCTTCCGCTGCAAGAAATGGCGATCAGGTCGTTCAACACAACCATGCAGCAGTTCCGCAACGTTGAAACACGGCAATACAAAGTCAGTGCCTGATTGATAGCCGGGCACAAGCAGATCGCACGTACTAAAGTTAAAAAGGTTGGTTGACGTCTCGACGCTCGCTCGACACCAACTGCGCACAATGACTGGTAAGGATGCCTCGATGTACGATTTCGTCTACACCCCGCAGTCTTCGAGAGTGATCTTCGGCGCTGGTGCACTCGCCCGCGTCGCCGATGAAGTCCACGCGCTCGGTGCTAAAAAGGCTCTGATCCTTTGCACCCCGGAGCAGGAGGCGCAAGCAATGAAGGTTTCCGATTTGTTGGGGCCGCTCAGCGCAGGTGTCTTTGCAGAAGCGAAAATGCACGTTCCGATCGAGACGGCAAGACGCGCCCGCGATCATGCACGAAGCGTTGGCGCCGATTGCGCGGTGGCTATAGGAGGCGGATCCACCGTCGGCCTCGGTAAAGCCATCGCTCTGGAATCAAGCTTACCGATCATTGCCATTCCGACGACGTATGCTGGCTCTGAGATGACGCCGATCTACGGCCTCACTGAGGATGGACTGAAGCGTACCGGACGCGACCCGCGTGTGCTGCCGAAGACCGTCATCTACGATCCGATGCTGTCGTTGAGTCTGCCGCTCGGCCTGTCGTTCGTAAGCGGCCTAAACGCCATTGCACATGCTGCCGAGGGGCTGTACGCCCGCGACGGCAACCCCATCATGTCGCTGATGGCGGAGGACGGAATACGCGCGTTAGCGGCGGGCCTAAGGGGCATCAAAACCGATCCCAGGAATCTGTCAGCGCGCGGCGATTGTCTTTACGGCGCATGGATGTGCGGCAGCGTACTGGGCCACGTCGGGATGGCTCTTCACCACAAGCTTTGCCACACCCTGGGCGGAAGCTTCAATCTTCCGCATGCGGAAACACACGCTATCGTCTTGCCTCACGCATTGGCGTACAACAGTGATGCGGCACCCGATGCCATGTTGCGAATCGCGCGAGCACTTGGTAGCGAAAGCGCAGCGCTCGGAGTCTTCGAGCTCGGACGCGAACTCGAAATTCCGTCAGGCTTGCGGGAGATTGGAATGAAGGAATCCGACCTCGACCGGGCATGCGAGCTCGCACTATCAAACCCGTATTGGAATCCCCGCCCGATAGAGCGCGAGCCGCTTCGGTCTTTGCTGCAAGGTGCCTGGAGTGGAAGCCGGCCCCCCATGTGAGTGCTGCATTTGAAAAGACGAGTCTATCGAAATCGACTGACGATGCCCTCCGGGATGTTTGCCGGAGTAACCACGACGACCGAAGAAGACGGGGCGATCGCTGATGCAGGGATAAGCCGATGAAAGTGCATGATGTGCTGGCAAGCCGAACGCACGTCCTGGCGCAACTCGTGATGAAGGATGGCTTGCACCTTTCCCCGAAGAAGCAAGCCAACGTTGTCTCGGTCAAGATCGTGTCCAATGAAACATATAGGATTTTGCTTCGCAGCCTCCAATACTTTCAGCACGGCTGCATTACCCCCACCCATCGAGTACACGGCGGCAATTCTTGACCTTGTCGTAACGACTTTGCGCATCCTCTCTTCTGTTTGCAGATTGAGTCCGTGTCCGCCGCTCGCGTCAAGCAGACTGAGGTTCGGGTGACTGACACGCAGAGCCCGCCGGAAACTCGCCTCGCGCTCCTCTTCTCCTTTGAAGCCTTCGTCACTCATCGTGATCAGCACTGTCCCGACGGTACCCCCGAGCCACTGACCAATGAGGTACGCCGCCGTCGCGCCCGCCACGCGATTATCGAGGCCAGCGTAGGCGATGCGCCCGGACAACGGAATGTCAGTGAACGTGGTCACAACAGGTATGCCCATTGTCTTCAACTCTCCGATCGCTTCAGAGATTTCAGTGACATCGCGCGCTTTCAGCAAAACGCCGTGACTACCTCGCCTGGCGATCGAGCGAAGCGCCTCGACTACCTCCACGGTAGTCATCGTTTCACGCATGAGGAAACGGGGCCTTAGCACCGCAGGGTGTAAACCTGGTAACTCGCCTTCGAGTGCCTCCTGAATCTCCGTCGAGAATCGAGATGGCGCTTCGGCCACCACATCAATGACGAGCTTGCGCCCGGTCGCCGCCAGTTGAATCTCCTGTTTTTCCAACTCCCGGATAGCCTGCTCGACCCGCCTGCGCGTGCCTTCGCGCACATGGGCACGCCCGTTCAATACGCGGTCCACCGTGGCAACGCCCACACCAGCCTGCAGCGCAATCTCTTTTATGAGGAAACGATGAGCCATCGTCACACCGTCAATTCTGATGGTTTTTTGATGTGTTTATCGTAACTCTCGGCGCTACGATGCGTCTATGCTTGATGAAAAATGGAGCGAGACATGAATGCCACGGAGCAAGGCAGCGAAACGCCAGCAAAGAACTGGTATCGAGAGAGCGAGTGCTCACTCGAAGCTTTCGCGGATCAACTACGAAATAGGGTTGACCGCGAGTTGCGATTCCCGGTCGAGACGGAGCACGAAGTTCCCATCTACGATTGCCGTGCGCTTGATGAAGTTCTGATCGACCCTGTTCGGCAACGCACGCTGCAGGCCGAATGGGCAAACGTGCTTCTTGACGGCGCGGGCGTGCTGGTACTAAAGAACGTCTTCCGAGATACCGCTCCCGTCGACGAAGCGACCCGCATCTTCGAAGAGATCATTAGGCAAGAACGCGAATCCGGGACACACGGAGCGGACCATTTTGCCAAGGCGGGTGCGAACGACCGCATCTGGAACGCCCAGGAAAAGCTCTGTCTGCAGGCACCCTCGGTGTTTGCACGCTATTTCTCGAATGCGTTCATCGCATGTGTCGCGCAAGCATGGCTCGGCCCTGGCTATCAGATGACCGCTCAGGTCAACGTCGTTCGTCCCGGTGGAGAGGCACAGCAAGCACATCGCGATTACCATCTTGGCTTCCAGACCGTGGAGGAAGTGCAGCGTTTTCCCGCGCATGTCCATAAGATGTCGCCATTCTTGACGCTTCAAGGCGCCGTCGCGCACAGCGATATGCCAATCCAGAGTGGTCCCACGAAGCTGCTTCCCTTTTCGCAGCGTTACGCAGAGGGCTATCTGGCGTGCCGGCGTCCTGACTTCCGCAACTTCTTCGAAGCACACTGCGTGCAGTTACCGCTCGCGAAAGGCGACGCACTCTTTTTTAACCCGGCACTGTTTCATGCCGCCGGCGCGAATCGCACGTCAGATGTGCAGCGTATGGCGAATCTGTTGCAGGTGTCATCGGCCTATGGGCGCGCGATGGAAACTGTCGATCGCATGCGTATGTGTGAGGCTGTCTATCCCATACTTCTCGAGTACCAGACTGATGGCAAGTTGACTTCGATCGACATCGATTTCGTCATTGCATGTACGGCGGAAGGTTACGCGTTCCCGACCAATCTTGATCGCGACCCACCAGCAGGGGGCCTGGCGCCCACGAGTCAGCAAGCGCTCCTGCGCCGCGCACTAGACGAAACGTGGCCGCAATCGATGCTTCGCGAAGCGCTACAACTTCAAGCGTGGAAACGAACCAGCTGAACTCGCCGTATTGATTCAGAAAGGCAAAGCCGGGAAAGGCTCCGAGATCTCCGCCCCGAAGAATGGCAAGCGCTACCATTAATATCGGTGAGAATGTCATCGCCCAAGGCGCGTGAAGGGGTGACGCCGGGAAGCGCGACACCGTCGATTCGTGGATCTTCTCCTGGGCACGGGCCGAGAACCTGCGGTAAGGCTTGTCGCCAGAATTGGGGCGTTTCGAGGGAGCGAAGGTGTTGCTGACATGAGCGCAGCTCACTGGGTCTTCCCATCGAAACCGGTTGGACTGAGGCGATCGGCGGTCTGACCTGCATCCAAGTATCGTTGAATACTTTCCTCAATTGCTGCTGGCGCTTGTCGATCTTGCCAGCGGTGTAATTCCGCTCGCCGCGGGCCGCGCCGCAGCAGCAACGCCTGTCGAATGAAGCAGTCCGAGTCGCGCGCATGTACGCGGCCCTGTGCGTCGAGGAACGCCATCGCGGACTGAGCCCAAGGCGAGGGATCGGTGCAATCGTACTTTTTCGTCTCGCGTCAAATCACGATGAGTTTTCCCAGCGATTGTCTTTGTGTGGGCGATGGATGGTCATTGGTTTTTCGCCGCCAGCTCCACCGCTCCATTCAGCGTGCTGGCGCAAAGACGGCCGCACGGTCCATCAGCCATTAGCGCGCAAAGCGCTCCAGATAGTGCTGCGCCGCGCGCGCGACATGGCGCTCGGCAAGCAAAGCCGCGAGAGCCGCATCGCCCGACTGAACCGCGCGCAGAATCGCAACGTGTTCGTCCCAGGTGACGCGCACCTCTTCATCGCTCGCATTCACGAACAACATGCGCGTGCGGTCGCGCAGCGAGCGCATCAGGTCCGAGAGCATGGAATTAGCGCCCGCCGCGTAGAGCAGATCGTGAAACCGCGCGTTCAGCTCGAGCAGCCCCGCGAGCTCGCCGCCCGCAACCTTGGCGTTGCCTTCCTGAAGCACCGCTTCTATCTGGCTGACGAGTTCCGGTGTGCAATGCTCTGCGGCGAGCCGCGCGTTGAGCCCTTCGAGAGTCGCACGGATTTGCACCATCTCGCGCGCCGCTGACGGATCGAGCGATGCGACGACCGCGCCGTGGCGCGGGCGCACTTCGACGAGACCTTCCGCTGCGAGCGCGCGCAGCGCCTCGCGCACCGGCACGCGCGACACCTCCAGTTCCTCTGCGATCCGGCCTTCCACGAGCCGGTCGCCGGGCGCGTATTCGCCGGATGTAATCGACTCGCGCAAGCGGGCAATCACCAGCTCCGAAAGCTGCTTGTGCATGATCGGCTCACGCCCGTTTGCGCCGATGGCTTCCCGCACCATGTTTCATCTCCACGATCTGACCGTTTGATCTGAACCTTCCGGCTCAATTCTAGCAGTGCGAGCGTTTCGTAGACTGTACACACGATACGAAAAGCGAAATTCACCGGGCATCAAAGCTTGTCGGTCAGAGCGGGCGCGCACTCCAGCGTTCAGCGCGGCACCGAAGCCATGAAGGCAAGGATTTCGCGCCCGAAATATTCTTCGCCGGAATTGAAATGCGCGACGATCGACGTGTGGTTATGGCCGCGCATCTGCACGAAACGCGGCGGCACGCCGCGATGACGCAGCAGTTCGAGAAAGAACGCGGCGCCATAATCGTCGAGGAAGCGATTCTCGTATTCGGCCACCGCGATCATCACGGGCACTGCGGCGCAAGCAGCGTGCGTGAGCGGTGAGCGCTCCGCGTAGCGCGACTCGTCATCGCCGAAATAGGCGCGCACGGGTCCCGCATTCGGATTGCGCGGATCGACGTCAGCAAACAGCCTCGCGCTAATCAGCACGAGGCCGGCCACGTCGCCCGGCTTTACGCCATCCGCCAGCACGGGATCGAACAGGCAACTCGCCGCGTGCGCGCCGCCCGCCGAATGCCCGATCACGAAGAGACGCGCGGGATCGATGCGCCAGCGCGCCGCATGCGCGCGCAGCCAGACGAGTGCGCTCGCGACGTCCTGCGCGCCGTCAGGCCATGGCGCGTCGTCCGCGAGGCGGTACTCGACATTCACCGCGACCACCCCCTGGCGCGCGAACCAATGGCACACGTTGTCGTAGATCGCGCCGTTTATGCTCTTGCTGCCGCGCACGAACGCACCGCCATGCACGAACAGTACAGCCTCGCGTGGACCATCGGCCGCAGCCGGCGCCGGCTCGAACACGTCGAGCACCTGACGTGGATGAGCGCCATACGCTAGATCCCGCTCGACGCGCGTGCCTTCCATCGGCGCAGCCGCCACGAGCGGCGTATAGCAGTCGATCACGGCCTTGCGGTGAGCGACGATGTCGTCATTCCAGCGCGGCCCCAGTTCCAGCATTAACTGCCGTTGCGCCGGAGCAAGCGTGCCGAACGGCAGCATCGCGGCATCGGCTGCATCATCGATACCGCTCACCATGACACGCTCACGTTGCCGTTGACGAAAGTCTGGCAGGCCATGCGGTAGCCGCTCGCCAGGTCTTCGGCGCTCAAATGGCGGCGCTCTTTCTGCTTGACGTCGTCGGTATTTTCCCGGCCCGCCTCGACCTTGCACTTGCATGTGCCGCACAGGCCGCCTCCGCACTTGAAGGGAATGCCTCCTTGCTCGCGCAGCGATACACGCAGCAGATTGCTGTTGGGCGGCGCGTCGACGGTCTTGCCGCCGTTGCTCAAAAAAGTGATCTGAACCATTGCCAATCCGGATTCCTCAGTGATGGCGCCGACACACACGCGCGTCGGCGTGAGCGTGCGCGGCGAGCGCTTCAATCGATCGCAATGCCTCACGCAGCGTCGCGAACTTCTCAAAGAATTTCGTCGGCACGAGGTTGACGGCTTGCGGCTCGGTCTCTTCGACGATGCGCACGCGCGCCTCGCCCTCCAGTTGCGCGACGACGAAAGCAGCCACGTGTCGGGCGCCGTAGAAATAGTCGTGCGTCTCGACTGGCGTAATGCCCGGTGTCGGCTCGCTGCGATACTGGCCGGGCCGGCTGGTGAGTACGATATACATGCGATGTCCCATTGCAGGCGCACTCCGCTGTACGCCGCGTTCGTGATCACGGCTGCGCAGGCAGCTCGTCCTGTGCCAGTTCTATGTCGTGTTCGATCCATAACTGGCACGCGAGCCGAAACCCGGCGTCGATCCTTTCGCCAAGCTGCTTTTTTTCCTTCCAGTTCGGCGGCGGCAGACGCTCGCCGCCCGCGAGCACGCGACAGGCGCAGCGCGCGCATTTGCCCATGCCGCACTCGTAGCGCAAATGCGGAAACGGGAACTGCCTGATGCCGGCGCGAACGACGAGATTCGTGTTCTCCTTCACTTCCCCCCGATAAACCTCTCCGCGCGTGCGGAACACGACGACTGGCATGCAACCCCCTGCAACCCAAACGAGCGCGCCATTCGCTCCAATGCGAAGGCTACCGAACTAGTGTATCGCAAAACAGAACACTGTATACCGTTATTGTAAATGTCTCTCATCCGAGGAATTCTGGCGGCTCATGAGAAGGCAGCGTACATGCAGGCGACGAGCACGATGTTGCCAAATAATCCCATTTTCGTATATTGTATACGTTAAATTATCATTCACGAGAAGGATGCTGATTCATGATCCACCTGACCGACGCCCAGATTGATGAGCTCATCGACTTCGAGCAGGCCATCCCGGCGCTGGAAAGCGCCTTCCGGCAGCTCGCGCGCGGCACGGCCGCCGTGCAGCGCCGCGTCAGAACCGAGACCGGGGCAACCAAGCTATCCACGCTCGGCGCCGTTCTACCCGACATCGACGTAGCCGGCGCGAAGGTCTACACCACGATCCGCGGCCAGTTCAATTTCGCGATCGTGCTGTTCCGCGCGTCCAACGGACAATGTCTCGCGACACTCGACGCCAACGCCATCACACGTTTGCGCACCGCTGCCACCACGGTGCTTGCGGTGCGACGCCTCGCGCACAAAGGCGCCCGCATCGCCACGATCTTCGGCGCGGGTGTGCAAGGCCGCGCGCATGCGCACGCGCTCGCGGCATTCACGGATCTGAAGACGCTGCGCATCGTCGGTGTGGAAGGCGACGCGGCACTCGTGAATGCGCTCAACGATGTGCATGGCGCTCACGGTGTCGTGGCGAGCGCGGTCAGCGCGGAGCGCGCGATCGACGGCGCGGATGTGATCGTCACGGCCACGCGTGCGACGACGCCGCTCTTCGATGGCCGCGCGCTGATGCCCGGCGCGCTCGTCGCGGCGATCGGCTCCAGCCTGCCGCACGCGCGCGAGCTGGACGACACGACACTCGCGCGTGCCAAGCGCATCGTCGTGGAGTTGCACGAGCAGGCGCGCGAGGAAGCGGGAGATCTAGTGCTGGCAGCCCCTGGCGTCGTGGACTGGTCAAACGTAGCTGAACTCGGCAACGTGCTGGAAAACGATGCGCTCGGCCGGCAGCGCGACGACGAGATCATCGTGTACAAGGCTGTGGGAATCGGGCTTCAGGACGTGGCGCTCGCGGCGCTTGCGTATAGCGCTTTTGTCGAGCGCAACCGGTAGCGTCGTGGGTGCCATGGCGGCCCGGCGAGTGCGCCGGACCCCAATCCGCTCCGTGTGAAGGGGAGCGCGTTTGCTGTCACAGTTCGTCAGGTACACGACAAGCAAGTGCTCCGGGAGATTTTCGCGCACCGCGCGCGAAGCAGTTCTTCGCCCGGGATGTCGAGGGCGCCTAGCTCGTCTCATGGTTCATTTACTGATTGCGTCCCGCGCCACGCGCAAAAAAGTCATCGCGGGTCAGGCGCTGACTGAACAATCAATTCGCGCTTACCGGCACGACCACAGGTCGGTTCATCCGGTCCGCCACCTTCGCCATCGCAGGCGTTGCACGAACGGCACGAACAGCACGAGCGCCGCAACAACGAAGCTCAACAGCAAGCGTGCGAACCGCACATCAATTGCGTTGTCGCCGAGCGCGTCCACCGATTGACGCAACAGCTGGGCCACATGCGGATCGTCAAGCAGCATCTGCGCGGCGATGCAGCCAAGCAGCCCCGCACCGAACCAGGTCACCAGCGGAAAACGCTCGAGCACACGCAACATCACGGCACTGCCCAACGCGATTGCAGGCGCGCCCACGGCAAGCCCCGCAAGCACGATCGCCGTGCGCGACGCGGCGGGCAACGTCTCGGCCACGGCCGCAGTCGCGAGACCGTTGTCGAGACTCATCGCGAAGTCGGCGAACAGGATCAGCGCGACAGTGCGCCAGAGCGCCTCAGCACCAGCCGCTTCATCGGCCGCGGCATGAGCCTCACCACCCGCGCCGTCGTCACGCAGCAACTGCATGCCGATCCACGCAAGCAGCAACCCAGCCGCAACGTGCATGTACGGAATCGCCAGCAAAAAGCCGATCACGTAGACCATCGCGAAGCGCAAGACAATGCCGAGCCCCGTGCCGATCCAGACCCCTGCGCTCCGCTGTTGCGGCGGCAGCGAGCGGCATGCCATCGCGATCGCAATCGCATTGTCGCCGCCGAGCAGCAGGTTGATGACCACAATCTGCAGCACGGCGGGCGCGTAGTGCACAAAATCCGCCGTCAGGAGTTGCGAAAGCGTGAGGAATTCCATCAGCAACCTTCCTCACGCGAACGCAACGGCTGCGAGCGTTGCGATCACGAGCCCGCACACGACCGGCAGGAACAACGCGCGCACTGCATCCAGCACGGGCACGCGCGCGAAACCCGTGACCGCTATCAGCGACGACCACGCGACCAACGTGCCGCCACCCGTCCACACGGCCCCCATCTGGCCGATGGCGGCGAGCGTCGCGGACGGCAGATGCACCATCGGCGCGAGCGCACCCGAAAGCGACCCCGTCAACGGCAGCCCCGCGAAGCCGGAACCGTCGATGCCCGTAATCATGCCCATCAGCAACACGCCGAACGAAACGAACAACGGGTTCTGCGGAATCACCTGGCTGCAAGCCTGGACGAGTTCGAACAGAAACGACGGCACATGCGCGCCCGCCGCCGCGCCGAGGATCGGGCCCGCCGTGCTCGCGTCGCCGACAAAGAAGAAGCCCGCGATCGGCAGCACCGCGCCCATCGCCTTGAACGCGAACACGAAGCCGTCGATGATGTGCTCCGCGGTGCGATCGAGAAAGCCTTTGCGCCCGTGCGACAGCGTCGCGAGCATCATGAGCACGGCCGCCATGCCGCCGATCAACGCTGCGGCGTCGCCGCCGCGAATCGCGCCCGAGCCGATCATGTCCGGCCGCATCATTACGACCACCACCGCGAGAAAGGCAAGCGGCGTGGCGAGCGCGAACACCTTCGACCAGAGTTCGCGGCGCTCGATCAATGCATCTGCGCCGATCGAGGCCATCTGGAGCGCCGCGCCGCCCTGCGGCATCGGCGCGATCGAGATTGATGCAAGCGCGGACCCGGCATCTGTGTGCAGCGACGAGCCGCCGTCCTGCTCCGAGCCGAGATTGCCGCTCGTGCCGCGAGCGAGCTCGACCTTGGCGAAACTGCCCTGATGTTCCTGCTCCGCTTCGCCGGCGAGCGCGCCCTGCGTTTCCCACGCGCTGAGATTGCTGGCGGACGGCGTCTTCACGCGGCCACGGACGACGAAGAACCACGTCAGCGCGAGCGCGACGAAGCCGACGATCAACGAGAGGCCGAATGCCGTGTTCGCAACCGTCAGCATGTCTGCGCCCGCTGCCCTCGCGCTGATGCCCGGCGCGACCTTGATCACATAGTCCGACGACAACGCCATGCCCTGCCCCGCAATGGCGATTGCCGCCGCGGCGCCAAGTGGTGGCAGGCCCGCATAGACCGCCGCCGGAATCAGGATTGCGCCGACGAGCGGCACGGCGGGCGTCGGCCAGAAAAACAGCGAGATCAGATACGTGATGAGCGCGAGAATGAAAAATGCCGCATGACCGTTGAACATGATGCGCTTGAACGGCCGCACCATGCGTACATCAGCGCCCAGTTCCCGCAGCCCGTTGAGCAGCGCGGTCATCAGCGCGATCACGAGGAAGATGTTGAACAGTTCGTGCGCGGCCGTCAGGCTGCCCATAAAAATGGCCTGGAAGCCGACCAGCATCTTGCCGGACCATGCGAACGCCACCGCGAAAGTTGCAAGGATCGCAGGCACGACGACGTTTGCACGAAAGATCATCGTTGCGATGATCGCGACTACGCCGGCCAG
Source organism: Paraburkholderia sp. SG-MS1 (assembly GCF_012275575.1). Lineage (GTDB taxonomy): Bacteria > Pseudomonadota > Gammaproteobacteria > Burkholderiales > Burkholderiaceae > Paraburkholderia. The sequence continues at coordinate 82,934 of NZ_NPIH01000168.1, read as the reverse complement.
ATAACAAAAGTGGGCTGGCGTCAGAACAGCGATGGAGTGCATGGGAAGCCTCAGCTCAATAGGAGGTCGGGGACGATGGGGCGTGGTGCAAATACCAGGTACTTCATTTCGCGGCCAAAAAGCCCGCGCAAGTTTCATTGACGGCGCCGTGAAACCCATGTGGTCCGCGCGCGCATGGGACTGACGCACACGGCCGCGCGAGCCGTCATTGCGCCGCGCCGACACATTGCGGATGCTGGAACGTGAAACTGTCCGCATACAGATAGCGCACGCTCGCGCCGTGCGCGACGAACGCGCGGCGCGCATCCGCAATCATGACCGGTGAGCCGCAAAGATAGAGCGCGTGCTCCGAGAGGTCCGGGTAGTCGGCGAGTACGGCGTCCTGCACGTAGCCGCGCACGCCTGACCATGCATCGTCGGCGCGCGAGAGCACCGGCACGAAGCGGAAGTCCTCGCGGCCGGCCGCCAGCTGCGCGAATTCCTCGTGCAGATAGAGATCGTCGCTTGTGCGCGCCCCCCAGTAGAGGTCGATGGGCGGCACGTCCTCGCTGCCGAGCAGTGTGGCGAGCATGCTCCGCAACGGTGCGATGCCGGTTCCCGTGGCGGCCATCACGATCGGCCGGTAATCCTCTTCGTGATAGCCGAAGCCGCCGAGCGGCGCGCCGATATCGAGCGTGTCGCCGGGACGCATCGCAGACAGCAGATCCTGTGTAAAGTAGCCGCCATCGATGCGCCGGATATGCAGTTCGATCAGCGTTTCATCCGGACCCGACGCCATCGAGAAGCTGCGCGTGCCCGCTTCTCCGAGCAGCACGTTCAGATACTGCCCCGGTCGGAACGCAAGCCGCACGTTGTTGTCGATGGCGAGCACGAGACGCGTCACATCGCGGCTCAATGCTTCCATCCGGACTACCGAAGCCCTGTGCCGTTCAGGTGGGGTAGGCGCGGCGAGCACGCGCTCGGTGCTGATCTCCAGATCGGCAAGCGCGTGCGCCTGACACATCAGCGCGTAGCCGTTGGCGGCTTCTTCCGGTGACAGCGCCGGCGGTGGCTCGGCGTAGTGCACACGCCCCGTAACCAGCTTGACGCGGCAGGTACCACAGCCACCGAACGCGCACTCCGACGGCAACGTCACGCCCGCACGCCGGGCGGCTTCGAGCACCGTTTCGCCGCGGGTCGCTTCGAAACTGCGTTGTGCTTCGATCCAGGTAATCCGATAGCTCACGATGGACCTCGCATTCACAGCTTGATGTCGGCTTGCACGAGCACTTCATGCCCGCTTTCGCGCAACACATCGCGCAACGCGGCAAGGCCGGCGAGGCCCGCCTGGGTGTCCTGCTCGCCATTGCCGCCCGACAGGCCGATGCCGCCCACCACCTGCTGATCGACCACGATCGGAAAGCCGCCGACGAATGCCGCAAAGCGCCCCTCGAAGCTCCATTGAATTCCAAACGCCTCGTTGCCTGGCAGCGCGGGACCGTTGGGTGGGGTTGTGAACAGATGCGTGGAGCGCTTGTGCCCGGCGGCGGTGAAGGCCTTGTTCCACGCGATCTGCGGACCCGTGACGCGCCCGCCGTCCATGCGTTCGAGTGCGAGCGGGAAGCCGCCCTCGTCCACCACGCAGATCGATTCGCACACACCGATCGCCTGGGAGCGCGCGAGCGCCGCCGCTACCATCAGCCGGGCTTCGGCCAGTTCGAGTTTGAAGAATGATTTCATGATCGAAAAAATTGAGGATGAAGGCCGTTAAACGCCACGATAGACGGTCTTGGTCTGCAGATAGAATTCGAGCCCGTCGCGCCCCGACTCGCGGAAAGTGGCTGTGCTCGAGCGTTTGAGACCGCCGAACGGCGCGTTGACGAGATTGCCCGTCGTAGTGCGATTGATCTTCACGGTGCCCGCTTCGATGTCGCCCGCGAACCGGTGCATGAGCTGCGTATCCCGCGTGACGAGCGCGGCGGCGAGGCCGTATTCGCTGTCGTTAGCTACATCGATCGCGTCTTCGTAGTCGTCGACGTCGACTACCGCAATCACCGGTCCGAAGATCTCTTCGCGAGCGATGCGCGCGTCGCGCGGCACGTCCACGAATACGGTCGGCATGACGAAGTATCCGTACGAAAATTCGCCCTGCGTCAGCTGCTCGCCGCCGCATACGAGCGTCGCTTCGCGCTTACCCGCTTCGATATAGTCGAGCACGGTGCGCAGCTGGCCCGCGGTGGCGAGCGGCCCCACATCGACGCCAGGTTGCATGCCGCTGCCGACCACGAGCGCCGCAGTCCTGGCGGCCAGCCGCTCGACGAACGCCGCGCGGATCTCACGCGCCACTAGTACTCGGCTCGTGCCGGTGCAAGCCTGCCCCGCGAGCGAGAAGCCCCCCTTGATCGTCAGCTCGACCGCGAGTTCGATGTCGTGCGCGTCGAGCACGATGAGCGGGTTCTTGCCGCCCAGTTCCATCTGGGTGCGCGTGGAAAGCGACGCCGCCCGGTGAATCTGCTCGCCAGCAGCAGTCGATCCTGTGAAGGAAATCGCCCGCACTTCGCGCGCGCCCACGAGCGTGGGACCGACCGCGCCCGCGCTGCCCGTGACGAAATTGAGCACGCCCCGTGGAATGCCGGCTTCGACGAGCGCCTCGGTCAATCGCAAGCCGCTCAACGGCGCATCCGACGCAGGCTTGAACACCACCGTGTTGCCACAGATCAGCGCGGGCGCGATTTTGCGAGCGGGAATCGAGACCGGGAAATTCCACGGCGAAATCACGGTCACGACGCCCAGCGGCTCACGCAAGGTGTAGACCATCATGGCTGGGTCGTCGGTGGGGAAGGTTTCGCCGCCATACGACTGCGCTTCGATCGCGTAGTATCGCAGCGTCTGCGCGGCACGCACGAACTCGTCTGTCGCGAGGGCCTTCTGTTTGCCTTCTTCGCGCGTCAGCTCTTCGCCAAAGCGCGCCGCGTGGAGTTCCAGATAGGCGGCGGCATCGAGCAGAATCTTTGCGCGCGCGCCTGGCGCCAGGCGCTTCCATGCAGGGAACGCTGACGCGGCGGCGCGCACGGCGGCCTGCGCATCGGCTTGCGTCGAAGCCTGAAAGCGGCCGACCACGTCGCGCGTATCGGCGGGGTTGAGGTTGTCGAAGGTGGCGCCCGTGCGGCTCGCGCACCATTCACCGTCGATGTAGTTCAGAAACGTCGGTACGTTTGTCATGTCTGCAACGGCCCTGCAAAAGTAATCTTGATGCCCATGACGAACCGGCGCGCCACGCCTCCAAGGCGCCGCGCATCGGCCGTCGATTAGCCTCAGTCGGGCACGACCAGGCTGGTCAAGGGTACGCGGCGCTCAGGCGGCGAGACCCAGTTCGGGCAGTGGAATCTCTTTCTCGACGTAGTCGTAGTAAAGCGCGGTGGTGTACAGCAGACGCATCTGCGCGCCTACCTGGCAGATCTTCAGGCAGCGCTGCTGCAACTCTGGCGTGTTCGCGTGTTCCAGCACAATCTGGTAGCCGCGCTCGCCGTGGATCTCGTCGGAGACGATGTGAAGATCGAAAAACTCGACCTCCTCGTCCGTGAACTTGTAAAGCTCGCGCAGCGTCGGCGTCTGCTTGCGGTAGATCGATGGCACCTGAGATTCGAGGCCGACCACGAGCGCCGCCACTGCGACTACCGGGTCTTCTCGCATCGCCACCGAATAGCACCAGCCTTGCAGGCCACGCGTGGTGGGCGACATGTTGTCGGGATCGATCACGCGCTCGCGGGTGGTGCCACAGGCTTCAGCGAACCGGATCAGCAGGTCCGTATGACGGTCGCCACCAATCTCCTCCTCGTACATGTTGGCGAGCAGGAAGTCTTTCGCTTCGGTCATGTGGTCCGGCGTGCGGGCGTACAGATAGCCCAGATAGTCGGCGAACGGTCCTACATAGTGGTAGTGATTTTCGGCCCAGCGCGCCAGATGCGCGCGGGTGAGCTTGCCGCTCGCCCACGCGATGCTGAATGGCGCCTTGTTGGCGCTCTTTCCCTTGATTGCCTCTTCGAGTGCCGCGCGGAAAGTTTCGCGGTCCATCATCTCTGCCATGTCCAACTCCTTCGTTGAGTGAATTGGCCCGTCACGATGACGGGCAGCAATACAGTACACTGTATACATTTATTCCGCAAAAGCCAACTTTGCAAAAATCCTGGGATGGCCTAGAACGAATGGCGCAGACCGATGCCGGCGGCGGACTGCGTGTTACTGCTCGATGCCGCGATGAACTGCGATACCTGCGCGACCTGGGCATCGCCCTGGGCGCGCTGCAGCGTGGCGAATGCATAAAGCTGGGTGCTTTTGGACAGCGAGTAATTCAGCACGGCGTTGTACTGGATGTAGCGCGGATTGGCGTCGTTGGCATCGACGGACCCGTCGGTGTACGTGACGCCGAGCCCTGCGGAAAGTGCTGGCGTGAACGAGTACATGCCATTGACTTCGTAGTTCATGAAATTAACGTCCTGCCCTTCGAAGCCCTGCGTGTACTCGACGTGTGTCACGTTCGCGCTAAGCTTTGTGTTGCCGATCCTGTACGACGCGCCGCCGCCCACTGTAAGGAACGAATGCGCCGCGAGCGCGAACTCGCCCACCGCTGAGTTGGTCGCTTTCCAGAAGGTGCCCGGCGACAGTTCGCCAGGCTGGCGCGCGTAGGTCATGCCGAAGCCGGCATACAGAGGCCCGTTTTCGTAGCTGCCGCCGAGGCTCCACATGCTATCGCGGCCGAAACTGCCTGGCTGGCCGCCGAAGCTATACATCGCGCTCCCAGTAAAGCCGCCAAAACTGTTCGCATAGCGGACCGCATTGTTCACGCGCACGCCGCGGTTGGTCAGGTCCATGTCGCCCGGGTGCTCCATGTAGACCGACCAGTCAGCAGACGTGAGTTGCGCCACGTAATCGACCATCGATTCGTACTGGCGGCCGAACGTGACACGCCCCCACCGGTCGTTTTCGAGACCCACGTACGCCTGGCGGCCGAACATCAGGCCGCCTTGGCCGAGCGAGCCGTCCGTCACGTCGAAGCCGTTTTCGAGCCGGAAAATAGCCCGGGTGCCGCCGCCCAGATCCTCCGATCCGAGCAGACCAAAACGGCTGCCGCGTGTCGAGCCGCTCGCCATCGCGAAGGATCTGCCACCATCCTGATTGCTTGAGTAGATCGCTGCCACGTCGATCAAACCGTACAGCGTGACGCTGCTCTGCGCATGCGCAGTGATGGAAAGGCATGCCAGCCCTGCCGCGCTCCAGAAAGTCTTGTTCATCCAAGGTTCCTTGATTTTTGGTTAAAAGACATTCAGACGGCGCGCTCTCGTGACCCAGATGGCGTGCGCCGTTATTTTTAGTATGTTGTATACAATAAAGCGGAAAAAATTTTTGACTACAAAAAATTCGAGGTCAACAGGGAGAGCAACAGTGGCGCGCAAGCGGTTCGCTCCCTTAGCGAGCGGTGCCGGACGAGGGCGTCATGGTCTGCCCCGCGGGATGCGCGGGCGCTTCACCCACCAGCGCCTCGTCCTGTCCCGCGCCCTCGACGGCATCCAGCGCGATGCCATTCGTTTCCGGCAACATCCACGCCGCGAGCACCACGAAGCAGTACCCCACGCCGGCCACGAGTGGAATGGCGAGCGTCAGCGTGAGGTGGCCGCTCGCCAGCCAGCCTGCTGCGAGCGGAAACACCGAGCCGATCACCCGCCCGACGTTGTATGCGACGCCATAGCCGGTGGCCCGGATCGCGTTCGGATAGGTCTCCGCGATGGTGGCGGCCACGCCAGAAAAGGTGCCCTGCATCAGCACGCCCAGCAGAAAACCCACCAGGAGCATGACGGGTGTAGGCGCGTCGATCATCATGTAGGCGATGCTCATGACGAACGCACCCGCCGCGAACAACATGTACGTCGGCCGGCGCCCGAGGCGATCCGTGCACCACGCGCCCAGTGCATATCCGGCCAGCGACCCCCCAATGGTGACCGCAAGCCAGGCGCCCGTGCCTGTCACCGAGAGACCCCGTTCGGCCTTGAGCCACATCGGCATCCACGTGGCAATGGCGTAGTAGGAGCCCAGCATGCCGCCTGAAAGCAGGCTGCACCACAATGTGCGCGCCGCGAGCCGCCCGCTGAACACAGCGCGCAAAGCCTTCCGGGGCGTCGTATCGCGACGTGCGGCAAGCGTGCGGTCGAACGACTCTGGTTCCCGCAAATTGCGCCGCAGCCAAACCACGAGCAACGCGGGCGCGATACCCACGAAGAGGCATGCGCGCCACGCCCACTGCGGCGGCAGCCAGTTGAACAGCAGGCTATAGGCAAGCGCCGCCGCCGCCCAGCCGAACGAATAGCTGCTTGCCGTGAAGCCCGAAAATTTCCCGCGATGCGCGGGGTTGCGGATCATCTCCGTGACGAGAACCATGCACAGCGACGACTCGCCCCCGAAGCCAAGTCCCTGCACGGCGCGCAGCACCGCAAGTTGCGTCGGCGAGTTCGCGAAGCCGCAGGCAAAACAGGAGAGCGCGAAGAGCGCGATGGTCCAGCGCAGAATGCGCACGCGGCCATAGCGGTCGGCCAGCAGGCCAGCGCCGATGGCGCCCACGAGCGACGCGATCAGCGTCCACGTGACGATGCTGCCCGCCGTGGCCTTACTCATCTGCCAGGTCTGCATCAGCACGGGGATGAGGAACGAATAGATCATGAAATCGTAGACATCCACCGCATGGCCGACGAACGCGCCGGCAAAGGCTTTTTTTTCGTGTTTCGACAGTGACGTGAGCCAGGACATGAACGCGTGCTCCGTGAGCGAATGAGGAATACGAGGTTGGACGCGCCGATCAGGATCGGGACGCGGGCGGCGTGTACGCGTAGCCGGCGGCTTCGAGCAGGCTCGCGACGCGGATGGAACGCAGGTCGTGATAGAGCGGCGCGACGATCTGCACGCCCACGGGCAAACCGTGTGCCGAACGGCCCGCCGGAGCGACCGTAGAAGGCAGGCCGCACAGACCCGAGTGACCGGCCCAGAAGAGCTGCGTCGTGAGAGGCTGTTGCCCGCCGTTGACGCTCAGCGTGCGTTGCCACGGCGCGCCTTGTTCATCGAGGGGGAAAGCCGCCGTCGCCGCCGCCGGACATAGCAATACATCGACGCGCGTGAAGAGTTCTCGCCACGCGGCTGCATATCGCTCGCGCAGCGGCTGCAGCTTGAGCCAGTCACGATGACGCATTGCCGCGCCGGCATATTGCAGCGACGCGTAGCTAGTATCGTCGGGCGATACGGCCTCGGCAGCGACGAGCGCGCTGGCGAAGGCTTCGTCGCCGAGATAGCCGCACGTCGATGCGCGCAACAGCAACGTGTAGGTGCGCATCAATTCGGCGGCGTCCAGTTGCGGGCGCGCGTCCCAGACGACCTGCGCGCCCCGCCGCTCCAGCGTCCGGCCAAGTTCGGCGAGGCAGTGCTCGACTTCCGCGTCGACCGGCGCCAACGGATGATTTGTCAGTATCCCGAAGCGAATCTCTTCGAGACTCGACGCATTGCACCGTGGCAGTTCATAACGCACCGCGCAGGCGGCCTCCGGCGCGGGCCCCGCGATCGCGTGCAGCACGAGCGCGAGGTCATCCGCGCTGCGCGCGAGCGGCCCCGCGACGTTGATGTCGGGAAGCGTCACGCCACCGGGTAAGCCGTGTCCGTCGAGCGAAACGAGACCATGCGTGCTCTTGTGTGAAAAGACACCGCAATAGTGCGCGGGGTTGCGGATCGACGAGCCGATATCCGAACCCACGTCGAAGAACGCCATGCCGGTGGACACCGCCGCGGCGCTGCCGCCCGACGACCCGCCGGGCGTGCGCGTCAGATCATGCGGGTTGCGCGTGGTGCCGTAGATGTCGTTGTAGCTCTGCCAATCGCGTAGCCATAACGGCACGTTGGTCTTGCCGAGCAGGATCGCACCGGCATCGCTCAGGCGCTGCACCACAGCGGCGCCACGAGCGGCGATGTTGTCGAGGAACGCCGGGTCGCCGACCGTGGTCGGCCATCCAGCGACATTGAACGATTCCTTGATCGTGAACGGAATGCCGTGCAGCGGACCGCGCAGGCGGCCCGCGTCAAGCTCGGCATCGCGTTCGACGGCGATCGCATGGGCGCGTTCGAAATCGCTCAGAACGACGGCGTTCACGTGTGGGTTGGCCGAGCGCCAGGCCGCTTCGCATGCGCAGACGAGCGCGCGCGAACTCACCTCGCGGCGGCGCAGCGCCGCCGCGGCTTGCGCGACCGATGCGCAATGCCAGGCGCCGGTCGCCGTTCGGGCGGGAAGGACGATGGTGTTTGCGAGATCCGACATCGAATGTCTATCCGGAAGTATTTTGTATACCGTCTCTCGACAAATTTGCGTTGTCAAGCAATGGGTCGCGGGAAGTGACGCCCGAGCGCGGTACCCGGACCAGGCACAGCCTTGCCGAGTCACTACCGGTTCGTGGACTCTATAAGACAGGCACCCTCTTCGATGGCTTTTCGCCACTCCTTCAACGCCGGATCATCGCTTTCCAGGTGGTCTGTTCTTGCACCGTGATACCGGCGCATTACGCACGCGCTGCGCCTGTTCATCGACCGGCGCGGCTACGAAAGAGTGACTTTCTTGCAGATCTCCTCCTCGGCGGGTTGCGACCATTGGGAACCTCGGGGAATGAGAGTTGGAAAAGCGTGCGCGGCGCATCTGGGAGACACATGTCGTATGCGAGCGAATGCATGTCGCTCCGGGCAAGCGTGCGGAATTCCCGCTGCGACACCTTCTCCTCGGGCGACATGGGAAGAAAAAACACTGCCAGCAGTCAATTCGGGTCCAGGCTGGACACTGGCCTGAGAGCGATCAACATGGCCCCATGCGCTTAGCCAAGGATTTCCGGGATGCATAGCCCTCTTGCCTCAACTCGATCAAATTCGCCGCCCCCGTCCCGCCTTTATGAAAACAACCCAAAGATTCAACGGCGGCCGAGCGCCGACGCTGCCGTTATCGTGATTTGCGGCGGTGGGGGGAGTGAGGTCTGCGACTACGCTTTGAGCGGACGCGCCATCGGACGCATTGGTAATTGTTCCCCATCTTGAATGCTGCCACGCAGCATGCCTTTTGAGTGCGGAGCAAACTTTGTAGTTGAGAAGGGCCGAACCGCGATGGATGCAGACTTTGTTGTGCGCCCAATAGGACAAAAAGGACAAAAAAAAGGCGCCACGTTGCCGTGACGCCTTAAAAGTTCTAGCCATTCCGAGGGCCGTGCTAGAACCTGAGAGACGGTATTCGAAAGAAAGGGCGCTACTGCGAAACCCGATGCGGACTGATGACCGTGGACTGCGAGAATCGACCGCTACGGCGTCGACAGCTCCTTCGCGAATCCAGGTGAATTTCAGAATGGGGATACAAGCTCTGAAATCGTCTTTCGAAATGAGGTTCCATTTTTTATGCTTATGCTGACTAAGTCAAGGAAAATCTAAAGCGGCTTCCTGCGCCTCGGAAAAATATTCCGATACAATCAATTGCAGTTAAGAACCCGTTGAATGCCCTATTTTGGAGCGTCCTATGGCTACGTGTGCCACGGGTGCCGGCAGGCCGAAAACGCAGAAACCGAAATAGAGTTCCAAAAATTTACATGACCCGACCCACGTCCCCCAAAACGGCAGCAGCCCCGGTCAAAGACAAAGACGGCGCGGGCGATGAAGTCACCGCGCTCGCGCGCGGACTGACCGTGCTGCGCTCGATCGCCGCCGCCGACGCGCCGCTCAGCAATCGCGAACTCACCGAACTGACCGGCATTCCCAAGCCGACTGTCTCGCGCATCACCGCCACGCTGGTCGGGACCGGCTTCCTGTTCCGCCTGCCCGACAGCGAGCGCTTCGTGCTGACCTCGTCGGTGCTGGAACTGAGCAATGGCTTCCTGCGCAACTTCGACATCCGGGCGCGCGCGCGGCCTTTCCTGATCGAACTCGCCGAACGCACCGCGCTGTCCGTGCATCTGGCCGTGCGCGACCGCCTCGAGATGGTGGTGATCGACGCGATCCGGCCGCGCTCGGCGGTGCTGGTGTCGCGTCTCGAGATCGGCTCGCGGATGAATCTGAGCCGCACCGCGGTGGGCCGCGCCTATCTCGCGGCGCTCGCCCCACCAGAGCGCGACACGCTGCTGGTCGCCCTGCAGGTGGCCGAGGGCGACGACTGGAACTACATCGGCGGCCGGCTGGAAAGCGCACTGCAAGACACCATCGAGCGCGGCTTCGCGATCGCCACCGGCGAGTGGTATGCCGGCCTGAACGCGATCGCGCTGGGTTTCGTCGGCCCATCGGGCGAGCGCTATGCCGTCAATTGCGGCGGCTCGGCGGACCAGTGTCCGCGCGACTGGCTGATCTCACGCGCCGCACCGGCGCTGCTCGAATGCATCGGCAAAATCGTGCTCGAGATCGGCGGCACGCCCGCGCGGCGGCTCGACACCTGAGCCGCAAACGCGAGGACTCGCCACCTCGTACCCGCGCCAACCGCCCCGCCTCCTGTAACCTTCGTAATCAAAAGAAAAATAGTCGGGTGGACTGTTACAGACCGCGCAACGTAGGATCATGCATTCCCGTCGCGGGGCGCTCGCCCGGCGAGCCCTTCCCGGCATCGAGAACGGCTCGGCAAACCTGTGAAGATGCCGCATTGCGTTAACATCTCCGTCCCGCGCCTCGGGTAGCATCGCGCAGAACCAGCGCGGCGCACCCGCTGTCGAAACCGCCTGTCATGCCGCCCGCGTGCCGATTCGCCGAACTGCCGTAGCGGCGCAAGCGCGCGAACGGCTCACATCAAAAGCCAGCCACCTGACCGAACCGATGGACGAACAACAAAAGCACCCGGAATCCCAACGCCCTGCCGCTCCGGCTTCCCAGCCGTCCTCCGGCGGCGCCCCGACTGACGCCCCCGGCGTGGTGAAACGTCATCGTGGCCGCAACATCGCACTGACCATCGCGGCGTTGGTCATTCTCGGCGTCGTGCTGTGGCGCTGGCATCCGTGGGGCGGGCCCGGTGGCGCGAGTGGCGCCGGCGCAGCCAGCGGCGCATCGGGCGCTCGCGCTCCGGGCGGCCGGGGCGGGCGCGGCGCAATGGCCAATATGCCGCAGCCGGTCCACGTGGCGAGCGCGACCCAGGGCGAAATGCCGGTGGTGCTCACCGCGCTCGGCACGGTCACGCCGCTCGCCACCGTCACCGTGTTGCCGCAGCTGAGCGGCGTGCTGCAGGACGTGTATTTCAAGGAAGGCCAGATGGTCAAGAAGGGCGACCTGCTCGCCCAGATCGACCCGCGCCCCTATCAGATCTCGCTGGAAAACGCGCAAGGCGTTCTGGTGCGCGACGAGGCGCTGCTGCAAACCGCCCGCCTCGACCTGAAACGCTATCAGACGCTGCTCGCGCAGGACTCGATCGCGAGCCAGCAGGTCGACACGCAGGCGTCGCTCGTGCGGCAATACGAAGGCACGGTGAAATCCGACAAGGCGAACATCGAGAGCTTCAAGCTCGACCTCATCTATACGCGCATCACCGCGCCGGTGTCGGGCCGTGTCGGCTTGCGCCAGGTCGATCCGGGCAACTACGTGACGTCGAGCCTCTCCACGGGCATCGTCGTGATTACGCAGTTGCAGCCGATCAGCGTGATCTTCACCACCTCCGAAGACAACCTGCAGCAGGTCATCCAGCACACGCTCAACGGCGAGCAGCTGTCGGCCACCGCGTATGACCGCAGCAACACCGTGCCGCTCGAAACCGGCTCGCTGAAGACCATGGACAACCAGATCGACACGACCACCGGCACGGTCCGGCTGCGTGCGATCTTCCAGAACGAGAACACGCGTCTCTTCCCGAATCAGTTCGTCAACACGCGCCTCCTCGTCGATACGATCAAGGACGCGGTGATCGTGCCGACCACCGCCGTGCTCAACGGCTCGATGGGCCAGTTCGTGTACGTCGTGAAGCCGGACAACACGGTGACGGTGCGCCCGGTCAAGATCGGCCCCGTCGACGGCGAACGCACCAGCATCAAATCCGGCCTGCAGGTCGGCGAGCGCGTCGTGACCGACGGTTCGGACCGGCTGCGCGAAGGCTCGAAGATCACGATTCCGGCGGAGCGCCCGCGCGCCGCCTCCGGCACGCATGGTGCGAGCGGCGCGGCCGCGGCATCGGGCGCATCGGGCGCTCACGCGCGTCATGGCCGACACGCATCGCAAGCTTCGTCATAAAGGCACGGCACTTACCGCATGAATCCATCCCGCGCTTTTATTCTGCGTCCCGTCGGCACCGCGCTGCTGATGGCGGCGATCATGCTGGTCGGCCTCGTCGCACTGCGCTTTTTGCCGCTGTCCGCGCTGCCCGAGGTCGACTATCCGACGATCCAGGTGCAGACCTTCTATCCGGGCGCGAGCCCCGAAGTGATGACGTCGTCGGTGACCGCGCCGCTCGAGCGGCAGTTCGGGCAGATGCCGTCGTTGAACCAGATGTCGTCGCAAAGCTCGGCGGGCTCGTCGATCATCACGTTGCAGTTCAGTCTCGATCTGCCGCTCGACATCGCCGAGCAGGAAGTCCAGGCCGCGATCAACGCGGCGGGCAACCTGCTGCCGTCGGACCTGCCCGCGCCGCCGATCTACGCAAAGGTCAACCCTGCCGACGCACCGATCCTCACGCTCGCCATCACCTCGAAGACGCTGCCGATGACCCAGGTGCAGGACATGGCCGACACGCGTCTCGCGCAGAAAATTTCGCAGGTCGCGGGCGTGGGTCTCGTGAGCCTGTCGGGCGGCCAGCGCCCGGCCGTGCGGATTCAGGCAAACCCGCGCGCGCTCGCCGCGTACGGTCTGAACCTGGACGACCTGCGCACCACCATTTCAAACCTGAACGTCAACACGCCGAAGGGCAACTTCGACGGTCCGACGCGCAACTACACGATCAACTCGAACGACCAGCTGACCGACGCCGAGCAGTACAAGAGCGCGGTGATCGCGTACAAGAGCGGCCGCCCGGTGATGCTGACCGACGTCGCGAACATCGTGCAGGGCGCGGAGAACACCAAGCTCGGCGCGTGGGTCGACAACACGCCCGCGATCATTCTGAACGTGCAGCGCCAGCCGGGCGCGAACGTGATTCAGGTGGTGGACAGCATCAAGAAGCTGCTGCCGCAATTGCAGCAGTCGCTGCCCGCCGCGCTCGACGTGAAGATCGTCACCGACCGCACCACCACGATCCGCGCTTCGGTGCGCGACGTGCAGTTTGAACTGGCGATGTCGGTCGTGCTGGTGGTGCTGGTGATGTACCTGTTCCTCGCCAACATCTACGCGACCATCATCCCGAGTCTGTCGGTGCCGCTGTCGCTGATCGGCACGCTCGCGGTCATGTACCTGTGCGGCTTTTCCCTCGATAACCTCTCGCTGATGGCGCTGACCATCGCGACCGGCTTCGTGGTCGACGACGCGATCGTGATGATCGAAAACATCGCGCGCTACGTCGAGGAAGGCGAGGCGCCGCTCGAAGCCGCGCTCAAAGGCTCGAAACAGATCGGCTTCACGATCATTTCGCTCACAGTCTCGCTGATCGCCGTGCTGATCCCGCTGCTCTTCATGGGCGACGTAGTGGGCCGGCTATTCCACGAATTCGCGATCACACTCGCCGTGACCATCGTGATCTCGGCAATCGTATCCCTCACGCTGGTGCCGATGATGTGCGCGAAGCTGCTGCGCCACACGCCGCCGCATGAAAGCCACCGTTTCGAGGCGAAGGCGCACCGTTTCATCGACTGGGTGATCGCCCGCTATGCGGTCGCACTCACGTGGGTGCTCAACCGTCAGCGCTCCACGCTGGTCGTCGCGGTGCTCACGCTGGTGCTGACCGCCCTGCTGTACGTGTACATTCCGAAGGGCTTCTTTCCGGTGCAGGACACCGGCGTGATCCAGGCGATCACGCAGGCGCCGCAGTCGGTGTCGTTTGCGTCGATGGCCGAACGTCAGCAGGAACTCGCCGCGCAGATTCTGAAGAATCCGGACGTAGACAGCCTCACGTCGTTCATCGGCGTGGATGGCAGCAACATCACGCTGAACAGCGGCCGCATGCTGATCAACCTGAAACCGCGCGACGATCGCAGCCACACTGCGAGCGAAGTGATTCGCCAGTTGCAGAAGGACGTCGCGCATATCGCCGGCGCGACGCTGTTCATGCAGCCGGTGCAGGACCTGACGATCGACTCCACCGTGAGCCCGACGCAGTACCAGTTCATGCTGACCGATCCGAACATCAGCGAATTCACCACCTGGGTGCCCAAGCTCGTCGACCGCCTGAAGCTGGCGCCCGAACTCGCGGACGTAGCCACCGACCTGCAGGACAACGGCCGCTCGGTGTTCATCGAAATCGACCGCGCCACCGCGTCGCGTTTCGGCATCACGCCGGCCACCATCGACAGCGCGCTGTACGACGCGTTCGGCCAGCGCATCATTTCCACCATCTTTACGCAGTCGAACCAGTACCGCGTGATTCTCGAAGCGCAGCCGGAAATGCAGCACTACGTCGAGTCGCTGAACTCGATCTATCTGCCCTCCTCCACCTCGTCCGGCGGCCAGGTGCCGCTCTCCTCGATCGCGAAGTTCATCGAAAAGCCCGCGCCGCTGCTGGTCACGCACCTGAGCCAGTTCCCTGCGACCACGGTGTCGTTCAATCTTGCGCCGGGCTCGTCGCTCGGTGCGGCGGTGAAGGCGATCACCCTGGCCGAGCAGGACGTCGGCCTGCCGGCGTCGTTCCAGACGCGTTATCAGGGCGCGGCGCTCGCGTTCCAGGCGTCGCTCTCGAATGAGCTGTTCCTGATCCTCGCGGCCATCGTCACGATGTACATCGTGCTCGGCGTGCTGTATGAAAGCTTCATCCATCCGATCACGATTCTCTCCACGCTGCCCTCGGCCGGAGTCGGCGCGCTGCTCGCGCTGCTGATCACCGGGCACGATCTGGACATCATCGGCATCATCGGCATCGTGCTGCTGATCGGTATCGTGAAGAAGAACGCGATCATGATGATCGACTTCGCGCTGTATGCGGAACGCGAGGAAGGCAAGCCGCCGCGCGAAGCGATCTACCAGGCGTGTCTGCTGCGCTTCCGGCCGATCCTGATGACCACGCTCGCCGCGCTGCTCGGCGCGCTGCCGCTGATGCTCGGCACCGGCGCCGGTTCGGAACTGCGCCGCCCGCTCGGTATCGCGATTGCCGGCGGGTTGATCGTGAGTCAGTTGCTGACGCTGTTCACCACGCCGGTGATTTACCTCGCGTTCGATTCGCTCGGCCGCCGCGCGCGTGAGCGCTTCAATCGCGGTGGGCCGTCCAGCGGCACGACGCCGCCCGCCACCGATGCAGGGAACTGAGCGATGAATCTGTCGCGTCCGTTTATCTCCCGCCCGGTCGCCACCACGCTGCTGGCGATCGGCATCGCGCTGGCCGGTGTATTCGCGTTCACGAAGCTGCCCGTCGCGCCGCTGCCGCAGGTCGATTTCCCGACCATTTCGATTCAGGCGTCCTTGCCGGGCGCGAGCCCGGAGACCGTGGCCACCAGCGTCGCGAGTCCGCTCGAACGGCATCTCGGCTCGATCGCCGATGTCACCGAAATGACCTCGATGAGCTCGGTGGGCTCGACGCGTATCACGATGCAGTTTGGCCTGAATCGCGACATCGACGGCGCCGCGCGCGACGTGCAGGCCGCCATCAACGCCGCGCGCGCCGATCTGCCGACCAGCCTGCGCAGCAATCCGACGTACCACAAGGTCAACCCCGCCGACGCGCCGATCATGATTCTGGCGCTCACATCGAACACGCTGCCCGCCGGCCAGTTGTACGACTCGGCGGCCACCGTGCTGCAGCAGTCGCTGTCGCAGGTGGAAGGCATCGGCGAGGTGGACGTGAGCGGCTCGGCCAACCCGGCGGTGCGGGTCGAACTGGAGCCGCACGCGCTCGCGCATTACGGCATCGGTCTCGAGGACGTGCGCGCGGCGCTCGCCGCGGCCAACGCGAACAGCCCCAAAGGCTCGATCGAGTTCGGCCAGAACCGCGTGCAGATCTACACCAACGACCAGGCCACCAAGGCGGCGCAATACAAGGACCTCGTCATCGCGTATCGCAACGGCGCGGCCGTCAAGCTCTCGGACATGGGCGAGGTGGTCGATTCGGTTGAAGATCTGCGCAACCTGGGCCTCTTTAACGGCAAGCGCGCGGTGCTGGTGATTCTCTACCGTCAGCCGGGCGCCAACATCATCGAGACCATCGACCGCGTAAAGGCGATGCTGCCGCAACTGCACGCGTCGCTGCCCGCCGACGTCGACATTTCGCCCACCGCGGACCGCTCCCCCACGATCCGCGCGTCGCTGCGCGACACCGAGCGCACGCTGGTGATCGCAGTCGCGCTGGTGGTGATGGTGGTGTTCCTGTTCCTGCGCAACTGGCGCGCCACGCTGATTCCGAGCGTGGCCGTGCCGATCTCGATCATCGGCACGTTCGGCGCGATGTACCTGCTGGGCTTTTCGATCGACAACCTGTCGCTGATGGCGTTGACGATCGCGACAGGCTTCGTGGTCGACGACGCGATCGTGGTGCTGGAAAACATTTCCCGTCATATCGAGAACGGCGTACCGCGCATGAAGGCCGCGTTTCTCGGCGCGCGCGAGGTCGGCTTCACGGTGCTGTCGATCAGCATTTCGCTGGTCGCCGTGTTCCTGCCGATCCTGCTGATGGGCGGCATCGTCGGCCGGCTGTTTCGCGAATTCGCGTTGACGTTGTCGCTTGCGATTGCAATGTCGCTGATCGTCTCGCTCACGCTCACGCCGATGATGTGCTCGCGCCTGCTGCGCGAAAAGCACGAGCAGAAGGAAGAAGGCCGCGTCGGACGCTGGCTCGAACGCGGCTTCACGTCGATGCAGCGCGGCTACGAGCGCACGCTCGGCTGGGCGTTGCTGCATCCGCGCCTGATCGTGACGATTCTGCTGCTGACCATCGGTTTGAACATCTGGCTCTACATCATCGTGCCGAAGGGTTTCTTCCCGCAACAGGACACCGGGCGCATGATCGGCGGCATCCAGGCCGATCAGAGCACGTCGTTCCAGGCGATGAAGGGCAAGTTCTCGCAGATGATGGACATCGTGAGCAAGAACCCGGCGGTGGAAAGCGTGGTTGGTTTCACCGGCGGCCGGCAAACCAACGCGGGCTTCATGTTCGTCTCGCTGAAGTCGAAAAGCGAACGCAGCCTGTCCGCCGACCAGGTGATCCAGCAACTGCGCGCCCCGCTCGGCGACGTGGCCGGCGCGCGCACCTTCCTGCAGCCGGTGCAGGACATTCGCGTCGGCGGGCGGCAGTCGAACGCGCAGTATCAGTTCACGCTGCTGGCGGACTCCACGCCGGATCTGTACCTCTGGGGGCCGAAGCTCACCGAGGCGCTGCAGGCGCGCAAGGAGCTCGCTGACGTGAACTCCGACCAGCAGCAAGGCGGCCTCGAAGCGATGGTGACGATCGACCGCGCGACTGCGGCGCGTGTCGGCATCAAGCCCGCGCAGATCGACAACACCTTGTACGACGCGTTCGGCCAGCGCCAGGTGTCGACCATCTACAACCCGCTGAACCAGTATCACGTCGTGATGGAAGTCGCGCCGAGGTACTGGCAGAGCCCGGAGATGCTCAAGCAGATCTACATCAGCACGTCGGGCGGCAGTGCGAGCGGTGCGCAGACCACCAATGCGCCGGCAGGCACGGTCACCTCGGCGGCGACTGCCGCGGCCACGAGCACGACCACCAGCGCGACGACCGGCGGCACGGCGGGCACGACCGCATCGAGCAGCGCGAGTATCGCCGCCGATTCGGCGCGCAATCAGGCGATCAACTCGATCGCGGCGAGCGGCAAGTCGAGCGCGTCGTCGGGCGCGGCCGTGTCGACATCGAAGGAAACCATGGTGCCGTTGTCGGCGATCGCGAGCTTCGGGCCGGGCACCACGCCGCTGTCGGTGAATCATCAGAGCCAGTTCGTGGCCTCGACGATTTCGTTCAATCTGCCGCCGGGCGTGTCGCTGTCCACGGCGACGCAGGTGATCTACGACACGATGGCGGAGATCGGCATGCCGGCGACGATCCACGGCAGCTTTCAGGGCACCGCGCAGGCGTTCCAGCAGTCGATGTCCGACCAGCCGATCCTGATTCTGGCCGCCCTGGCCGCGGTGTATATCGTGCTCGGGATGCTGTACGAGAGCTACATCCACCCGCTGACGATTCTGTCGACGCTGCCCTCGGCAGGCGTGGGGGCATTGCTCGCGTTGCTGCTATTCGGAACGGAGTTCAGCATCATCGCGCTGATCGGCGTGATTCTACTGATCGGCATCGTGAAGAAGAACGCGATCATGATGGTGGACTTCGCGATCGAAGCGTCGCGGCAAGGCATGTCGTCGCGCGACGCGATTTTCCAGGCGTGTCTGCTGCGCTTCCGGCCGATCATGATGACCACCTTCGCGGCGCTGCTCGGCGCGTTGCCGCTCGCGTTCGGCCACGGCGAAGGGGCGGAGTTGCGCGCGCCGCTGGGGATCGCGATCGTCGGCGGGCTGATCGTCAGTCAGATGCTCACGCTCTACACCACACCGGTCGTGTATCTGTACATGGACCGGTTGCGCGTGCGGTGGGAAGCGAGAAAGGCGCGCAGAACGGGTGTGGCGCCGTCGTCGTCATGATTGAGTTGAACTGCTGCGCCGTGGGTCGGGCCTGCATATACCCGACCCACGGTGGGCTGCACGATAAAGCTCAGAGCTTCTGCTGCACTGCCAGCGAAAAAATCCGCTGCCATTGCCTCGCCTGCTTCTCGCCCGACATTGGCACGAGCCATTCGCCGTGCTTCGGGTCCTTGACCTTCACAGCCACCTGCGCTTGCCCTTCGCGACCGCGCACGTCGGCTCCCAGCAGATCGGCGAAGATGTACGCCCCGCGCTCGTCGCCGATCTGAATCTCGCAGAACCGCTTGGCCGCAGCAAGCCGCACCGAACCCCAGCTTCCTTTGAGCTCGTGCGTCCAGTCGCCGTCGCGAACATTCGCAGCGACCTCCTGGCGGCGGCGCCACCCATACATCGCGGCGGCAATCAGCAACAACGCAACCAGCACCGCCACACCAATCGCCACGGCCAGCCCGAAGGCCGCCTGCAACGCATAAAACGCCCGTACCGCCCCGTACACCAGCGCGATCAGCGCAATCAACACAACCACAATCGGCATCGCACACTCACCCGGCAAAAAAATCCAGCCTAGCACAAGCGATGCCGGCTCTCAGCGCAAAGCACCGTTGCGGATAACGCGCCTCCCGCAAGCAAACCGCCGAGGGCGGCTGACTGGCTGGCAGAGCGAGCGCCGGGCCACCCGCTGATTGCGCGGGACGCCGCTTACTGTTTATGCGCCTGCGCCCAGTCCTTCACCGCCTTGAGCGTATTCTCGACGTGCTTCTCCGGCGACAGGCTCGTGTACTCGTAAATGATCTTGCCGTCGGGCGCGATCACGTACGACACGCGATTGGCCATCGAGCTATGCATCGGCATGCCGGCATCGTAGGCGCCGATCACTTTCGAATCGGCGTCCGCGGCAACCGGGAATTTGCTGCGGCATTCGCTCACCGAAAACTTCGTCAACGTGTCGATGTTGTCGTGCGATACGCCGATCACGGTCGCGCCGTATTTCTTGTACTCGTCGACGGCGTCGGCGAACTCGTGCGCCTCGATGGTGCAGCCCTTGGTAAAGGCAGCCGGGTAGAAGTACAGCACCACCGGCCCTTTCTTCAACTCGTCGGCAAGCGAATAGGTGTAGGCCTTGCCGCCCAGCGACGCCTCCGCGGTGAATGGCGGCGCCGTGTCGCCAGGCTTGAGCGTCGCGCAGGCGCTCGACGAGTACACGGCGAATCCGGCCGACATGAGGGCGGCCAGCGCCACCGATACGATTGTCCTCTTCATGTGCTCCTCCAGGCGTGGCTGCACGCGTCGTTCAATCAGTCGAAATGAGTTTGACGAGTCGGCGGCGGCGGTTTCGACGCAGCCCCGGCCCCCTTCGCGCTCTATTGGAACACGTACGCACCGAGTGCGTCATGGCACCGACAGACATCCGCGCGGCGCACCGCGCCCAGCCGTCTCAGGTGGACGCTTCCGCGACGTGCGCGCCGAACCACGCCGCCGCCGACAGATTCAACTCCGACAGCACGTCCGGCGTCAGCGTCGCGAAACCGGCCGGCGCATCGGGCGCTGCCGCAATCGAGGCGGCATCGCCGCCCTCGCCCGCCACTTCGGCGATCCGCAGCAACACGCCTAACTCGCCGCCGCCCGACACGATCGCTTCGCGAATTTGCGGCGCGAGACCGAGCTTCTCCAGCACCGTGCGCGGCGTGCTGCCGACCACCACGTGGACCAGAGAAAAAATGCCGGTCATGAACGCGGCATCGGCGAATTCGTCGTCGGATGGGCGCAGCCAGTTCGCGGCCAGCTCCATGAAACGCGAGCGGGTGCCGGCCAGTTGTACCAGCGGATCGGCGCGCCAGGACAGATCACCGCTGTCCGCGTACAGCAGCAGCTGGGCCCAGCGCGCAATCTGCCGCGTACCGGTGGCAATGATTGCCTCGCGCAGCGACGCAATGTTGCGCCCCAGCCCGAACGCGCTCGAATTGACGAGCCGCAGCAGTTGCATCACCACGCCCGGATTCAGCTTGAGTTCAGCCTCGAGTTCAAAGATGCCGGCATCGCACGAAAGCAGTGCGAGCAGCCGCAACAGCCCCGGGCGCAGCGAGCGGCTGCGCGGCGCGGCCAGCACCTGCGGCCGCGCGAAGAAGTAGCCCTGGAACAGATCGAAGCCGAGCTCGCGCGCCAGCGAAAAGTCCTCGCGCGTCTCGACCTTCTCGGCGACCAGCGTCTTGCCGTAGCCGCGCACGGTGGCGGCCAGTTCGGGGAGCGCAGCGCGCCGCGTCTCGAGAAAGTCGATCTTGACGATGTCGGTGTACGGCAGCACCTCGATCAGCTCGTGCGACAGCTCGCTGACGTCGTCGAGCGCCACCTGAAAGCCCACGCGCCGCAACTCGCTAAGCCGGCGCGCAAGCGGCGCGTCGAACTTGACGGTTTCGAGGATCTCGAGCACGAAGCGCTCGGGCGGCATCAGATGGACGATGTCATTGAACAGCAGCGCACGATCGATGTTGACGAAGCCGCGGTGCGGCCCGAGCACCGCCGGCACGCCGATCCCGCCGAGCGTATGCGCGACCACCTGGGCGGTGGCCTGGGCGTCATCGCCGACTTCGGCGTAGTTGTGTGCTCCGGCGCGGAACAGCAACTCGTAGGCGTTGAGCGCACCGGCGCGATCGAGGATCGGTTGGCGGCCGAGGTAGACAAACTGCGCGGCGCAGCCAGGCTGCGCCGCGTCGGCGAATGCGTCAGGCACCTCGATGCGCCGGACAGGCGTCGCAGCAGTATGACGTTCGGACATGGATCATCGGTGCAAGTATTCGGAAAGGCTACGCAGCAGCGACGTCACGCCGGTACTGCACAACGGGGATTGGTTCTATTAACGGACGGCAAGCGGCGCCACTTTAACCGAATCGCGGCAAGACCGTCGCCAGTGCCTCCATGCGCATTCTTACCAGATGTTTTTTGCGTCATCCGCTAAAGATTCTCCGGTGCGGGTCGTTATCTCGTTCTGATGGGGCGGCCTGCTATCTCTCGACCGCCCGAACCCGCGGAACAACGCGCCGCCCCGCCTGCCAGACGAACACAGGTTGCCAGCGACAAACATGGAAGCGAACAGGATCATCGCGCCCCGCCGGGGCTCCTTGCGCACGGTCATCGACCGGTTTCGTGCATTCGGCCGCCGCGCCGACGGCGCACCGAAGCGCGGCACAAGCCGCGCGGCGCAACTGGAACAGGTGGTCGGCGCCGTCGATCTGCTCGCGCACGTCGACGATGCCCAGCGCTTCATCTATGTGTCCGACGCGAGCCTGCGCTTCATCGGCTATCACCGCGAGTATCTGGAAACGATCACGCTGCACGAACTCGTCGCACCGGCTGACGTGCCGCGTCTCGACGCCTTGCTGACGCGCGCCGCGATCTCGGGCAACGTCGAGAAAGCGACGCTGAGCCTGATCAAGTCGCTGACCTATCCGATCACCGTCGAACTGCGCGTCGTGCGCAGCAGCCACGACGGCATCGACGGCTATGCGATCGCCGGCTTCGACGTGTCGGCCTGGCGCGCCACCGAGGAACGTCTGACCCAGGCGCTGCACCTGGATCGCCTGACCAATCTGGCCAACCAGTCGGCGCTGCTGCCCGCGTTGCTCGACGCGCAGCATCAGGCGGACGCGCACGGCACGCCGGTCGCGCTGCTGCTGCTCGACATCGACGACTACCAGCGCGTGAACCGCGCGCTCGGCTACGACGCCGGTGACGAGATGCTGCGCGACACGTCGCGGCGTCTCATGAACATGACGAGCCCTAGCGAGACCGTGGCGCGCGTCGCGAGCGACGAGTTCGCGATCCTCGTCAAGCCCGCGGCCAGCCGCACGGACGCGGCCGCTGCCGCCGAGGCGCTGGCGCGGCGTCTGTTGACCGCGATCCAGCAGCCCTATGTGTTCAAGGGCCAGCAGGTGCATCTGTCTGCGAGCATCGGCATTGCGCTCTATCCCGACGTGCGTCACGCCAACGACACCGCCGCCCACGACACCCACCTGCTGCGCTGGGCCGACCACGCGCTGCTGCAAGCCAAGGCGGCCGGCGGCAACACGCTCGCGTTCTACGTGCCCGACGACAACCCCGCCGACGCCGAACGTCTGAAGCTCGAAGCCGATCTCTACGACGGCGTGCGCAACGGCGAGTTCTCGCTGCATTTCCAGCCGATCACGAGCAGCCGCACGCACGGCGTGGTCGGCGTCGAAGCGCTGATCCGCTGGTCGCATCCGGTACATGGCCTTGTGCCGCCGTCGATGTTCATTCCGCTCGCGGAGTCGATCGGGCTCATCAACTTCCTCGGCAACTGGGTGCTGAAGGTCGCGTGCATGCAGCTGATCCAGTGGGACGCGAAAGGCATCTCGCTGCAATACGTGGCCGTGAACGTGTCGCCGCAGCAGTTCCGCGACCCCCGCTTCAAGGACTCCGTGCGCGAGGCGATCGAGCTGACCGGCATCGATCCGCGCCGCCTCGTGTTCGAGATTACCGAGAGCCTGCTGATGCACGACCCGGCGCACGCGAAGGGTCTGCTCGAAGAACTGACGGCGATGGGCATCCGCTTCGCCGTCGACGATTTCGGCACTGGCTATTCGAGCCTCGCGTATCTACAACGATTTCCGCTCGCCAAACTCAAGATCGACCGGAGTTTTGTCGAGAATCTGCTAACCTCGCGAAACGATCAGGCAATCGTTAGCGCGGTCGTCGGGCTGGCCCAGACGCTCGACCTCGAACTGGTTGCCGAAGGCGTCGAAACGGAAGCGCAACGCACGCTGCTCACCGAGATGGGCTGCGATCACATTCAGGGCTGGCTTGTCTGCAAGGCACTGCCCTCCGACGAACTGGCGCGGCGTTTCGAAATGCGCACGCTTCATCTGCACACCGCCTAGCCATGCGGGGGCTGCGCTTACGCGGTGGAACAAGCCGGCCCGAGGCCGGCGTGGCACTCATTGGAACATGTATGGTTTTTGCGGGACTCACATGGTAAAGGCGACAGTGCTCGACCGGCTCTGGACGCGAATGAGCGAGCGCGGCGATTTCCCCATGCTGTCGCAGTCGCTGCGTACCACCATGGCGGCAATGAACAACGACGACCTCGATTTCACGGGTCTCGTGCAGGTGGTGCTGTCGGATTTCGCGTTGACGCAAAAGGTGCTGCGGCTCGCCAATTCGGCGATGTACATGGCGTTCGGCGGCAACATCACGACCGTGTCGCGCGCGCTGATGGTGCTCGGCATGGATGCGGTCGGCCATCTCGTCGTCGGCCTGAAGATCGTCGATCACTTTCATCACAGCGCGCCGCGCCGCATCGACGCGAAACTCGAATTGAACCGCACGCTGCTGTCGGGCTGCGTCGCACGCAAGCTGACCGAGCGCGGCGACCTGCGCGCAGGCGAGGAAGCGGTGGTCTGCACGCTGATGCGGCAGATCGGCAAGCTGCTGGTGGTGTTCTATCTGGACGCCGAGTGGGATCAGATTCGCCGTCATATCGACGACGGCACACTCGAAGCCGATGCGTGCGTGCTCGTGCTCGGCGTGACCTTCGACGAGATCGGGGCGGAAGCCGCGGTGCGCTGGCGTCTGCCCGACATGATCCGCTCGGGCATGGGCGAGTTCGATCCGCAGGACGTCGAGCAACCACGCCAGGTGCAGTGGCTGCGCGCCATCACCAACTATTCGACCGCGGTCGCCGACGTGCTCACCCAGCAGAACATGCCGGATTGGGAACGCGAGGCGCGCATCGCCGAACTGGCGCAGGACTATAGCGGCGCGTTGAATACGGACCCCGACGTGCTGCTCCAGATGAGCGTCGCGCTTGCCCGCGAAGAAGGCGGCGATGGCGTGATGGCCGAGATCGTCGAGCTGCGCGCCAACGCGGATGCGATCGCGCGCGAGGCGCTCAGTCCCGAGGCGCGCATCGCGGTGGGCGTCAAGGATCTGCGCGAGCTGCCCGCCGACAGCCCGCTCGCGCCGGCCCTCGCGATGGCGTCGGAAACCGTGCTGGCCGGCCTCGGCTTCGCGCGCACGGTAGTGTTCGTCAAGCACAGCAACGGCACCTTCAAGGCGCGCCTCGGCCTCGGTCCGAAGATCGACGCGGCACTGCCGAAGCTGACCTTCAACACCGCGTTCGAGCCCGACGTGTTTCATCTCGCGATTGCGAACTCGGTCGGCATCTTCATCGAGAATGCGCGCGATCCGAAAATGGTCGCGCGATTGCCGGAATGGTTCCGCCGATCGTTCGACGACACCCGTGCCTTCGTGCTGCTGCCGGTCGTCGATGAAAGCGACCAGACGGTGGCGCTGTTATACGGCGACTGGTCGCATGCGCAGGAGCCGCGCCGCATCTCGCAGAAGGAGATGAGCGTGTTGAACGAGCTGGCGAAGGAGTTAGGCCGTTTTTTCGGCCTGGGGCAGATGCGGGAAATGGAGATGATGTGAAAACGTGGCGCGATCGTTGATCGCGGCGTTTCACTCTCGACTGTTCTGTATTTGCCCTGCTTCGATGTTGTTCGTGCGAAACCGATTCGCGGTTTGCAGCACCTGCGCGGGCGCCAGGTCCGCCGCGTGCACCGCACACCGCGGCCTCGGTTCTGGTCTTGAACTGAGGCTCACCGCTGCACCGGCCTCGCCCTCAATCCTCGATCCTTTCCAACCCTTGCGCGCTGCGATCCGCGACACCGGCCCACGCGCCGGCCGCGAGTCCCATTTGCGCGGCCTCCTCCACCGTCAGCGGCGGCAAGTGTTCGCACAGTGCGGCCACCCGCTCCCACTCGCCGCGCTCCAGCGCCTCGACCGTACTCAGCACGCCCCCCAGCATGCCCTCGCGACGCAGGATCGCCGCCTGAATGGGGCGCGACAGCGTCAGCACGTTCAACGTGCTTTCGAGCGAGCCGCCGAACACCGCGTCGACAAATGAGAACACGCCGGTCAGAAACGCTGCATCGGCCTCGTCGCGGCCGGCTTCGGGCAAGCGCTCGATCGCCAGTTCCATGAAGCGTGCGCGGGTCGCCGCGAGTTGCAGCAGCGGATCGTCCTCGAGCGCGACCTTGCGGCCGTCGGCATAGAGCAGCAACTGCGTCCAGCGCGCGATGCGGTCGGTGCCGGTCGCGTTGATCGCATCGCGCAGCGTCGTGACTTTGTGACCGACGGCGAGGCCACTCGAATTCGCCAGCTTCATCAGGTGCATCACCAGCACGGGATTGAGCTTCAGCTCCGCTTCGAGTTGCGCAACGGTCGGATCGCCAGCCAGCAATTGCAGCAGATTCAGCAGCGCATGGCGCGGCGCGCTGACACGCCGCGTCGCAGAGCTTTGCGCACGTGCGAAGAAGTAGCCCTGAAAACGGTCGAAGCCGAGACCGTGCATCGCTTCGAAGTCGGCCTGCGCGTCGATCCCGCAGGCGAGTAGCAGCTTGCCCGCCGACTTCAGCACGCTCGCGAGCTTGGGCAGCAGCGCACGCGGCGCGCGCGCGACGTCGATCTTGACCACGTCGACGTAGGGCAGCAATTTGGCAAAGGTCTCGTTGGGCTGCGTCACTTCGTCGAGCACGAAGCGATAGCGCCGCGTATGCAATTGCACGAGCCTGGCGATCAGTGCGTCGTCGACCTCGAGCACCGGCGACAGTTCGAGCATGAATCGCTCGGGCGGTAACCGCAGAATGGAATCGTCCAGCAGCATCTCGCGGCTGACGTCGACATAGGCCGGATGTCCGGTGAGCGCACCGCGCACGTCGCTTTGCAGCAGACCGCGGACGACGGCGCGCGCCACGCGTTGCGCCGGCGTGGGCGGCTGGCCCGGCAATGCATCGGGATTGGCTTCGTGGCTGGCTTCGGCCTGGTCGGCTTCGTCCACCGGCAGCGCCGGCGCCCGCACCTTGATTTCGTAGCCGCACAGCATGCCCTCCCGCGTGAGAATCGGCTGACGGGCGAAGCTGGCAAGCAGAGGCGCTTCGTCGGTCGCGCTGGTCTGGCTCAGAGTCTCGATGGCGATGGTGGTCATGGCGGTCCCCGCGCAGCGCCTTGGCGCTTCCCGTTGTATTTTGGTTTTAGCCGCGCCGTGGCGCGCGTTCGTCGACCACGCGCGAAACCCGTGGCGCCGACGATGTCCGGCCGATTTTAGCGCAGGCCGTCAGCCCCGGACATGTCAACGACGCAATATCTCGAAATAATTGACGAATGGCCGGCGTGAATGCCGGTCAAGGAATTCGACGATACTCGGGTGCAGTGCAAAAGCGTTCCGACCGCCTTTAACCAGCAAGGAAAAACATGGACGTCAAAAGCGTGCTGTCACATGCCTTCGCAATGCCGATCACGAGCCCGGCATTTCCGATGGGTCCGTACCGGTTCATCGACCGCGAATTCCTGATCATCACTTACCGCACCGACCCGGACAAACTGCGCGCCGTGGTGCCCGAGCCGCTCGAGATCGGCGAACCGCTGGTGCATTACGAGTTCATCCGCATGCCGGACTCCACCGGCTTCGGTGACTACACGGAAAGCGGCCAGGTGATTCCGGTGTCGCTCAACGGCGTTGCGGGCGGCTACACGCTGGCGATGTATCTGGACGATCACCCGCCAATCGCCGGCGGCCGCGAATTGTGGGTTTTCTAGACTGTCTCTGTTTTATTCGTCAATCTGTTCGAGCCGTCGAGCACGACGGCGAGATTCCGAGGGCGAGCACGCCCGAGGAAAGGAGGGGCACGGGGAGGATTTTTGTGGTTGCGAAGATGTGCTAGACAGCATATCGGCCGCCTTCTATAACTGTTGAGGGGACATCCTTGATGGTGGAGATGATGCTCGAAACATCGAAATATGGGATTGACGTTGTTATCGAGTCGCCTCGCGACCAGCGTACTCTGGATTATCTGGTCAAGATTTGCGGCACGGACCGAGTAAAACGAGCCCGAGCGGACCTCCTTGGTCAGCGCCGACCATATGTCTCGAACCTCGCGAAGGTTCTAGGCGTACACCTTCCTGATGAGCTTTCCCTCACCAGCCGCGAAGATGCTCAGCAACACCTTTCACAATTGAAAGCGATGCTTCGCAACGGGCGCATCCCGGAGTGAGAGGCCGCTTGTCGTACTCTCAACCCAGTACAACCCAGCCATCGGCCGACATCACGAACGCGGCATAGCAACCGTTAATCTGCATTGCTCATGCGCATCCGCCTAGCCTGCGACACCAAACCGAAGATGCGTTGCCTGATTCTTTGGTCAAGCTGAATAACTACCTTACGAAGTCTAGCCCGATGCTCGCACTAGACTTCAGAGGTTATCTGCAATCTTTACGTATTGTGTAAGCCGATACGGCCCAGCTCGGCGATGACTATGCGTGACAATCCGGATGCAGAGATGCTCGCATTCCGAAGTCGCCTTTTTACAGCAACCGCATCTAAATCTTGCGCTCCTAAAAATTCAGTCACCTCTCGGGCAGCGATTCGAGAAAGTCCCAGTTCCATGCAGCCAATCATCGTCTTGCTACTTGCTCCGAGTTCGAGATATAGGGGAATTGCTGGAACTTCAATCTCGTGGTCTGGAGAGATAGCCTTCGCAGCGTATTTCAGCAAATCGATATAGCAGCTGAAATACCTCACGTAGTGAAACCTCAACTTTTTCTCCACCTCTGAAAGCACTTTTATTATTTTTCCTGCATCGGGTGGTTCATCACCGTCTGCTGATGCCTTCTCCCGCGCTGTTCGCAGTTGAAAATCAATCATGTCTTTCAGTGAGTTTCCGCGCATCCAGCTAAGGGAAAACCAGGAAAAATATTTTCCGGCTTGACTTGGTTTTCCCTCCAGGTATTCGTGGATAAGCGACATCACGAATTCAAGCCGTTTCTTAACAGCAGCGTGCGGCTGCAAAGGGTGTAAAGGTATGTACCCTCTTAGTCGACCACTTTTGAATTCGGCTAAAAGGATATCGAACATAGCTTGCTGTCTAAGTGGCGAAATGCTGGCATTTTTCTTCAGCATTTCTGCGGGAAGACTAACCTTTTGTATGTGTTGAGTGACAGCTACCGTCAGCGCCTGCGCTTCACCCAAAAAATCTCCGCGAGTTGCTCGCTCAACGGTGCGCTCAAGAACCCCCTCTTGCGCATCTATAAACAGGCGCGTGAAGACACTTTCCGCAAAATTTGTTTCCTTTTGCCCGGACAGGTGACCAGCATCTTCGACATACTCCATAACCACGGAGTGCGCGGTTGTGAAAGCTTTCGTCAACGAAGGAATAACCTCCCTCTGTCGTGGCTCCTCTATCGGCTTCCTGTCCCACTTTGAATAATCTACCAAGAAGACATTCCCGTGGGTATCTTTCGCAAGCCTACCAGCACGACCCGCCAAGTTCCAAAAATCGTCCGGACCCATGGGGTTACCCTGCCCCTTCCGAGGGTTACTAATAAAAATATTGCGCGCCGGGAGATTCACCCCTTGCAACAACGTGGAAGTACATACGAGATACTTTATCTTTCCATCCGAAAAATAATCTTCAATGGCCTTCGTTATATTGGTCGGCATGTTTCCATAATGGAAGGCCACGCCGTTTTCAACACATTTAGCCAGTGAATATTCCGGATGAACATGTCGGCGGATAAATTCAGAAAGTTCACTCAGTGAGCTGGACTCTTGAGGAGTATGCCGGTTCAAGTCAACTATACCGAGTGCTAACTTTTCAGCCGAAGCTTTACCTGATGCATACACCAAATTTTGACCCTCGTCACCTAACGTAACGACAGCTGAGAGAAAACGCTGCTGTGCAGTCGAGGTCCTTTCCTTGTTCACTTCGACCGTGCCAAGCGCCAGCGGTAAGTTTTCATCCCTGTGAAGCGACAGGTTGAGGTGTCTTTTCTTATTTTTTGACGCGAAGTCTACGTATATAAGATTTTGCCGAACGGGGCGCAGTGCCGTTTCCACCGTTGGCAGCTCGCCGAGTCCCAGTAATGAACCTATAGGGCCGCCGCTTCGTGAACCGGGCGTTATAAACAAGATTTTGGCTAAAGGTGCCCTGTGATGCATGTCTTCAAGACACGAAAGCAGCAGCATTCCCCGAGAACCATCTGAAATTTGCTGCGCCTCGTCCACAATCAGAACATCAAGGGTAAGGCCGGCATCATCCATGGCCGTTCGCAAACGCTCCTGAGTAAAAACAAAGATTCTCGGCTGGTTGACTGCAAGTCTGTCGTCGGCACGCGGAACACTACTGATAATCGGCGCATTGAGAAAATTAGCAAACGCTGCGCTTAGCGTTGCTTGGACTTCGTGAATTAGCGACCTCGACGGCACGACATAAGCGACATCGAGAAGCTGCTCGCCTTCGCCGATAAGCGATTTCAGATATGTTTGAATCAAAAAGGACTTTCCAGCCGACGTCGGTGCCGCGATGCTCAGGAACTGTCTTTCAGTGAGTTCCTCCCATACATTGGCTTGGAAATCAGTGAGAAGGAGCGGCTTACCCAAAACTTGAATTGAGTTACCCTCCCGTCGAACCTCTTCGGTCAATCCCAACTGCCAAGGCAAGCGATATTGACTCTCGACGTTTCGTTTAACAAAATCGCTTGCGGGAAAATTTCCCAACATTGCCAACACATGTCGACATACCAGGCGCTCCTCGTCGGCAATCGGCAGGGACGCAAGTGAATAAACGATGTCCTGTGACAAAACCGCGAACTGCTCAACTTTCGATTGAGCGAAAATGAGAGCAGAGCGAAGGAGCCTTCGCGACTCTGTGCGTGACAGAGAAGGAATCTTGCCGCTGAGCGAGGCGAGACTCTCCTGCTGGAGATACTCGTACGCCGCCTTAAATTGCGCGTGCTCAGCTATGCTTTGCGCGAGTCGGATTTGGAGTTCAGCCATATAAAGCCTTATCAAAGGCGTCACGAAACGCTTGCACGTCGGGAAGCGGGAAGAGAAATAAATCCACCGATGCGAGTGAGATTGAATGCGCATTCAGGTGCGACTTAGCGGTGGTGAGGCTCGTTTTTAGATTTCTCTGATAAAGCTTCACGAATTCGGCTTCGGCCTCGGCCACGGGTTTTTCAGCTATCTTCTGGTAGGCATGGAAGTCAAATCCAACCAATATCGCATATCGGTCCACACGTGAATTTGACTCCTCCGTTGCGTACGGATGCAAGAACTTCAGAAGATGTTCTTGCATCGCTGCAGGAAACCCATCGAGGTCGATGTGGCCAGTGGTCAGTTGTAACTCGTTCTCCATCCGACCGTCCGCGTCTTTAGCAAGCAACCCTATCGATTCGGCAGCCTCTGACATACCGCTCGCGAATGTTTGATGTAGTTTCGATTCACCGAAAATCATCGCCAACCGATTCCCCTCGGTTTCCCACATGGCGTGAACGCCGTCGGCCCCATGCACCGGCATTTCTGGACTAGTCTTCAACCGCATCTTCGAAAGCACCAATGGGGCCTTCAGAAAGTGCTCTATAAAGACGTAAAGGAGGAGTTCCCCTCCTTCTCCTGAGCGACTGCCTGACTCTTTCGCTTTAATGAATAGCGCTTTGGCCCATCGGCCCAACTCTTCAGTTTCTCTGGCATCGTATGGGTCTGCCGCATCAATCGCTTTCGCGTTACGACGCTGTTTTTTCGTCGCGCAAAATCCGGTTATCTCGCCCATTAGCATCTTGACGAGTTCAGCGACGGATGGTTGTCCGGACTTGAACGCCGGATACAGAAAATGCGCTACAACCGGTGGCAAGCCTTCTTCGTGTACGCTCATTTTTCGAATCCGCGCGTCTACATAATGACGGCCAAGAATCCGATTGAAATGTGGGCCCGGATTTACATCTTCAACGGCTGCTGACATTCAAAATATTCCCCGCATTCTCTTACTCATTGATTTTAATTTTAAGCGTCACATTATCAGCCCGCCTCTTTGATGGCCGATGCGATTGGGAGTCGGATTAAGACCGCCTGCATGGTCGTCAAAAGTACTGTGAGCTTTTTAAAATTCGCAGCTGCATAACCGGAGGGCTCTATGCCGCCGCGAAATTTTTCAATATGATAACGCCAAGCAGCTCTGGGCAGTTTTTTTCAGAAGCGTTTTTTTTGCTAACGTCTCAAATCGAAGCATAATTATGTTTTTTGCATAATTCGCTCACTATTTCGGCCAAGTGAGCGTTGGCTAAGGTTAGGTTGCCACGATGCTGAACTGAGACGGTGCAAGATTGACCATTGGGAGATAGAAGCATTCGGCTTGCGTGAATCTCCACACTTCGCCTTCGACCAACTCGATTTTCGACGTCATGGGGGCATCGGGAAAGGTTTCCGGACGCTTGTTAGATTGACGTGCATCGGAACCATGGCGGGAAGCTCCCAGCGTGCCCGTATGGTAGAGCCACTTCTCGCCCTTATTCGAGCTACACGCGGCCAGACGTTGCATATCAAGTCGCTACATCATTTTCTAACAGCCCCCAAAGCCACCTAAGACGTCACTAAGCTGGACGGCCTTGCATTTGAGCGTTTAACCAAACGGCAAGCTCGTCTGGAGAGGCTTGCAGTACGCTAGGCTTTACGTCGTACATCCGCAT
The DNA here is from genome assembly GCF_012275575.1 of Paraburkholderia sp. SG-MS1. Taxonomy (GTDB): domain Bacteria; phylum Pseudomonadota; class Gammaproteobacteria; order Burkholderiales; family Burkholderiaceae; genus Paraburkholderia. The sequence continues at coordinate 50,684 of NZ_NPIH01000168.1, read as the reverse complement.
TTCCGGGCCGTTTTCCGGCGTCCACTCTAGCATCTCAATTACCTTCATGGTTCGGCCCTCCGGCGGCAGAAGATAGTCGAGAAGCCGATTAGTCAAGTCTTCATGGTGGCTCGTCACAATTACTTGTCGGCGAAATTCGTCCGATTCGCAATATGCAAGTTGGCGCAGAATTCCTGAAGCAGGTATCAGTTGCCCTAAATCCAGCGCAGTAGTGAAGTCGTCAAAAGCAACTATCGGGTGCGTAATCCTGTCTCGTAACGCATAGCCTAAGCAGACAGTCCAACACACCGCCAGTTGAGTCTTCTGGCCGGTAGAAAGCCCCGCATACTCCGGCCCGCGCTCCGACACGAAACGATAGTTCGGTACCTTTGCCGACTTCGAAACAATCTGCAGTTGAATTGGCAGGAAATCAGGAGGAAAGTGGAAGCGCGCTAAGAGGCGATTCAATGAACGCAGCAACTCTCGCACCTGCCCCTCGTCGATAGCTGAAGTTACGCTAAAAATGCTGTCCTTCCCCGTTGCCCGTTTGAGTGTGCGCTCGGCTTCAACAACCAGCTTTTCGGCGGCAACTCGCCTATCCTTGTTCCCAATCACCAAGTTTTGGCGCTCAATCTCCCGCTCCAGATTGGCCCACGCCAGCGCAGCCGCAGCAAGTTCCCTGAGCGCTACTGCCATTCGGTCAAGTGAGGACAGCGTTTGCTGATGCACCGTTGCACGTATCTCAGCGCGCTCCAAAAGTTCACCTATAGTCGACGCCGAATAGGCCCATTCCTCATCTTTTAGCGGAGAAATGCATCTACGGAGAGTTTGCTTTGCACGCAACTCCTCCATATCAGCTTCGGCGAGGGTGGCTTGTGTCAACATCTCAAGCTCCGATTTCCGAAGCTTCTCGTCGATTGTTCTCACCCGAGCAGCGAGCTCCGGAGCTGCAATCAAAAGCTCACTGAGCCACGAATCTAGCTGCACTGTCTCGTCCCGCAAAGCCTTGGGTAACTCTCGCAACAAACCAAGCCAATCGCCCGCTTGCCCCGCCATCTGCTCTAGCGATGGAGCGAGCGCGTCTGAGTTGATTGCAAGCCGCTTTCGTTGTTCGCGTATAAGAGAAAGCCGAGCTTGACTCTCAACAAACTTCTTTTCTATCTCGTTTAACGAAGATATCTTGCTATGCGTCTCGTCCCCAAATATCTCAGACAGGTTTATTTCCATTTCCTGGTCGAAGCCACGCAATTCCCTGCTCAATGCATCTGCAGGGGCGTGGCGGGAAGCGTCAGTCTTTGACAAATCAATCTGTGAACGAAGCCCCTCGCATATCCCCGCAATCGCATTCAAAACTCCGTCTGTCCCAACGGAGGCAGACGTGTCCATCCCCATCGCATGAGCCAATCGGTCGAGCAAATTCTTAAGCTGGCTCTGCCAATAGTTGGCGAGGTTGCCGTTCTGAATGAGCAGGCTTCCCGAGTCATGGAGCACTGAAACCCAAGGAGAGACGAGTGCCTCGTCCGATGAAATCTTCGATTTTGCTTCTTCGAAGCGCAAAGCGACCGTTTTTCTCTCCCTCTCAACATCAAATTTCTGAACGAAGATTGCTGACTTAGCCGTCGTTAGCTCCGCTTGAGTTTCTTCCAAAGCGCCCCGAATGCTTTGCCAAGCCATCGCTGTCGGCGCAACGATACTTAAAATGTCCTGTGAGTTTTCCGGCGAAACCAGCCCTTCCGGGAAAAAAAACTGAGCTCTCTCAAGTAAATCAGCATACTCTCGCCTTGCTGGCAAGTTTACCAAGTCAACTTGCAATGGGTTCTTTCCGAACAATTCCAAGCGCCCGCTGCTCGCTCTTGTGTTTTTGCAATCGCCTGTGCTTTCGATGAGACTAGTTTGTCCGTTCAGGAGCAAATCGATTGCGAGAAGCAAGCTGGTCTTTCCCGCTCCGTTCTTCCCTGTAACCAAGATGAGGTCAGCGTCCAGGTCTAGGGTGCGCTCACCCGCAAATCCTCGAAAATTCTGCAGCTTTAGTGACTTTATTGACCTCACGTCTACGCCCCTCCTGCAGAGTCTGTCACATCGGCCTGCAAAAACTGCGAAACCCGCGCCAGCACATCTTCTCTAAGCCAACGGGCAACGCCGCGTTTGGCTTTCGACTGTCCCAAGGGTTGTCCAGCAACGGCGATGCCGACTTCGGCATATGCATCGCGCACACGACTCGCAAGCTTATACGTCAGCGAATCATCCCGTAATTCGGAAACGACCCTTTCCCATACCGCGTCAAGGTATTCTTGCTCCGTTAATGAGCGGAGCGTGTATCGAGTGACATTACCGCCCGATGAATCGGTGACGAAAGACGTAAATCGACTGGCATCGGGAAATCCTGCTGCAGCGTAACGCTCCGGCTCATACGGATAAATCGAGAACGTTCCCCGCAACCAATCTTGGTCACCCGCCAAGCGATGCCAGTGTGCGAACGCATCTGCACCACAGCGGATAACCAAAGTTACGGGCGAAGTAATACCGGCAGCAGAGAGGCTGTCGACGAGGTCACAGATTTCATCGCGCAACTTTGACGCCTCGTTCAAGTCATCACTTGCTCCCGGTTCTATTATCTGCGACGTTGCATCCACGACATTCATAACCGACGAAATAAACAGTCGATTCCATGAAATCCAAGGATGGGCTCGGAGGTAGACGCGCCCAGCGTCTGTATCCCTCACGTCGTCTGACAATGCGAAGGCTATATTGGATTGAATGGCGCTCATGAGTTGGCTCGACGCTGAAGAAGGGGATTAGAGCGAATACTAGGGTCCAGCCGACGTCTAAATTTACTGGGGAATCTAACAATTTGCTGTAGCCGCTCCGAAACCTCAGAGGGCGACGCTTCGGCCATTGACGCTGGAAACAATGTTCGCCAATCGACTCGCACAATCACGATTGGCTTACGCGTAACTCCATCCACAACATAGGCACGGCGGTCGAACAGCCTTCTTGAACTGCCCGACATACCGACAATAAGTTCAACCCTTTGTGCCGGTCCAGCACGCACAGGAATTGTCATTGTCGCTCCATCCTCGACTTGATGCCGTCCGGAAACGTACAAGGCTGCGTCCATGTCTTCGTGGCCTATAGCAGTGGGCAACCGTATCTCAATCGGGCCGCCCGGCAGTAAGGATACACGGCCCCACCATTTGTGTTCGACAGAGACTGACAGAGGCTTGGTACCTGCGAATCGCTCGGCTTGGAGAAGCGCGAACAGCAAGGCGAGTTCAGCGGCAAGGCTGGGATGGTCGCCAACTGCGCAATAGTAGTCCGGGTGCGCTCCCGCATCACGAATGTGGGATAAGCAACGACTAAGCGCTGGACGGAGCGGTCCAGATGTATTTAGGAACTCCTGCGTCTCTGCGAGCCAGTGGGCGGGTGCGCTTGAATCGCGGAGTTGTTGCGTTGTGCAGGCGTCGAGTTCTGCGGCTAACGCCAAAAGCAATTTGTCTGCGTGGGGGATAGTCGCGGTAAACGCAGAGTTTTCGCTTACAGCGGCGTCGCGTAGTTTCGTGCAAAGCAGTCGTGCAAAGACCATTTGAAAGACATCTGCCCACAAGCGGTCCGCTGCCAAGCACTCTGGAGCATTGAGCGGGGTATGTGAAGCGAGGGCGGACCCGGCACGTTCGTATGGTCCGATAACAAGCGCGTTGCCATCAGTAGCAACCCCGGTCCACCACGCTGCAAAACCATTTACTAACTGGAGTTGCTGAAAGCTTGGGTAGTGCTCGTATGTCGTCACAATTGGAGCATTCTCGGCCTCGAATATTGGACGAGGCTGCCTGTCGGGAAATTCGGAGAACTCTTCGAGAACCTGTTGCAAGGTATGCACTACCTGCGGTTCGTCACTTCCGAACCCTATTGTCACAAGTGAAGCCGTGCGCACCTTCGTCCGAAAATAATCCCCAGCCCATTTACGCCTCCGCCAGTCTTGTAGCTGGGACGCTGTCAACAATATATTTTTCGCGTGTTCTGGATTTTTACTTAGTTGTGCTGCACAACCATTAATTTTATAGACGCGCAGAACGTGCGCCGTATCCTCTCCCGACCGCCCTTCTGAACTAATAGCCGCATATGCCGCAAACGTGTCCAGGTCGAACACCGCGTAGGTCAATTTTTCAGCAAGGGCAACTTCATTGCGCCAAGTCTTCGCGTAGGCACGTTCCAGGTTGCAGTCGTAATTCGTTGTCACCACCTCGGTGATGAGACCTTCACGTGCTAGATAAGAGAGATAGAAATGAGCTGGCCGAGGGTCGAGATTCACAAACTTTTCAATCTGCAGCGCGCTTACGAGCGCCTTATAACTGGCGTCTGTGGCTCCCCCATGCTCCCAAAGAAACGCCTCGCACGCCTTTGTCAATGCGTTTTGCTCCTTTGCAATTCGCAAATCACAGAGACAGCAGTTCGAGGAAGTCGAAATTCCAAAGTCGCGAAAAGCTCTTTGGTACGAGACCTCACTCGCGAAACAGCTATCACAAAGGACACACGTCCGGAACTTCGTCGGGTTCTTTCTGAACCGTGTTAGGCGCGCGCTGAGGGTTGGCCGTAAAGCTCTGTCAATCAACTCCCATATCTTATGGCCATTCCATGGTTGCCCATCCCTTGTTGACTGGGCCGATATTCCCGCGCCGACAAGGGGTACTGCGCGGCGATGAAGAATTCGGTCGACAAGGTAGCCGAACGAGCTGGTAGCTTTTGATTTCATATTTACATAACCTACTCTTGTGTCCGCGCTGTATGTGCCTTGAGTCTGACATCGAATAGCATAGGTCCGCGACCTCATAGCCAACGCGCACGAATATCTGTGTTCCCTGCCCCCGGCGCACAAACTTACTCTAGTAAGCGCAATCGATAACAAACGGGCTAATTTTCCACGTTGAGTTGGATGCTTCCTCACACGGAACAGCGACTGCTGCTAAGCAAGCGCTGGAGGTTGCCTCGCGAACGAGTTTTCGCGTGCGTCGTTTCCTACTATCGCCATCGGCCCACCTCTCACAGTAGAACCACATGACGAGGTAGATACCCGTCAAAGCGCCAACAGCTTTCATGTAATTGTCGCGTAGTTGGGAGGCTGGAGCAGTCAGAAGTTCCTCGTTCCAGCATCCTTTTACTTCGATTACCAGTCTCAGAACGTCGGCACTGCTCGTTCGAGAGTGTGCTTGCGACACTTCAATCAAGATGTCGGTTCGCTCGCCGACCCCTTTTGGATTGTGTGCTCTGACCTGGACCTCGCGATTTACCACTGCGCCGCGATGGCCAAGTCGTCTACGCAACTCCGACGCCAACCAATCGCACAGACGCGGTTCGTGCTTTGGTTCATTGGATTTTTCGTCCCATAGAAAATAGACGAGCGGCTGCGCGGATTGCGCCGAAATTTCTTTCTCTATTGACCGCAATTCTGCCATCAAGGTCGAGTGAAGCTCCGCGTCGGTCCGGACTACCCTTGAGGCGGAAAGGCTAAACACTGCGGTCACCTCTTCGAACTCGTACGGAATCCAGGCATCGCGTGCAGCCTTTTGCTCGGCCTGATGCGCTGACGACGCAATCCAGGGGAGCTCGGGGTGACGCGAAAAGATTCTGTTCAAGGCCGCGATGCTACGAACATCTGCCTTCTCGCGAAGCGCTGTGATGCAACCCTTCCTGAATTCCTGGATATGATGACGTCGGGTGACAGGCCCGTTAAATGGAAGGTCGTCCGAAGTCGGAAAATGCTTCTCAAGAATCTCAAAAAGCTCCTCAGTGGTCTCGGCGCGCTCAACCAGGAAGGGGTGTACGTGCGTCGACGCCACAAGTTGAACTTGCGCCGCGAAAGAGGCAACAGCTTCTACATCGTCACGGAGACGCGGCCAAATTAGCGCAACCAATTTGGCAGGGTCCCATCTCGCAAGCAAGTCAAGGCACTTTGACGCAAAGTTCGTCGCGAAATCCGGAATAACACTCAACCTTGAAACCAGCGTTTCGATTGCTCGAAAGCTTTTTCGCTTGACGAGATACGAACATAGCGTAAAGAAACTATCATCATCGGGAAGCGATACTAAAAATTCATCAAGCAACCTAACCAGTTCTGCCGGCATCAACTCATCAGTGAATCCCGGCATCCTCGGAAGTTCGTATGTAACGTCTCGGACACATATGCTGAACAGGATTGGCAAAACGGAATCGGGACTTGTTTTGACTCCCTCCGTCAGGAGCATATTGATAGTAGTCTGAGGTTGACCGTCTCTGTTGTACCTAGCTAGACCAAGCGACCATTTGATAACGAGGTCAATATATTCATTCGAGTTGTCGCCTTGGCTGTACAGCAAAACGAGCGCGGCAATCCCGCCATCCTCGAAGCTGTTCGCCTGATTTGGGCCAAGCTTACTGGCTGGTGGTCCGCAGTCTTGGAGGAATCGACGTGCGACAGAGACAAGTCGCTGTTGTGTTTCGGAATCCAGTTTTCGCCATAATGGAAGCTTCGTCACCTCGTCAAAAAATTGACGGTAGCCGCCGAAATTATCTTCATAGTGAAGACAGGACAGTATATTCATCCATTGCCAAGTTTCTCCTCTTTCTGCGCCCTCCAACGCCTTATGAAGTATTTCAGACGACGTCTTCACTGGCTGAGAAGCGGCCTGTTTCGGAACTTGCTTCACCATCAAATGTGTTGTTCGAAGCGAGTCAGCCATTGGCGAATCTAGGGGAATTGCAGCGAAGCTACCACCTAACACCTCCGTGAGCACTGAGTCGCGCGCCTCTGATGCGGGACCCGCCACATTTAACGCCCATTCCCTCACGATTCCATTACTCTCAAACAGGTATCCGAGCATCAGATTCGCGAGTATCTTTTGGATGCGTTCGGTCCAGGTTTTGCGCTTATATAGACTTACGAGGTACCCGCCATCTGCATTGCTCAATAGCCCGGTCTCAGAACGAAGCGTCCACGCTGCGAAACTCTCGTTTCCGGATGCAGCAGCGAGCATTGCCTCGAACAACTGGAATCGACGTTCAGGGTAGCTGCTCAACTGAAGACCAGAATCAAACCACCTGTTCTGACGGTCGCCAGACAATCGATGATGTTTCGACACAGCGAGCCATGCAACCCCTCCAAATTCGACCCACCCATCGTTAAATTGAATTACGGCCAATGCTGTCTTACTGAACATGTGAAAGACGAACTCTTCCCATGAATAGTCGAGGCGCTCATTCGTGAGTTGTTGCTGTAACCACCCAATCAAAGGGTTGATATCGGATTGCACAAAATCCGCATTTTTCACGCGCCGCATTCCACTTGAATAGGCTCCTGCGTAGTGTGGATTCTTTTCGCGCTCAAGATGTACGATTAGTGAACCAATGGCAGCTTCTGCATCTAGGGCGCAATGTAATGCAATTCCCTTAAGCTCATCGTCTGCATCACCCAGGCAACGTCCCTCCATGAGCGGCCGCAAGCGGAACTTCAACTCCGCAGTTCCCGCATCTCGAATTGCATTCGCTGCATGCTGTCGGACATCGTAGTTCTCCGACCCGTCCAATGCTATGTCGAGCAGTTCTGGAATCTCATTCACGTGCCCCACCGCTGCAGCAACGTCTGCAGCAAACTGCCTTAGCGCAGGCGCTTCAGATTGGCCTTTAAGGATTGCGCCAAGTTTGCGACACAGTCCGGGATGGGCCAGCCTCCCATATAAGCGTATGAGGCTCGAATCATAAATCGGAAACTTGTAGCGCTTCACAAGTTGTACCAGTTCGTCAAACGCGTTGGCAACGCCATCTTCATCGGTCAATGGAATGCTGCTATCGAAGATGAAGGCGGGGTCGCAACCAAGCAGAAACTTAAGCATCTTACGGTTTCCATGCGTCATCCAACCGGCAAACTCGCGCAACTGCTGGACGAGACGCCCCGTGCCGTCTGGGAGCGTTATCAACCTTGTTATTTTCTCCAACGAAAAGCCAAGCGACTCGACGAATCGAGCAGCCATAAACTCAGCGTATGTCCGATGCGCAAATGCGAACACGCCATTAGATTTTGTGACGAAAAGACCTGACTGAAAAATTTCATGGCACTGTTGCCGGCTGGCGTGCCAGTGCCCCTCGTGAAAGTTAAGAGGAACTCCGTTTAGTTGTTCCGCGCTTAAACAGGCCCCAGCTCCTTGAAATGCCTCGTCGTTGCCATCCAGCACGAAATCCGTACAGTTGGTCAGTAACGCGCATGCGGCCATCAGACCCGAAAGCTGCAACCGCTGTTGCACATTTGGGAGTGCTACAACACTGTCTTCGAGACGACGCTTGCTCTCCCGAAGCAATGCACTGCAGCCCTTCTCGTAGAGGTCCCATCTCGTTGTAGAAAACTCGGATTCGTCTTTGAACTGTGATATCAGGAACTGCAGGCCCAGCGGCTGCAGTGCCAGCCCATAAGCACGGGACCGTATCAGCGCCCTGAAGAAATCGTCTTCGCTAATGTTCTTTTGACGTAGCCGTGTTCGAACTTGTTCGCGAGAGTGAGGAGCAATTTCGAAGACATTGACATCCTCGCGCCCATTCCACCATCCTCGCAACATCTCCTCGAAAGTTGCAGGCCATGCAGGTGTGCGACAAGCAATAAAAATATGCAATAAAGAGGGCGTTACGTCACACAGCACATGTTCGATTACATTCTCAGCGCGTTTGATGTTAACGCGACATTCATCAAGCGCGTCGAGAAAAAGAACTGTCGGCGTGCTATCGTTAATGCAACCTTTCAACGAACGGCGAAGCGCCGCCTCCAACGTTGTCGGATGGGCATGACTTCCCAAGTCCAAGAACTGTACCTCACGGGGGTCCGATGCCTCAAATTGCGTTTTAAGCAGACCAAGTTCGAAAGACTTTCCTGAGCCGGGCTCACCGAGCAGGACGGTTACTGATGACGCAGCGACCAGTTCGGATGTAATTCGAAGCTGAGGATTTGCGAACGCTCCCCACTCATTTCTCGAGTGTGCTGTAAATCCCTGTTCGTCGACGTGAATCGGAACACCCCGAGGGGTCCAGAATCGTCCCCATTCTTTCAAGTCTACATTTGTAGCCATTTTTTACTCGCGTCTGGTCTGAATTCGCTGCGGCGTTCAACTATAATCGACGACGGTTTGCTCAACGCTTTTGGTGATAAGCTGAAGCACCTGCCGATTGACCCAAGCGCGAATTTTGGCCCATTCGCGATGCCTCCCGCAATACAGAACGTGGCCATCCCATTGGAAAACTAGGAATCTGTGGTCAGAGTGCTGTCGGAGTTTTAAGCCCTCCGTTCCCCCCGCACCGAATATGCAATTCGCATCGAAACACTGCTCTGCCTCCTCGATGTCAAGATAGCCTCATCCGTCCCAGGCTCACCCTTGACGGCTCCGAATCGCAGCCATCCCTACACGACCGGAATACGATGTGGCCACGATTTCGCCCATGCGTCGCCCATGCGTCGCCCAAACGCCGGTCAACAAGTGCTCTCGCAGCAGGATTTTGATGAGCGCCAGTAGGTTTTCCCCACTCGAGAACTCCTGAGACAATGACCGGATTCCATGCCTATCGCGCTCACCCGAGCGCGCCCGAGTCGTGATGCCCGGCATAGCGAAGAGGCGAATCGCTTCCGGAAACGGGGCTTGAGCACTATCCATGTGCGCTAAAAAGCGACTACGGCATGTACGTACAGGACGTCTACACGGGATTTCCTACGGACAAACATGCGGTTTCGGATAGTGGACGCGATGAAGGGTAGTACGACTAGCCGCCCAGCGGCCGAGATGTCTGCACTTACAGCAAAGCGTTTCACTGCCTTCAGACAAACACGTCGGCGAAGCCAGCGAAGGGACAGTTTGCGCACGTGGAGACGGGAAAACAGTTGGCACGGCCCGACCGACAGACGACAATGCGTGGCACTTCAACGCGGAGATACGAAACTGCCCCCACTGCGCAGGTTGGGATGGTGGTGCCTCGGACAGCGTACTTGCAGGAACTGGCTGCGACAGCGTCTCAGGTTGGGAGGAAAGAGGCCGCTGTCAGCGGCCAAAATCGGCGGGAAGGCAAGCTACTTTTAACCGGTAAAGTCACACACGAAAAAATCATGAGTCAGCTATTGTTGAGTCTCTTTAACTCGGTCTTGAGCGATGGGCTAAGCGCTGAAAAGTTCGCTGCCGCGAACACCATAGCAACCAGTGCATCGGAGATACTCAAAAACATCATTCAACATCGCCAAACGTTGGCCGCGAGGATTTTGCTCGACGAACTGAAATCAGGAGCGCGGAGGCTCGACGAGTCGGACCTGCCAGAAGCCGCCGCGATTCTCTTTCGTTATCAGCGCGCTGCAGAAGAAGGTGCGGCAAAACTGAATCTCCGATTGCTGGCAGCGGTCTTCGCGGGACAAGTTGTGCATCGCTCGGTCGCAGCAGACGACTTTCTATACCTTGCTGACATTCTTGCGCCTCTGAAGCGAGACGAGGTGATTTTGCTCGGCACTATTGTCAGGCTCCATGCTCAACCGAACGAGCAAAGTAAATCTATGCGCGACTTGCAATTGCAGACTATCGAAGAACTTGTTCCCAGCGTATTCGACGACGCGGAAGACCTCATGGCAACAGCCGGAGCGCTACTGAGGACTGGACTCCTTATCGCGAACGTCCCACCCGCGAACTATGGGGGGCAAGGCAGTGGCTTCATCTACCGCCCGACGCGTTTGCTGCTTCGACTCAATCAGCTTTCAAACATCGAGGGCGTAGTAGAGCGATGTACTGCCGACGACAACACGATTCACACCGACGGAATGCCCACCTAACAAGCAAAATACACGTTTCGAGCAGACATGGGATATGCAGATTCAATTCGGCCAATTCGCAACAAGATGCGCCGATTCGAGTACAGCTCCGTTCTTCAGCAAATTTCAGCGTATCTCCTTATCGACGACCGGACGGGGGCGACCCGAGCTGCTCGCATGCCCTGGATTGCCGAAAGGCTCGCCCTCTGGACTCTTCGTGACAATCCGAGAATGTACGGTCGGACTCGCATGCAGCAAACTGACCTGATGATATGCATGAACGACGCGTGGAAAAGTTCAGATACTCTTGCTGCTCTAAAGCAAGCAAACAGTCTGGACCTGATGATACGTTCGCTTCTCATTGCGCAGGTGCCACATCAGACTAACCACGGCATGGGCGATTTTGCGAGACAGATTGACCTTTTAAACCATATCGACCCCGCTTCAAAACTCCGGCAGGTGCTTGACGAGGGGCTGTCGGTGTCGGCAGAGGACTATCTGTTTCTCGCCCTCCCGTTCTGGCTTCGTACCGAGGAATGCATCGGAGACGTCTTCACGCCCGAGTTCTTGAGCGAATTACAAAACGTGTTTGGTGCTCCAATTCTCAAAGATTTTTTAAGAACGATTGTATTCAAGAGGGAAACAGTATCGAAGGAAATGGCAGCGGTCACAGACGACGAATGGTTTCAACCCAACTTGATGTACCGCTATCCATTTGTTACCTATAACCGACAGCGATTCTTTTGGGGAACCCCCGGGATGCGCCGGCATTTCGAATATGCATTCAGCGATATCGTGGTTCGTAGCGATGATGCGCGTGCGAGAGACTCGTTCGAACGTTGGTTCGAAGAATATGTTGGAAGGTCATTGCGTCGCGCGGCCGACATTGTGCTCGGGGAACAAGAGGTCAGAAAGCGCTTTTCGGTCATCGGACAATGTTGCGACTTTGCGGTTATCACACCGGAGGCCATCATTCTGCTGGAAGTGAAAAATAAGGCTCTGGTGCACACACTACCGGCCACAGGACAGGCAGGAACTTACCGTTCCAAATTGCGCGCTACAGTCTTAAAGGCAGCGATGCAGCTCGATAATGTCGAGAAGCACGTTCATGGACAACTTGACGGTAACCCGCTCCCCGTCCACAAGGTCACTATCACTTATGGGGACTTGTTCCTTGGCTCAGGAAAATTTCTGTTTGACGATAAGGATGAAGACGACCTGCCACATATCTTGAGCATCGACCATCTGGACCGCTTGGTCGAAGCCGTCCGCCTAGGTCAATGCTCTTTCGATGACTTCTTCGGAGAGTTTAGGCGGCGACGAGGCATAGCTGCCGAACGACTCTTTTCTCCCTCGCAACTGCTTGATATTGAGCCGTTCAAACTTGCACGGCATCCACGTCATCTCGCAGAAATGTTCGGCCGATTTATTTATCGACTGACCGAGAGGTTTGGCGTTGGTCCCGAAGCTGCCGCAAGTTTTCAACTGGAGATTTGATGCTGAGCGGAAATTGCGATTTGAGCTACTCAATCCATCCATCTGTCTCAGCGGAGACGCCGCCCAAGTCGGTGTTCGCTCGATAGCTCGAGGGAATTGAATCGACCAAACGTCGTCGATGCGTGTTGCTTTCGGAGCCCCCTATTGGTCAACTTGTCACCGGCTTCCTCGCGGTGTAGCGTTGCCGCGCCCACTTCCTGACGGATTTCCGGTCGTACTCGGCCAACTGCCCCGGAAAAGCTGTTCGGCGACCGGCCGCCACTTCCGCTCGATTTGGCCCCACTGGGCGAGCCCTTCGATGCGCCGCTCGAAGTGCCTCGAGCACCGCTTTGGCCGCTAACTGTTCCTTTGCTCATCGTAGCCTCCGCTAAACAGAAAAAGCAAAACCATCCTCCTGCGATGAGTCGAATTGCGCCTCGCACTCAACACCCACTACAACAATACTCCTCCCCGCGACAACCAGCGGTAGCTGGTCAGCAGAAATTTCGACTGACGGCTGTGAGCCCGCCGAGCAAGTGCGACAAATCGACGAGCCGTTGTGCCACCAGGTGGCGGACTTCACCCTCGCATTGCCACGTTCCGTACACGGCAAGCAGTGATGCCCCCAGTGCCTCCTGTCGAAACTTCTCCTGCAGCGACGGCCAGATAATGACGTTGACGTTGCCGGTCTCGTCCTCGATGGTCACGAACATTACACCCTTTGCCGTCCCTGGGCGCTGACGTACTGTGACCAAGCCACATCCGCGCGCAAGCCTCCCATTGCGGTATGTCATGAGCGTAGCCGCCGGCACAAGACGCTGTTCGAGAAGCACCGGCCTCAGCAGCGAAAGCGGATGCCGGCCAAGTGTGAGGCTCATCGAGTTGTAGTCGGCAACGACGTCTTCACCTTCCGAAGGCGCACCGAGCGCCGGCGTTTCATCATCCACCCGCGCATCAGCGAGGATATCGCGGTCGGGCACTGCAGCCACCGACGCCCAGAGTGCTTCCCGCCGGTTGCCGGCCAGTGACGACAAGGAGTTTGCTGCCGCAAGAACCTGAAGGTCTTTCCGGTCGAGCTGCGCACGTTTGGCGAGGTCACCGACACTAGCGAACTGCCTGACCGCCCTCGCCGCTTCAATCCGCTCTGCCGCGCCGTCCTTCATGCCCTTCAACAGTGACAAGCCTAGGCGTACCGCCGGTCTTGAGGAGGATTCGTGGTGGTCGAGGACTGAATCCCAGTTGCTGATAGTGACATCGGCCGGCAACACCTTCACACCGTGACGCTGCGCGTCCTGTATCAGCTGCGACGCAGAGTAAAAGCCGAGCGGCAGGCTGTTCAGCATCGCAGCAAGAAACGCCTCCGGCTCGTGGCACTTCAACCAGCTGCTTGCGTACACGAGCAAGGCAAACGACGCTGCGTGACTTTCCGGAAACCCGTATTCGCCGAAACCATGAATCTGCTGGAAGATGGATTCGGCAAATTCCTTTTTGTAGCCACGCTCCATCATCCCGTTGACGATGCGGTCGTAATATTTGTCGAGGCCACCCTTGCGCTTCCAGGCGGCCATAGCTCGACGGAGCTGGTCCGCTTCGCCAGGTGTAAAACCGGCAGCCAGGATGGCGACCTGCATCACCTGCTCCTGGAAAATTGGTACACCCAGCGTTCGGCCGAGCGCGACCTCGAGCGCTTCGCTCGGATACGTCACCGGTTCCACCCCCTGACGCCGACGCAGGTACGGATGCACTGCGCCACCCTGAATCGGACCAGGTCTCACGATGGCGACCTCGATGACGAGGTCGTAGAACTCACGAGGCTTCATGCGCGGCAGCATGCTCATCTGAGCGCGCGACTCAATCTGGAACACGCCTACGGTATCGGCACGAGAAATCATCTCGTACGTTGCCGCGTCTTCAGCGGGTATGTCCTGCATCTCGAAGCGCTCGCCGCGCTGCTCCGACACGATGTCGAGCGTGCGCCGAATCGCCGATAGCATGCCGAGCGCGAGAACGTCTATCTTCAGCAGGCCGAGCGCCTCAAGGTCGTCCTTGTCCCACTGAATCGCGGACCGGTCGGCCATTGCAGCGTTCTCGACCGGCACGAGTCGCGTGAGCTTGCCGCGACTGATGACGAAGCCGCCCGAGTGCTGTGACAGGTGTCGCGGGAAGTTGAGAATCTGCGCGGCCAGCTTCGCCCATAGACCAATGAGCGGATTCTCTGGGTCGAGGCCAGTCTCAGCGAAGCGTTGAAGCAGGTCTGCCGAATGGTCAAACCACTGGTGCGACTTCGCGACCTTATCCACAATCTGTGGGTCGATGCCGAGCGCCTTGCCGCTTTCGCGCAACGCGCCGCGCGGCCGGTAGGTCGATACTGCCGCTGCGATGGCCGCACGGTCCCGTCCGTACTTCCGGTAGATGTACTGGATTACTTCTTCGCGACGCTGGTGTTCGAAGTCCACGTCGATGTCGGGAGGCTCGCCGCGTTCTTTCGAAATGAATCGCTCGAAGAGCATGTTGCCCCGCGCCGGGTCCACCTCGGTCACCCCAAGGCAGTAGCAGACCGCGCTATTTGCAGCAGACCCGCGCCCCTGACACAGGATGTGCTGGCTGCGTGCGAAGCGAACGATGTCGTAGACCGTGAGGAAGTAGGCTTCATATTCCAGTTCACGGATAAGCTGGAGCTCGTGCTCAATCTGTTCCTGCACGGTGTGCGGAATGCCATCGGGATAGCGCCGGTGCGCACCAATGTACGTCTCCCGGCGTAGATACTCTTCATGGGTAAAGCCGTCCGGAACGAGCTCGTCCGGATATTCATACCGAAGCTCGTCGAGCGAGAAGTTGCATCGCTCGAGAATGTTGAGCGTTTCATATAACGCTCGGGCCGGGTACAGGTTGCCCAGCCGGAACCGCGAGCGCAGATGACCTTCTGCATTGGGCGCGAGGTCGTACCCACATTCAGCGACGGTCGTCCGCAGCCGGATTGCCGTCATTGTGTCCTGTAGCGGCTTGCGCGAACGGACATGCATGACTACATTGCCGGTCGCTACCACCGGCACGCGATACTGGTCAGCCACGTGTTCGACGATACCGCGATGTATGTCGTCCATCGCGCGCTGGTGCATGACGAGTCCAACCCATCCCCGTCCTGCGAACACATCGTTCATCCACTCGAGTTGAGCCGCTAGCACATCTTCTTTCGCGGGAAAATCAGGTACGAGAATGGCCAGGCAGTTCGGCATACCCCTCAGATGCACGTAGCCCTTCTCGGGCTTAGAGATGTCGTACGGGGTGAGCAGGTATTCGCCCTTTGTCGCCCGCATACGGCCCAGTGTGATGAGCTCAGAGAGGTTGCCGTAGCCCTCGCGATTCTGCGCTAACAGAATAAGGCCGAAGGCCGGTGTCCTGTCTGCATGCACGAGCTGGAAGTACGAACCGATGACCAGCGGCAGCATGTCTTTCTTTGCTTGGACATGAGCGCGGACCACGCCGGCGAGCGAGCACTCGTCAGTTATTGCGAGGCCCGAGTAGCCAAGCTGTGCGGCGCGCTGCACCAGTTCCTCCCCGTGGGATGCGCCACGGAGGAACGAGAAGTTTGTGAAGGCGAAAAGCTCCGCATAGTTCGGAAGCGTTGATGATGGGAAGTCCACGGGCACACCGTCTTATCCAAAGAGACCGTGCAAAAACCACCGCACTTCGTCTGTCTTGACGACGGGCCGTTCGCGGTAAATCCAGTAGCAGCTTTTGTCGGCGGCTTCGGCGACGTAGTAATCGCGCGTGACCGCTTCGCTGTCATGCCATCCCGCCTCAATACGCTCCCCGGTCGATACGAGCCTGAGCGGCGAGCCATAGAAAGGACGATGGCCTTTCATCATAAGCTTGATGGGCTCTTCAAGCAGCCAGGTCGGTCGTGGCAAACCAGCTGGAGGTCGATGCACCTTCGCATTGTTCTGAATGGGCACCCAGCGGTTCGCCATTTCCGGCCTGTGGTCGGACGTTGGTGCCGCGCGTTCAACGTTTTCCGAGCCTAGTCGGGCGACCAGCAGCTCAATCAACCGGTTGTGGTCTTCTGCCGAGCCCCCGGGGTCAGGAAACAGTGCGTCGCTCGGCGGCTCGGCGGGTTGCACACTGGATGCGGTCAGGCGAACTGCGAGCACCGCAGCGGACAGCTCGGTGCGCCCGAGGCGCTCCTTCAACAAACGAACGAGGTGCTCCTCGTGCCATGTGGGCTCTGCGAGCGCGATTTCGAGGATGGTCGGTTCAACGGCTTCGCGTCCACGCTCGTGTTCGAGCAATAGTGTGGCGTGGGTCAGCGCAAGCTGCTGCGCGCTGAGCCAGCCGCACATCTGAACGATAAGGCGTTTCGCTGAAAAAAGTATGGCTTCGGCATGCTCGACGCGGTCGGGGAGCTCATTTCGCGCACTGAATGTGGGCGGTATTTCGAGCCATTGATACAACTCGGGCGACAAACCATAGGCCCGGTCAAGCGCATCGAGCAAATCCACGCCGCAACGTTTCTTCAGCCCGGCGCGCGGCAAGCGGCGGATGTCGCCCAGCACCCGGCAGCCCAACCCCTGAAACCAGTCCGCGAACGAGCGAAGTTCCTGCACGACCGTGAACGGCAGCGCGCTCAGGTTCCGCTCAAGTGACGACATCTTGAGCACGCGGCACCGGCCTCGCTTTGCTAGCAGCCATGCCCCTTGACCAGTGGGCGCAACGCTCATGCGGATGGTCACGCCGATGGACTTCACGACGTCATACGTCAGTGCGCAGACGCGCCGGATACCACCGAAGAGGCGCAAGCTGGCCGTTACGTCCATGACGATAGTTTCTTCGTCGCACACCGCCACTTGCGGCGAGAAACGCAACAGACCGAATGCAACCTCGCGCTGCATTTCATGCTCCCGCTCGACGCTCCGGTCGTACATCAACGCGTCGGGCGATAGCGTAATTACGCCGCCCCGCTTCATTCCCGGCAACACACCAGCTTGCCGTGCCATCGAATCCATCACCACTACCTTGTCGCGCTCCAGCACGACGCAGCCGTGCTCAGTGCGAGGCGACCACCTCGGACGGAACACCTCCAGCGAAAGCCGGGGCAGGAAGATGGCGACGAACACGGCCATAGGGGCTCAGAAGAATCGGTGATGGTTGCAGGGTGATGGACAGTGCTTCGCTTTGTATTGGGCCCCGTCGCTTGACGACGTCGACGACGAGGCCGCCGTCAGCCGGTTTGACACCCAGCCGCAGCGTGGCGGGCGACGCGTCCTGCGCACTGGCCAAAGGCCGGATGACAACAAGGAGCGTTTCTGACGCCTGCGCCGCGAGATGTAACCGCCGCAGCGCTTCGGTCCGGATGTGCTGCTGCCACAAGATAAGCGCGCCGCAGCTCCTCGCCTGAAGCACGCGCTCTGCGCACCACAGCGCGTCGGCCATCTTCGGTGCCCGCAACCTGATGAGCCGCTCCATCGGAAGCCCGAGATACGAGAACCCCAGCGAATTTGGGACATGCGGAGGCTGCAGCAGCGCTATTGGTCGCTTGCCCAACTCTGCAAGCGCCGGATTCAGGAGCCGCATTTCGCCAATCCCTGGCTGCTGGACCAGCAGTTCCACCAGCGCACCCAACGGCCAACCCCCACCGGGCAGCTCGGCCGACAGGGCCGCGTAGCCGGTATCGACCGTCCTGCCGTGGGTACGCGCGAGTTGCGAACCGCGCCAAAGCGCGGGGTGAATCGACTCGACGTTTTGGAGCAAGGTGGCCATGGCACGGAATACTGTATGGATGTACAGTATCGTATATCAAAAACTCGGCCCGTGAAGGGACCCTTTTTATTTGCGACGGAAGACACTGATGGACATGCCTGTACGCAAGCACCCGATGCCTGAAATTGCGGCGTTTGTGACTGAATTGCGCCGAGCGTTCGGGGATGCGACCATTGACGAGGCTGTCGCCCGTGGCAAGGCTGGCGAGCAGACCTTCTTCGCCTGCGAAAACGGCCGGACAGTGGGCACGAAGGCAACGGAGACGGTGAACAACTGGCGAGTTGACGACAGCGTACGGGACCGACACTTCTGTCGGAATTGCGACGGGTCCTGCATCGGGACAGAGACCCGATGCAGTCAACGCAGATGATTTAGTCAGCTAATGGTGAAACAGATGAGGAGGACGCATGTGCTACTCGGCTCAGATTCACGCTGACTATCGACGGTACGTACGCACCTTCGGTGCACACATGGACATCGCGGAATTCGCACGGCTCTACTTCGAACGCGCAGAAGGCAGCAAGGCAAAGATTCCGAAAGCACTCGACGACTTTTTCCGCGACCCGCAGACGGATGGCGAGCGAGAGATAAGGCAGCTCATCACCGGATTCAACGCCGAGCAGGCGACGAAACTGGAGCAGGAACTCTTCAAGCAACGCGCCCGGCTCGCAGACGCCGAGCGTACGCTTCAGTCGAAGGTGACGAGAGCTGCAACCGAAAGCAAGCGCATCGCTACGGACAAAATCGAAGCGTCGCTGCGTCGCATTGAAGATATAAACCGAACCGAGTCAAAACCTCGTGACTCTCGTATCTTTCCCGGACACTACGCGCCGGTCCTCGTGATGAACAATGGCGAGTACGTTGTCAAGCCGATGCGATACCAGTGTCGGATTGTTGGTAAGCCTGCCAATTACGACGTGAAATATCCCGGCACGTACAACGCGCGCCGCGACAATCTCGAAGGATTCTGGAAGCCGTGCTTTGGACACATGCACGGAGTGATGCTCGTGGACGTATTCTACGAAAACGTCAGCAAAGCGAAGATGGAGGGGACATTGCTGGAGACGCACCAGAAGGACGAGAACGTCGTCTTGGAGTTTCGCCCAAGCAACGGTCAAGTAATGCACGTCGCCTGCCTGTGGTCTCGATGGAGCGCACCGGGAGAGCCGGACCTGCTCTCGTTCGCCGCTATCACCGATGAGCCCCCGCCGGAAATTGCGGCCGCTGGTCACGACCGATGCATCGTCCCCATCAAAAGGGAAAATATCGAAGCATGGCTGAACCCTAAAGTATCCAACCTACAAGCGATGTATGCCATTCTTGATGACAGAGACCGACCTTATTATGAGCACAGGCTAGCAGCTTGAGGCTCTGACACAATTCCAGAGGCACGCTAAATTAGGATAAAGGCCTTCACAACCAATTTAGTAGCGCTGCTTGTTGCCTTGTGCATCTGTGTGGAACTAGATACCGCAATGCAGTCACACGCATTGTCATTGCTCGGTTGGAAATTGGTCGAACGATATACTCCAAACTTAGGGACCAAACCGAAAATACTATGAGCTTAGAAACCCAATTGGATTTGTCACCCGATTTTCCTGTTTTAAATCGTCGTATTCGGGTCATTGGCGCACGCGCGCAAGATGAGCAAGAAGTCCGATTTGTTAGTGACCTCGTCAACTTCCCTTTTGTCGTCCTACTTGGCGAGCCTGGGAGCGGCAAGACGTCAACCTTAAGGGCAGAAGCAGCAAGAGATGGCTCCGTTGTTTATACGGCCCGGGAATTGATATTCAAGGCCGCCAAGCAACACACGCTCACAGTCGACAAGACGAAAATTCTCTACGTTGATGGCATTGATGAGTACCGAAGCGATGGTAATCCCACTGACAAAGCTTGGGACCTCACGGCTGCGATGCGCGACCTCAATGCGACTCGATGGCGCATTGCATGCCGCTCTGAGGATTGGCGAAGCGAAGCGGATATCAAACCCTTTCTCCAATTAAGCAATAACGAACCACCTTTGGTCGTTCAATTACAACCATTGCTCGGCGAGGAAGTGCTGGCCATACTGCGTCATCTCGGCGAGCGGTCACCGGAACAATTCGTAGAAACCGCAAATAGTTTCGGTGCCCATGGATTCCTGCAGACCCCACTCAGCGTAAAGCTTCTCCATAAAGCAGTAAGCCGAAACGTGGGCGTGTGGCCGTCAGGCAGATACGATTTGTTTCGCGCAGCAACCAATGCGTCGGCAGAAGAAGACAACGTCGACTATGAGGGACAGTCACGCCTCTCGACACAGCAACGGATTGCTCTTGCGAGCCAAGCGTGTCTCATACTGCTGCTGTCCGGTGCCGACCACATCTGGCGGTCCAATACAAGCAAGGCGAATGCACAAACCGAACAGTGCCTGCTGCTGGATGCCACTGACTTGGGATTAGAAAACATTGAACTCTCCGATATGCTCGACTGCTCGCTATTCAAGGGAGAAGGCAGGCGATTTGAGCCTCAGCATCGAACGATAGCGGAGTTTCTTGCCGGAAAAGCTCTGGCGCAAACAGTTTTGGGAGAAGACAACAAGGCTGCCTATCCACTCTCTAGAGCCATCGCGTTGATAAGCGGATTTGACGGTTGTCCGCCTACCGAACTACGCGGACTGTACGCCTGGTTTGCGACTCATCTCGCAGGTTCCGGAGACGTCGATGGAGCCCGTCGTTTAATTGAGTCAGACGCCTTTTCAGTACTAGCGTACGGAGATGCAGCCGCCCTCCCAGTCGAATTGAAGCGGGCGATACTTGAAAATTTGGGAAAAAACGACCCATATTTTCGTGCTTCGAGTGACTGGCAGGGCACCGAGACTATTGCACTTGGCGGACTGGCCACCGAAGAATTGGCGAGCGATTTTTCTCAGATTTTACAGGCCGGGCAAAACGAGGGACACGTTCTCGTTACCGTATTTGAAGTGCTATCCGCAGGCAGGCCCGTTACCTCACTTCGCCCGCTGCTACGAAACATTGTGCTCGATACGAGTCGACCAGCCTGGCAACGTATTCGAGCCGTTCGCGCATGGTTAAACCGTTCCGACATTTCCCAAGAGAGCGAGGACTTGCTCGCGGAACTTAAGAAAGAACCTTCTTCGATAGCACGGGAAAAGGTCCGGGTTCAGCTGGCTTTAGCGAAAGCCGCTGGTCCGCTTAATCCGAAAATCGTCAAGTCGATTCTATCGAGCTTCGAGGAATGCTCAGAAGACAACACCATTGGCCATTTGACCGATTTGCAATTGCGAATGGAAAGGGAGCCAACTCTTGGCCTATTTGACGAGCCATTCTCTTCATGGCGGAGCCAAGCGGAAGCACGACCTAGGTCAGGAGAGGTAGACCAAATCTTGGACCGCGTGTTAGCCGCCGCTATCCGTCAAAGCACGAATCTCGATGGCGCAACAATCTGGAAATGGATATGCAATGTGGACAAAAATATCTGGTCCGCCTTGAAACAAGAAAGCAGCAAGGCACTCACGGATTGGCTCGCAAAAGATGAAAAGTATGGAATCGAACTGTTTGATGCGATACTGTCATCGAACCCGAACCCAGACACTCCATGGCTTTCGGTAAACATTTACACGCACGTTGGGCGACGACACCCTTCTCCAGCACTGATACAGGAGCTTTTGCAGAAGGCCGATAAGGCGTCTTTGTCCAGCATCCGTCGTCGATACCTTTCTGCCGCTGTTGAGAGTTCTCGTACCCATGTATGTGAGAGTGATTTGTCTTTTTGGAGCGTCTACGAGGCACTCTCAAAGAATAACGAGTTCCCCGAGCTTCTAAGCAGGTTGATTCAAGATGAATGGAGCAAAGACCATCCCCGAAGTTCAGTGAAACGAACCGGCAGGTCTTCAGAAGATGCGCGCGTCGCTGCCTCATACGTCGACAAGTTCATGCCTGTGCTGTCCGAAATCGCGGCGGGCCATCAGGCAAACATATTGGGCTGGGCAGCACAGTTGTATTTCGCTAACCACGCGACACCCGAACCTTCCAGCGGTGTCAATCGTGTCGCCTACCATACAAACGAGTTAGTTGCCGCCGCAATAGTGACAGGCTTCCGCTCCGTCGCTTACGACAACGTCGGAAAATTTACCGCGACAGAACTCGGAATGCTGACGGCAGCAAATCAGTTTCGAGCCATTGAGTTGGCTGCTGTTGCGGGCATCGACATACTGCTCGATGCCAAAGAGCTTTCCACGCTTGATTCCATTTGCGTCGAAATTGCAATTTCGGCGCTACGGATGAGCCACTTCGTACAGTCCACAGAGAAGCGTCAACGTCTTGAGAGATGGGCCCGCTTTCGAATTTTCCGTTCTACAGATGTGGGCACTCGCGCTCTAACAGACTTCTGGCGGACTGCTCTCGCTGCCGGCGTAACTGACTTGGCTCTGATTTCTCAACTGATGACAGACGTCAACGAGGCGTCGCAGGTGGTTGGTAGTGTTATTGAAATTTTGCTGGTGGAGCATAAGAACACCCACGCAACTGTACTAAAACAACTAATGTATGCAGCGTCACATCTGTTGCCCACGACTCGGATTCTTGAACTTGCGAAAGAGATATCGAACGACCAATCAGTCCCACGTATAAATCGTGAAATGTGGAGATATGTACTCTTCTTTCTCAAACCCAAAGAATACGGTGAGCAATTCGTGCGCGACAACGAAAGCAAGGACCTTACCGCGCTGCTTGACTCGTACTCTGCGAGCGACCTAGCAAGTGTGCTGCCGCATGCTGACGTTTCCGAACGTATTGTTAAAGAGAACATCGCCATTCGTATGTTCGGTGCCCTCGTATCACCTACCGCTGAATTCGACGAAAACTCCGCTCAAGGACGCGCAAGACAGATAGTGCACCGGTCCATGCAATGGCTTTCGACGACTGGTGACAACACAGCGGGCGAGGTTCTCAGGAGCTTGGCCGATGAGCCATCTCTGGAAGATTGGCGTGGATTCATAATACATGCGCTTGCCAACTTCAATCGAAGGAAGCGTGACATTGGTTTTCTGCATCCTGCACCAAGTAGTATCAGGTCAGCGCTCGCTGGTGGCGCACCCGTGAATAGCTCAGACCTTTTTGCAGTGGTCGTGGAGGAACTCCGAAGACTATCTTCCGAACTCCGGTCCGACGACGTAACCCCTTGGAAACGCTACTGGAATGTTGATTCAAATGGGAAGCCAACCAGCCCACTAATCGAGAACGAATGTCGGGACAGACTTCTGGAGCGTATTCGCGACCGCCTGAGACCCTATAAAATTGTCCCGCCGATGCCCGAGGCGAGGCGTGCCGATGAAACACGAGCAGACATCATTTCCCTCACCGCGAGTGGCCACACAGTACCAATCGAGGCCAAACGGAACAACCATGAGGATGTCTGGACCGCAGCCGCAACACAACTGCAGGGCTACGCAAGTTCAGTCGGAGCCGATGGACATGGAGTTTATCTAGTTTTCTGGTTTGGGAACTCACCGAACAAGACTACATCGCGTCCAGACGGCTCTGACGGACCTATGACGGCGACGGAAATGGAAAAGATGCTGAAGGCAGATTTGCCCGCCGACATCTCGATAAAGACAGAAGTTATAGTCTTTGATGTTTCCGACCCCAGAAGTAAAGGAGCAAAGCCTCGCAAGCCGAGAAAGCCGAAAGCCGCTTAGCTGGTGCGACTCGGGGCAATCGCGCATTCCTAACCGAACGCCATTACAGGTGCTCGGACGACGGTCCAATTCTCCGTTTCGGAATACGGCGCGGTTACAGAGCCGCCCAGATACAAGGAGCACGCGTATGACTCGCGAACGACTATCAGCGGAAGTCCATTCGGTCACTGCCTTTCACGAGAGGACCGTTTGCTTCCATCAGTCGAGTAAGAGCTATTTTCCGTATCAGTGCGCGAATTCTCTTTGGAGGCTAGTCAGAATCATTCTTTTTCCGTCTCCTGACACTACGCGGGCGCGAGTCCGCGCTGACCTTCGGCTTCCCGTTGTTCCGAGGATGTTCAATCCCAGCCTCTCTGCTCCAACATTCGACCAGCCCGTCCGGCGCATAATGACTGTCGCCTGCGCCTGACGATGTGACCCCAGCGCTCGCCCAATCAGCTTTTTTTGTCTCGCATTCGGCTTGAAATCGTTCATCGGATTCCCCCTGTCTTTCGTGGAACCCGCAGCAGACCAACGACCCTTCGAGGGCCGCAGTGGTTGACCAATGTTTCGCGTGAGCGTCCGGGCTATTCGTTCCCGTCGTCATCGAAATTTCGACAAGACGGGAGGTTTTGGAACTCGTCTTCATAGCGACCAAGGCGGTCGGTCGCGCTCATCATCGCGTCGAGGCCCTGCTGCTGGGCCGCACGCGTTTAGCACGATACGCCTGCACCGCTGCAGCGGGAATCCATTGAGTCCATCAACGTCAACTCGAGCTGTTAGCGTGCCGTTCGCGACGATGCCACGCAAATATGGGCGTGAGACTAATAAGAGACGCTGCGGCGGGGAGCGTCACCTCTTCGCGTGTGGCTGTTACCGCATTTCTGTCGCAACAGTTTGGAATCAGTTCGGCCGTTACATCCGTCCACGCTTGACCATCGCCCAAGACCGATTCGACCTTATTGAATACATACTCTGCGTTGCTTTCCCATCCGCATGGTCCGACTAGCTGATACACTCGACCGCTCTGTGTACGCGCGGTGCGGGTCAGACAATTCAGTTCCCTTAGCTCTGAGCTCACACGGCCATCACGCGTCTTACGATGGTAGCCGACGAGGTGTTGTCCACCATTGGCGAACTGGCGAATCGACTAGCGTTCGAGCCAGACGATGTCCGAGACATCCGCAGAATCGAGCTAGATAGACACCTTTCCTCCATCATCCCTCCGTCCTACTACGACTCAGCCGCTGACCTCGCGTTTTGCTGCTGATATAGCTCGTCTCGAATGGCCTCCTTGAGCGCACGACCAATCACTGCGTTCGCCGTCGTCATCAGGTCCACATAGCGACGAGGGGTCATCTCTGCTACGAACGGAGCAAGGACGAGGTCAATTGCTTCGTACACTTGTCTTTCAAACCGTTTGCGTGGTCTACTCGTGCCTCTCGAGGCTATGCCCTCTCCACGCACCCTGGTTTTCTTGTGCCCGCCGGCCTTCCGCATCATATTAAGAGGCGTCCTTGAAATAGCGTTGTAGCCGCTCTCGGAATTGCTCGACAACTGCCAGGTCGCCTAGACCAACGTCTGTTTGACAGTGAACGAGCCTATCTCGCACCGCCTCGAACCCGTCGGCCCTGTCGTCAACAGCCAACCATCGCAGCGGTCTGTTTCTTCGAACGTAGTCGAGAACCTGTTCACCGCGAGTCAGCACCGGCCACAGTCGCGAGTCAAAATCGCAACCGTCGTAAGTCGCACCGACAACGCGCTCCTGTACACTCGAAGACGGCATTACCTTGCATGTCGCTTCAGTTCCAAAAACGAGCGACCAGTCGCTAGAAAGCACGATTTCGATGTCGGGATACGGAGATAAAAGGTCGTCGAGAATCGGCACATATTCGAACAGCTTTATGTAGGGCGAACTGCTCATAACCTGGTTGCCGGCGCGACGCGCGATGCCACGATGGAGCACGCCGTCGATATCAAGAAACAGAACATCCCGCATTAGACCACCCGTCATTGCCCGTTTATCGGAACTGCTCTGCGAGGCGAACCCTCAAGACTTTTTGAGTTTCGACCTCGCCCAGACCAAACCTTTCGTCGCATCTGACAACATGAGAGAGATGTTGGCCAAGGCCGTTAATGTCATCGTCTATCGCGAGCCAATTCGTCAGGCGGTTAGTCCAAACATAGCGCAGTATTTGCTCACCTCGTGGCCTCAATGCCCAAGTTCCAGCGTCGGCATACTGCGAGTGATAGGTCGCCCCAACAACGCGCGCCCTGAGCCCGGTAGGCAACGCATCTCTCGCTCGCTGGTAACCCAAAATGGGTACCCAGGATGTCGAAAGTACTATTTGCACATTGCCGTACGGGTCGAGAACATCTGCAAGAATTGGCGCAAATTCGAAAAGTTGAATCGATGGAGAGTTAGCAGTAATGCCTCGCCGTGTTCGGATAGCACTGAGTCTGTGCAGTACACCGTCGAAGTCGAGAAATAACACCTGTCGACCCAGCTCCAGTTTGCAGATGCTGCCGTTGTTGCCATTCATAGCATTGGCTGAATTCAGACTCTGTCTTGAGCCGCATCATTCAGTCCCTGTTCGGCATTGGTCACGCTTGCAATACGTACGGATATGTTCCCGAGTTGGCTCACGGTCAGCGGCGTGTCTATCTCGACGTAAGCGCTAATTGACCCGAGATACTCGCTCTCATCCCACAAAACCCCGCGCCCATCCTCGAAATCAAGGATGTACATGTTCGTGTCTGGCACTTCTCTAACGGCTGTTACTCGCCGAACCGACATATCTCGGCCCACCGCCTTAGAACAGAAGTACACAATGGGTGTAGCCGAGTTTGCTTTCGCCAGCAGCGTTCGAACGCTCGCGTAAGTGTGTGCGATAAATGCATTCTCAACGGCACCATCTTTCGGTCCACCGTAGCGCACATGGAAAAATGCGTCATGCGAGACTCGCACGGGCAATAGTGCATGCTGTGTTACGGTCGCGCGCTGCCAAGCAACGACATGTTCTTCCATCAATGAATTCCTACCTTGTCGAGGATAAGCAGTTAATTCGCAGCTCCGCATGAAGTCGCGATAGAACCAACATCCGGTAACTTCTCCGTCACCGTTCACCTAATAATGCTCGAAGACTTCTTTGAAACTGCGAATCCTCACTTGCACGCACACGGGAGAGAATTCGACTGGCCCGCCGAAGAGCAAGCGCTGACGCCGTTGCCTGCAGAATGTCGTCCTTGGTTAACGGGCGAGCTGCCGGGTCACCGATTGAACGCAGACGGGCACGCAAAGCTGACTGCGCGTCTTGGTCAAATCCGCGCTGGCCGTCGACGTCAATTCTTCGTTCATCGGTACGCGACGAGAACTCGAACTCTGGCGACGCTAATACCACGTATGGCTCCGAGCGATTCGACATGTAGTCCAACACCGCCTCCTCTTTCCTATCTGCTAGCGTACTAACGACATTCACCACGCGACTACCCAACCGGGCGAACGCCTGCCGTATGGATTCGAGGTCGTAATAAAGGGGCCACGCATTGCCAGCCACGATGACCGCTCCTGGAAAATCACTGAGCGATGCTTCTAACCGCAAAACATCGCCTTCGAGCGAACGCATGTTTGCCTTCTCGCCGTGAGATTTCGGCACGATGCAATACGGGCGCAGCGGACCGAGAGCGCCGCTCATGCAAAAGAACACGTAGACCACTTTCTTCCATCTCCCAGCCTCCCCCATGAATTTGCGAGGTGGCCACCAACCGCTTCCGAACGAAGCTTTCATTTTCGGCAATTCGCAATCGACCCTCCGATTGCTGGATGACGGACTGCTCGACTCCGCTGAGGCGCTCCTGTTTGTGCGTCCCACGCAGTCCATATCTATTGCATCTTCCCCTTGCGCCCATATGGCGGTCGTCGGTAACCGGATGAATTTGCGCACGACACCATGCCCCAAACACAAGTGAGCAGAATTAAGTCAAGTGCGCGACGCACGAACGGTCGCCACGCTCCCCGGCCTGAGAAAACATGCACCGACGAATACCCTCCTCGCGCATACAGCTTCGGAAGCCATACTGGTCCCGCTCAACGCACGCGCCGTGACGGCCCGCAAACCGTCGCCATGACACGGCCGCCTCCCGTCGAACGTGAGAGCAGTACGAGTTTTCAATTGCCTTCGAAACCGTAAGGCGACGTTGTCAGTCGCGAATAGCTCGGGGAAGCCACAGCCCACATCTCGGACTGCAGAGACGCCAAGCGACCTCATTGTATATTTATATGCGTGCTAATTTCACGCGTACTTATCTTGAATAGTAGATAAGTATGCCGAGGCACGCCAAAGTGCCGGCATGCCAACATTAGATGACGCAGTCGCGCTCGGGATTTCCGAGAGACTTCAAAAAATTCGAAAACGCAGGGGCTTTTCGCAGGACGACTTGGTTGCGAAGGCGTCGGTGTCCAGAGCGAATTTGACAGCGCTTGAGCAGAATCGGCACGCCAACCTTCGCCTGACCACTCTGGTCCGCTTCGCGGCACAACTGGAGGTCGATGTTTTGGATTTTCTGTCTGACCGGCCGGAAAAAGAGCAGCGTCCTGAGAGTCAGGAGCCACTCACGCGGATTATTGCTAATGTAAAAGCGTTCCGGGCGGCACGAGGCCTTAGCCAAGAATCGCTGTCAGTTGAAGCGAGCAGGTTCCGTACGTATGTCGGGCGACTGGAGAATCGAAAGGCAAATCCCTTGGTGGTTGATTTGCAGGACCTTGCAAAGGCGCTAGGTGTCGCGATTCCGGATTTGCTGCAGCCCGCGCAGCCGAAAGAGACCCGTTAAAAATCCACCCACTCGCTTCGACCAGCCGCAGTTTGTCTGAAATCACTCACGAGATAGATGCACGTCAACAGTGACCCTCATTCACACGGAATTGGTCGTTAGTTACCGAAACAGCTTGCAATGAAGCTGAGTCTGTCAACCAGTCGGATGTGTGCCTACTCATCCTTTCCCATACGGTCTAGCCGGTTTTCTTACGACAGCCGCACTGTACGAGCTTCCAACCCGGGTTGCTGTCGAGCGACGAGCTTTTCCACGCTTTCAGTCAAAACCTGCATCATCGCGTCGAACAAGCGCAGCTTGCCGTCTAGCTCTTGTGACGTTTCCCCGACTGTCGCGCTCGTGTCAGAAGCATAGACTTTCCGCAGCGCGCGTACTTCCTCGATGACCATCACAAGTTCGCGAAGGTCATCTGCGCCTCCAAACAAATGGAGTTCATCCCACGCCAGGTGGATATACGGCATCAGACTCTCGGGATTAGTGTGTCCTGTCAATTTCGCTACTCGGGTAAGGATGGTCCGATAGTCAGCAAACAGCCTTGAATGAACAGGAAATGAGGGGTCGTCCTTGATTACCTGCTTCAATTCAACTGCGACCGCAAGCGTAATGAATCGATGTCGTAACATGCTTAGACATTGACGGGAAACCAACCCGGCTCGGGCACAAAGTCGCTTAAACTCTGTCGTCAGAGCGCGTCGACTCATACCAGCCCCTTTTTCATTGATGAAAAGAGCGTCTCCCGGATTAGGATTAGCTCCCTTTATCTTCAAAAACTGTAGATATCGGTATCGACAATCGATATATAGCTCAATAATCACCGACGTTGCGAACTGAATCGGGAGTTCTCGCACAAACCCCTCCTCTCTTTTGACGGTCGGCATAACCAATTTCTTGCTGATAGTTGGGTCGAGATTCTTTTTGTATGAGCATAATTCGAGTTCGTAAGGCCTCGAACCAGAATGCTGCAGGATATGAAGCATGCACTCTCGACGACGAAAAAAGAACTCTACGGTTATGCTCAGTTCGTCACGGTTTTCAAACTGAGCAATATAGTTTGGATGCAGATTATTGATGTCATATTTTTCCCGCACTACCTCCCGTAACCTTTGGATGCTCTCCATCGCCATTGGCGGCTTGGGGTCTCGTGCAGATACGGGAATCTTAAACGGAAAGCGCTTCTTATACGATTTTCCTCCATATCGGTTGTTTTCTTGAACCCATACTAGACCAATCCGATACCCCTCTGAGCTCAATCCAACCAATTTTCTCTCGACCAAGACGTGGTCTTGCAGCCATTCAAGAAACGTCAGCGTAACTAAAGATATTTCCCGAATCCTATTACCCTGTCTTGCGCGCTCCCCAATATGATACTTGTGCTCCTCAAACTGAAGCTTTCGAAGAAACGTCTCATAACTTGCGCTATCGAGGTCCCAAAAATTTCTGCGTATCCCATCGTGCTCCCAGCAGAATCGGACGATGTGACTAAGCTGTGACGCAATCTCCTTCAGCGACCCTCCCGTAGAATCAACTCTAAGGTTTTCTACCAGCGACATAAGATACAGATTTATCTCAATGCATGGGAAACCGTTTGGCCACATCATTAAAACGGTAGTAAGCGGGTCACGCCAGCCGTCTGCGACATATATATCTGATTTCGGGTCATAACGAGGCTCCTCGGGAATACGGACCTCAGATATAACACTGTAGAGTTGCCTCTTCATGGCACACCCTTCCCATCTCCCTTACCCTTCGCCTTGCCGGAAACAGTCTTCTGCTTCGTATCTCCCGATAGGTCTTTAAAGGCCGATGGCAGGGTCGTAAATGAATCTACAACCGGATAAAGCGCTCGAATGTCATAGATGGCTTCATGCTTCCTCAAATTCTCATAAGCCGCCGGGCTTTCGGAACTGAGCTTCCTTAACGCGTTGAGTAGGTCTTGGTATGCACGGAGGGTGATGGCTTGCCCACGGTCTGCCTCATTTCTCCGGAGCTGGAGCTCATTAATCTTTTTTTCCGCTTTGTCAGCTCTCGAAAGCGGTTTATTGGGCTTGACATCTACCTCCGAAAGCAATGTCCTACATTCCTCTCGCAAACGATTGAGTTGTCTCCATCCTCCCGGAACAACAGCTACCTCAGCGCTCACTTTTAACGAATTAAGAGATAGCTGACCGATTCCTTTCTCATCGAGACTGAAATCAGCAAAAGCTTGCTGGGTTTGAACGGCCGCTTCTACGCTAGTTTGTTCATTGCGTTTTATCTTTCCATTGAGAATCGCTAGCAAAAGGGTCCACCGCGCCCTCGCACTCTCGACGTGCTGCTTTCGTGGCTTATGGTCCTTGCTCATCCAACCCTCCCTTCGGCCGCATCACTACCGTAACTGCGAAGCGCTTGTTGAAGTTGTCACCGACAGAAATGAAGTACGGAACCATCTCGATACGCTTCTTGAGTAGCTGAAGCTCAATCCATTGTTCGAGGTCATTTTCCTTCAGCTCACTAATATCCTTGACCTTGAAGCGGCGACGTACGGATTTATAAAGTTGGTCGAGGTCAGTCGCACCCGACTCACGGCCATGGCTAGCCTGGAAGTTCCAGAGCAAGCTAGCGAGATACTGAGCCTGCGAACTCGGCATGGACTCGTCCGGGAAGTTCGACTCCAAGTACGCGCGCATGTATTTCTCGTCGGAATGGCCAACGAGCTGCCTCGCCGCGTCAATTGCTGCAAATCTGAAGCTCCATACAAATGTAATCAAGAAACTCTTCCGATGCTCATGAATTCTCGGATACCACCGCCGACCCATCGAATCAACAGGTAGATTGATGTAGTCTGCAAACAAGTCCATCGAACTATGGACATACCGGCTGCCCATCTTTTTAATGCGAATCTCGACGCACGAGAAATCTGGGAGGAAGTAGAGGGAATTCGCGTCCCACGGTTCGGAGGTCTCACACAGCCGATAAGCCCCCTCCCCGAGTTGGCCGAGCAAATCGATTGCTCTGGCAAGCACCAAAGGGATGGGCGCATCTGTTTTCGAGTACACCAATTCTTCCGTGTCCTTCCCGCGATGATGGGTAATCCAATACCCATCTCCTTCCGCGTGCGAAATACAAGAGCGAGGCAGATTTTCAAGCTCATCGATTCGAATTGGCTTGAGAGCGGCGGCAACAGTCGTACATGCACCAATCAGCACTCGCACAACGTCGACCAACGTCGGTGAATTGCGCAGCTGAGAATAATCAGTTATTTCCCACCTGCGATTCGACCAACCACAAATGTTTAACGAACTCAGTTGCTCGGGGAGATTAGCCGTAATCCACTGATTGCGCTTCTCGTAATACACCTCTCCGTCCGTTCCGGTTATCTCAAGCCATCCACGCTCTCTGAATTCCTGCAGTGCCACCAGGAAAAACCGTATGACCGTGTGACCCAGGTCGAGCACCCAGTGCACAGCCTCGCAGAGGAAATTCAATGCCTGCTCAAGAGGCATCCACGGCGTATGTTTGTTTGCGGTAGCCTGACGTACGAACCGGCTGAACGAGAAATTGATAGCTTCACTGGGTGGTAATTGTTCCGGAAAATGCTTATGCAGGGCAAAGAGACTTCTAAGAGCATTGAGTATAGCTGTCATTCTTGAAGCTGTCGGTTTCGCTTCCTTCGCGTCCTCAATGCTTAAAGTCCTATGTGACGGATACTCGGTTCGAAGCTCACTGGTGACACATAAGCCCGGGAATGCTTCCTCAAGTTGAGGTTCAAATTGTCTTAAGAAGCTCATGAACCGGTCACCTTGCAGGTACGAAGTGTCGGTCTGGAGAATCTCTGCTAATTTTCTTCGATTAACGGCCCGGCCAGCCCTACCGTAACCGTTACTTGAATAAAGTTTTTTCGATTCCAACCACCCACAAACACGATTTTTTACCTCTTCTGGTAACGCATAAAGCTGTTTCTTCAGATTACTCTCCGAGCTGTCAAGGAACGCTGCCTCGCCCGCCTCATGGATAATCTTCTTGTGAAA
Source organism: Paraburkholderia sp. SG-MS1 (assembly GCF_012275575.1). Lineage (GTDB taxonomy): Bacteria > Pseudomonadota > Gammaproteobacteria > Burkholderiales > Burkholderiaceae > Paraburkholderia. The sequence goes on along the minus strand of NZ_NPIH01000168.1, from coordinate 18,166 downwards.
CTGCATAACGCCGAGCACTCCCTCCTCCGAGTAAGCTTTCAAAAATCGTTGAATCACACTCGTGTCGATTCTGGAGAAGCCCTCTGTCTCGACAGCTAATTGCTTACCTTGACGAATGCACCAGCGCACGAAAATTAGCAACACTCGTATGACCGCGATATGGCTGTTCGTGGACTCAATCCCAGATTGAGGAAGTGAGCGCATTAGGAAGCAGATTTCTTGAATTAGCTTCCTTAATTGGTCAAATCTTGCCTGGGTAAGCCTTAAGCCTCCTCCCAGCGGAATGTCCCACGAAAACTCTTTTGTTTTGACCCAACGACCTTCGTAATTCTTAGAGTGTGGGGTTCGTAGCACCCACGTTACCGCGTGTATGTCCGATATCAAAAATGGTGCTGTCCAATTCCCTTGGTACCGACGCGTCGATGCTATAGTTCGCTCTATATATGCGATTGTTTCTATCTTATCTGCGATATTTTTCATTGCAGCACCATGACGTTTCTGTTATGCATCTGTTCGGAAGAACCTAACATCCCGAAAGCTGATGACTTCCCCAAGTGTTTGCACACGTTGAAGCGCCTGCTGATGTGCAGCTTTCATCGCGGGGTCAGCGTGCTCAGTCAAATGAGCATGCAGGACGTCTGCAAGGTCAATCAAAGTACGAGGTGAAAGACCGCTGGATTCATCAACCTGGTCCATTTGAAGTGGGTCTAGCCCTGACGCGTAGACCGAGTCACGATACAGATAGAGGTACGAAAGCGTTTCAGCATCAACGCCTATCATCAAACTGTCAGCTTCCTCTTGCTCGGGAACTGCAGCGGGCAAGTTCTGAAAACGCTTGTGGAGTTCTGCTGCAAAGTGACTTGATGATTGCTCATGCTGCTCAAGCATCTCGGTAACAAATCTATGCAGGTCATCCATCGACTTAAAGTCTGTTGCCTCCAGAACGAACGGTTTGCTCGCCGCCGCCATACAAATATACAAGTTCTGGAATCGACGGATTTGACGTACGTTCCAGGCGTTGAGTAAGGGTTCCGGTATATAGTGTTTGACAGCAATACGAGTGCTATTCCCTATTTTTTGACTGGCCAGCAGCACTGAACCAGTCCTGAACCACTCAATGACGCATTCACTGGCTTTAATTTTCCTGAGAGCCAACGAACCTTTGACGAGACCCGATTCTTTAAGTTTTGGCAGAAAATCCAGTAGCCAAACAGTCTGTTTTTTCGTCAAATGATAGGTTGCGGATTCATAAGGGCAGCACTGATATTGCCCCTTTTCGTGAACAATGAATAACCGATTAGCTCCGGGCGCTCGAGCTTCGAACATGATGGCGCGACCTACTTCCGTAATGCGCAAAATTGTTCGTATGACGTAGGCAGATTCTTTGTCGAGCAATTCAGACTTTATTCCGTGAATCCGAGGCTTTTCGAGCCGAAATACCGTACCCGCATCGCTAATCTCCAATAGGTCCTTCCCTCGCTCGCTCCGGATGCAAGCGTCGCCTAACTTCATCGGACTGAACTTCGGCAGTCGTCCTTGCAGCAGTGCCAACGCCATTGCAATATCGATTGGACCAAGACGACCCAACATCCAGTTCAGGTACGTAAGTGGGCTGAGTCCAAGCCGTGGATGCTTCGGAGCGCCATCTGGAATTTCCAGCTCGCCCGGCCCGACCATTAAAGAATCCTCTTTCTCTTGCAGCGCTGTGAGTGAAAAACCATCCTCATGCCGTTGTGCATAACAAAGTAGACGGCCAAGAGAGCGTTCATTTCTGCCACCGATGAAAGCCCTCTTTGAGCCCATTTCGCCGCGTTTAAAGCGTTCAATATCTGAATCCAAGCCTTCGTGCCGAGCATATTCACGCATCACTCGCTGACCGTAGTCGTAGGCGGCCTCAATAGTCTCCCACCACATCAGCACTCCATCATTGAGCAATGCAACTGCCCTTATCAAGTCGTCTCGGCATGTTTCAAGGTAAGCGGCATTTGGAATGCCAAATCCGATGTCGATTAAAATCTTCTGTAGCGGAGCCCTGACCGGCAGCGCTCGCCCTGCCCCCGTAATTGTTGTGTTGTCCGTGTTCCAACCGGAAGGCGGTATCTTCTTGCGCTCAGGAAACTGTACGCCAATTGGAATGACCAGCCCTCTTTCCTGGATGTCTTTTAGTGGCTGGACAACGGACTTACTCCAGATTGTCGTTCGCGTCTCGAGGGTAGCCTTCGAATCATCTCTCAACAGATATTGAGAGTAGCTCAGGTTCAATGCGTTCTGCCACTTGTCTTCCGAATCGGGTAGCACTCTAATCTTCTCGTTTCGGAAACACCGAGCAAGCGTAGCCATCCCCTTCATCCGTTGCCTCTGGGTCTCAACTGCTAATGAGTTCGCCGCGTCTACGATAGGCGTCAGGAGACGGAGTGTCTCTTCCGGATTGTCGAACAGCTTCCCAATGTTCACATTTCGCGACTTGCCGCTTTCGTAAAGCACACATGCAACAAGACGACCATTAGATAGCAGTTCTAAACTAATCATCGAATCCTCAAGATAACTAATCAATAGCTAGCGAACGAACCATCTGAAATTTCACCGATTCAAACGCCCATATGAATCGACTACCGCCCCCCAACTTTTTTTGATGCCCATGGCGAAGTCATGGCGTACTTCCGGTTGCTAGCGCAAACACACGGTAGTTGGCACTTCGTGGGCGAATGGTGTTACTGCATCTCTCTGACACCGCTGCCCCCTCCTCGCGACGTTCCAAACCTCAGCTCCGCCGTCCCCCCGTTGATGCACATGGCAAACTATGCCCTTAACGACCCTCAATCGTCAACAAAAATCGTCAAAATCTTGAGCCTAAGTCGTTGATTAAATGTAACTTTTTGCCAAAATGAAAAGAAGGTCTGTCTAGAAAATCTGGGGCTTTCCGAAGAAGCTCGCGAACCCGGTGCTGGCGGTCCACACCGACACGCTGGTGGGCACGCTCGATTACGGCCCGGTGCGCATCGCCACCGGCACGATGGGCTACAAGCACCGGCAGCTCGATCTCGCGCAGCAGAAGAAACGCCTCGAAGCGCCAAGCTTCCTGCTCAAGGTGATTCCGCACGTGGACGGCACGCCGCGCATCTGCGAGCTGGTGCGCTACTACCTGCAGGATATCGATCTGAAAGGCGCGTGGACCGGACCGGCCGCGCTCGAACTGGCGCCGCACGCGCTCGCGCCGGTCGCGGAGCTGCCAGTGCTCGAGATCGTCGAGGCGCGCCATCTCGTCGCCGATCTGACGCTGGGCCTCGGCGAAGTGGTGTTCGACTATCTCGATCAGCCCGAGGCGAATGTGCGCTGAGAGACTGTGGCAGCGGGCGTCGGCTGATACGAGCGCCTTCTTTTGCCGCAGGCCAAATGCAAACGGCCGCGATAGCGGCCGTTTGCATCGACAGTTTCGTCGCGCTTTACCGCAGCACGACCTTCACGTCGAAGTACTTCGCGGCCAGGCGGTCGATCGTACCGTCTGCCTTCAGGTCTTTCAGCGCCTGGTTCAGCGCATCCTTGAGCGCGGTGTCACCCTTGCGGATGCCGTAGCCTACGCCCGCGCCGAGCAGCTTCTCGTCGGTGACGGCCGGACCCGCGAATTCGAAGCCTGCGCCTTGCGGCTTCTTCAGAAAGCCTTTCGAGGCCGCTTCCGCGTCCTGGAACGACGCATCGAGACGGCCCGATGCGAGGTCGGCGTAGATCTGGTCCTGCGTCTGATATGGCACGACGTCGACACCGGCCGGCGCCCAGCGCGCCTTCGCGTAAGTTTCCTGGATCGTGCCCTGCAGCACGCCGACGTGCTTGCCCTTCAGCGATGCCGGTGTCGGCAGCAGGCCGCTGCCCTTCTTCGCGATCATCTGGTTCGGGATGGTGTAGATCGGGTCGGTGAACTCGACTGCCTGGCGGCGCTGATCGGTGATCGTCATGTCCGAGTTGATCGCGTTGAACTTACGCGCCTGCAGTGCCGGGATCAGGCCGTCGAACGAATTCTCGACCCATACGCATTTCGCTTTCAGCTTCGCGCACACGGCGTTGCCGACGTCGATGTCGAACCCTTGCAACTCGCCCGACGGCGATTTCGATTCGAACGGCGCATACGACGCCTCGACGCCGAAACGCACTTCCTTGATCTCCGAGGCCGACGCGGCGCCTGCCGTTATCGCCGCCGTCGCGAACAGCGCGAGCGCAGCCATGTTTCGCCAATTCATCTTCATTACGGGTGTTCCTCTACGGTATTGAATAAAACGGAGCCGGACCAGGGTGGCAACGGTTGCTGCGCCGGAATGCGATCCAGACTCGTGCGGTCGGCGTCGTGCAGTGCACCAGCCGCGACGCCGGGATTGTACAGGGTTCCGAGAAGACCTACCCTACCTGTCTAGACAAGTTGCGCCAACGTCTGCTGCGTGGTCTCGATCACGAGCAGTCCTGCGCGCAAGCCAGGTTTGACCGTCGCGTTCGGAAACACGATGCGCTCTTCGTCGTGGCGCACGGTGTAGCGATACTCGCCGTCGCGCGCGAGCAAGGTGTCTTTCGTGAACGGCGTGAAATTCGCGACGTCCGCCGCGAACAGCAACTCGAACGCTTCGCTCTGTTTGGTGAGTTGATCGATCACGGTGAACACGCGCGGCAGCGCGGCGTCGGCTTCACCTTGCGTGCCGTCCAGCAGATGACGCAACGCGAGATCGGCGCCCGCGAAGCGCGTCAGATCGTTCTCGCCGAAGGGACGCACCTTGCCCAGTTCCAGCGTGCAGGCATCGGCGCCGCACGCGTGCGCGGTGAAGTGCGAATACGTGGTGCCCCTGGTCGTGTGCAACAGCACCGCGCTGATGCGCGCTTGCCGGAGCCATTCGAACATCACGCGCGAACACGGCTTGCCGGTATGCGGCAACAGTGCGAATTGCTCGAACGCGGACGCGCGGATCGCCGTGTGCATGTCGATATGCCAACGCGCGCCGGGCGCATCCGGCGCCGCCGTGAAGAACTGCACCGCGGCCTGCTCCAGCGCCGCGGCGCGCGGCGCTTCGTGGCTCTGCGGCACTTGCAGATGACGGCCGCTGAAGAGCCGGTTCAGATCGTCGTCGCGATAGCGGAGCGCGTCGCGCATCGCATCGACGTTGCCGAGAATCACCATCAGGCGGCACGTCAGCGCGGCGCTGCCGTGCGCAATATCGCGCACGAGAAACGCCAGCAATTCGATCGGCGCGGTTTCGTCACCGTGTACACCGGCCGACACCAGCACGCTACGCGTGCCCGGCTCGAGCGCGGCGGGCTCCAGTACGAGCACGCCATCGTCGAGCCACGACCAGCGCACGCCGTTTGCGCATACGCCCTGCGTTTCGTTCGCGGCCGGGCGCGTGCCCGCCAGCGTATAGGCGAGGAAATCGTCGAGCATCATCGGCACCGGCATGGCCTGCTCAGCGCTGGAAGTCATACAGCGAACCAAGGCCGAGAATCTGCGTCAGTTCGTCGAGCGCGGCGCGCGACTCGCGCAGCAATTGCGGGTCGCTCAGATCCGCCGGTGCGAGACGGTCGCGATAATGCTTTTCGATCCACGTATCCAGACGGCCGAACAGCTTGTCGTCGATCCACACGCCCGGCGTGACCGCCGCGCGTTCCGCACCGTCGAGCACCACACGCAGACGCAGACACGCGGGGCCGCCGCCGTTCTTCATGCTCTCACGCAGATCGAACACCAGCACATCGTCGATCGGGCCCGCATGCGAGCCCAGTTCGTCGAGGTAGGCCGCGACACGTGGATTTTCGCGGCATTCCTGCGGCACCACCAGCACCTGCTTGCCGTCCGGGCGCGTGAGCAACTGGCTGTTGAACAGATACGACGTGACGGCGTCGGCCACGCTCACCTGCGCAGCCGGCACTTCGATCACGTCAAAGCCGGCGCTCATCCCCGCGAGTTTGGTGCGCAGTTCGTCGTACACGGCGTTCTGTTCGACGAACGCGAGTTGATGGCAAAACAGCGTGTTGCGATTGCCGACCGCGATCACGTCGTTATGAAACACGCCCGCATCGATCACATCGGGGTTCTGCTGCGCGAACACCGTGGCCGTGTCCGCGAGACCATGACGATGCGCAACCGCGCGGCTCGCCTCGAAGGTCTGACGCGCGGGAAAGCGTTTCGGCTCCGGCCCGCGGCGATATTCGCTGCGGCCATACACGAAGAATTCGACGCCGCGTGCCGCATAGTCCGCGCAAAAGCGCGTGTGATTCGCCGCGCCTTCGTCGCCGAGCGCGGGCGTGCCGGGCAACGCCTCGTGCACCACGAAGCGATCGTTATCGGCGAATATTGCGCTCAACGTGCGGCGCGTCGAGGCATGCTCGATCGCGCGATGCAGCTTGCTGCACAGATTGGCCGGCGTGAAATGCACGCGGCCGTCGTGCGTATCGGCGGACGGGCTCACGGTCGCCGCGTTCGCGGTCCACATCGCCGAGGCCGAACTCGCGGCGGCGAGCAACTCCGGCGCGTCTTTCGCGACGCGCGTGATCACCGTCGCTTCGTCGCCGGAGAAGCCGAGTTCGCGCAACAGGCGCATCGACGGACGCTCCTGCGGCGGCAGCACGCCCTGGTGAAAACCGAGGTCGGCCAGCTGCTTCATCTTGCGCAGACCCTGGCGCGCGGCCGCCTTCGGATTCGCGATCGACTTCTCGTTGTTCTGCGACGCGACGTTGCCGAACGAGAGCCCCGCGTAGTTGTGGGTCGGGCCGACCAGGCCGTCGAAATTGGCTTCAGTGGCTTGCATCGTCGATCCTTAGAATTGAAGGCCCGGCGAAACGCTCGCGGGCATTTGCAGTTGCGCGCTTTCGACAGACGCCATCGGGTACGCGCAGTAGTCGGCGGCATAGAACGCGCTCGGCCGGTGATTACCCGAGCGGCCCGGCCCGCCGAACGGCGCGCCCGACGACGCGCCATTGGTCGGCCGGTTCCAGTTGACGATGCCCGCGCGGATGGTGCGCTGAAAGTGCGTCCACAGCGCTTCGTCGTCGGCGAGGAGGCCCGCGGAGAGCCCGAACTCGGTGTCGTTGGCTTTGTCCAGCGCTTCGTCGAACCCGTCGTAGCGGACGATCTGCGCGAGCGGGCCGAAGTGCTCCTCGTCGGGCAAATCTTTCACGTTCGTCACATCGAGAATCGCCGGCGTGACGAAGCCGAGTCGCGGATCGCGCTGCTCCATTTTCAGCAGCGCGTGAGCGCCATCGGCGAGCAATCGTTCTTGCGCCGCCACCAGACGCGACGCGGCGCGCGCAGAAATCACCGCGCCCATGAACGGCTGCGGATCGGCGTTATATTCGCCGACGCTGATGCGCGAGCTGACCTCCACGAGGCGTTCGACGAAGCGCTCACCGAACGCGTCGTTCGGCACGAAGAGACGGCGCGCGCACGTGCAGCGCTGCCCCGCCGACAGAAACGCCGATTGAATGGTGTGATGCACGGCGGCGTCGAGATCGGCCACCGGTCCGATCACGAGCGGATTGTTGCCGCCCATCTCCAGCGCCAGCACGATCTCCGGCCGCCCGCCGAACTGTTTGTGCAGCAATGTTCCGGTATCCGAACTACCGGTGAAGAAGAGCCCGTCGATCTGCCGGTGATTCGCGAGCGCAATGCCGGTGTCCTTCTCACCCTGCACGAGATTCAGCACGCCGGCGGGCAAGCCCGCGTCGCGCCAGGTCTGCACGGTGAGCGCGGCCACGCCGGGCGCGAGTTCGGACGGCTTGAACACGACCGCGTTACCCGCGATCAGCGCCGGCACGATATGCCCGTTCGGCAAGTGGCCCGGAAAGTTATACGGTCCGAACACGGCCACCACGCCATGCGGACGATGCCGCAACACGGCCGTGCCGTCGGCCATCGGCGAGCGCTTCTCGCCGGTGCGCTCGCTGTACGACTGAATCGAGATCTCGACCTTCGCGGCCATCGACGCCGCTTCGGTGCGCGCTTCCCACAGCGGCTTGCCGGTTTCGCGGCCGATCGCTTCGGCAAGCGCTTCCTTGCGTTCGGTCACGAGCGCGGCGAAGCGGCGCACCACGCCGCACCGTTCGTCGAGGCTCAACGCCGACCACGCCGCGAAGCCACGGCGCGCGCTGCGCACGGCCCGATCGACGTCGTCCGCCGATGCGCTGTTGCCTTCCCACACCGTCGCACCCGTACCCGGGTTGCGCGACGCGAATGCGGGTCCTGTGCCGGCGGCCCATTCGCCGTCGATGAAAAGCTCGCTCATGATCATCCTTGTTTGTGTTTCTGCGGTAGCACCCGCACCAGGTCGCCGGCCTTGACGTCGAGCGCGGCAGCCTCTGTCGCGCTCAGTCGGAACACGCCTTCCTGCGGCACGCCCGCCACCACGCCGACGCGAAAATCGCCCAGCGAGGTATTCGACACCATCGATTTCGGCCCATCCTGCGGCGCGTGGGCGGGCGCATCGGCGATCTCGGCCGGCACCAGCACGCTCTCGCGCACCGTGCGCAAGTCGGCGATATGGCATTCGAGCACTGGACCCGCGTCGAAGATATCGACGTGATTCTCGTAACGCAGGCCTTCCGCTTCGAGCATGCGGCGCGCGGGTATCGTGTCGCTATGTGTGAGACCGACGCATTGCTGCGCTTCCTCCGGCAATAGCTCGACATACACCGGATAGCGTGGCATCAGTTCGGCGAGAAATGCCTTGCGGCCATGCGAGCTCAGATAATCCGCCGCGTTGAAATCGATCTGATAGAAATGCGAGCCGACCGCGCGCCAGAACGGCGAGGTGCCTTCCGCGTCGAAGTGGCCGCGCAGTTCCGCGCACAGACGCTGCGGAAAACGCTCGCGAAACTGCGCGAGAAACATGAAGCGCGAGCGCGACAACAGGCCGCCTACGCCGCTCGTGCGATAGCGCGGGCTCAGGAACAGCGAACACACTTCGGCATAACCGGTCAGGTCGTGCGAGATGTTCAGCGCGCTCATGCGCGTCCAGATGCCGAGGTCCTGGCTCGCGTGCACCACCGTGCTCACGCGATAGTTGTAGAACGGCTGCTGCAGGCCGACCGCTGTTTCGATGCCGCAAACACCCGCCACGTCGCCGGTGTCCGTATCTTCCATCACGAAGAAGTAGCCGGCCTCGTGCGGTTCGGCCTTGTCCTCCATCGTGCGGCGCGCACGTTCGACCCGCGCTGCCAGCGCATCACGGTCGGGCTTGAACGTGGTGAGGCCAGGCCCGGTTTCCTGCGCGAGCCGCATTAGCGCGTCCACATCGCCTCGTTGCACCACGCGAACGACGATCATTGCGCCTCTCCCGAATGTTCATCCTGACGCGGCGGATGCAATGGCACGCAACGCACCGCATCGCCCTCCTGCACGCCGAGCGCCGCGCGCGCCGCGTGCGGCAACGGCGCGCCCACGTCCTTGCCCGCGGCCAGTTCGCCGAGCACGCAGCGGAATTCGCCGTCGGCGCCGTTATGCGCGATCAGATACGTCGCGGCGTTCGCCGCGGCGGCAGCCGACTCGTGGACCACCCGCGTTTCATTGCGTGTCACGCAGACGCTGCGATCCACCTGCGCGGTCACGACCGGCCCCGCGTCGAAAATGTCGATGAAGCGGTCCGTCTCGAAGCCTTCTTCCTGGTGAATCTCATAGGCGAGCAGGGCCTTCGAATCCGGCTCGCCGAGCACGCGCTGCGCTGCTGCCGGCAGCAGCGGCACATACACGGGATAGGTGGGCATTACTTCGGCGATAAAAGTGCGGCTGCGCCCGCCCGATTCGATTTCGATGTCGGCGAAATCGCGGCCGAAGAACTTGCGCCCCACCGCTTCCCAGAACGGCGACACGCCGTTCTCGTCGGTGACGCCGAGCAGCAGCGAGAACACCTCGGGCGTAAAACGCCGGCGATTGGCCGCGATGTACATCATCCGCGCGCGCGACATCAGATGCGCGGCGGGCTCGCCGCGCAGCGACGGGTCGATGTAGTAGCCCGCGAGCCGGCTCTTGCCGGTCAGTTCATGCGACATGGTCAGCGCGTGAATCTTGCGGTTCACGTGCAACTCGCGCGACGCATGAATCAGCGCATCGTTGCGAAACGCGTAGAACGGGTCCGAATAACCGGCCGCGGCGACGATGCTCGCGGTGCCCATCAGCTTGCCGCTGTCGCTGTCTTCGAGTACGAACAGATAGAATTCCTCGCCCGGAAAATCGACCTCGGCGCGAAACGAGTCTTCCGACAAGGCGACACGCGCTTCGAGCGCGCGCCGGTCGTGCGGCAACGAATGCAGCACCGGTTGCGCGGTGCGCGCCATATGTTCGAGCGCATCGAGATCGGCCAGGCGGCCCGGACGTACGAAGAGCATCATCGATCCTGTTGAATGTGGCGCATGGTTCGGTGCTGGAGCCGGATCACGAGCGCGTTGGTGTGAATCAACGCGTCGCCGCTTGCGCGTTCGCACCGACGATTTCCCCGAAGGCCTTCGTGAGGCGTTCGAAGCCTTCGTTCATGTCTTCGAGCGGCATGATCAGCGACGGCACGAAACGCAGCACGTCGGGACCGGCCATCAGCATGATCACGCCGTGCTGGCCCGCCGCGGTCACAAAGTCTTTCGCGCGGCCCTTGAACGCGTCGGTCAGTTCCGCGCCGATCAGCAGGCCCTTGCCGCGCACTTGCGTGAAGAGGCCAAAGCGCTCGTGCATTTTTGCGAGGTGACCCTTTAGCGCTTCGCCGCGTGTACGCACGCCTTCGAGCAGCTTCGGGTCACTGACGAGCTCGACCACTTTCTCCGCGATCGCCGAGCCGAGCGGATTGCCGCCATAGGTCGTGCCGTGCACGCCGACCTTGAAATACGCGGCCAGTTCGGTGGTGGTCAGCATCGCGCCGATCGGGAAACCGTTACCGAGCGCCTTCGCCGTGGTCAGGATGTCCGGCGTGACGCCCGTGTCCTGATACGCGTAGAAGTAGCCGCTGCGGCCCACGCCCGTTTGCACCTCGTCGAAAATCAGCAGCGCGCCGTGCTGATCGCAGGCTTCGCGCAGCGCCTTCAGGAAGCCCGGATCGGCGGGAATCACGCCGCCCTCGCCCTGGATCGGCTCGACGATCACCGCGCAGGTCTGCGCGCCGATCGCTTTCTTCGCCGCTTCGGTGTCGTTGTACGGCAAATGGGTGATGCCGGCCGGCACCGGGCCGAAGCCTTCCGAATACTTCGGCTGCCCGCCCACGCTCACCGTGAAGAACGTGCGGCCATGAAACGACTGTGTGAACGAGATGATCTCGGCCTTCTTTGCGCCATGACGGTCGAACGCGACGCGCCGCGCAAGCTTCAGCGCCGCCTCGTTCGCTTCCGCGCCCGAGTTGGCGAAGAACGCGCGGTCCGCGAAGGTCAGGTCTTCGAGACGTTTGGCCAGACGCAGCACCGGCTCGTTGGTATAGCCATTGCCGATGTGCCACAGTTTGCCGCCCTGCTCGTGCAATACCTTGAGCAACTCCGGATGCGCATGACCGAGCGCGGTGACGGCGATCCCGCCGGCGAAGTCGATATAGTCGCGGCCTTGCGTATCCCAAACGCGTGAGCCGAGACCACGATCCGGTACGAAGGCGGCGGGCGAAAACACCGGCACCATGACTTCGTCGAAGGTCTTGCGTGTCACTGTCAGGTCGTTCATGGCAAATCCTCGTTACAGGTGAGAGGTAATACAGGTAGTGTAGGAAACCGCGCGCGATACGTCTTGCGCATACGCGACGTTTTCTATGAGGTTCCGCTTCAATCCGCCAGATCCGGCCGCTCGATCAGCGCGGCCGGGCGCGGTTCGCTGGCCGCGGCGCCGCTCGCGCCGGTCTGCTTGTCGATCCAGTTGCGACGATCCTCTCGCGGTGTGACACCAAAGCGTTCGCGATAGGCATTGGAAAAATGCGCCGCCGACGAAAACCCGCACGCGAGGCTGATCTGCACCACCGACTTGCTGGTGCGCTGCAATTGCGTGCGCGCTTTGGACAGGCGCAGGCCCAGATAGTATTTGGACGGCATCGAGCCGAGATACTGGCGAAACAGCCGCTCCAGCTGCCGCCGCGAGACGCCCACGAGCGTGGCGATTTCATCGGTGGTGAGGGGGTCTTCGATATTCGCTTCCATCAGCAGCAGCGCGTCGTTCAGACGCGGATGACGCTCACCCGGCGCGGTCACGAACGGAATGCGCTGACGTTCTTCGCCCGCGCGCAACACGCCCACGCCGAGCGCGTCGGCGATCCGGTCGGCGAGTTCGGGGCCGTGCTCGCGGCCGATCATCGCCAGCATGAAATCGACGGTCGCCTGACCGCCCGCGCAGGTGGCGCGATCGCGATCGATTTCGAAGATCTGCTGCGTGACGATCGAGCGTTCGAACTGCTCGGAGAACTGCTGATAGGTTTCCCAGTTCACGCTCACGCGATAGCCGGACAACTGCCCGGCCATCGCGAGCCACCACACGCCGTGGTGAATGCCGGTGACGAGCGGCGTGCGCTGGCCGACGCGCGAGAGGCTCGCGAGAAAGAGCCGATAGTCGGCGAATTGCTGAAACCGTTCGCTGACAATGATCAGCCAGTCGCACGCGATCGCGTCGCCGAACGCGGCATCGGCCGGCCATTGCGCGCCCCCCGCGAGCGGCACCGCGCGGCCGTCCCACGAACACACCTGCACGCGGTAAAGCGCGCGGCCGTCGATTTCGTTGGCAAGATTGAGCGCGTCGATGATCGGCCCGACTCCCGACATGGACACGGGCGGCAAGGCGACGATCGCGACCTGCGTGGTGCGAGCCGGGCTGGACGGTCGGGCCATCGCTAATCAGTAAAACGCGAGCGCGGGCCGCGCGTTATTTCAGGCTGCCGGACAGGAACTGCTTGAGTCGTTCGCTGCGTGGCGCGGTGAGCACCTCGGCGGGCAGCCCCTCTTCTTCGGTGCGGCCCTGATGCAGGAACATCACGTGATTCGACACGTTGCGTGCGAAACCCATCTCATGCGTGACGACGATCATCGTGCGGCCTTCCTCGGCGAGCTTCTGCATGACCTTCAGCACTTCGCCGACCAGTTCGGGGTCGAGTGCCGAAGTGGGCTCGTCGAACAGCATCACGTCGGGGTTCATCGCGAGCGCGCGCGCAATCGCCACGCGCTGCTGCTGGCCGCCCGACAGATGCGATGGATACTGTTTTTCCAGACGCGGCGCGAGACCGACCTTCTCGAGATATTCGCGCGCCCGCTCCTCCGCTTCGCGACGCGACATGCCAAGCACGTGAATCGGCGCTTCGACGATGTTCTCGATCACGTTCATGTGCGCCCACAGGTTGAAGTGCTGGAACACCATCGCGAGCTTCGTGCGGATGCGTTGCAGCTGCTTGTGATCGGCGACTTCGAGATTGCCGGCACGGTCGGTTTTGGTCTTGACCGCTTCGCCGTCGACGACGATCTGCCCTGCATTCGGCCGCTCGAGAAAATTGATGCAACGCAGAAAGGTGCTCTTGCCCGACCCGCTCGCGCCGATGATGCTGATCACGTCGCCCTTGTTCGCGTTGAGCGACACGCCCTTGAGCACTTCGTTATCGCCGTAGCGCTTGTGGATGTCCTGTACGGCGAGCTTGCAAGCTTCGGTCTGAGTAGTGTGGAGCAAGATGCTCTCCCTGTGAGAATACGGATCGATCTGTGACGGCGCATAGGCGGCACCGCCGGTGCCAACAGCGCGCGCTCAGTGCGTGCGCACCGCCAGGTAAGCCAGCCAGTGCCGCTCGGCGCGGCGAAACAGCGCCACCAGCGCGAACGACACGATCAGATACAGCAGCGCCGCGAGGCCGAATGCGTTGAACGACTGGTACGTGGCCGAGTTCGCATCGCGCGCCACCTTCAGAATGTCCGGCACGGTGGCGGTGAACGCGACCGTCGTGGCGTGCAGCATCAGGATCACTTCGTTACTGTACAACGGCAGCGCCCGGCGCAGCGCGGACGGTATCACAATGCGCCGGTACATCGTGAACCAGCTCATGCCGTACGCGCGCGCCGCCTCCACTTCGCCGTGCGAGGTCGAACGGATCGCGCCGGCGAAAATCTCGGTGGTGTACGCGCAGGTGTTCAGCGCAAACGCGAGAATCGCGCAGTGAAAACCGCTGCGGAAGAACGCGTCCAGCAGGCTGTGCGAGCGCACGAACGCGAGGCTGTAGATGCCGGTGTAGATCAGCAGCAGCTGCACGTAGAGCGGCGTGCCGCGAAACACGTAGGTGTAGATGCGCACCGGCGTCGACAGCCAGCGCTTTTTCGACACCCGCGCGACCGCGAGCGGAATCGACACGACGAAGCCGATGCCGATCGACGCCACCAGCAGCCACAGCGTGACCGCGAGACCCGAGATGCGCTGGCCGTCCCAGAACAGGAACGCGCGCCAGAATTGATTGATGATGTCGATCATGTCGCTCAGAGCTCCGCGTGGCGCACGCCGATCGAATAGCGCCGGCCCAGCCAGATCAGCACGAGATTCGATACCGTGGTGATCGCCAGATAGATGAGCGCGGCGACCAGGATGAAGAAGAACATGTTGAAGGTGCTTTTGCCCGCGTCCTGCGCGGCCTTGACCACGTCGGCGAGACCGATGATCGACACCAGCGCCGTCGCCTTGACCAGCACCTGCCAGTTGTTGCCGATGCCAGGCAGCGCGAAGCGCATCATCTGCGGGAACAGGATGCGCGTGAACACGCGTACGCCGCTCATGCCGTACGCGCTGCCCGCTTCGAGCTGGCCGCGCGGCACCGCGAGAAACGCGCCGCGAAAGGTCTCGGTGAAGTACGCGCCGTAGATGAAGCCGAGCGTCAACACGCCGGCCACGAACGGATCGATGTCGAACTGCTGCAGATTGAGCGCATCGGTGAGATCGTTGACCGCGATCTGGATGCTGTAGAACAGCAGCAGCATCAGCACGAGATCGGGCACCGAGCGGATCAGCGTCGTGTAGCCGGTCGCGATCGCCCGCAGCGGGCGGTTGAACGAGAGTTTCGCCGCCGCACCCGCGAGGCCGAGCAGCACGGCGGCCGCCAGCGACAGGACGGACAGCTCGATCGTCTGGATCGTGCCGGCCAGCAAGACCGGACCAAAGCCGTATAGGAACACGCGTGTCTCCATCCAGGTTTATTGAAAATGTCGCGGACGGCGTCGGGCTCGCAGCCTCCCCGACTCGTCCGGCATGGCGCGGAGTCTCGCAAGCGAAAATCAATTTCTCAAATGGAGGGCACGGGTTTTGTTGCGACGCAACAAAATGCGCTCGGGCGTGGCGACATGCCGGTAGCGCTTGGTTTTGCAGGAGATATGCGTTTGTAAGGTGCGGCGCGGGCGGCCGGCGCCGCCGCGATTTAGCAAGTTTCGGGTCGCTTTTTCGATAGACCGCGCCCGCTTATTCCATCCCCAGCCGCGCCCGAATCGCCGGCAGCATGTATTCGACCGCCGCGCGCCCTTCCTCGATCGCGGGCGCCGCGCGGTGAAAATCGAAAATGCCCATTCCGCCCAGCCGCGGCTGAATCAGGATATCCGCCGGTTCGCCGGCAAGGCGGCTGCGCGAAATTCGCACCTGCATGATGTCGATGCTCTGCGCGATCGAACTCAGCATCGACGGCACGCGGGCGCTCGGCGCGGGCGCGACGCGCACGTCGTCGGTGACGCTGGCGTCGGCGGGCGCGAGCCAACGCGGCCAGGGCTTGCCGTTGCGGCGCAGCGCGACGGGCGGCGGCGCGCCGGGATCGAGCGAGGGCGTTTCGACCACCCCGCCGCCGAAGTCGCGGCCGTTGAGAATGTCGTTGTTCAGGTCGATCGCGATCACACAGTCCGCGCGCATGCCGCGCGCCACCGAGACCGGCACCGGATTGCTCAGACCGCCGTCCACGAGCCACACGCCGTTGTGCCACACCGGCGTGAAGATGCCGGGAATCGCAATCGACGCGCGTACCGAATCGATGGTGCTGCCCTCCTGCAACCAGATTTCGCGGCCTGTATCGAGTTCGGTGGCGACTGCGGCGAACGGCAGGTTCAACTGCCCGATGGAACGGCCGTTGAATTTGTCCGCGAATAGCTGGATCACCTTGCGCCCGCCGAGCAGACCGCCCGAGATGCGCAGATCGAGCAGGCGCACCACGGTCTGCCACGTGAGCCGTGCGACCCATTCCTCGAGCCAGTCGAGGTCGCCGTTCGCGTACACCGCGCCCACCAGCGCGCCGATCGACGTGCCGCACACCACGTCGGGCTTGATGCCCGCGTCATGCAATGCGCGAATGGCCCCGATATGCGCCCAGCCGCGCGCGGCACCGCCCCCCAACACCAGCCCGATCCGGCTGTATCGACGTCGACGAATCATTGTCATCACCCCGCTGCTTATTTTCTATCGCCCTCGTATCACGTCCGAGCGCGAGGTCGTGTACACCTTCAGATTCCGGTCGAAGTGCACGTTGAAAATCCCTTCCTCGGTCACGCCGCCCTCGCGCCACTTCCAGCTCCACACGGTCTCCGGCTTCAGCGGATACACCGCGACCTCGCCGGGCTTGCCGAGCAATCGGCGCACTTCGTCCTCGCTCATGCCCATGCGGATCTTCGCGAAGCTGGCCGCCGTCAGCACCTGCGTAATGGCTTGCAGCTTGCCGTCACGGTCGATGTCGACCATGTACGTGTTCAGCCCTTGCGGGCCGCGCGGATATTCGAAGCGCTTCGAGCCATCGGTGAAGGTGCGCTCGGTTTCCGGCTTGCCCATCTGCTCGCGAATTTGCGCCTCGGTCGTGACGCCCGGCGTCAGGTTTCTGAGCAGCAACGCATCGGGTTTGACGGCGTTGAAAAAGTCTTTGAGTTTTTGCACGGCGTAGTCGCTCTGTCGGTCGTCGCAGCCGGTGAGTGCGACGCACGTGACCAACATCGCGACGGTAAGCAGTTTCAGGCTCACGGCGAATTCCCTGTGCGGATGCGCTGTTAAAACACGCATTCCGGTATGTAGTGCCTCCCAAGGGGGCTTCCTTCGGAGCGAGCTACAGGATAACCGCACCCGGCGCAAACCGCGAGCGAGGTTGACACGACGGCACGTGGCCCTCGTGTATGCAAGTCGATTGAAATCCGGGAATTCGCGTGAGTCTGCGCGGCACATCGCTAAAGCGCGACGAAAGCTCGGCACAGGCGTGGCGTGAGAGTGGTGGGCGCTGTGGCGAACTGAAGGCCGCCGTGCCCGTCTCCTCGCAGAGAAGCACGACACAGTGCCGCCACAAGCAAAAAGGCGACGCTAAAAGAAGCGTCGCCAGGTCGGTCGATACAGTCAACCGGAAGTGAAAGCGGCCACTGGCCGCCCGATACGAAGCACCGTGGACGACGCGCAGCGGTCCGGTTCCGTCGAAGCGGTGAGCAACCTTGGCTGCACACCTTGCGCCGTCGCCGGAATGGCAAACCGCTGCTTGTTTGGCCGCCCTGGTCCCTCGATAAGCCTTCCAAGTGCAGATAATCTAATCGCATTGGACGGTTTAGACGAGAGCACGTTTACACCGAATTGGCAGATGATTGGCGCGGCGCCAGCGTGTGTCCTTCATGCTCACGCGCCCGCCCGCCGCACTCAAGGCAGCGGGAAGCTGCGATCGAAACTCGTGCGCACGTCCAGATGCGCGCGGATCACGTTGGCGGCTTCGTAGGTATCGGCGGTGCGCTGCTGCGCGCTGACGACGCTGTCGTCGATCGTCACGGGATGCACCTGGCCGCGCTGATAAACCGTCTTCAGCACGTCGACCGGCAGGCCGGTCACGCGCGACTGCATCGCCGCGACTTCGCCGGGATGCGACAGCGCCCAACGTTGGCCGAGCGCCACGCGCCGCAGGAAATCGGCGAGTTGCGCGCGTTTGTCGGCGATCGCGCGATCCGTCGCGACCTGGTAGCTAAGCCCTTCGGACAGACCGACGCCGTTCGCGATGATGCGGTCGTGATCGCGCGCTTCGCCCAGTGCCGTGTACGGGTCCCACACCGACCACGCGTCGACGCTGCCCGACGCGAGCGCCGCCTTGGCATCGGCGGGCGCGAGGAACACGAAGGTGACCTCGCTCACGGGCACGTTGGCCTTCTTCAAGGCGGCAAGCGCGAGATAGTGGCCAATCGAGCCGCGTGTCGTCGCGATGCGCTTGCCCTTCAAACTTGCCGCATCGTCGAGCGGCGA
>NZ_NPIH01000167.1 GCF_012275575.1 Paraburkholderia sp. SG-MS1 | reverse complement strand
TTGAGCTTTTCCATGATGTTGGCGCGATGCGCTTCGACCGTCTTGATGCTGATGCCGAGGTCGTCGGCGATCTGCTTGTTCAGACGGCCTGCGATGATGCGCTCGAGCACCTGATGCTCACGCGCGGTCAGCTTGCCCAGGCGCTCGGCGGCGGCGCGCTGCTGCTGCACGCTGGTGCTCTCGCTGCGCGCCTTGTCGAGCATGCGCTCGACCAGCTTGCGCAACTCGGCTTCGTCGAACGGTTTCTCGATGAAGTCCATCGCGCCTTTTTTCATCGTCGACACGGCCATCGGCACATCGCCGTGACCCGTCACGAAGATGATCGGCAGCGACGCGTTGTCGGCGATCAGGCGTTCCTGCAACTCGAGCCCGCTCATACCTGACATCCGCACATCGAGGATCAGGCAGGCGATCTGGCCTGGATGCTGATGCGGCTGCCATGCGTCGATGAACTGCTCGGCGCTGGAGAAGCACTGCACGCGGTAGCCGTTCGCCTCCAGCAGCCAGCGCAGCGAATCTCGCACGGCCTCGTCGTCGTCGACGACAAAGACAGTTTCCTGTGTGGTGACTGGGCTGTTCATAGCTCTCCCGTAACGGTTTGTGGTGTCGGCGCCTCTGACCCGCCGTTGCTCGGGCCGTCAGGCTCTCCAATAGGCAGACTGCAATGGAACGTGGCGCCTGTGATGTGGCCGTCGGACTCGACGTTGTTCACCACCCACAGACGGCCGCGGTGCGATTCGATAATCGAACGGCAAATGTTCAGCCCCATGCCCATACCATCGGACTTGGTGCTGTAAAACGGTTCGAACAGCCGCTCGGCGGTTGCTTCGTCGACCCCCGGCCCCTGGTCGACGACGCTGATGCAGACGAAACCGCTCTCCAGTCGCACGACCACGCGGATCACGGGATCGACCGCGTTCGGGCGCGCGTCGGCCATCGCTTCGGCGCCGTTCTTCAGCAGGTTGACCAGCACCTGCTCGATCAGCACCGGGTCGACGTAAATCACCGGCAGGCGCGAGCGCAGATCGGTGACGATACGAATGCGGCGCTTGCGCGTTTCGATCTCGGCGAGCCCCACCGCGTCCGCGACGATATCGGCGACGCGCGTGGCTTGCCGCTTCGGCTCGCTGCGCTTCACGAACTCGCGGATGCGCTTGATGATCATGCCGGCGCGCACCGCCTGCTGGGCGGTTTTTTCGAGCACCGGCAGCAGGTTGTCGGGCGTCGTGCGACCGGATTTAACCAGCGCGACAGTGCCGGAGCAATAGTTGTTGATCGCGGCGAGCGGTTGATTGAGTTCGTGCGCGAGCGACGAGGCCATCTCGCCCATCGTCATCAGGCGGCTCGTGAACTGCAGCTTTTCGTCCTGCTGGCGCGCGAGTTCCTGCGCGCGCTTGCGGGTGGTGATGTCGGTCGCGATCTGCATCTGCGCGAGGTGGCCGTCCACCCACTGGATGTACTGACGGCGCACTTCGAACCACTTCTGGATGCTTTGCACGTAGATTTCCTGCGCATCGGCGGTGCTTTCGGTCAACGCGGCCGCGGGCAGGCCCGCGTAGGT
>NZ_NPIH01000166.1 GCF_012275575.1 Paraburkholderia sp. SG-MS1 | reverse complement strand
CCCAGGTGTCGAATGTGTCGGTAGTGGCAGTAGGGTTCGTGCTGCTGTCCGGCATCTTCAATGCCGTGCGCGGCTCGGGTGGCTCGCTCCAGGCGATTCAGTTCAGCACGTGGGGTCATGTGCTGACGCTGAAGCTCGTGCTGGTCGCAATGGCGCTAGTGCTCGGCGGACTCAACCGTTTCCTCGCGCTGCCGCGCCTGCGCCGCACGGCGTCGACGATGGATGCGCATACCTTCGTCAACGTGCTGTACCTGGAAGCGCTGGCGATGATCGGCGCGTTCGTCGCGGCGGCGGTGCTGTCGCATAGCGTGCCGGCGTTCGCGGCATTGGGGTGAAGCCGTCGGGCGGTTGAGCCGGGTTGAGTTGAGCGGGGCGGGCGAAGGGCGTGAGGTGGGGTGTTGCGCGGAGCTGTGCGACGCGTGCATGAAATCGCCAGCGTCCGCGTGGGGGCGGCCACGCCGCGCACCGATTTTTGCGGCAAGAAGCGTGTGCACCCCAAGCTCGCAAACGGCGGCGTCTCAAGACGCCTGCAGTACGGCTGCGAGCGCCCGCTGCCCGCTCGTCCACCTTGCTTCATCTTTGCAACGGGACACCACAAAAAAAGCGCCGCACTGCAAGAGCGTGCGGCGCAATACACACGGTCGCCTGGCGGTGGCCAGCAAGCCGCTACTGCTCTTCAGGCGGCGAGCGCGTCCTGGCTTGCCCGTTGCAGCGTCTGCGCCGGAAACATCTCCTGCTGCAACTCGCCGGTGTCGCTGAACCATTGGCGGATCAGCCAGTTGCCCGGTGCGAACAGCACCGGACTGCGCCAGGTGGCGCTCATGGGGTGTCCGCCAGAGCTGAGCTTCAGCACTTCGCCCGCGTCATACGCAGGTTTCGCGCGCTCCTTCGCCAGTCGCAGTCGCATGGTGAGCATGCGCTTGATGAAGCGGCTTATTCGAGGCCGAGTCGATGGCCGACGATCGGCGCGCAAAAGAGCGCGATCGCGCAGCCCGCGGCCTTGCCTTCGAGTTCGGCGCCGGCGGCGTGCGCGCTGTACGTATGCGTCAGCAGATCGAAGAGCTGCGGCAGGCAATAGACGACGGCGGCGACAACGAAGCATTTCTCGACCACCGAGATGCGCCAGCCGCGTTCGAACGCCAGCATCGCGCCGAGGATGCGCAGCACGCCGAACGCGACTAGTGCGCCGACGGCCGCCTGTTCGCGGATCAGATAGTCAGGAAGGAATTCGCCCATGAAGTGCCCCGATGCGTGCGTTGTTGCAAGCATTTCAGCAAGGGGCGGGCCATGCGTATGTCTGGTGCCGTACAAACGGCTTGATAGCCCTGATGACAAGGCTTTGCGAGAAATGAAGCGGGCGGGTAACGGTCCGTGGAACGCGTGCCTCTGCGTGCGCGGTCCGGGATGTTACGTTGTTGCGAAAGGGCTGTTCGTCACGTCGCCGTAACATGCGGGCGGGCGGGCGGTCGTCACGAGGCCTGGGCGGTTAGCCCATGTTGCCCAGGACGAGCTAAGAAAACGATGCGCAGACCATACCGAATGCATTCACGAGCGTTGACGCGAGCCTGGCATCGTAGACTGACACCCGCTCGCCGATCAAAGCGAACATGCCGCCCGCAAGCGGCATGTCTTCACACGCTTACCATTCGGCGACGCTGCCGTCCTCGTGACGCCACACCGGGTTGCGCCAGCGATGTCCGACCTTGGCCATCTCGCGCACCTTCTCTTCGTTGACTTCGATGCCGAGGCCCGGGCCTTGCGGAATCGACACGAAGCCGTCTTTGTACTTGAAGACTTCCGGATTCTTGATGTAGTCGAGCAGGTCGTTGCCCTGGTTGTAGTGAATCCCGAGGCTCTGTTCCTGGATGAACGCGTTGTAGCTGACCGCGTCGATCTGCAGGCAGGTTGCCAGAGCGATCGGGCCGAGCGGGCAGTGCAGCGCGAGCGCGACGTCGTACGCTTCGGCCATCGACGCGATCTTGCGGCACTCGGTGATGCCGCCCGCGTGCGACGCGTCAGGCTGGATGATGTCGACGTAGCCGCCCGACAGGATGTGCTTGAAGTCCCAGCGCGAGTAGAGGCGCTCGCCGAGCGCGATTGGCGTATTGGTCTGGTTGACGATGTCGCGCAGTGCCTCGGCGTTCTCCGACAGCACCGGCTCCTCGATGAAGAGCAGCTTGTACGGGTCGAGTTCTTTCGCCAGCACCTTCGCCATCGGCTTGTGCACGCGGCCGTGGAAGTCCACGCCGATACCGATGTTCGGCCCGACCGCCTCGCGCACCGCCGCGACGTTGTTGATCACGCCTTGCACCTTGTCGAACGTGTCGATGATCTGCAGCTCTTCCGAGCCGTTCATCTTCACGGCTTTGAAGCCGCGCTCGACCACCGCGCGCGCGTTGTTCGCGACGTCGCTCGGGCGGTCGCCGCCGATCCACGAGTACACCTTGATCTTGTCGCGCACCTGGCCGCCGAGCAGCGCATGTACTGGCACGCCGTGATGCTTGCCCTTGATGTCCCACAACGCCTGGTCGACGCCGGCGATCGCGCTCATCGTGATCGGGCCGCCACGGTAGAAGCCCGCGCGATACATCACCTGCCAATGGTCTTCGATCAGCAGCGGGTCTTTGCCGATCAGATAGTCGGACAGCTCTTCCACCGCGGCCGCGACCGTATGCGCGCGGCCTTCGACCACTGGCTCGCCCCAACCGACGATGCCTTCGTCGGTCTCGATCTTCAGGAAGCACCAGCGCGGCGGAACGATGAAGGTTTCGAGCTTGGTGATTTTCATGGTGTGCGTCTCCTTGCGGCCTGGGTGCCACGCGAAATATTTCGAGGATTCACATGCTACAACAAAAGCGCGTTTAAGTACTATTAATAGTATTATTCGCCAAATCGTGGCCACAGGCGGCCGCACAGGAAGGCGTCGAATCAAGGCGACGGGACGCCGAAAGGCGGGATGATGCCCGGACGTTCCTGTCGGACGCTGGGTTCATGATCAATAAACGGCGCCGCAGGGCCGCTGGGAGAAAGCTATTCAGCACGATCTGCATGGGCGCGTCGCCCATCTGCTGGCGACCGCGATTCTGCGCGGCGACTACGCGCCCGACTCGATTCTGCCGCGCGAGGCGGAGTTGATGGAAACGTTCGGCGTGAGCCGCACGGTGCTGCGCGAGGCGCTGCGTACGCTGACTTCGAAGGGGTTGATCGAATCGCGGCCGCGCGTGGGCACGCGCGTGCGGCGCAAGCCCGCGTGGAACTTGCTCGATGCCGATCTGCTCGACTGGTATTCGCGCGTCGCCGAGCCGATGGCGTTCGCGCTCAAGCTGCAGGAAATGCGCGAGATGATCGAGCCGTATGCCGCGGCTCTGGCGGCCGCCTCGCATACGGACGACACATTCCGCGCGCTCGCGGCCGCCCATGCGGCGATGGTGGCCGCGCGCAACGTCGACGAGTGGGTGCGCGCCGATCTGGAATTTCATTTGAGCGTGCTGACCGCGTGCAGCAACGAATTGCTGATCCCGCTGGGCACGCTGATCGAGCGTACGCTGGAGGCGCAGCTGCGCCTGAATGCGAAACGCGCGGACGTATTCAACGCGTCGCTGGCCGAGCATACGGCGGTGTTCGACGCGATTCGCGAGCGCAACGCCGCTGCCGCGCGTGCGGCGATGGCGTCGTTGCTCGGGGTGACGCGAGGGCGGATTGAGGGGTGAACGTAGGTGCGTGGCCGCGTTCAATCCATCGCGGCATGCGCGACCGACGCATCAGGTGCCTTGCGCGAAGGGCGGATCAACAGCAGTAGCGGGATCACCAGCAACGTCGCCACGAACATCAGCTTGAAGTCGTTCAGATAGGCGATCATCGAGGCCTGCTGTGTGATCGACGCGTTCAGCGCCGCGATATCGTAGGCAGAGCCACTGCTGAGCATCGGCTGCATCGCCGGATTGAACGGCGTGACGTTCGCCGCGAGGTCCGCGTGCGAGATCTGCGTGTTGCGCGTCATCAGCGTCTGCACGATCGAAATGCCGATACTGCTGCCGATATTGCGCATCAGGCTGTAGGTCGCGGTGCCGTCCGCGCGCAGTTCGGGTGCGAGCGTCGAAAAGGTCAGCGCGCTCAGCGGCACGAACACGAGACCGAGCCCGAAGCCCTGGATCACGCCCGGCCACACGATGTCCGACGCCGACAGCACGATCGTGTAGTGCATCATCTGCCACAACGCGAATGCCGAAATCAGAAAGCCGGCAAGCAGCAACAGCCGCGCGTCGATCCGCTTCAGCAGGCGTCCGGCGATCAGCATCGCGACCATCGTGCCCGCGCCGCTCGGCGCGGTGACGAGGCCGGTGGTCGCGACCGGATAGTTCATCAGGTTTTGCAGCATCGGCGGCAGGAGCGCGCGCGTCGCGTACATCACCGCGCCGATCACGAAGATGAAGAAGGTGCCGGTCGCGAAGTTCGGGTCTTTCAGCAACTTGTACTTGAAGAACGAGCGCTCGCCGACTGTCGCGGTGTGCACGAGAAAAAACGCAAAGCTGATCGCCGCGACAAGCGCCTCGATGACGATCTCGGTCGACGCGAACCAGTCGAGCTGCTCGCCGCGATCGAGCATCGCCTGCAATGCGCCGATCGCGAGACCGAGTGTGATGAAGCCGAACGCGTCGAACTTGACGTCGTGTTTCGGCTCGCGCGAGGGCAGGAAGGTCGCCACGCCGAACAGCGCAAACGCACCGATCGGCACGTTGATGAAGAACACCCAGCGCCAGTTGTAGCTGTCGGTGAGCCAGCCGCCGAGCGTCGGCCCGAGAATCGGCCCGACCATCACGCCCATGCCCCACACCGCCATCGCCTGGCCCTGCTTTTCGCGCGGATTGATGTCGAGCAGGATCGACTGCGATAGCGGCACCAGTGAGGCGCCGAAAATCCCTTGCAGCAAACGCGACGCGACGATCTGCGTCAACGTTTCCGACAGCCCGCACAACGCCGACGATACCGTGAAGCCGCCGATCGCGACGATCAGCAGGCGCTTCACGCTCAGCCGGTCGGACAGCCAGCCGGTGAGCGGCGTCGCGATCGCGGCAGCGACGATGTAGGAAGTGAGCACCCACGTGATCTCGTCCTGCGACGCGGACAGCGCGCCCTGCATATGCGGTAGCGCCACGTTCGCGATCGTGCTGTCGAGCGTCTGGATCAGTGTTGCGAGCATGATCGAGAGCGTGATCATCGGCCGGTTGAGCGGCGCGGTCGCGCTCGCCGGCGAGGAGGCGGAGGACATGAGTGAGCGGGGTCGTCGATATAGTAAGCATGCTTATTATATCCCTTGCACGAGCGCCCGCCATCAGGAGTTATGCGGAGGCTGAATTACGCTCGCAACCGCGCTCGAAGGCGAAAGGCTTTCGTATAATCCGCGCATGAAAACCCAACTCGAAGAGCGCTTCGGCTTCCTGGTTTCCGACGTCGGCCGGCTGGCAGGCAAGCGATTCGACGACCTCGCGAAATCCTCGGTCGATCTGACGCGCGCGCAGTGTCGCGTGCTTGCTTATCTCGCGCATTACGGCGACATCAATCAGGCGCGGCTCGCGGATCTGCTCGAAGTCGCGCCGATTTCGGCGGGCCGGTTGCTGGACCGCATGGCGGAGGGCGGCTGGATCGAGCGGATCGCCAATCCGCAGGACCGCCGCGAGTACCTGGTGCGCATGACGCCCAAAGCCGGACGTACGCTCGGCAAGGCGCGCAAGGTGGGCGATGAGGTGGCGCTCGAAGCGCTTAACGGTTTTAGCGATGAAGAGGCGCAGCAACTGATCGCGCTATTGCAGCGGGTGCGCGGCAATCTGAGTCGCCTGGTCGATCGTTGAGGTGCGCATAGGACGGCGTGGCGGCGGCGCCCAAGCGATGCGCCGGCTCATCGCATGTGCCGTTACTTCGATTCGCGAGCCGGTGCGGTTCCCGATGGCGGGACCAGTTCGAAGCAGGCAGGCGCTTTCGTGCGCGCGTCTGGCTGCTGCGGGTCGATACATTTGAACGCGCTCTGATCGCGCTGAACGAAGATCGTGTCGGCCGGACCGGCGGCGCCGTGCGCGCCATTCACGACGGCGACGATCTTGTAGCCGTCCTGCAGCAGCGTGGACAGGGCGATCGGGCTGGCGCGCCATTGACTGTCGGTCGGTGTCTGGGCCCGCGCCGTCGATGTGGACGTGACCCCTAGCAGCGCCATGGAAACGGTAGCCGCGGCTAGCGCGGTGGTGCGGAACATCATCAAGAAACCTCCTTGAAGTTGCGATGGGGAAAGCCAAAAAAAAGCCGCTGAACCTTGAGGGTTAGCGGCTCTCTTGCAACCGGCGACGAATCAATGCGAGGAGGATAACTCACTCCATTGAAGACATCGTTTTGGTGATGCTAACACGGGCGGGGCGATGGCCTTGTAAGCGGTTGTTCGCACGGCTGACGCAACACGCCCGCCGGTTCACCGCAGCAAAATCGTCGTTGTAAAACGAAAGGCCCGCTCTCGGTTAGGAGAAGCGGGCCTTGCGACTGATGCTGGTGGCGAATCAGGGACTCGAACCCCGGACCTGCGGATTATGATTCCGTCGCTCTAACCAACTGAGCTAATTCGCCGAAAGAAGCGAGATTATGCTGACGGCGCCGGAGGCTGTCAACCCCCGGCGCACAACTTTTTTAATTTGCCCGGCCCATCACGCGTTTCAGTCCTTCGCGTAGATGTCTGAGTCCTTGGTCTCCCGCACGAACAGCACGCCAATCACGAACGTAACCAGCGCAATCACAATCGGATACCACAGCCCCGAATAGATGTTGCCCCTTGCCGCGACGATGGCGAATGCCGTGGCTGGCAGGAACCCGCCGAACCAGCCATTGCCGATGTGATACGGCAGCGACATCGAGGTATAGCGAATCCGCGTCGGGAACATTTCCACCAGCATCGCGGCGATCGGACCGTAGACCATCGTCACGTAGATCACGAGGATCGTCAGGATCACCACGCTCATCGGCCAGTTGATCTGCGAGGGATCCGCCTTCGGCGGATAGCCCGCAGCCTTCAGCGTCGCGGCGAGCGTCGTGTCGAACAGCTTGCCTTGCTCCTTCGCATCGGCGGCGTGGCCGTCGAACGTGTTGACCACCGTGTCGCCGACCCGGATCTGCGCCTGCGTGCCCGCCGGCGCCGCGACGTTCTCGTAGTTCAGGCCCGCGCGCGACAGCGCGCTCTTCGCGATGTCGCAGGAGCTCGTGAACTTCGCCGTGCCGACCGGATTGAACTGGAACGAGCACTGCGCCGGATCGGCGATCACGACGATCGGAGCCCGCGCGGTCGCCGCTTCCAGCGCCGGGTTGGTGTAGTGCGCCAGCGCCTTGAACAGCGGGAAGTAGGTGAGCGCGGCGATCAGCAGGCCGGCCATGATGATCGGCTTGCGGCCGATCCGGTCCGACAGCGAGCCGAAGAACAGGAAGAACGGCGTGCCGATCAGCAGCGCGATCGCGATCATGATGTTGGCGCTGCTGCCGTCGACTTTCAGCGTCTGCGTCAGGAAGAACAGCGTGTAGAACTGGCCCGTGTACCACACCACGGCTTGGCCGGCGGTCAAGCCGATCAGCGCGAGAATCACGACCTTCAGGTTCTTCCACTGGCCGAACGCTTCGGAAAGCGGCGCCTTGGACGTCTTGCCCTCGGCCTTGATGCGCTCGAACACCGGCGATTCATGCAATTGCAGGCGAATCCACACCGACACGGCCAGCAGCAGGATCGACGCGACGAACGGAATGCGCCAGCCCCACGCGCCGAATGCGTCTTCGCCCATCGCCGTGCGCACGCCGAGAATCACCAGCAGCGACAGGAACAGGCCCAGCGTGGCGGTGGTCTGGATCCACGCGGTGTAGAAGCCGCGACGTCCCGGCGGCGCGTGTTCCGCCACGTAAGTCGCGGCCCCGCCGTATTCACCGCCGAGCGCGAGACCTTGCAGCATCCGCATCGCGATGAAGATCACCGGCGAAGCAATGCCGATCGCTGCATAGCCGGGCAGAAAGCCGACCAGGAACGTCGACAAGCCCATGATCACGATCGTGACGAGGAACGTGTACTTGCGCCCGACCATGTCGCCGAGCCGCCCGAACACGATCGCGCCGAACGGCCGGACCGCGAAGCCCGCGGCGAAGCTGAGCAGCGTGAAGATGAAGGCGGCCGTCGGATTGACGCCGGAGAAGAAGCTTTTGCTAATGAAGGCCGCCAGCGAGCCGGCCAGATAGAAGTCGTACCACTCGAAAATCGTCCCGAGCGACGATGCGAAGATCACCCGCTTCTCCTCGCGAGTCATCGGCACGTGCGAGATTTGCCCGCCAACGGTAGCCATATGCTGTCTCCAATATTGATATGCACGCGGAGCGCCGGTAAAGGCGTTCCCGTGAAACCGATTATTGGAGTGGAAACTTACGGCGTACTGACGTCGCGAGGTGAATGAGCATAATTCGAAGTGCCGGCCAGGATTCGATAACGCCCGTTAAATTCGCTGAAAAGTGCGGCAATGTTCGCTCAACTATCTCAAAAACGTGTGCGCTACTTTTTCCGTTCAGGGCGCGTTAGGGTAAGTCCCGCCCCGCTCATGCACGTGCAAACTCACCCGCACGAACGTCCCCGCACGCCTCGGCGACTCCTGGTAGACGTTGTCGTCGATGGCCAGTTCGCCGCCATGCATGGTCGCGATCTCGCGGACGATCGCCAGCCCGAGCCCGCTGCCGTCGCCTTCGCGGCCGAGAATCCGGTAGAAGCGCTCGATCACCCGCGACCGTTCGGCGACCGGAATGCCGAGGCCGGTATCTTCGACTTCCAGATGCACCAGCCGTGCCGCCGCGTCATGTCTCACCCTGACGGTAATGCGCCCGCCCGGCGGCGTATAGCGGATCGCATTGTCGATCAGGTTCGACAGCATTTCGCGCAGCATCACCGGATTGCCGTCGACTTCGACGGGTCCGTCGGGTGCCTCGTAGCCGAGGTCCATCTGCTTGGCGAGCGCGGCCTGCACCCAGTCGCGCACGGCGTTGCGCGCGACCTCGCTAACCTCAACCGGCGCGAATATCTGCCCCGACATACGGTTTTCCGCGCGCGCGAGCGCCAGCAACTGGGTGACAAGCCGCGCGGCGTGTTCGGAACTGGTGGCGATCTGTTCGAGTGAGCGGTGCACTTCCGCCGACACATCCTGGCGCAGCGCCAGCTCGGCCTGCATGCGCAACCCGGCGAGCGGGGTTTTCATCTGATGCGCGGCGTCGGCGATAAAGCGCTTTTGCAACTCCATGTTCTGCTCGAGGCGCGTCAGCAGATCGTTGAAAGACGTCACCAGCGGCTCGATTTCCGGCGGCGCGCGGCGCGCTTCGAGCGGCGAAAGATCGTCCGGGCGCCGCGCGCGGATGTGCGCCTGCAGCGCATGCAACGGCGCAAGGCCGCGCGACAGGCCGAACCACACCAGCAGGATCGCGAGCGGCAGAATCACGAACTGCGGCAGGATCACGCCTTTGATGATGTCGTTGGCCAGCTGGCTGCGCTTGTCGAGCGTTTCGGCGACCTGCACCAGCACGGGCTGCGCGTCGGGCGTGCGCGGAAACTCGACGGTCGTGTAGGCGACGCGGATGTCGTTGCCGTGCAGCACGTCGTCGCGAAATTCGACGATGCCCGGCGGCGGCCGGTCCTCTTCATGCGGCAGCGGCATGTCGCGCTCGCCGCTCACCAGTTCGCCGCGCGTGCCGAGCACCTGATAGAACACGCTGTCGACGTTGTCGGCGCGCAGGAAGTCGCGCGTCGAGTCGGGCAGCGACAGCTCCGCCACGCCATTGACCGGATGGATCTGGCGGGCGAGCACGTAGGCATCGGTTTCGAGCGCGCGGTCGAACGGGCCGTTCGCGATCGACTTGGCGACCAGATAGGTGACCGCGAGGCTCATGGGCCAGAGCAGCAGCAGCGGCGCCAGCATCCAGTCGAGAATCTCGCCGAACAGCGAGCGCGGGCGTGCTGCTG
>NZ_NPIH01000165.1 GCF_012275575.1 Paraburkholderia sp. SG-MS1 | reverse complement strand
TCGATGCCGAGCGACACGCCGGTCAGCGTATTGCCGAGGATCATCCCGAGAATCGGAATCGCATACTGCGGTTCGTACCAGGGGCGAATGCGGATCACGACGAACAAACCGACCGCGGCCACCAGCCACGAACTGACCCAGATCGACAGCACGCTGTCGGCGCGTTGCCCGGCATAGGTACGGCTGCCGCGCCCCGCGCCAGCGAATCCGGCGATCAGCGTCATCACGATCATCAGCGGCAGCACGACGTACCAGCGGTCGTAACTGAACACCCAGCCGAGCACATAGCCGATCGCAAGCAGTTGCACCACGGTGCGCAGCGCAGCCCATGCGAGCTTGCGTTCGAGATCGAGCTTCAGCGCCACCGACACCGCGCCGTTCACGACGATCAGCAGCGCGGCGATCGCGACGTCCCACAAACTCAGGTTCTGCAATGTCATGGCGCGGGCTCCGGATGGGCGGACATGGGCGCGGCGATTTCGCCGAGCTTGCCGGCGCGCATCGTCAGATGGCGTTCGCTCATGCGCGCCGCTTGCGCCGGATCGTGCGACACCCAGACCGACGCATGACCGCCCGGATCGGCGTCGAACCACGCGCGCACCAGCGCTTCGATCGCCAGCGAGGACTCCGGGTCGAGCGATGCGGTAGGTTCGTCGAGCAGCAGCACCTCGGGCGCGAGTTCCAGCACGCGGATCAGCGCGGTGATCTGCGCTTCGCCGCCAGATAGTTCGCTCGCGCGTTTGTCGAGAAAGTCGTCGGCGCGGCCCGCCTGCGTGGCGAGACTCGTCGCTCGCGCGCGGTCGAAGCGCACGTCGCGATAGGCGTGCAATTCGAACGGATAGCGCAGGTTGTCTTCGAC
>NZ_NPIH01000164.1 GCF_012275575.1 Paraburkholderia sp. SG-MS1 | reverse complement strand
CGGCGTGTCGATCAGTTCCTTGAACGCGACCGGGCGATCCACGGGCACCCAGCGCGGCGCATCGTACGGCTTGCGCGGCGCGCCGATGTCGATCTGGCCGATGCGCACGGCGGGCCCCGCCATCGCCGTCTTGCCGAGCACGAGCGCGGCGCTGGCCTGATCGACTTCCTGCGCGGTGCGGCCCGTCACGATCAGCAGCTTCTTGCCCGGCGCGACGGGATTGTCGGCGACGAGCAGCATCGGGCCGTTGACCGTCGGCAGCTTCAGACCGGCGGGCAACTGCGCGCTGCGCGCGACC
>NZ_NPIH01000163.1 GCF_012275575.1 Paraburkholderia sp. SG-MS1 | reverse complement strand
ATGCGGGCGAGCCCTATCTGCGCCATCTCGTGCTCGCCGCGCTGGAGGCGCACCCGGATATCCCGCTGGTGCTGCATCAGGATCACGGCGCGAGCCCCGCCGTTTGCCAGCAGGCGATCCGCTCGGGCTTCACGTCGGTGATGATGGACGGCTCGCTGCTGCCGGATCAGAAAACGCCCGCCGCCTACGACTACAACGTCGACGTGAGCCGCCGCGTGGTGGAAGCGGCGCACGCGGTGGGCGTCTCGGTCGAAGGCGAACTGGGTTGCCTCGGCTCGCTCGAAACCGGCACGGCGGGCGAGGAGGACGGCGTCGGCGCGAGCGGCCGGCTCACGCATGACGATCTCCTCACCGACCCCGAGCAAGCGTGGCGCTTCGTCGAAGCGACCGGCGTCGATGCGCTCGCGATCGCGATCGGCACCTCGCATGGCGCCTACAAGTTCAGCCGCGAGCCGACCGGCGACATTCTCGCGATCGACCGGATCATCGACATTCACGAACGGATTCCGAACGCACATCTCGTGATGCATGGTTCGTCGTCGGTGCCGCAGGAATGGCTGGCGGTGATCCGCGAATACGGCGGTGAGATTCCGCAGACGTACGGCGTGCCGGTCGAGGAAATCCGGCGCGGCATTGCGCATGGCGTGCGCAAGGTCAACATCGACACCGACATCCGGCTCGCGATGAGCGGCGCGATGCGCAAGTCGCTCGCCAACGCACGCTCCGAGTTCGATCCGCGCGCGGCGCTCAAGGCGGCGACGGCGGCCGCGAGCGCACTCTGCGCCGAGCGCTTCGAGGCGTTTGGCTGCGCGGGCCAGGCGGCACGTATCAAGCCGCTCCCGCTCGAGGCGATGGCGCGCCGCTATCACTGAACCATTGGGCGGGAGAACGTCATGCGTGAATTCCTGATTGCCCCGTCGCTGCTGTCGGCGGACTTCGCCCGTCTCGCGGACGAGGTGCGCGACGTCGGCGCAGCCGGCGCGGACTGGCTTCATCTCGATGTGATGGATAACCACTACGTGCCGAACCTGACCGTCGGGCCGCTGGTGTGCTCGGCGATCCGGCCATATACAACGATACCGTTCGACGTGCATCTGATGACGATGCCGGTCGATCCGCTCGTCGCCGCCTTTGCCGAGGCGGGCGCGAATTCGATCAGTTTTCATCCCGAGGCGTCGCTGCATGTGCATCGCACCATCGAACTGATCAAGTCGCACGGCGTGCGCGCCGGACTCGCGCTGAACCCGTCCACGCCGCTCGCCGTGCTCGATCACGTGACGGACATGCTCGACGTCGTGCTCGTGATGTCGGTCAATCCGGGCTTCGGCGGGCAGGCGTTCATCGGGCAAACGCTGGATAAGTTGCGGCTGTTGCGCGAGCGTGTCGACACGACCATGCAGCGTACCGGCCGGCCACTGCTGGTCGAAGTCGATGGCGGCGTGAATGCGTCGAACATCGCGCGCATCGCTGCGGCGGGCGCCGATGTGTTCGTCGCGGGGTCGGCTGTGTTCGGTGCGCCCGATCGCAAGCAGGCAATCGGCCGCCTGCGCGACGCACTCGATACGGTGGCGCAAAGCGCAGGCGTGGCCGCGCTGGGATGACTGGACGTCAGCCTTTCTTCATCGTCTCGCCGGGTGCGCGCCAGGCGAGCAGATCTTCGTCGGGACGATCGAGCGCGCAGCCCCAGTCGAGCGGCTGGTCCTGATCGAAGCGCTTGCCGAGCCGCCAGGCGATTTCCGCGCGGGCGAGCTGCACGCCCATATAGAACGCGTGGCCGCCGTCGGTATCGAGATTCAGTTGCGGATAAAGCGCGAACGGGTCTTCCGCGCGCCGATGGCCGTCGCGGTTATAGACGTGAATGCCGTCGGCGCTGACCTGCACGCGGAAATTCGGATCGCGCACGCTGCGCGCCAACTCGTCGATCTCGTCGGCGCTATAGGGAAATGGGCGTTTCGCATGGACAGTCGCGAGATCGCTGCTGATGCCTTTCGGCAGCACTTGCGCGTCGCGCGCGGCATGCATGACGCGGCGCGCGACGTCGGCCTCGCGTAGCGCACGCCGCGCATGCAGACTCACCGACGTAGTGAGCACCGCGCCGATCCGCAACTCGGCGGCCATGCCCAGCAGCACCGCGTTGATGCCGCTCGTGTCGGCTTCGGTCAACTCCGTCACGTTGCCGATGCCCATCATGATCGCGATGTCCGGATAGCGTTCGCGCAAGCGCACGTAGCGCGCCACCGATACGGCGAGCCCGAACGGAATCGGGTCGAGAATCGGATCGGCGTAGAAGGCGCGGCCTTTCATGGACAGTTGTTCGATCGCGGCATCGAGCGAGGCAGGGTCGGCCGGCTCGCGCGCGACGAGGATCGGCGTCGACGGTACTTCGTCGGCGATCCAGAGCGTGTCCAGGTTCAGGCTCATCAAATAGTCGGCGCCCGCGCGGCCGCCGCGCAAGAGTTCGTCGGTGCGCATCGAATCGACGCTCACGCGATAGCCTTCGGCCTTCAGCCGCCGGACCGCGTCTTCGAGATGGGGAAACGGCGTTTCAGGCAGACAGCCGATGTCGATCACGTCGGCGCCCTGAGCCGCATACTCGCTCGCACGGCGCGCGATGCCGTCGAGCTCGAGGCGCGGCGCGTCGACGATCTCCGCGAAAATCTCGGTTTCATAGCGGCTCAGATCGAACGGCTTCGCCTTGCGGCCGAAAAATTGCGGCAGGTCCTTGACCTCTTCGGGACCGCGTTCGAACGGCACGCCATAGTGAAGGGTGAGCGCATCGAGATCGCCGCGGCAGCGCCCGGGCACGATCACCCGTTGCGCGGTGAGCGGGGCGGGCACGCGGCGCTGGATCAGGTCGGCCGTCATCAGCGCGGCGACCTGCAGACCGATTTCGCGGACCTCCCAGCTGAATGGCGTCGGCGCCATGCCGTCGAGCACGCGCAGCAGACTCGGTTCGGCAAGCCGGCCGGTCAGGAAGAGGATGTGGTCCATGCAAGATCGAGGGTCGACAGGCGTTGATCGAGCGCCGCTTTGAGGTCGTCGAGCGAGCGGGCGAGCGTCGTGTATTCGAAGCGCGACAGGCGCTCAACGTTGTCGAGTTCGATCGTCCGTGGCCGCAGTTCGACCCATTCGTCGGGGCTCGCCGTGATCACGGTCGGCTCGGTGTCACATGCAAAGACGATGCCCGGGATACATTGCTTGCCGGCCTGCGCGTACATGTTGGTAGGCAACGTGTCCGAGATGCCGTACGCGCATTTGGCGACGGTGTTGCTGGTGGCCGGCGCGATCACGACCGTGTGATAGACGCCGTGATAAAGCATCCCGACCGGCACGCCGCTCGCGCTGTTGTCGCGCAGCACGCGGAATTTTTCACGGAGTTTGTCGATTGGCCAGCCATACAGGGGCAGCACTTCCTCTGCCGCCGCGGACAGGAAGAGGTCCACGCGCGGCAATAGCAGCGCGAGCGCGATGGACTCTTCGAGCAGATGGCCGGAGCCGGTCACGCACCACGCGAAGCGCGCGTCCGGCTTGAAGTCGGCGAGATCGCGTGCGGGCGTCGGGGTCATGCGTCGAGATCGAGCGGCATTCCGTCGGACGGCGAGCCTTCATGCGACAGCCGGATGTGCAGCCGGCGCATCTTCCGGTACAGCGTGTTGCGGCTGATGCCGAGCGCCTTCGCGACATTGCTGACGTTCCAGCGGTGCTCGTCGAGCAATGACAGCACGGTTTCGCGCTCGTTCAACTGGATCGCGTTGAGCGCCGAGATGTCCGCGTCCTCGGTGAGATGCGCGTCCATGTCCGCGGTGGCGAGGCCGAGCGCTGTCGGCATGTCGCCGCCCGGCGCGCGTTGCGTGATTTCGGGCGGCAGGTCCTCGCAACCGATCGGCTCGCCGTCGGACAGTGCGATCGCCATTTGCAGCACGTGGCGCAGTTGCCGGATATTGCCCGGCCACGCATAACTCAGCAACGCGTGTTCGGCTTGCGGACTCAGTTCCGGCGGATCGTCGGTCTCGTTCGCGAGCAGATGGTGGATCAGCGGCAGCTTGTCGAGCCGCTCGCGCAGCGGCGGCAGATTCAACTCGACACCCTTGAGCCGGTAATAGAGATCCTCGCGGAATTGCCCGCTATGCACGAGTTCGAGCAGATTGCGGTGACTCGCGCTGATCAACTGGAAATTGACCTTGACGGTGGTTTCGGCGCCGAGCGGCGTGACCTCGTGTTCCTCGATCACGCGCAGCAGACGAGCCTGCAACACGAGCGGCATGTCGCCGATCTCGTCGAGAAAGAGGGTGCCGCCGTTGGCCTGCACGATCTTGCCGCGCCGTCCTTCGCGCTGCGCGCCAGTGAATGCGCCCGCACGATAGCCGAACAGTTCGCTCTCGATCAGGTTCTCGGGCAACGACGCGCAGTTGACCGGCACGAAAGGACCGCCGGCATGCGGGCTGATGCTATGCAGCGCCTGCGCGAACACTTCCTTGCCGGTGCCGGTCTGGCCTCTGAGCACGATCGGAATCTTGCGCTGGATCACGCGCGCGGCCAGCTGAATCTGCGATGCCATGCGCGGGTCGCCGAACTCCAGGTGCGCGATCTCGTCGAGCTTCGGCGCGGGCGGCCGCTTTTCAGGCGCGCTGTTGCGAGGGGCGGGCGCTTCGCTGCCGAGCACGCGCGCGACCCGCCCACTGTTGTTCTGCGAGGTCTGCGCAACGAGAAAGAAGCGGTTCGTCGCGTTCGCGCTATACACGGTGACCGGATGGAACGAGCCGCGGATGCTGCGCGCGATCATATCTTCGAGCGACGCGTTGAACGCTTCTTCGATACGCCGCCCGCGCAGTTCGCTGAGCGAGCGGAAGCCGAGCTGGAACAGCGCGCTGCGATTCGCGGCTAGCACCGTACTGTCGTCCGCGACGGCGAGCTTGCCGCCGTGCAGCGTGCCGACGAATTCCGGGCGGCTGTGAAAGTGAATCATGTTCGCGTGACGGTAACGCGCGTCGAGCAAACGGTTTTCGATCATCTGCCGCGACATGCCGACGAGCACCAGCGAATGCTGTTGCAGCAGCTTGGAGCGGCTCGTGACGTCGAGGACGCCCGCGATCTCGCCGCTGTCGTCGAAGATCGGCGCGGCGGAGCAGGTAAGCGAGGTATAGCGCGGATAAAAATGCTCGTGCTGACACACGGCGATGCAGTCGCGCTCGGCAAGGCAGGTGCCCATGCCGTTGGTGCCGGCTTCGCGTTCGCTCCATAGCGCGCCGACCCGGAAACCGTCTTCGGCGACCGCCTCGGCAAACGGCACCGACGACACCTGATGCACGATCGCGCCGCCCGCATCGACCAGCACGACCGCGAGTTCGGGGTCGGCCAGTTGCTGATACAGCGTCGTCATCTCGAGCTTGGAGCAGGCGATCAGATCGCCGAGCGCTTCGCGACGCGCGCTTAGTTCGTACTGCGTGAGGACTGGCGGGGTGACGAAACGCGAGGGGTCGAGCTGAAATTCGTTGATGCAGCGCGCCCACGATTGGGCGACGGATTGGCTCGTCGGGCGCGTAGTCAACTGATGATTGACGACGTTCAACACCTCTCGGACGTGCGTATTGCTGTCAGCAAGCAACGACATGGGGTTTGTCTCCGTTGCGGCATTTCGGACCGGCTACTGAGCACGCCACGAATGCCGCTTTATCAATCCTGTATTCCCCTGACGCTGCGAATTCGTACGTTCGCATGCGCCTACGCGACCGGCCTCTCTCTGGCGGCTATTTAAAACTTTACGCCCGATGGCGGTTTGGTTCAACAGGAAGTCGCATTAACACCACCGGCTGTGCCCGATATTTGCTTTTCTTCATTCGTTGCGTTGTTGACGGGTCTATTCGACGGCGTTGTCGCACCTTCGGCACAGAGTGTGCCGCCGTTGCCGCTGTTCCTGATGCAGTATTAACCCGAAGCCGCGTCGCGGCGGAGCACACCATGGATCGTATCGATACTGTTCGCCTTGCCGCTTTCCCCGGCATCTCCAACACCGCTGCGTTGCCCGAGCGTATGGACATCGTCTTCATTGAAAACTTCGTCGGCCAGACGGTCATCGGTATCGACAGCAGCGAGCAGCATGTCCCGCAACCGGTGCGCATGAACCTCGCGATCGGCGTGCCGGCGATTCGTGCCTGCACGACGGACCGGATCGAGGACACGGTCAACTATGCGGCCGTACGCAGTGCATTGCTCGATCTGTTCGCGACACATCGGGTCCGCTTGCTCGAAGCGCTCGCGGAAAACATCGCGCAATTACTGATTGCGGATTTCGGCGCTCACTGGGTCCGGGTGTCGCTCGCGAAGCCGGCGAAATTCGACGACGTGGCGGCGGTGGGTGTGCAGATCGAACGGCGGCGCGGTGAACTGTCCGCGACCGGTGCCGGCATCGTCAGTTATGCATCGCTGGGAGAAGGGCTGGTGCCGAATTAAACGGGGCGGGTGACGCGGCGCCGCACTGGCGGCGCCCTCCACCACTTGCATGCACCGCATTGGCGGTGCATCGCGTCACTACTTTGCAGCCGTGGGTGTCTTCTGCGAACCCAACCCGCACGCCTGATACGCCGTCATCTGCAGCGCGCGGAATTTTTTCGTTTGCGACTTCGCATGGTCGACGCGGAATTCCGAGCCGCCCTCACCGCCGAGCGTCGCGTACTTCGAGAAGGTCGACTGGGCGACGAATTCGTCGTACGGAAGCGCGGCCGCCATCCTGTCGATCACGCACGAGCATTTATAGACGTTCGCGAAATCGTGGCCATTGTCGTCCATGCAGGTCAGCACGTATTCCACGCGGCCCTGAGTCGGGTAGTTGTAGCCGCCCGCCGGAGCGGGTCCGGCGGGCGCATCGCCTTCCGCCCAGCTGAGCGGTGCTGCCAGCGCGAGGCAGGTGAAGGCGAAAAGCGCGCGACATCTGATGGTCATTGTCATGCCTCTGCGGGAGCATTGAGCCTGCTTGTCGAACATACGTGCGTTCGGCCGTGCAACAGAATGCGTGAGGAGGCGGCCCCTTGCGGGCACCGCGCCTCCTCCGATGCCGCGCGTGATCAGTTCGGTGCGAACGGATGCGCGACCGTGCCTTTCTTCGCGACGACTTCCGCCGCGCTCGGTTCGCCGTTGACGGCGCGTTTGATTGCCTCGCGCGTCGCCTGATAGTTGAACTGCTGGATCTTCTTGTCGTCGTCCGCCTGCCAGTGAATGAACACGCCGACGCACAGGAACAGATCGTCCGCCTCATCCTGCGGAATCGTGCCGTCCTCGACACTGTCGGCGACCGCGAGGGCAACCGCGTGCTGCGCGGGGCCGAACATCTGCACGGCCTGCTTCGCGCCCTTGATCGTCACCTTGTTGAAGAGGATCGTGTTCGGCTTGGTAAGCAGATTCGGGGCGACGACCGCGAGCAAAGATGTGAAGCCATCCTTATTGTTGGTGAGCGCGTGGCAGAACGCGGTTTCCGCAGCGGAACCTCGCGGTCCGATCAGCAAGTCGATGTGCGCGACCTCGTTGCCGTCGCCGACTAGCGACTCTCCGATCATGACGCGGTTGATCTTGGCCATTCTGTTCCTCCGATGAGTGGTTACGGACCTGCTGATTGGCCGCCGCCTGCAATCGTCCTGCTCCTGCATCGCACGGCGGCGTATTGATGCACGGCGGTACTAACTAACATGTTCCGTGCCAGTGCGTGGCGCGGATCACCTGACGCCTGTTTGTCAGCCACTCTCGAGGCAAGCGGCGACGAACAGCGTGGCGACCGCGAGATCCGCACTGGTGCCGGGGTTGATTGCGCGCGCCTTGAGCTCGGCATCCCATGCGTCGAGCTGCGCGGCCGCGTGCGCGCGTGATGCGTGATGCGCCGTTTGCCGCCAGCGCGCGTGATGTTCGCGTGCCGCAAGCGTGACACTCTGCGCCAGCGCCATGCCGTGCTTGCGCACAATGTGTGAGTCGGGCCAGCCGCCGAGAAACGCGAGGAACACGCCGAGCATCGCCGCTTCGGGCGCGCCCGCCGGCGCTTCGCGATACGCGGCGAGACCCGTTTCGAAGATGTCCTGACAGCCGTTCGCGTATTGACGGGCGATGCTGTCGCGGTCGCTGGCGAGCCGCATCGCGTCGAGCAGGCCGACCGTCGGCGGTGCATGGACCGATTGCTCGGGGGCGTCGCCGAGACCGCCTGGATTCGCGAGGGCAATGGCGCGGTAGGCGAGGCGCGCGTCGTCGACGTCGAGTGCCGCCAGCGTGCGCGAGGTCGCCGCGCGCCACGCGTGCGCCGACGGTGCTGCCATACAGTCTTCCAGCGCCGCGGCGAGCGGTGCGACGAGCAGCACGATGCCGAGGTTCGTGTTGCAGCCGACCGCGTCGCGCGTACGCGTGACCGCACCGAGAATGCGCCGGCCGACCGGCGCGCCGTGCGCGAGCAGCGCGTCCGCCGCGGCGTCCGCGCTGGCGAGGAACTGCGCGCCGCTCATGCCGTGGCCGGGGCTTTGCATGCTGACGTTGCCGGGTTTCGGCGTGGCCACGTCGAGCGCGCAGGCTTGCAGGAACGCCGCGCGAACCTGGTCGGGCGTGAGCGCGCCGGTCTCAGGCATGGCGTGCGGGCCGCGTGGCGACGGCAGGTGTAGCGGCTGACGCATCGGCCTGCGTGAGCAAAAGCCGCTGCGCGGCGAGCTTGCGCTCGAGCAGATCATTGGCGAGCGCCGCCGCGAGGTCGAGCGGCGTGACCGACTGCAAGCCGCGCCATGCGGCCACGCCGTTCACTTCGAGCACGAGCGGACGCGTGGCGTCGTCGGGATTGGGGATCAGATCCACGCCGGCATAGTCGAGGCCGAGCGCGGCGGCTGCCTGCACGGCCGTTTGGGCGAGCGGCGCATCGAGTTCGGCCGGCTCGCAGCGCGCGCCTTGCGCGAAGTTGTGAATCCATTCCTTGCCGCCGACGCGCCGCATCGCCGCCACCGCGCGCCCGCCGATCACCAGCACGCGCCAGTCGAACCCGGGCCGCCCGCCAGCGACATAACGCTGCAGATAAGCAACCTGCCGGTAAGGCGCCAGCGACGGCAATGGCGCGAGCCCGCCGCGGCGCGCGCCGAGCCGTTTGAGGCCGTGGCCTTGCGAGCCGAACAACGGTTTGAGCACGACCTGGCGGCCGGCGGCCGCCTCGCGCATCAGCACGCGCTGTGCGAAGGCCGCGGATTCGACCGCCCACGTCGCCGGTGTCGGTACGCCGGCACGGTGCAGCAGGAAGCTGGTCATCGATTTGTCCACGCTGCGCTCGATCGCGCGCGCATCGTTGTAGACCGGCACGCCCGATTCACGCAGCGCGTGCAGGATGCCCAGGCGCAGCGTCACCTGCTCGAAGGTGCCGCCGGCGATGCCGCGCACGAAGACCGCGTCAGGCAGCCCATGACCGAAGCCCGGCACCACCAGCCCGTGAGGTTGCCACGTGGTGTCGATGCGGCAATCCGCGAGGTCGACACAGCGCGCCTCGGCGCCGCGCGCGCGGAACGCTTTTTTCAGCCGTCCGGTGTGCCAGCCGGTTTCGTCGGTCAGGATCGCGATGCGCACGCCCGCGTGCTTCGCGTCGTGCTTCGCGTCGGACCTGGCGTCGGAGTCGATCTCCGGCGTCGCGCCAGCTCGCGTGAGCGTCATGGCGCGACGGGCTTGCCGCCCCATTGGTCCTGCAGCAACGCGCTGTCGAGCTGTCCGCCGTGATAGGTCGCGCCGCTTTCGAGGCTGCTCACCCACACTTCTGCGGGCGCGAACAGCGCCGGATCGATCTGGTAGAAGTCGTAGTTGAACGACGTGAAGATGTCCGCGAACGGCCGTCCGTAGTCGCGCGAATTCGCGGCAGGCAAGCTCCCGGCGAGGCGCCGCGCGGTGTCGTCTTGCCTGACCGTCAGATGGACGCGGCCACCGTACAGGATCGCGTCGTTGGTGCGGCCCATCGCCTGGATGCCGTCGGGCGCGGGCGGCGGCAACGGGGCCGAGCCCGTGCCTTCCACGACTTCATCGAGCGGCACGCCGAGCACGTGCGTCTTGTGCAGCGCAACTTCCACCACCCGCGCCACCACCTGTACCGTCCCCGCGACAGAGTGTGTCGGCGTGACGATCAGCGTGAGCGCTTCGGGCGCGAGGCCGCAATCATGGAGCACCTTGTCGATGATGACCTGCGGCGGCATGCGATCGACTTCGAGTACGAGCACGCCACGTTCGTGGCGGTCGCGATAGCCGAGTTCGGCGAACAGCGGCTCCTTGACGGCCAGCGCGCGCGCGGGACCGGAGCCGAGCGAAAAGAACTTTTTGCCGCCGGTCTGTTCCTTGGTGGCCGCGAGGCTCCATCCCGCGTACTGACTGCCGAGGCACGCCAGCACCGGTGTCGACGTGTGCGCTTCGATCATCGTGGGCCAGAGCGGCGCCGCGTCGAAGTTCGAGCGCACCGCGACGCGTCCGAGCCCACCCATGCAAATGCGCGCGATCAGCACGCCGGCGTCGATGCTGCCGGGGGCGTCGACCCCGGCGTCCACGATCACGGTGCCGCCTGCCGTATGGCTGATGACGACGCCAAGGCGGGCGGCATCGTCGATCAGCCGGGCGACGAGGCGCTCGCTCAGCGCGTTGACGCTGGGTGCGGCGGCTGGCCGGGAAGTGTCAGGCGAGGTAGGGGAGGCGGACATGGTCGGGCTCATCGCAGGTTTCGATTCGTTGCAGGACGAGGGCGCGCTGCGCATCGAGCGCGCGCCGCACTGCGTCCACCGATGCCACGCGCACGAGCAGCGTGCAGACAGGCTGCCCGGCTTCGACGCGCGTGCCGGGCATCGGCACGTCGCGGCACTGAGGGTCGCGCAGACAGGCGTCGGAGAATTCGGCCGACACCGTGAACGGCGCGGGCGCGAACAGCACGCGCTGGCCCGTGCGCCAGCGAGGCTGGCACGCCAGGGCTGCGCGGCCATTCGACGGCAGCCGGTCGAAACGGCAAGCGTCGAGATGGCATTGGAGCAGTCCGTCCGGCCACGCATCGGGCGACGCCGTTTCGTAAAGCGTCATCGTGGAGGAAGGCCGCGCGTTGATTTCGAGCAGCTCGAAGGCGTCGCCATCGAGCAGGAAGTCGCAACTGTTGAGGCCGATCAGGCCGGTTCGGGCACAGAGTGCATCAAGGGCGGACTGCATGCGCGCTGCGACCTGCGGCGGCACATCGATCGGACCGATCGAACCGGCATGGACGAACGCCAGCTCGCCCAGTGCGCAGGTGAGCTGCTCCGCGAAACCGATCAGCAGCGCGCGGCTTTGCGCGCCAATAAAAAGGGCCGACATCGACCGGCCGCGACCGATGCGCTGGAAATAGCCTCGCGCGGGCACGCTCTGCGTGCCGAGCGTCGCCACCGGTTGGATGTGCGTGCCGCCGCAGCCGTCGGCGAATTTGAACAGCCAGCCCTCCTGGGCCGTCGCGGGCCGCGCGAACGAGACAGCCGGATGCGGAATACGCAGCTCATCGAGCAGCGCGAAAAAACGCCGTGGCTCGCGCACGGCGGCGCTCGCCTCAGCCGTGTTGCCGATGAAGCGGGGCAAGCCGGGTGCATCGCACAATTGCGCGATCAGCGGCTCCAGCCCGCTGCCGCCGATCCAGCCGAGAAAACGCGGCAGACGCGCGACGCGCGCAAGCGCATGCGTGAGCCGC
>NZ_NPIH01000162.1 GCF_012275575.1 Paraburkholderia sp. SG-MS1 | reverse complement strand
AACCGCCGCTTCGTGTCGCGGATGCTGCAGATCGCCGCGCCGAACAAGCCGGTGTTCGTTGCGATCGGCGCGCTGCATCTGGGCGGACCCAAGGGCGTGTTGCAGCTTTTGCGGCAGCGCGGGTTCGTGGTCGAGCCCGGGTGACTTCGGGGTAGTCTATTGCCGCTGCAGAGCCTGCGCGACTTCCGCCACTACCGCCTCCCAGTCTCCCATCGTCTTTTGCCTGAACAACCTCATTCCTGGATACCACGGCGTGTCGTTGCGCGCTTGCAGCCACCGCCAGTCGGCGTTGGCGGGTAGTAGCAGCCACACCGGCTTGCCCAGCGCGGCCGCCAGATGCGCGACGCCGGTATCGACAGCAATTACCAGATCGAGCAGCATGATCAGCGCGGCGGTCTCGTCGAAGCTGGTCAGATCGGCGGTGAAATCGCGGGCGCGGAAGACAGGCGGCGCGTCGGCCAATTGCGCGTGTGCCGCGCCTTTCTGCAGCGGATACCACAC
Source organism: Paraburkholderia sp. SG-MS1 (assembly GCF_012275575.1). Classification (GTDB taxonomy): domain Bacteria; phylum Pseudomonadota; class Gammaproteobacteria; order Burkholderiales; family Burkholderiaceae; genus Paraburkholderia. The sequence continues at coordinate 5,608 of NZ_NPIH01000162.1, read as the reverse complement.
GATGTTCTTCAACCCGCTCAACGCGCTCAGCTCCGCCAGCGTCATCGAGCGGTAGCGGTCGTTGCCGAACGTGGGGCTGCCGGCCCATACGAGGCCGACTTTGCGTTTCAATTTATTGGCGGGGCCCAACCGCTGGCGCCATGCCTTCAGCTTCGCCTTGTCGGCGAACAGGTAGGGCAGTTGGGCTGGAACGGTGTCGATCCCGGTGCCGAGGCAGGACGGAACGCTCATCATCGGCACCCAAAAATCGTACTCGGCATCGGGCTTGCCGCTGAACGCGCGATTCACGCCCGGTATCCGTTCGACCAACGGCAGTAACGGCTCGCGCACGCAGAGGTCGACCGTCGCGCCGCGCTGCTGCAACACGCGCGCAAAGCGCAGGAACTGGAAGTGGTCGCCGAAACCCTGTTCGCCGGCCACCAGCAGACGCCGTCCGTCGAGCGGCTCGCCACGCCATTCGGCGACGCCAGGCACTGCGATCGCGTCGTAGTCCCGCTTGCGCCAGCGCAGCGCGAACTCCGCCCAGCCTTGCCTGTAATCGCCGCGCTTGAGCAGCAGCCACGCGAGATTCTGATGCGCATCCGCGTAGTGAGGATCGAGCGCGAGCGCCTGGCGATACAAGCCCTCTTCTTCGCCGTCTTCTTTCAGCGGGCCTTGCGCGGCCAGCGAACCGCCGAGGCACACGAGGTGGGTCGGATTCGGCCTGAGCGCGACCGCGCGCCGGTAATGCGCTTCGGCGCCCGCATAGTCGCCGAGCCGGCCAATCAGGCTGCCCAGATTGACGTGCGCCTCCACGTAATCCGGGCGCAACGCGAGCGCCCGCTCGAAACTGGCGAGGGCCGCGTCGTGACGGCCTTGCGCGTGATACGCATTGCCCGCGTTGAAATGCGCTTCGGCCATGTTCGAGTCGAGCGCAAGCACATCGCGATAGCTCGCGAGCGCTTCGTCGAAACGGCCAAGCTTGCTCAGCACCGTGCCGAGGTTCAGATGCGCGTCGATCATCGCGGGGTTCGATGCCAGCGCGAGCCGGTATTGTTCGAGTGCTTCGTTCAGCGCGCCTTGCGCTTGCAGCGCGACACCGAGGTTGTTGCGCGCGTCGGCGAAACCTGGCTGGAGTTGCAGCGCCTGGTCGTAGCAGATCGTGGCTTCGTCGAGGTGGCCGAGCGCGGCGGCCACGAGACCCCGATTGCTCCAGCACGCGGCGTCGCGGCGATCGAGCTTGAGCGCCCGGCTCATCAGGCGAGCGGCGGTGTCGTGCTGGCCGCGCTGATGATGCAGCACGCCGAAGTAATGCAGCCCCTTCGCGTGCGAGGGATCGAGTGTGAGGGTTTGCCGGTAGAGTGCGTCGGCGGCGTCGAGCTGGCCTGCCTGGTGCGCGGCGAGCGCGGCGTCGATCAACGCGGTGACGTGGGCGGCGGAGCCGCCGTCGCGGCGGGATGGATGTTCCATGGACACCTGCAGAGGATCGCAAGCGGCGCGCAATGCACGCACCGGCGCGTGGGATGGGAAGCCATCCGCGATCTTAAGTGCCGTTCCCTGTTCCGACGATCGGACGCTTCTTAATTCGGTTGCGTACGATCAGCAACGAGTGCTTGAGCGACGCATCACAGCTGCGCGCTGTGATGCGTCGGCATAGAGCGCCTTGAAGGCAAACGCCCTACAGGAACATCAGGAAATTCAACAGGAAGATGTTGACGACCAGCAAGGTGAGCGCGGTGGGAATCTGCACCTTGATTACCGCGTTCTTGTCCGGCAGTTCGAGCAGCGCGGCCGGGACCATGTTGAAGTTCGCGGCCATCGGCGTCATCAGCGTGCCGCAGTAGCCGGAGAACATGCCGATCGCGACCATCACCGCCGGGTTGCCGTGAAACACGCCGACCAGAATCGGCACGCCGACGCCACCCGTCATCACCGGGAATGCGGCGAAGCCGTTGCCCATCACCATCGTGAAGAGCGCCATGCCGATGCAGTACACGGCCACCGCGACGAAGCGATAGTCGAGGCTGATGTAGGACGTGGTCACGTGCGCGACGGCCTTGCCCACACCCGCGTCCGAGAACACGAGGCCGAGCATCCCGAGCATCTGTGGCAGCACCGCGGCCCACGACAGCGCATCGACCAGCCGGCGCGCTTCCTTCATCGACTGGCCGACGGTGTCGCGCGTCATCACGCAGGCCACCGCCAGCGCGATCACGCAGCCGATGCCGAAGCCGATCAGTGTGACGTTGGCCTTCTCGATCAGCGGCATACCGCCGAATACCAGGTGACTCGCCGACAGCGTGATGATCACGGTGATGACCGGGATCGTCAGCGCGGGCACGAATAGCTTGTTACCGAGACGCGCGGCGCTTGCCTTGCGCGCGTCGAGCGACAGCGTTTTCGGCCTGGCCGCGGTGACGCCGCCGAAACCGGCGATCAGCGCCATCACGATCACCGCGACGCCAACCACCGCCGGCGGCAACCGGTCGCCGATCAGGAAGATCAGCGCATAGAGAATCCAGAAGCCCCCTGCGGTGAGACGGCGCGGATGCGTCCTGTCGGTGACGATCATGCCGCCGACGATCAGCAGCACCACGCCCAGCAGCCAGAACAGATAGGTGATGGTAAACGTCATGCTTTGTCTCCCGCTGGGGATGGCGTCGACACGGCAGCGCTGCCGCCCCTGGCATTGCCGCGCAGTTCGCGTTCGAGCCGGCGATCGAGCAGATACAGCCGGAAGCCGTGCACGATGAACGCGCAGATCGCGGTCGGGATGCCCCACAGCGCGACGTGAATCGGCTCGACGACGATGCCCGCTTCCTTCAGGAAGGTCGTCATCAGCACGATCGCGCCGAACGCGACGAAGATGTCCTCGCCAAAGAAGAGGCCGACGTTGTCGGTGGCCGCGGCGAACGCGCGCAACTTGAAACGGACCGCGTCGCTGATCTTGCCGAAGCGGGTTTCGGCCGCGCCTTCGGCCATCGGCGCGATCAGCGGGCGCACCATCTGCGGATGCCCGCCGAGTCCGGTCAGTCCGACCGCGGCGGTCAGCTCGCGCACAAGCAGATAGACGATCAGCAGACGCCCGGCGGTGGCCGCCTTGATGCCGCCGATCCACGCCTGGGCACGCTCGCGCAGCCCATGGCGTTCGAGCAGGCCGATCACGGCGAGCGGCAAAAGAATGATCAACGGGATGTTGCGCGTCTTGATGAAGCCGGTACCGATCTGCGCGAGGATTTTTTCAGGCGGGAAGTGCGCGGCGAGACCGGTGACGATCGCGGCGACCGCGACGATCAGCATCGGATTGAACCGCAATAGAAAGCCGACGATGATGACGGCCACGCCGATGAGCGGCCATAAACTGACAGTTGACTGCATCAGGATCTCCAGACAGGGTTTTAACCTCACCGCGGGTAGCGGCTGACGTGGGCCGGCGCGTGGTGTTCCATGCGCCGTCTTGGTGTTGCCACGGCTCTTGATGGCCGCGTTGCTTCGAACTGCGTACACATCTGCACCTGCACCTGCACCTGCACCTGTGTTCGGGGTTTGCCCGCCGGGTATTGCAATCCATCCTCCACCCGGCAAACGCCCCGCTCGAGAGCGGGGCGTCGGAGGTGTCGCTGGCAATGTTTGCGCTGTCTGGCTGGTCGCCTCAGCCGCCGCTCAGGCGCGAGCGGCGTTGGCCGCGTGAACGTCGATGCCGGCAGCCTCCAGGGCGCCGCGAATGCGCCGCGCGAACGCCAGCGCATGCGGCCCGTCGCCGTGCAGACAAATGGTCTGCGCGTTCAGCGGCACCCATTGGCCGTCCACGGCCCGCACGCGCTGCTCGCGGATCATGGCGAGCGTGCGTTCGAGCACTTCGTTTTCATCGTCGAGCAGCGCGCCCGGTTCCTTGCGCGGCACGAGCGAGCCATCGGCACGATAGCCACGGTCGGCGAACACTTCTTCGATCGCGACGAGACCCGCGTTGCGAGCCGCCGTCACGAGACCGCTGTTGGCGAGCGCGAACACGGCCACCGACGGATCGAAATCGTGCACCGCCGAAACGATCGCGTCGGCGATCTTCGCGTCGCGCGCGGCCTGGTTGTACAACGCGCCGTGCGGCTTGACGTGCGCGATGCGCCCGCCCTCCGCCTGGGCGATCGCCGACAGCGCGCCGAGTTGATACAGCACGCCCGCGTAAATCTCGCCGGCCGGCAGATCCATTTCCTTGCGGCCGAAATTCTCCGGGTCGTTGAAGCTCGGATGCGCGCCGATCGACACGCCTTTCTGCACCGCCCAGCGCACGCATTCGCGCATCGCATTGGGGCCGCCCGCGTGCCAGCCGCAGGCGATATTCGCCGAGCTGACGAGGTCGAGCAGCGCCTCGTCGGAGCCGCAGCCTTCGCCGAGGTCGGCGTTCAAATCGATTTCCATGGTGTTCCCCTACTGAGTGTTACAGCGCCGCGACCGCCGACTGGCGCGCGCAGCGTTCTTCATGCATCGCGATTGCGGCGTCGATCTGCCGCAAGTACGTATGTTCTTCCAGCAAAGCCTGGCGCGCTTCGAACAGCGTGGTCGGGATGAAGCGCACCGCGGCGTTCAGACGGACCTGCGCGAGCTTCCACAGATCGGCCTGGATCACCGCGCCGATCTTTGGATAGCCGCCGGTGGTTTGCGCGTCGCTCATCAATACGATCGGCTGGCCGTTCGGCGGCACCTGGATCGTGCCAGGCAGCACCGCGTGCGAGAGCAGGTCGGTCTTGCGGGTGCGTTCCAGTTCGGCGCCGGCGAGGCGATAACCCATGCGGTTGCTGTTTGGGGTGACGAGCCATTCGTCGGCCCAGAACGATTCGTGCGCGGCCTCGGTGAAGCTGTCGTATTCCGGGCCGCGCAGCACGCGGATCGGCACCGCCCACGGCACGCCCGACGGATGCCGGCCGCGCCGCAGCGGCTCGTGAACCAGCACGAACTTGCACCAGCTGGGCGCCTTCACACCGAACTCCGGCGCCTCGGGCGTGAAGCCGACCCGGCCCCGCTGCTGCGGCACGCCGACCGGCAGGCGGTCGCCGTCGCGCAGCGCGCGGCCGCCAAGTCCGCCGAAATGACCGGCGAGATCGGTGCTGCGCGAGCCGAGCATGGGCAGCACATCGATGCCGCCCGCCACACTGACGTAGCCGCGCATGCCGCGTTTCGCCGCGTTCAGCACCAGCTCCTGGCCGGCTTGCACGGGCAGGCTCCACCACGAATAGACCGGCTTGCCGTCGAGCGTCGCGCCGAATTCGGTACCGGTGATGGCGACCCGTGTCGCGCGCAGAAAGCGCAGCACGGTCGGACCGAAGGTGATTTCCAGACCGGCCGCGTCGGGCCGGTTGCCGACCAGCCGGTTGCCGACTTCGAGCGACAGCCGGTCGAGCGCGCCCCCCATCGCGACGCCCAGATGCCGTTGGCCGTGACGGCCGAGGTCCTGGATCGTGGTCAACAGACCTGCGCGAATCACATCGATCATGCGTGTATCTCCGCGACGGTGAAACGCACACGGTCGCCCGGCTGCAACAGGGTGGGGGGGCGGCGCGCCGGGTCGAACAGCGGCAGCCCGGTGCGGCCGATCAGCTGCCAGCCGCCGGGCGAGACGGCCGGATAAATGCCG
>NZ_NPIH01000161.1 GCF_012275575.1 Paraburkholderia sp. SG-MS1 | reverse complement strand
GCGCGGCGAGATGGACGGCGTCGAGCGGCGCCGCGCTGCTCGCGACGGCGATACTCGCGGGTGCGGGCGTCGCGGCGATCCAGGCGCTGCTGCCTGCCGTCATGAAGCAGCGTTTTCAGGCGCGAGTGCCGTTGGCGATGGGCGTGTTCTCCGCATCGATCATGGGCGGCGGCGGACTCGGCGCGAGCCTGAGTCCGTGGCTGAGCCGCGCGGCGCAATCGTGGCATGCGG
>NZ_NPIH01000160.1 GCF_012275575.1 Paraburkholderia sp. SG-MS1 | reverse complement strand
TTGAGCAAGCCGTCGACGAGACGCTCATAGAAGCCGAGGCCTTTCTCGTTGAACCCGCCACGGCCGTCCGGCTGCACGCGCGGCCATGCGATCGAGAAACGATAGGCCTGCATGCCGAGGTCGGCCATCAGGTCGAGATCCTGCTCGAGACGATGATAGTGATCGCACGCGACATCGCCGTTCTCGCCGTTCACGACCTTGCCCGGCACACTGCAGAACGCGTCCCAGATCGACGGGCCGCGGCCGTCTTCATGCGCTGCGCCTTCAATCTGATAGGAGCTGGTGGCGACGCCCCAAACGAAATCTTCTTTGAACCGATATGTCGACATAAATAGCGTTGTCCTAGATAGTCATGCCCCGGTGAGGGCTCGAAGTAAGCGGGATGAAACCGGATCAGGCCTTGACCGCGCCGGTCGTCAGACCGTCGATCAACCGGCGTGAAGTGAACGCGAACAGCACGAGGAGCGGCAGCACCGCAACCGCCGAACCCGCCATTACCGCGCCCCAATCCGAATTGGTCGGGCTCTGCAGAATGCGCAGCGCGAGCGGCAGCGTATACATCGACGGCGAGCGCAGCACGACGAGCGCCGACAGGAAGTTATTCCATGCCTGGATGAAGCTGATGAGCCCAAGCGTGCCCAATGCCGGTCCCAGCAGCGGCAGCACCACGCTCCAGTAGATGCGGAATTCGCCGCAACCGTCGATACGCGCCGCCTCGATGAGCTCCGACGGAATCGCCGACGCAACATACTGGCGCATCAGGAACACGCCGAGCGCGGCGGCCGCGCCGGGCACGTACAGCGCGCGAGGCTCGTTGATCCAGCCGAGCAGATTCATCGTCATGAAGGTCGGAATCATGCCGAGGAACGGCGGCACCAGCATCGCCGTCAGCGCGATGGCGAACAGCGCCTTCTTGAAGCGGAACTCGTACATCGCGAACGCGTAGCCCGCCATCGACGTGACGAGCAGCGTCAGCAGGGTCTGCAGGGTGGCCGTATAGAAGCTCCAGCCGAGATTGCGCCAGAACGGGATGTGCCGCATCAGCGAGGCCATGTTGTCCAGAAACGCGCTGCCGAACCACAACGGCGGCGGCATCGAAAAGATTTCGGAGCTGGTGTGCGTCGCGAATACGAACATGAAATAGAACGGCGAGAACATCAGCAGCGCGCCCGCCAGCACGATCGCATAGCCGGTATAGCGGGCCTTGTTATTCGACAGTTGCGACAGTTTCATCGCTGGTCCTCCTCGTTCATGCCGCTGCGGTGAAAGACGCGCGTGTTGAGCCACATCAGTGCGGCGATGGTGATGAACAGCAGCCACCCAATCGAGCTCGCGGTGCCGAAGTCGCCGTCGTGGAAAGCCGTGCGGTACATGTAGACGGCCGTGGTCAAACCCGATTGACTCGTGCCCATGCCTTCGTTTGGCAGCAGGATGAACGGCTCTTCGAACAGTTGCAGACCGCCGATGATGGACAGCGTCACTGCAAAGAAAATCATCGGCTTGATGAGCGGGATCGTGATGCGCGTAAATTGCTGCCAGCCGTTCGCGCCGTCGATCTTCGCAGCCTCGTACAGATCCTTTGGAATGGTTTGCAGCGCCGACAGATAAAGCACCGTATTCCACCCGACATAACGCCAGAAAATCACCACCGACACCGCCGGCTTCACGCTGGCCGGCTTATACAGCCATTCGATCGGATGAGCCGGCACGATCCAGTGCAGGCCAGGCAATTTGCCAATCCCGGCAATCGCAAGATTGATCATGCCGAAGTCCGTCGAATATAACGACGAGAAGATCAATGCGATCGCCACGCTCGACGTGATGAACGGCAGGAAGTACAGACCGACGACAAAATTGCGCCAGCGGCGAAACGCGGTCTGCAGGAAGAACGCGAGCGGCAGCGCAATCAGATGTTGCGGCAAGCCGGACATGACGGCCATCGATGCCGTGTTGTAGAGCGACTTCCAGTACCACGGGTCGGTCAGCGTGAACGTGAAGTTCGACAGGCCCACCCACTTCATGCTGGCGAGTCCCGCCGTCGCGTCCCAACTCTGGAACGAGAGATACAGCGAGAACAGCAGCGGAAAAGCGATGAACAACGCGAACAGCGCGAAAAAGGGCGTGAGAAAAAGGTAAGGCGCGATCTTCACCGGATCGATCAGCGCCTTCTTGCGCGGCGCGCTCAGCGGCAGGCGCACGTCGGCGATGCGCCCGTCAGGGGCGGCCGGTTCGGGTGTGGGCAGCGAAAGGCTCATCGGTAGTTCCGTCCATCCAGTCTGGCGCCGCCGGCGAACGACGCCGGCGGCGCTATTGCAAACTTGAGCACGGCGCGCGCGGCGCCGCGGCGCTTTCCTCAACGCCGGACGCGGTGTGCGATCTGGTCCTGCGCTTCCTTCAGTGCCGTGCCAATGTCTTCGTTGCTGTCGACGACCTTGTCGAGCGCCGAGTGCACCGCTTCTTCGGCCACCTGGTCGTACTTGCTGCGCTGGATCGACGGAATGTGCCCGGCCGCATCACGCCAGATGAGGCGCGCCTTTTCGTTGCCGAGGAACGCGACCGGCTCGGCGAAGAAGCCGTCGTTCTGCGCGGCGAGCAGCGCCGGGAATGCGTCGATCGAACGGAACGATGCGAGCTGCGTGTCCTGGCGCGTCGTCAGGAACTTGATGAATTCCCAGGACATCGGCTTCTGGGTCGCCTTCACCGGAATCGCGTAGAACGTGCCGCCAAACGACGCGTACGCGTTGTTCGGCAGATTGGCCGCGCGCCACAGGCCCTTCGTGTCCGGCGCGATCCACGACGACAGGTGGCCGCCGAGCCACGCGCCCATCATCTGCGTGGCGACCGTGCCGCGCTTGAAGCTTTCGGCCCATTCGTTCGACCACGGCGTGATCTTCGCGTCGAGGCCGAGATCGCGCGCCTTCTTCGCGAGCTTGAATGCGTTGACGAAACGCTCCGACGTGACGACCGGGTTGCCAGCCTTGTCGAAATACACGCCGTCGCCTTCCTTCAGGTCGGCGCGAATGTAGATGTCCTCGATATCACGCGACGACGCCATCAGGTACGCGCCGGTGGCCTTCTTGATCTTCTGCCCCGCGGCGAGATACGACTCCCATGACTTGTTCAGATCGGCTTCGGTGACGCCCGCCTTGTCGAGAATGTCCTTGCGATAGAACAGCGTGCCCGGACCGATGTCGGCCGGCATGCCGACGATGGCGCCGTCCTGCGTGGTGGCCTGCGCGAATGTGTAGCGGATGAACTCGCTCTTGTACTGACCCGCGTTGTAGGGCGCCTTCGACAGATCTTCGAGGCCGCCGCCCGCCGCGAACCGGCCGATGAAGCCGACTTCGACCGCCATCACGTCAGGCAGATCGGAGCTCGTCGCAAGCGCGGTGGTCATCGCGTTGTGGTGGTCAGCGATCGCCAGCGACGACACCTTGATGTCGACGTCCGGATGGAGCTTCTTCCATGCTGGCAGCGCATCCTTGATCTCCTGATCCAGCTTCGGGAACACGGCGACCGTCAACGTGGTGTTGGCTTGTGCGCCGACTGCCGCAAGGCTGAGCAGCACGGCGGCGGCAGGACCTGAAAAGCGAAATTTCATTACTCGTCTCCTTTTTGAACCGTTTTGTTGATTGCGTCCGGTTGCTTGTTGCTCTTCTTTTGCTTCGTTTGCTTCTCTGTGCACGCTTCCGCGTTTGCCTGCGAATTGTTAGCGGTATCTTAAAAACGCGACGCATCTGAAAGCGCTTTCACGGCGCGTCAAAAAAAGGCCCTTTCGGGGTGCTGCAGATTCATGGCCGCGGGATGGCTAACTTCGCGCCGCTTTTCGCTTCGATGGAAGCGCGAGCCGGCAGGTGGTTTCCCGCGCCACGAGCGTGAGCGGAATCGGGTTGAGCGCAATGGGTTGCTTGCGGATCATCTGCACGATGCCCTGAGCCGCGAGGCGCCCGATTTCATAGGTGGGCTGGCGGACCGTCGTCAACGGCGGCGTCATATACGACGAGGTAGGCAAATCGTCGAAACCGACCAGCGAGATATCTTCCGGCACACGCAGACCACGATGAAAAATCGTGAGACGCGCGCCGTAGGCAGTCTGGTCGTTCGCGCAGAAGACCGCGCTGAATACGGGGCCGCGCGCGAATAATCGCGCCATCGCCGCCACGCCGCCCGTCTCGAGATAATCGCCCTGCTCGACGAGTTCGGCGTCGAAGCCAATGCCTGCTTCTTCGAGCGCCATCCGGTAACCGTCGAGGCGCTCGATCGCATCCTCGTGATTGGACGGCCCTGCGATGAACGCAATCCTGCGATGGCCCTGCTCGATAAGATGCCGGGTTGCGTCGCGCGCGCCTTGCACGTTGTCGAGCGGCAGGCTCGCGAGCGTCGCGCTGTTTTGCAGCGACCGCCCCAGTACGAGTAAGGGCGCATGCCTCGCGTATTCGTTCAGTGAGGCCTCGTCGAGTTGGGCGTGCAGCAGAATCATTCCGTCGACGCGGCGCGCGATGAATTGCTCGAGGCGCGCCATCTCGTCCTTGACGTTCCAGCGGCTGCTGACGAAAAGCGCGGTGAAGCCCGTTTCCGACAACCCGTCTTCGATGCCGCGCAACCACTCCGCATAAAACGGACTGGACACGGTCTGCGTGAGCACGCCGATCGTGTCGGTCCTGCCGCTCGCGAGGCTGCGCGCCAGCACGTTCGGCCGGTAATTGAATCTCGCGATAGCCTGCTCCACCGCCTTCTGCTTGGCCGGCAATACGCGCGCCGTGCCGTTCAGGATGCGCGACACCGTGCTGGGGGAAACGCCGGCTGCCCGCGCGATTTCCTCGAGTGTCACATTGGGTGGATTAGGGCTGTCGTCGATCATGTCCACACCTTATGATTTTTTGAAAGCGCTTTCAAATGTGAGTTAACCCTACCCGATAACGCATAGGCGCTCGGGGGTGATCCAAAAAAAACAGCCAGTGCGACGAGGGTGGAGGATTGCGTCGCACCGGCCTCTCTTGTGAAGAGATATAAGCAGTACTTTAAAACCCGGAGATCACTACACTACCTGCCCGTTAAGGCAGGTCCAGCTTAGAACGTCGTCATGATGCCCGCGAACACGCCGGTCTGGCTTTGACCGTAGTTCGGGTTGCTGTTGGACGACGTATTGGTCGCCGCATCGAAGTTGTTGTTGCCGTATGGCCCGTTGCCGAGGTTCAGGTTCGACGTCGAACTGTTGTGGACGTAGCCGGCTTCCGTATAGAGGAAGGTGCGCTTGGACAGCGCGTACGTCGCGCCGAGTGTGAACAGCGTCGCGTTGCCGTTGCCGTTGTTCGCGTTCGCGTGGAACACCGCGCCGGTAATCGCCGTGGCCGTGGTCACCTGCCAGGCTGCGCCGACCCATTCGTGGTTGACGCTCGTCGGTGCGCTCACGCCGATCGGCTGCGAAGCGTCGCTCACGCCCATGCTCGAATTGGTTGCGTCCGGTGCGCTCAGGTGCTGGTAGCCAGCGTACAGCTTCACCGGGCCGAAGACATATGTGCCGCCCGCCAGGATGGAGCGCGAAGCCGAGTAGACGTTGTTGAACGAACCGTTTGCGCCGCGGACTTCGTCGTAAATCACGCGGAAGTCGCCGCTGCCGAACGTGTAGATACCTTCGACGGCGTTGGTGCGGCCCTGACCGGTCGGAACACCTTGCGCGTTATTCGGCGCCGAGTTCCAGCTCGTGTTGTTGGTCAGCGAATACTGTCCTTTGAGGACGAGGCCGCCAAGCAGCACCGGCGAGTTGTACTCCGCGCCGTTGCTGGCGCTTGCCCAGTTACGGCCGCGCACCAGGGTCGAGATAGCGTAGCGCTGCATCAGCTGCGGGTCCGTGCCCCAGCTGTCCTGCGACAGTTCGCCGGCCCCGAGGTTACCCATCTTGAACAGACCGAAGCGGTCGTTCGTGAAGCCGACTGTCGCGTGGCGGCCGAACAGATTGCCCGCGGACGCGCCGGTCATCGTATTCAGCTGACCTTCCAACTGGAAGATCGCCTTGGTGCCGCCGCCCAGATCTTCGGCGCCTTCCAGGCCGAACCACGAGCAGCCCCAGTTACCGCTCTGAGCGGCCCACGCGTGACCACCCGGCAGGCCGGTTTCGTATTGAATACCGTTGTCGATACGGCCATACAGCGTGACGCTGCTCTGCGCGTGGGCTACCGTCGCAGCTGCCATCATGGACAAAGCAAAAACTTCTTTTTTCATTAGATATCCTATATACATTTTGGCGTCTCCAAGCCGCTCAGGATGTGCTGGTCCATCGCACGCCCCGCTGTTCCGAAATGTCCGATACACATTTCGAGGCGATTATAGGTAGCGCCAATGCGCGGCGTATCGATCTTCCGTGTCAGGGAAAACGCTGTTGCACATAGCTGTTGCGCGCAATTCAATGACGAAGTAGCACGCGCTTCGTGACCATGAGGCCGTGGTCATGTGCCTGGCAAATCCGTTTGAATCCATGCAGCGAAAAGACGCGCGAACGACGCGCGCTGCATGCCGCGCGGTTCGCGGGACGCCAGGAAGCGTTCGAACACGCGCGCGCGCCGAGCTTGACGTTGTGCAAATGCAACGATGAACTGCGCGCCGCTTGCCGAATTTCAGGTACCGGTAACAGGAAATGGGGCTGTCGCCCGTTCGCACGACCGGCCGTGACGCGCGAATCACCTGGCTGAGGCATCTTCGAATCGCCGTTCTGGTCGCCTCAGCAGCCTCCGGCATTCGGGGCTATGATCAATAGATACGACGCCGGGCCACGAATCGTGCTTCGTGTTGGCAGATCGCGAAGTGCGATCTCGTCGATGCATCAACGATGCGTTCGCCGCTCAAGGCGGAAGTCGCTAGATGGGCACTTACCACGGAGCCCCGGCGGCTTGGCCTCCTGGCCGTCAATCCAACGCCGCGTTCCCCACGATGAATGCGCAAGCTATTCGCCGGGCGAGAACAAAACTCCCAACCGTCCCGACAGACAAAACCCCTGATCGCGCCTTCCATAGAGGCAGGCATGGTGCGCACAGGGGCTTTTGTCACCCCCTTCCGCGGCCCCTCCCGTAGTGGACCGGAAGACTTGCTGCCGGAGTTCGCCGGCACAGTTGCCTCTCGTTAAGGAGCTATCGTGAAAATAGCCATTGCTTCCACTCTCGCAATGTTGATTTCCAGCGCCATCGCACCTGCAGTCCATGCCGAGGGCGATTCGTCGGCCGCCGACCGGCAACTCGCCCATAACGTCCGCGTCAGCTTTGCGCATAGCGGCGTCAGCCTGTCTCACGTATTCGTCTTTGCGCGATCGGGACAGGTCACGCTGGTCGGATGGGTGCCCGAAGGCACGCAGGTCGCGCTTGCTGAGCACAGCGCCCGCACGGTTGACGGTGTCACCTCGGTGAACAATCTGCTTTCGCGATCGGGGGGAAGATTGAATTGACGTTGAAGTCAAACGATATCGCTGCGCGGACGACAGCCAAACCGTCCGCGCACTCAATATCGGTCTGCTTCGGCAGTTCTGATCGCCTCGGAAACGGACCTGCGCCGGAATATCTGAACAACAGCGAGGTCATGTCAGTGACTACACCAATCGGTCAACTGGAGTGGCAGCGCCCCACGGTGAGCACGGCGCCCGCAAGCTTGGCGCGCGACGCCCGGCTCAACATGCTAGAGCCATCAAACGCGTACCGTCAGCTCGCCCTCTCACATCGGCAAAGTGATGCTCACGCCCGAATCCCCGCCTGCATCGGCAACCCACCCGCAGCACGTCGCCCCTGACGGGTCACGCTCACCTGCGTCACCGCCGTGCCATCCAGATCGCGCAGCGTCACAGTGGCCGTTGCACCATCGCCCAGTTCGAACAGATGTTAGTTCGCTGCGTCTCGCGTAGTCGTCGTCGTAGTCGTAGTCGTAGTCGGGACGCTGATCCTCGGTGCCCAGCGAGATCCGGCGTACCGCGCTCGCTGCGCGCGACACGGGCTGCGCCGGTCAGTCAGGTTAACCCCACGTGGCGAAGGCCTCGACTGCTGCTTAACATGTATGTTACCGATAACGTAACAAGTAGTTATGAAGCGCTGGAATCGCAAATATACCGCCCGGAGACAAAAAAATGCGCCCTCGACGTCCCTTGTCACGCCTGCTCTGCATGGCCGCCGCGCTGTGCTCCGTTGTCTGGAGCGCCGGCTGCGCGAACAGCCTGACGAGCGCCGCTCACGACGGGCCGCCCCTCGCCGCCGCGCCCGCAGAAGCACCGCCGCAACTGCGAAACGTAATGGCTGCGCATTTCAAGGTAGGCGCGGCGATCGAACCGGACGCGATCGAAAACCCGGCTGACGCCGCGCTCCTCATCGCACAGTTTTCGAGCTTGACCGCCGAGAACAAGATGAAGCCAAGCACGATCGGTGTCGCGGAGGGCAAGTACAACTTCGCGCCGGCCGACGAGATCGTCGCGTTCGCCGAGGCGCACGGCATCGCGGTGCGCGGGCACACGCTCGTTTGGCACTTCAAGAGCGGCGACTGGAATGAAGCGCCGGACTGGTTCTTTACCGGCGACCCCAACGATCCGCGCTATCACGACATCGTCGCGGCACGGCTGCGCCGCTATGTAACCGACGTGGTCACACATTTGCGCGGCAAGGTCTATGCGTGGGACGTGGTCAATGAAGTCATCAGCGACAACCCGCATCAGGTCTATCGCGAAGACAGTCCGTGGTATCGCGCGCTCGGCAAGGACTACATTGCGATTGCGTTCCTTGCGGCGCGGGCGGCCGATCCGAACGTCAAGCTCTATATCAACGACTACAACACCGACGACGCCGGCAAGCGCGCGAAGCTGCTCGCCGTGATTCGCGAGTTGCGCGCCGAGGGCGTGCCGATCGACGGCGTCGGGCACCAGATGCACATCAGCGTCAACTGGCCGCCACTGCCGAACATCAAGCAGGCGATTGAGGACGTCGCCGCGCTCGGACTCGAAAACCAGGTGACGGAGCTCGACGTAAGCCTCTATACCGACTCCAGCGAATGCTGGAGCAACCCGCATGCGTGCCTGCCCGACCTCGGGCATCCGGTGCCGAACGACGTGATGCGCGCCCAGGCTCAGCGCTATCGCGCTGTATTCGACGTGTTCGAACAGGAGGCGAGCATCAAGGCGGTGACACTGTGGGGTTATGCCGACAAACACACATGGCTGACATCGACGCCGGTCCCGCGCAACAATCTGCCGCTGCTGTTCGCGGCCAACCTGCAGCCGAAAGCGGCTTTCTGGACGATCGTCGATCCGTCCTATCAGCCGTAATTTTCGCGTGATTCGAGAGACTGCAATGAGCGGGCGCAGCCTCTCACGGATGGTCGACTACCGCAACATCGGCTTGTCACGGCTCATAGGAGCCGACCTCGTTGAGCTCTGGTAGCTCGTCCGCCGTTGCGTCCGGTTGCCCCGCCGCGGTGTCGTGAGCGCGTTCGGGCGACTTGACCACCGGATTCGGCAGCTTGCCGATGCCCTCGTCAATGCGCGCCAGCAGATAGGGGAAGAACGGATTCGATGCGATCCGGAACATGGAGTCGAGCGTCAGAATCAATGTACCCCGTTCGCCTCGTGGGGCGAGCGTGCCCAGATTCTCGTTGAAGTTTTCCTCGTCGCTCGGGGCGATGCCATAGAGCGCGTCCGTCACCGGGAACGGAATGGCGACATGCGACAACGAAAAAATATCCTGTGGATACTCGATGTTTAAAGGCGTGATATGCGTCTCTACCTGGCCCGCATCGACACTGCGCGCGACGGTATGGCTCGAATCGGGCGACGCGTTTGCGATGACCGTGGTGCGATAGTTTTGCGGCCCGGTGCGCAACAATCGTGAGAGCGCGGTGTACGAGGCGACGCGCAGAAAGGTTCTGAATCTCACGCTGCGATTCACGTCGAACAACACGACTTCGCTGCCGTTCTCCGGAAGCTGATCGTAGAGCGACGACATCACCGCGGGCGTGCTGACGGTGAAATCGGTCACGGACTGGAACGTCAGCACCGGCGGCAAGGCAACTAGCCTGTTCTCACGATGCAGCCGGTCGATCTGATCCTGAATCGTACTCGTGAGCAGATAGGATTGACGCGCGCCGTTGACTGGAAACGAGTTGTATTTGAACGGATTGAACTCCGGCACGATGCCGAGCCAGGCGGCCCGCGCGAACGCCGGGAACACCGCAGGCAAGCCGGCCAGTCCGGCAAAGCGGGCATAACGGGTCACGCCGATCATCGGTGAGATCAGCACCACGCGCGTCGGACGCGAGAGCGCAGGATTCTCGATGGAATCCAGCGCATATTGCAGCGCCAGCGCGCCGCCGTTCGAGAACCCGACCAATTCGAGCGGCTTGTCCGGACCGATACGCCGGCGCGCTTCACGCACCGCGAGCCGCGTCGCGGCGGCCCATTCACGCCATTCGACGCGCGTCAGCCCGGCCGGCACCGTACCGTGTCCCGGCAGACGAATGCCGATTGCGACAAAGCCCCGGTCCCGGTAGCGGCGCGCGATATGGCGCAAGCTGAACGGCGAATCCGTCAGGCCATGCAGCAATACGACCGCGCCCACGGGCGGCCCCGATGGTTCAAGTATGTACGAGCGGTTCCAGTTCTCCGCGAACTGCTCCGGATAGATCGGCGAGCCTTTGTAGTAGCGGTTCGACGGCACGCGCTCGGCCGGTCTCAGTTTCTCGACGACATTGACGCGCACGTCGTTAAAAAGCCGCGCCTCCGCCTTCATATAGGCGCTCCAGTCGCCGGCGTCCATTTCCTCGATCGTCATTTCGCGCGGCACATAGGTATGCCAGACCGACAAGTCCGGAGCACGCTGCGCGTACCATGCGCGCATCCCTAGCGCGGCGATGATCAGCAGAACCAGAATCAATGCACTTGTCTTTATTACCTTCAGCGACGTGCGTAGCATTCGTGCTCTCTTAGTGAGGATTGCACACCCTCGCAGGCCTGGCGCCTGCGTCTTGTGCTCATGCCGCCACCTCGACGGCGTTCAAGGGCTCGGGCGCCAGGCGTGGGCCTGCGGTGTCCGTGGTTCGATCATACGCGCCGATCGGGCCTTGCAGCGGGCCTGCAAGGAAAACGCAGTTCATCGAGCCGACGCAACGACGCTATGAAAGAGCGCTGTCACGGCTTTGCCAGTTTGGCTGCGATCACGGCACGCGTTCGTTGCCTGTTCCCGCCTGGATATCCTAAGGTCTTTTATCCGTCCGTTCAAACTCTTGTGTCGATCGGTGAATCGCTTCGGCACTCGCAATGATCTTTTGACATTTGCATGGGGCCAGGAATTGGGATGAACTGAGCGGTGAAGGGAGCAGGCGCCGCGATGGGCGTGCTCGAAGGACGAATGGGCTGACCGGTGGCACTGCGCCTTAAATGCAAACGCGACGTGACGACAGCGGAAGGCTTTCACATGGCGTCGCCTGGCGGCAAATCGCCGGGGACCCGCAGAATTGGATAGCTGTTTGTCATGCGGCGGCAGACACTCAAGCCCCTGCCGTCAGATGGCCAGACGCCGGACCATTCGATAGCCGGACCGCCCGGCTTGATGCAAAGCGCGTCGACACGCGCCAAGACCGTGGACGGGGCGCGACACATAGACCACTCCGTGCCCCGTCCCGACGTCTTACTGTCGTCCCCCCCTGATATTGCCAGCCACCCCTCCTGCTGCACCGCCGATGAGTGCGCCAGTCCATGCGTCACCGCCCGAGATTGCCGCAATGCCCGCGCCGCCGGCCGCGCCGATCGCCGCGCCGCTCATCGTTCCCTGTTGTCGCGCGCTCATGTCCGTACATCCGACGACGACCGCGAAAACGCCAATGCCCATGATCCATCCAAGTCGTTTCATGATCGTCTTCCTCATTGGTTTTTCTTCAGGCCGGGCACGACCATTTCAAACCACAGCGTCTCAATCACCGGGTGCTGGATTCTCGTGGGATTCGCGGCGTACCAGTTGTCGAGCCCCTGGCGCACGCTGTCGAGAGTCTGACCTTGCATGCCTTTCGCGAAGCGCGGCGCGATATCGTTGCTATGGGCGGCCGCATTGCCGGCGTAGGCGCGCTCGATTTCGAGCACATTGGCGACGCCGACGAGATACGCCTTCTTGGCCTCCGGCGACGACGGGACCCACTGCTCGCCTGTCACAATCGGAACGCTTTCTGCGCGGGCGACATTGCCCATCAGGGCGAACGACAGACAACCGAGAGATAACAGCGTTCGCCATTGTGGTTTAGTTGCCATCACGTACTCCATGGAAGTTATGTTCTCCAGCAGCTTGCTGCCGACCGTCTCCGGTGGCGCCGATCGAGTTGTGTCGAGAAATGGTCTGGGTTCGGTTGGCGTCTCCTTGTTCACACTCGACTCACGCAGTGAAGTCACGCGCTCCGGCGTTACCGGACTGCTATTCCAACGACGCCAGAACGACAGATGTTCACATGGATAACTGGAATTGATTCCGGATACGACCGGTCGGCCGGCATAGTCAGCCAACCTGAACAACCGGCGCGATATAGAGTCTAGAGCCGTTTTCTATAATTTCCAAGGTCATTTCCACGCGGACGGAACCAATCGGGAAACAGGAAACTGTCACTCGTCCATACCCCGTTGAATTCAGTTCCAGTAGTAGCGAAAGCCGCTGATGACAGAATATCTATAAAGCTGTAAGAACTCCGATTGCGGGTTGCCGACATTCCATTGGCCGAATGCAAACAACTCGGCGGAGGGACCCAATTTGTAGGTAAGTGACAATGCCATGTTTCCTCCAAATGGCATATCGAATGCCTGGATATAACGCAGTGTCAGATCGAGTCTGTTGAACAGCTCCGTGCGACCCAGCTGTACCAATGCATAGCGCTGTCCGAGCAAGCTCTGCTGTGGGTTCAATGCCTGGCCCAATAAACCGGCCGCCGCCGCATTGCCCATAGCAAGTGCGGTGTTGCCAGCGCGGATCGCGTTCTGATACGCACGTCTCTCGCCGCTCGTGTAGCCGTCGCCGTTATAGAGCAGTTCCAGTGTCTGGGTCCATCCGGACAGCAGCGTGTAGCTTGCGCCCAGCAGCGCACTGACACGCCATGCGCTGTCGCGTGTCTGATTCTGCGAGAGCGTCCAGCCCGCTGGCGCCGCTGCCTGTTGTTCGGCGAATAGCGCATTGCGCCCCTGCCCCACCGACGCATCTCCGTACAGCAACAGTGCATCCGACACCGTCCACGTGCCGTATGCGCCGAACCGGTCGACGCCATTGTCGCGATGCGACACGAGCGCGCTTGCCGACACCGAGTCGCCGGTCCAGTTGACCTTGAGCGCCGTGACCGGGGAGAAGTAGGCCTTCGTTGTATCGCGCGTATCGACGTGAAAGTTGCTGATACCTTCGATACTCCACGACGGGGTGATCTGCGCGCTCGCACGCACCATGTCACGGCCGAGTTGCTCCCTGACAGGATCAGTCCTCCCCGTTTCCGCAAAAAACGGATTGCTGGGTGACAGTAGTATCGCGCTGCCCCATAGCAGCACGCCTCGGCCCACTTCCAGATCCACGTTGCCGGGCATCTGGCATGACAGGCGCCCTTCGTTCAGGTAAGCATCGGTCGAGGCGCGGGTGCCCGCGCCCGGCGTGCTGCCTTGCCAGACGAAGAACGCGCGCGGTTTCAGTTGCAGATAGCACGGATCGATCTTGAGCGTCAGATCCACACGCGGATCGATTTCACCCTGGGTTTCCGGCAGCTTCGCTATCTGGTTGTCCGGATTGGCCAGCGAGCGCCGATTTAACACGGCGCCCGTCCCAAAGCCGACAATCTGCGTGTGATGCTGAAAAGCAATACCGCCGAACGCGCCGTCGTCCTGCCCGTCGGCCGCCGATACCAGCTCCGACATGCCGGCAAAAGCGAATGCGAATGCACGAAACAGGCCGAGCATGATGCGCGGCGTCCTGCGCGACTCCCAGCATGGCCGCCCCCCAGCGCGTTTCAGCTTCATCACTTCGACAACCTGCGATCAAGGGCGATTCAGTGAACCGAGATTGAACGTGTCGGCACCGAATTCCTTCGTCCGCACTTCGCTGTACTGCAGCAGCGAGAAGTTCGACTTTTCGATCGTGTCTTGAATGCTCATCTTGCTAACGAACGGCTGTACTTTGCCGTCGATGTCCAGCCGGTTGTTCATTTCGAACACGGCCGTCTTGAAGAGCTTGCCCGAAACGGTATAAAACTCGGCCTTCAACGGCACGAGATGCGCCACGGAAACGTAATAGACGATCCGGTCATAGGTAACGAATTTGTTCTTCGCGAGCAGGTTGAGGACGTAGGCGTCTTCGCCGTTCACCTGCTCGGTACGCAGCATGGTTGCGTCGTAATCCTTCGCGTAGTTGGTCGAGGCGATATCGCCGTTCGACGCGGGACCGACCATCTTCTGGCGCGTCGAAATGGACACGGGCTTGGTCAGCGTCGCCTTGCCGAACCACATGCTGCGGCCGTTCTGCAACAGGCGGCTTCCCGCTTCACGCGGAGGATAAGTGGCCTGCGCGAGGCTGTCTTCGCCGCTCGCGCGGACCATGTAAGTCCTTCTGTCGATCGGGCCGCCGGAATCCTGGCCCGTGATATCGATGGTCCATTGCACGCCGTTCAGGCCGCCGCCGCGCGCGCGGTCACTTGCCGCGACGATCTGCCCGGCGTCCAGCTCTTGCGCTGCCGATGCGCCGACTGCAAAGGGCACGCCCGCCACAATCAATGAAGCAAGCAGAAGAATGGTTTTTTTATAACACTGCATAGTCGCGATGGCTCATTAATCAACAATAAAGTGGGCCGCGCCGTCACACGAAGCTCAGTGCGTTGACGACTTCGATACGGGTTGCGCGATAGGCCGGATAAGCGGCGCACAGCACGGCGAAAAAACTCACCGCGAGGGCGATCGCGCCCATGCGCAGCCAGTCGAGATCGATCTGCAGCAACACGCGATCGGAAGAATTGGGCGGGGTATAACCGATCCCGGACGCGTTAATCGCACACGCGGCGGCTAGCGTGACGACGAGCCCGAGCAGGCAGCCCAGCAACGCAATCCAGAGTCCCTCGAACGCAAATAGCCGAATCACCCCCCCATTGGTCAACCCCAGTGCGCGCAACGTGCCGATTTCGCGCGTGCGCTCCACCACCGCCATCGACATCGTGTTGGCCACGCTCATGGCGGAGATGACCAGCACGATGCTCGCAATGAACGAGAAGATCATGTCGAACAGCCCCTTTACCTGCGTATAGAAGCTCGACATTTCCTGCCATGTTCTGATCTCGATGTCGAAACCCTTGGCGTGCAGTCGATGGAGAAGGTCCAGCTTCGCCCTCTGCGTCGATGCCGCGTCATCGAGCAGCACGATGAAGCGTTCCACCGAGTCGGTATTCATGAGCGACTGCGCGAGTCCGAGACTGGTCAGCACATACTTGTCATTGGTGCCCGCGCTACCCGTGTTGAAGATATCGACGACCTCCGCATCCACCGCGTTCGCCTGACCGTCGATGGTCGATGCGAGCAGGCTGAACGTCTCGCCTTTGCGAAGATTGAGCAGCCTGGCGAGATCCGACGACACCGCCACGCCCTCTTGCCGGTGCCGGTCGAGCCGGCCGCCGGCGTCGCCCTCGTCGGCCGCGCCGAGCATGTCGTTATGTTCGGCGACGATGCCTTCGCCGATGAACACGGTCGACGCCTCACCGTTCGAAATCAGACCGTTCAGGCTCAGGCGCGGCGATACCAACCTCGCACCGGGTTCGCGCATGACGAGCGCCTCCAGTTTGCGGGCTTCTTCCGGCGTGAATAGATAGCGCTTCGGCTGCAGCTTGCCTTCGAGCAGGAAGCCACGTTTGAAGATAGTCAGATGCCCGAGCCGCTCGCCCATCACGGCCTGCTGCTCGAGGCCCGCGTACACATTCGCGATGTAGCCGCTAAACAGATTGATCGCGGCAAGACCGAGCGCGATCGCCGCGAGCGTGACGACGCTCCGCCGACGGTTGCGGAAAGCGTTCTTCAGTGCAAGAACCAGCGAATGCATCAACGTTTGTCTCCATCACGCATGCGCCCGTCGCACAGGCGTATCGAGCGGGTCATATAGCCCAGCGCGCGCTCATCGTGGGTCGAGAACACAAAGGTCACGCCATGTGTGCGGTTCAGGCGCTGGAACAATTGCATCGCTGCGCGCACGTTACCGCCGTCGAGACTGGCCGTCGGCTCGTCGGCGATCACGAGCGACGGATTTGCGATCAGCGCGCGTGCGATCGCCACGCGCTGCCGTTGTCCGCCACTCATGCGGTCCGGGCGCTTGTGGTGGTGCCCGTCGAGTCCCACCTCATCGAGCAGTTCGCGCGCCCGTGCGGTCTGCGCGGCACTCGTGCGTCCGCCAAGCCGCAGCGGCAAGAGCACATTGTCGAGCGCATCAAGCACGGGGATCAGGTTGTAGCTCTGGAACACGAAGCCGATCGACGACTGACGACGTCGTGCGTACCCCGCTGCACTCAGGCAGGCAGTCGGCTCGCCCAGCACTTCGATCGCTCCGGTCGACGGCTTATCGAGCAGGCCGATCAGATTGAGCAAGGTGGTCTTGCCGCTGCCGGACGGGCCGACGATCGCCAGCATCTCGCCGGCCTGAACGTCCAGATGGATATCGGCAAGCGCGTGGACCTGGCCATACGTCTTGCCGACGCCGCTCAGACGGACGACTGACGCCGCACAGCTCGCGGTCGACGCGATGTCCGCGCCGGGCAGCCCGGCTTCATGCGGTTCGAGCTTCACGATTGTCCCGAATGTTTTTGCAAAGTCGAACCGCAAGCGGTGCGGGGCGCCACCGCGCGCGGGCTTGCGGCCGCGCTGCCGATCGAATCGACAGAGCCATCTGGGACAAGCGACCCGACAGGCCCATTCGGCAGCAAATAGACTTTGCCGCGGCGCCCAGGCTCGACTACATGACGCAGCGCTTTGCCAACGGCTTCGAGCGGATAGGTGGCGGCCACTTCCGCATGCAGCACGCCCGCGCGCAGCAGCAGGACAGCTTCCGCCATCAATGCGTCGCGCTGCGCGAGCGTCATGCGCGACAGACGCTGCGTCAGCCAGAAGCCCTTGAGGACGATGTCCCTGAAGATCAGCGCATCGCTATCGAGCTGAATCGGTTCGCCGGACAACATCCCGTAGTTCACGATCGTGCCGCCGCGTTGGAGCAGCGGCGCGAGCCGCGCGACACCATTGCCGCCGACCGCGTCGAGCGCGAGCACCATCGGCGCACCGCCTGTCACGGCCTTGGCGGCCTGCGCCAGTTCGGGACCGTCCACGATGGCGGCATCGCCACCAGCCGCGCGAACCTGCGCGATCGCATCGGCGCGCCGCACGACGTTCATCGTGCGCAAGCCATCGTGACGCGCAATCTGCATTACCGCGCGCCCGACACCCGACAGCGGTGCTGTCTGCACGATCCACGCGCCGCGCTCCAATGGCGCGTGACGACGCACCAGTTCGAGTGCCGTGCACGCGTTCACTTTGAGCGCGGCGAGTTGCAGCGGATCGAGATCCGCCGCGACCTTGAACACTTGCGACGCGGCGAGTCGCCTCTGCTGACACCAGTTGTCGTTGCCGACCAGAATAACCCGGTCGCCTATTGCGAACTCGTGCACCGATGCACCGCAACCGACGACCCGGCCCACGGCTTCCAGGCCAACGCTGGCGGGCAAGCGCGGCAATTCGCCGTAGCGGCCAGCGAGCCGCGCGAGGTCGGCGGAATTCACTGCGCAAGCCTCGACGTCAACCAGTACCTCCCACGCCGACGGCGTGCCGGGAGATGCGATTTCACAGCAGCGCGCCACCTGCGATGGCACGCCGAACCTGTCGAAACGAATCTGTTTCAAAAGAGCCCCTTGCTGATCGGCGCGACGGCCTTCAGCTCGACCAGCAGGCGAACCGTGCGGTCGATCTGTTCGCGCGTGTGAGCGGTGTTGATGAAGAAGCGCAGGCGCGCGGCGTTGCGCGGCACGACCGGAAAGATCATCGGGAACGTGAAGATGTTGTGGTCGAACATGCGCGCGGCCATCCAGAGCGCCATTTCGGCGTCGGGCAGCATCACCGGGATCACAGCCGAGCCTTCGCTACGCCCGACGTTCAACCCCGCCAGCCGCGCCTGCGCGCGGAAATAGCCGGCGTTTTCCACCACGCGCCGCGCGCGCTGCGGTTCGTCGCGCATGATGCGCAGCGCGGCAAGCCCGGCCGCGGCGTTGGCCGGCATCGGCGACGCAATGTAGAGCCCGAGGCCCGGTGCGTAATACTTGAGCATCGTGATCAGCTCGCGGCGCCCGGCGACATAGCCGCCGATCGTCGCGAAGGCCTTGCTCATCGACGCGTAGTGGATGTCGATGTCCGCGCCGTTCAGCCCGAAGTGATCGACGACGCCGAACCCGCGCGCACCGATCACGCCCATCGAATGCGCTTCGTCGACCATCAGCAGCGCATGGTGGCGCTTCTTGATTTCGATCAGCCGCGGGATATCGGGGATATCACCATCCATGCTGAACACGCCTTCGGTCAGGATCAGCACCCGCTCGAAGTTGCTGCGATGCTCGACCAGCAGCCGCTCGAGCGCGTCGCAATCATTGTGCGCAAACGCGAAGCGGCGCGCGCCGCTCAATTTCGCACCGACCAGCATGCTGTTATGGACCAGTTCGTCGTATAGCACCAGGTCCTGCTTGCGCGCGAGGTAGCCGATCGTCGCGACGTTCGTGCCATAGCCGCTGACGCCAAGCACCGCGTCTTCGACGCCGAGCACGTCGGCCAGCTCCCTCTCGAATTCGGCGAACAGAGGAATCTCGCCCATGATGATGCGGCCGGAGCCAGTCGAAGTTCCGTAGTCGTCGATTGCCTGTTTCGCGGCCGCCTGCACGCGCGGGTCCCCTGACAGGTCCAGATAGTTGTACGACGAAAAATTGATCATGCGCCGACCGGCCACGTCGACCTCGGCACTGACGACGCCGGCGTGCTCGCGGAACATGTTCCACTCGTAGCCCTGCTTGCCGTAGTACCAGCGCGTGTTCGCGTACTCGCGCAACTCCGGGAACTGCGCGAAGTCGTAGTGCTCCGGACCGGTTGCGACCTTCGGGGCCACCGCGCGCGCGGCCTGCGCCTCACGGTCCGCCAGCGCGCCCCCCTGTTTGCCGAGCAATCTGGCGCGCAGGCGCTCGACGTGAATGTCAGAACTCATCTTCAACTCTCTTTGATATTGCCCGGTCAAGCCCAGATCGCTGCAACGTCATGCGGCCTGGGCTGCCGGCGCGACGGCGTCGCTCGCGTCGCCCCAGCCGAAAGCGTTGAGCGCCTTGTCGACGATCGCGCGAATCGTAAGGTCGTCCAGAATCTCGAGCACCGACACGCTGATGCCGAGATCACGGCTGAGCAACAACTGGATTTCGGTGGCCATCAGCGAATCGACGCCGAGATCGAGGATGGGACGGTCGACCGGAATCGCCTCGGAAGCGGTTTCCAGCTCGTCGGCGATCAGCGACGCGATGAGACTCGCCAGTACCGTGAAGCGGTCGGCAGCCGGCAACTCCACCAGTTCGGCGCGCAACACGGCGGCGGGATCGACATCCGGGCTCGCATCGGCGGCAATCAGCTCGGCGTAGCGGGGCGACTGCGCGCCGAGCGTTTCGTAGCGTCCCCACTCGCTCCAGTTCGTGATTAGCGTGACGCCGAGCTGCGTGAGCTCACGCAACATCGCCCTTTCGAGCCAGTGCAAAGCCTCGGCCGACTCCATGCCGCGCAGCCCCATGTAGCGCATGAACTGCTCAAGCTTTTCGTCGCGTGTGACTACGCCAACGTCGGCAATCGCCCCCCAGTTGATGCTGGTCGCGGGCAGCCCGAGCGCGCGGCGGTGCCATGCGAGGCCATCGAGAAAACCGTTCGCGCTGACATAGCTGGCCTGCCGGCTATTGCCGACAAGGTTGGCGATCGACGAATAGAGAACGAAATGGTCGAGCGTCATCTCGCGGGTCAGCTCGTGCAGCAGCCGCGCGCTCTCGGCCTTCGCGTTCATCACCGCAACAAGGTCCTGCTGGTCCAGCTCTCCGATCGGCTGGTCGATGATCACCGCCGCCGCATGGAACACGCCGCGCAGCGCAGGCGCCTCGGACGCGATCGTGGCGAACAGGTCGCGAACCTGACCTTCGTGCGCGAGATCGCACTTCATGCAGACGACGTTCGCACCGCGCTCGCGCAGTTCGTCGAGGAAGGCGCTCCGCTCGAGCGTGTTCGCGCCACTGCGCCCGACCAGCACAAGGTGGCGCGCGCCACGCTCCACCATCCAGCGCGCGGTCTTCTGACCGAAGCCGCCGAGACCGCCCGTGACCAGGTAAGTCGCATCGGGCCTGAAAGTCATCGCTTCGAGCACGTGCACCTGCAACGCGGTGAACGCATCGTCGAAACTGACGATCAGTGGAATGTCGGCGTCGGGCAGCGCGAACTTTCTCGTAGCGAGATCGACGATCGACACCGACAGGCTGTCGGCCCGTGCGAATTCGCCACTACGCGCGCGCTCGACCGCCTCGTGCAGCGCTGAGGCAAAACGCCCGGCACGCTGCGTCAGCACGGACAGATCGGCACGTACGATCGACGATGCCGAATTGGGCACCGTGAATGCGTTTGCACGCCGTGCGGTGTCGATCAGCACGCCGCCGGGGGCCAGTGCGCGCCAGCCGAAGGTATCGGCCCACGCGGCGAGTGGACCGACAATCGCGTCGAAGCCCCTGCCGTTCGTGCTGCCGACGACCGCCGCTTCGAGCGCGGCATGCGTGGCTGCGATCGGCGTGCAGCCGGCCACCTGCCGCGGGCTCGCGGCGTCCGGGCGCGCGAGCAGCGTCGTATGGATGCCGCGCCGGCGCAGCGCAGCGTGCACCGACATGCCCAGTTCGTCCGCTTCGACGAGCACGCGAGCGTGCTCGTCCAGATCGGCCTGTTCGACCACGCGTTCGGACACCGCCTCACGCACCGTTGCCAGCAACAACGACGCCGCGGCGACGTCGTCGGCCACGCCGACCAGATGGAAGGCCGAGCGCGGGCCACGAATGTGACTGGCGAACTCGGCAGGCGCGAGACCGTAGACCCGTTGCCCGGCGTGCAGGTCGGCCACCTCCGCGCCGATGCGCTGGACCGTTGCCACGACTTCCACGAAATCCAGATCGAGCGAGTCGCCGTTCGGGTCGCGCAACGCGCGCATCGTCAACGCGATGCAATCGACCTTCAGTTCGATTTCGTCGTCGCGCAGCGGCAGGCGAGCGATCTCGATCAGCTTGACGCTGCCTGCGCTTTCTTCATGCTCGCCGACATGACGAACCTGGACGGCGCGCTCGGCGCTCAGCGCCATGGGCTCGATGCGCGGCTGCGCGAGCACCGGACTCACCGCGAGTCGGCTGAAATAGCGGCGACCGCGGCGGATCGCAACTTCGTCTTCCGGTGCGTCGCACAGCAGTTCGAGGATCGCCGCATCGAGATCGTCATCGGTGGTGGACGCCGGAATGTCGACAGTGCTGAAGCGCATGCCTTCGAGTTCGTTGAAGGCGACGCGAGCGAAACCATTCAACGCGCGCTGCGCGGGTTGCACCGGCGCATCATGCTCGGTGACGCTGAACGCATCACGCGTGAGCACGTAGGCGCGCGGCCGTTGCGCCGCCGGCAGGCCTGCCAGCTGCCGCGTGATCGCGTGCATGAAAAGCAGCGCCTGCGTGCCGGTTGGATCAGCACCGTCGAGCTTCGCATTCGCGCCGTGGATGAACACCACGCCATGCAGCGCGCCGGCGGCTTCCAGTGCGCGGGCGATGTCGTCGGCCGACTCGGAGCGCGCGGTCATCCGCACGCCCTCGGCGTCGAACGATGAACCCGCGCTGAGCCGCGCGCAGATTCGCGCGCCGAACGCTTCCAGACCGCCCGCCAGCCGCTCGGCCAGCGCCGCCGTATCACGCGCTTCCACGATCAGCCAGTGACCGAGACGCCTTGGCTCGGTCAGGCGTGCGGCATCGGTCCATTCATAGCGCGGCATCTGCAGCTTCACCGGGTCGCCGTGGGCGTCGGTACGTTCCACCTTCGCCGACGACGCGCTCACGCGCAGCCCGCGAATCACCGCCAACACGCGGCCTGTGTCGTCGACGATCGTCAGGTCGGCGTCGACGTGGTGCGGCGTGGCGTTGACCTGCACCGCATCACACCAGTAACGATCCGGCAATGCTGGCGCGAGCAGGCGCAATTCCTTGAAGCCAGTTGGCAGGAAAGTCGATTCGTTGTCGTCGAGCATGCTGACGAGCACCTGGAAGCACGCGTCAAGCATCGCTGGCTGCGCGCAATAGCCGGTGCTGGGCAGACCGGGGCCTCGCTCGATCAGCGCGAGCACGCGCCCACCTTGCGGGGCGATATGCAGTGACCGTACCGACTGGAAGTGCGGTCCATATTGCAAACCGATGCGTGACAGCTCGCGGTAGAACACCGCCGGGTCCTGTTCGACGCATAGCGACGCCTTCAGCGATGCCAGATCGACATCACGGACTTCCGCCGACTGCAATGCTCCGACGCTGGCAGTGAGATGCAATTGCCCATCGCCGATCTTGCCGCTTTCAATGCTGCGAATCGCGACGCGGCGCGTGTTGCGCTCGTAGCTGGATACGTAGTCGATCGCGCGGTCGCCGGAGATGACCAGCGGCGCGCGGATTTCCACATCGTTGACGCGCCAACCCGGCGCGTCTGGATGCAGCAACGCGGCGATTTCGAGCAACGTCTCGATATAACCCGCGGCCGGCATGATCGACGTACCCGTGACGATGTGGTCTTTCAGATAAGCGAGGCCCTGATGCTCGAGATCGTTGACCCACACGTGGGGCGCGGGGTATTGCTCGCACCCGAGCAACGGGCGCTCCGTCGTGCCGACGCGCTGATGGACCGCGCGCTCGGTTTCGACCCACGCGCGTTCGCGTTGCCACGGATAGGTGGGCAGGGCGACGGCTTGGCCCCCCCCATTGAGCGGCGTCCAGTCGATCTCGCAGCCACTCGCGAATACGTGCGCCACGGCGCGATGCAGACGCACGCGCTCCGCTTCGTTGCGGCGCAGTGTCTCTACAAGACGGATCTCTTTGGCGCAGGCTTTTGCACAATCACGCAGCGCGCCCGACAGCACCGGGTGCGGTCCGATTTCGACAAAGGTGGTGAAGCCATCGTCGAGCAGAGACTGGACCGCGCCGGCAAATGCAACCGGCCGGCGCACGTTTTGCGGCCAGTAGGTTGCGCCGAACGACGGGCCTTCCACACGGCCGCCGGTGACCGTCGAATACAGCGGAACCGCCGGCTCGCAGGCGACGATCGCGCGCAACGACGACGCGAGTTCGTCGAGGATGGGGTCCATCAAGTGGCTGTGGTAGGGCACCTCGACATTCAGCACGCGATGGAATACCTCGCGCGTGGCAAGCTCGGCGGCGAGCGCTTCGATCGCCGTCGTCTCGCCCGACAACGTGAGCGTGCCAGGGCCGTTGATCGCCGCGATTTCGACGCGCCCTTCGAACGGCTTCAGCAACGCCACGACACCCTCATGGTCCATGCCCACCGCGAGCATGCTGCCGCAGCCCGCCGTGCGCGCCTGCAGGCGGCTGCGCTCGTAGCTCACGCGCAGGGCGTCTTCGAGGCTCAGTGCGCCGCTCACGCAAGCAGCCGTGACTTCGCCGACGCTGTGGCCGACGACCGCGCCCGGCGTGACGCCCGCAGCGCGCAGCACGGTGGCGATGCCCCACTGGATCATGAAGTTCGCCGACTGCGCGTAAATGGTCCGCGTGATTTGCGATTGCGCTTCGCTTTTCAGCATTTCCGCGAGAATGGAGAAGCCGGCGATTTTCTGAAAAAGACCATCGGCGTGGTCGACGGCTGCGCGATACACCGGCTCGTCGCAATACAGCTGCTGGCCCATCGCCCACCATTGCGGGCCCATACCGGTGAACACCCAAACCGGCAGCGGGCGGCCTGAGACCGGCTGCTGGCCGGTGACCACATGGTCAGATCTCTCGCCTTGCAGCAACGCAGCGAGCGCGTCGCGCAATTCGCCCTTCCCGGCGCCCAGCACGACCGCGCGATGACTCAGCGAAGCGCGACGCAGCGCGGCGGAATGCAGCAGGTCCTCGAGCGGCGCGTCGGCCTTAGACAGCCGGTGGAGATATTGTCGCGCGAGTGCCTTAAGCGCCGGTGCGCTGCGCGTGGACAACGGCAAGTACAGCGGAAAGCCTTCAGGACGCGCGGCCGCCACTGCTGCGCTCGCGCCAGCGGGCGCAGCTTGCGGCGCGGAGCGCAGCACCACGTGCGCGTTGGTGCCGCCGTAGCCGAACGAATTGATTGCGACAAGGAACGGCTCGTGCGAAGCGGCAAGCGGGATCACCCTGTCGGCCAGACGCACCCCCAGGTCTTCGAACGCAATGCCCGAATGCGGCGTTTGCAGATTGCCGAGCGGGAACGCCTCGCGATGCATCAGCGTGAGCACCGCCTTGATCACGCCGACAATGCCGGCGCCTGCTTCCAGATGCCCGATGTTGCTCTTGATCGAGCCCAGCACGACGCGCTCGTCGCCTACGCGGCCCATCCCGTACACGGAGCCGATCGACGCCGCTTCGAGCGGATCGCCCACGGCAGTGCCCGTGCCGTGACATTCGACGTAGCGCACCTGCGCCGGATCGATGTCGAAGCGTTCGCATACCTCGCGGATCAGCAGGCTTTGTGCATCGGCACTGGGCATCGAGATGCCGGGCGTGCGGCCGTCCGAATTGACGCCTGCGCCCGCGACCGTCGCGAGAATCGTGTCGCCGTCGGCAAGCGCTTTTTCCAGCGTCTTCAGCAGCACGATGCCGCCACCCTCGCCTCGACCATAGCCATCGGCGCGGGCGTCGAAAGATTTGCATTGCCCGTCGCGCGACAGGAATTGCCCCTTGCTCATACCGATCGAGTATTCGGGCCGCGTCATGATGTTCGCGCCGCCGACCACGGCGACGTCGCAGTCGCCCGACCAGATGTCGCGGCACGCATAGCTGAATGCGACCAGCGACGACGAGCAGGCCGTGTCGATCGACAGGCTCGGCCCACGCAGATCGAAGGCATGCGACAGGCGGTTCGCCAACATCGTCATCATCATGCCGGCTGCCGTGCTAGCGTTGTGCCGCGTGCGATTCTCGACCTGCATCAGCGTGATCATGTGATCGAGCATGAAGCCGCCGACATACACGCCGACCTTGTGACCGGCATGGGCAGGCAGATCGAGGCCGGCGTTTTCGAAGGCTTCCCAGATCAGTTCGAGCAGCAGCCGCTGCTGCGGATCGAGGTTTTCGGCGATGCGCGCGGGCAGATCGAAAAACGCTGCGTCGATCGAACGAACGTCCTGCTTCAGGAAGTTGGCCTTGTCGACATACGCCTTGCCCTTCACGCTCTCATCGGCGCAATAGTAGCGGGCAGCGTCCCAGCGATCCGCCGGTATGGGACCGGCGGTGACGACACGTTCACGAAGGGCGGCCAGCAACGAATCAAGATCGTCCAGCCCGCCCGGAAGGCGGCACGCCATTCCGACCACAGCAATTTCACGCATTTTTGTTATTTAAATAAAAAAGTTATCTTTTTAAAATTCCAATCATAAAAATGGACCGCAGTTTCCCCGTGTTGTCGCACTTCTATCTCAATTGAGTCTTTGTTCAATACACGTTGAATGGACGCTCAGTTTGGGGCACGTGATTCACCGGGCAGCGGACATAACTGTTCCTCGCGAATGCAGCATGACGAACATGATCGAATGGTGCGCCATGTACCTCGATTTTCAATTTGAAGCGCCATTGGGCAATTTCTGCTTCGAGAAATTCTCTATATTGGCTCGCTGGATAGGTGGCAGCAGCGCCTTGAGCAAAGTTCTCAACGGCCTTGAAGGTTGTCAAACCCGCAAAAGGCGATTTCTCGTTGACCGTCTGATGCAACGAACTCAGCCTTTTGTTCATTCACTCCCAGTCCGTCGCCCGTGCGCTCAGCCCACGTCAGAATAATTCCCAGCTTATCTAATAAACATTGAAAATTCCGAAAGAAGATGCGGAATTGGGAGATGTGACTTTACCGTCCGGTGCCATCGTTGATCGCGGCCGGTTCCCCGGATAGCGGTATTGCCGCAGCCGCGCAGCTTCGCGGTCGGAAAACCGGCTTGACCGTTAGTTGCGTCAAAAATGCGGATCGTTTGGCGCATATGGCATCGACTCCGGGCCCGTCTTGCCGGGCGTCCACTATTAACAGTCTTTAGCTTGTATTTTCGAAATACAGCGTATAGACTGTATCGTCAATTTACAGGTTTTAACCTGTCATGGTGCCAATGCACCTGCCGGAGAATCACCGTGGACTACTCCATCAAAACACTGAGCCAGTTGAGGCCAATTCTGCAGGGCTTCAGAAAAACCGCCGGTCTCACCCAAGCCGCGATGGCGAGTCATCTCGGCGTGACGCAGCAGACCTACGCGCAACTGGAGGCCAATCCAGCCGCGGTCAGCGTGGAGCGGCTCTTCAAGGTCCTGCGAGTGCTCCAGGTCGATCTGAAGCTCACCCAATCCGGGGGTGAGTCAGCCGAAAGCGCCGCCGCGGAAAATACAGCGTCTGTCCCCGCCGCCACGCCTGTAACAGCTCGCACCACGTCCGCACGCCCCGCAAAGAAAGCATCGGCCGCAGCAACGGGCGACGTAAAACGCAAAACGCCATCGACACGTCAGCAGACAACTTCCGCCGCAACGCCAGCGCGCATCAAAAGCCCGGCGAAACCTGGCGCGAGAACAAACACGCGGGAAGTCGGCGGCAATACCGCGTCGGAGGCCCGACGCGCTGCCGCGAACGCGAGGCGCGTCAGCAAGAAACGGGAGGACTGGTAAGCATGGCGCGAAGCACGCAACCCAGCCGGCTAAACCTCTGGATGAACGGCCTGCAGGTCGGACATTGGGAAACGGCGCGTAACGGCGAACGTCTGGCATACCGCGACGACTGGCTCGACGATCCGCAAGGACGCCCGCTGTCGCTATCGCTGCCTTTCACGCCGGGCAACCAGCCGTATCGCGGCCAGGTCGTCGCAGACTATTTTGACAACCTGCTGCCCGACAGTGAACCGATCCGCCGCCGGATCGCCACACGCTATCGGACCGGCAGCACCGCGCCTTTCGCACTGCTCGCCACGCTCGGCCGCGACTGCGTCGGCGCGCTGCAGATGCTGCCGCCGGACGAATCCCCCACCGACCTCACGAGCATCCACGGCCGCGAACTCAGCAACGGCGAGATCGCCCAGCTGCTGCGCGGCACGACCTCGACCTCACCGCTGGGACAACACGATCCCCTGGACGATTTGCGTCTATCGATCGCGGGCGCGCAGGAAAAGACCGCCCTGCTCCGGCATCGTGACCGCTGGTTGCTGCCCGAAGGCAGCACCCCGACCACGCATATCTTCAAGTTGCCACTGGGACTGGTCGGCAACATGCGAGCGGACATGCGCACCTCCGTCGAAAACGAGTGGCTCTGCTCGCAAATCGTCGCGGCTTATGGACTGCCCGTCGCCCGTTGCGAGATCGCCGGATTCGAGGATCAGAAAGTGCTGA
Organism: Paraburkholderia sp. SG-MS1; assembly: GCF_012275575.1. Classification (GTDB taxonomy): domain Bacteria; phylum Pseudomonadota; class Gammaproteobacteria; order Burkholderiales; family Burkholderiaceae; genus Paraburkholderia. Next base: position 3,201 of record NZ_NPIH01000160.1, on the reverse strand, counting down.
TCGTCGAGCGATTCGACCGCCGTCCGTCCAGCGACGCAACATGGATCGTGCGGCTCCCGCAAGAGGACATGTGCCAGGCGACCGGCACCTCGGCGCTCCACAAGTACGAATCCGATGGCGGCCCAGGGATCGAGGCCATCATGGAAGTGCTCTCCGGCTCCGCGCGCGCGGCGCTCGACCGGCGCAACTTCTTCATCACGCAGATGGTCTTCTGGCTACTTGCCGCGACCGACGGTCATGCAAAGAACTTCAGCATCGCGCACCTGCCGGGCAACCAGTACGAATCCACGCCACTCTACGACGTGCTGTCGGCTCATCCGATCATCGGTGCGGGCACCGGCCGATTGCCCGCGCAGAAGGTCAAGCTGGCGATGGCCGTGCATGGCAAGAACGTTCACTATCTGCTCAATCAGATCCAGCGGCGGCATTGGGTTGCCGAAGGGCAACGCGTCGGCTTTTCCGCGGCGACCGTAGAGGGCATGATTGGCGAACTGACGGTACGCACCGACGCGGTGATCGACGAAGTGTCGTCGCGCTTGCCCACGGACTTCCCGATGGACGTGGCCGATGCGGTCTTCGATGGAATGCGCCGATTGAACAGGAAACTTGCGCAATCGACCTAGCCGTCTAGCGACGCAACGCCCCCCGGCCCTTTGCCTGTCCAGCGCTTCAGCGCGCGCCGGAAGTTCGCCGGGCCGCTGAATCCCAGCAGCATCGCCCACACTACCGACCTCCGTGCAGACGACCGGGCAGCACGCGTGCGGATGCGGCACATGGGCTGCATCCGCTTCCAGTACGCCGCGTCAGGGCGTCCCGGAGACGATGTTGGAAATAGTCCAGTTACTGGTCGAGACCAGCACGTAGTCTCCGTTGACGCCTAGCCACTTCTGCCCACGCGGCGGCGCATTGAGCCCATGACCACGCCAGTCGTCCATGATGAAGTTGTACGTACGATACTCGGTGGGAATGCGTTGCCCCTTCTTCCAGTCCCGATGGGGAATCGTCGGCATGACCTGCTGACGGCCCATTGACGGATTGACCATCGGCGCGTCCCCTCCCGGCGACGGACCGGCCGCGATCGCAACGAGCGAGATGCCGGAGAAAGAAAGGGCGACGAGTTGCACAATGATCCGCTTGTTCATGATCAAACCTCCCTGCTGTGGAAGAAAGGTTAGGGTGTCAAAGCGTTCAATGCCTTTTCGACGTCACCATGCCCATTCATCTCCACAGACTGCTCGAGGCATGTGAAGGTCATCGTGCATCGTCGCGACACCCGCATTCACGCCATGGAAAGATTGCCAGGTTATGCAATGCAAGGTTCGAAGAGTATCGGAGACCGATACCGTAGCGCATCGAACGACTCGATGTTCATTGCATTCGGCAATAGATATTCCGAATGCAATTAACCCGAGATACTCAGGACAGGAAAGTTAATTCGGGTTTTACTCGTAGTCGATCTGAGTATAGTAAAAGGACGTTTGACTTCAAGCCGGGATGCCCGTTGATAGCCAATAGCCCGCGAGGTCAAGTCGGCAATAGCCGGCGCCTTCAAAATGACCGGCAAAATTTCGACCCATTTAAATCGTTCGCCAGCGGCCCTCATTTATCGCCCGGTGGCGCAGCGGCTCCAGTTGCAGTTTCAACCTGAGCGGCGGGAAGACGCCACATCCGGATGCCCGCATACGCAATCGCTATGGTCAACAGCGGACTCGAGAAGCAGAACACGGCAAAAGGCGCGTAACTCAGCGTGGACACACCCAACGTTGCCGCCATATAGGCGCCGCAGCTATTCCATGGAATCAGCGCGCCGGTCGGGGTGGCCGCATCACCGACTGCGCGCGACAGCACCACCGGTTCGAACCCGCGCCGCGCAAACGCGGTCTTGAACATGCGCGCGGGAAGCACCACCGCGATGTACTGGTCGGCGGTAACCACGTTGGTGGCGACGATCGCCGTCACGAGTGAAGCGACCAGCGCACCGGCCGATTTCGCCTTTTCGATGACCGGGGCAATCAGCCGTTCGAGCACGCCGCACTTTTCGACTACGCCGCCGAACGCCAATGCCGTGATGATCAGCCAGATTGTGTTCAGCATGCTGTCCATGCCGCCCCGTGTCACGAGTATGTCGAGTTGGGCGTTGCCCGTCGACGCCTTGTAGCCGCTCGCCAACGCGAGCCATACGCCCTTGAAAAGTGCAAGCCAGTCCGGCACGCCCTCTTTCGCCGACGCAAACGCGATCACACGTTCGGGGGCCACGCACACGGCGAGCACACCGCCCGCCAGCGCACCGAGAAAGATTGCCGTGAATGGCGGTATTCTGAAGACCGCCAGCAGAATCACGAGAAGAAGCGGCACGAACGACCACAACGAGATGTGGTAGGCGCCACGCATGGCTTCTATTTCGGCGCCCGCATCGAAATCGCCGGGCTGCCCCAACAGATAGAACACGCACAGTGAAATGGCCATCGACACGGCCGACGTCAGAAACATCTCGCGAATGTGCCGGTACAGATCCACGCCGGCCGCAGCAGCAGCGAGATTGGCGGAGTCGGAGAGCGGCGAAGATTTGTCGCCGAAATATGCGCCCGAAATGATCGCGCCGGCCGCAATCGCCGGATTCAGCCCCATGCCGTGAGCAATGCCCATGAGGCCAATGCCGATGGTGCCGGCCACTGTCCACGAGCTGCCGATACTCACCGAAACGAACCCGCAGATAGCGGCCGCGGTGACGTAGAAGTAGTTGGGACTGAGCAGCTGGAGGCCGTAATAGACCATCGCTACGAGCGTCCCGCTAAGCGCCCACGTGCCGATCAGCGCGCCGACCGCAAACAGGATGAAGATCGCGCCGATACCCGTGCCGACACTCGCGGCCGCGGCCTCGCCGAGAGCGGCCAGCGAATGCCCGCGACGCCAGCCGATAAACACCGCGATCATTGTCGCGGCGACGAGGCCCACCTGGTTCGGACCGCCGGCACCGGCATCGCCAAACAGATAGTACGACAGGCCCACCAGCGCAATCAGGCTGGCGACGGGGATGATCGCCTCGATCATCGTCACCGGTTCGGGTGATTCGGGCCTCTTCATTTAGGCTTGTCCCCATGTCGGCAACAACTGCGGCCCAGCTGATATTGCTTCGATGATGCCCCGTAGCGGCGCGAGCGCGCCGCCTGCTCGCCGCGACATCGGCAGGCGGGCGACGCA
>NZ_NPIH01000016.1 GCF_012275575.1 Paraburkholderia sp. SG-MS1 | reverse complement strand
GCAACGCGGCGCGAGCGTCGCGGCGAGCGGCTCGCTGCTGGCGGGCATGACAGTCTTTCAAGCCGCGGCGGCGTTGCTGCTGCCGCTCGCGGCAGCGTCGTTCCGCGATCGGCGGCCGTGGCTGATGCTGGGATTGTCCGCGCAACTGTTCGGATTGCTGGGTCTGATCATCTGGCCCGACGCCGCGCCGCTGCTGTGGGTCGGCGTCGCGGGCGCAGGGCTCGGCGGGACTTTTTCGCTGACGCTCGTCACCGCGATGGATCACTCGACCGACCATCGCGTGGCCGGCAAGCTGGTCGCGTTCACGCAAGGCGTCGGCTTTCTCGTGGCGGCCATCGCACCGGTCGTGGCCGGACTCGTGCGCAGCTGGAGCGGCGATTTCGGCGCCGCCTGGGTCATGCTGGCCGTCTGCGTCGTCACGATGATGGCGCTGACGCTGCCGTTTTCGCCGCGCAGCTACGGACGCTGGCTTGACGACATGGGTGGCGCGCCGATGCGCCGCTTCGGTGCATCGGCGGCGCGTGCCCCGTGGGGGTGCAGGGGGCTGAGCCGGTCCACCCGTGGATCGCCGCCAACCCCATGATTGCCTTAGCGCCACGCCAGAGGGGCGCCGCTTGGCATATCTGTTGCTTTGATAGTAGTCAGCCGTCGATAAACCCTACTCCATGCTGCGTGTTCTCCTCGTCACCGATACCGACAAACCGATCGGCGATCTGCGCGATGCCCTCGCCCGGCTCGGCTGCGAGATGCTGGCCGGGACAGCGACACCCCAGGCGCTGCACCGCGCGGTGCAAAACGAGCGGCCCGACGTCATCATCATCGACACGGAGTCGCCGTCGCGCGACACGCTCGAACAACTCGCTGTGATGAACGCCACCGCGCCGCGCCCGGTGCTGATGTTCAGCCACGACGCCAATCAGCAGTTGATCCGCGACGCGGTCAATGCGGGCGTCACCGCCTATCTCGTCGAAGGCCTCGCGACGGAGCGGCTCGCGCCGATCCTCGAAGTCGCGCTTGCGCGTTTCGCGCAGGAATCGCAGTTGCGCGAACGGCTCGCGCAAGTCGAGAACGAACTCGCCGAACGCAAGCTGATCGACCGCGCGAAACGCCTGCTGATGGACCAGCAGAAGATCACCGAACCTGCCGCCTACGCCTGCCTGCGCAAACGCGCGATGAACCAAGGCGTCAAACTCGCCGAAGTCGCGCGCGCGGTCGTCGCGTCGGCCGACTCGCTCAAATGAAGCGCCGCTCATGACTACTCCCGCTCCCCTCGCCGCGCCGCCCGCATCGTCTCCTTCAGGGCGGCTCGAAAAGACCCATTTGCGGCTCGGCTTCGTGGCGCTGTCCGACGCCGCGCCGCTCATCGCCGCGAAGCTCCTCGAGTTCGGCCACGCGCACGGCCTGACGCTCGAACTCCAGCGTCAGCCGTCGTGGGCGGCCGTGCGCGACAAACTGCTGGCCGGCGATCTCGACGCGGCGCACGCGCTGTATGGGCTCGTGTACGGCGTGGAACTCGGGCTCGGTGCGCCGCGCACGGAAATGGCCGTGCTGACGGTGCTCAACCGCAACGGCCAGGCCATCACGCTGTCGAACCGTCTCGCCGATGCGCTCGCCGAACACGGCACGCTGCCTCGCGCGCTGGCGGCGCTCGGCCGCAAACCGGTGTTCGCACAGACCTTCCCGACCGGCACACACGCGATGTGGCTGTATTACTGGCTCGCCTCGCACGGGGTCGATCCGTTGCGCGACATCGAGAGCGTCGTGATTCCGCCGCCGCAAATGGTTGCGGCGCTCGCCGACGACAAGCTCGACGGCCTGTGTGTCGGCGAGCCGTGGAATGCGCTGGCAGAAGCGCAACGCGTCGGCAGAACGGTGGCGTACACGAGCGAGGTGTGGCCTGATCATCCCGAGAAGGTGCTCGCGTGCCGGCGCGATTTCGTCGACACACATCCGAACGCGACCCGCGCGCTCGTGCAGACGATGCTCGAAGCGTGCCGCTGGCTCGACGGCGCGGGGCATCGCGAGGACATCGCGCGCTGGCTTGCGCGGCCCGACTATATCGGCATTGATGAAAGCTTGATTGCAGCCCGCCTCGGCGCCGCTGTCGCCGGCATGGCCTCCGTCGCGCCGCGCACGCTACCCGTGCGTTTCTTCGACGACGGCGCGGTCAACTATCCGCATCCCTTCGAAGGCGCATGGTTTCTCACACAGTTCGAACGCTGGGGCATGATCGACGCGCGCACCGATTACACGCAGATCGCGGCACGGATCAATCAGACGCAGTTGTATCGTGAGGCGGCCGCGCGCGTGAACGTGGCGGTGCCTGATGAGAAGATGACGCGGGTGTTGATCGACGGTGAGGTATGGGGCAGCGGCGCGACGTCGGCCGCTTACGCGCGGCGTTTTGCGATTCGCCGCTAGCGGATAAGGCGCGCGAGCGGCTACCGTCGCCCAACGCGCCTCGCGCATCGATTCGTTACGCGCGTGATATCCCCCGCACATCGCATGGACATCACGCAGTCCGAACTAGAAATTGAAGTTGTCGATATTGCTCGCGTCGAACGTGGTCGGCGGTCCTAGAATGATTTCGCCTTGCGGCCCGATCGTGCGCTTGCCGAGCTTGCCGGCGTCGAACGACTCGCCCTCCTTGCCGCTGATCGCACCCGACGACAGCGCCGCCGCAGCGTAAGCCGCCAGGTAGCCGAGCTGGTTCGGGTCCCACAGCTGGAACGCTTTCACGGTGCCGTTCTTCACGAACGCGCGCATCCGGTTCGGCGTGCCCAGACCAGTGACCGCCACCTTGCCCTTGCTCGACGACGACGAGATATAGCGCGCGGCCGCGGCAATGCCGACTGTGGTCGGCGCGACGATCGCCTTCAGGTTCGGATACGCCTGCAGCAGGCCCTGCGTTTCGACGAACGACTTCTGATCGTCGTCGTTACCATAGGCGATTTTCACGAGCTTGATCTTCGCATACTCGGGCTTCTTCAGTTCCTCCTGCATCCACTTGATCCACGTGTTCTGGTTGGTCGCGTTCGGCGTGGCCGACAGCACCGCGAACTCGCCCTCGCCGCCCATCAGCTTCGCCACCAGCTGCACCTGGCCACGGCCGATGCCTTCGGCGTTCGCCTGATTGACGAACAGTTGCCGTCCCTCCGGCGCCGTGTCCGAGTCGAAGGTCACGACCTTGATGCCTTGCCCCATCGCTTTCTTCAAATACGGCACCACCGCATTCGCGTCATTGGCGGCGATCACGATCGCGTCCTGGCGCTGCGTGATCAGCGTATTGATGTACTGCACCTGCGACGACGCGCCCGCATCCGACGGCCCCACCACCTTGCCCACGCCTTTGAATTCCTTGATTGCGGCCATGCCGCCGTCGTCGGCGATCACTTCGTACGGGTTGTTGATCTGCTTCGGCACGAAGGCGATTTTCAGGCCGCTTTTCAGCTCGGCGGCCGACGCCATGCAACTGGCCGCGAGCAACGCGGCGCAGAGTGCGGCCGTGCCGGTATGACGTAGAAGAGGTTTGAACATGAGGTGTCTCCTGCCTTGTTGTTGGACGTGGTGGTGTCCGGGTTATCAGTTGTTGAACCTGCTTTTGCCTGCGCCTTTTTGAAACGTTATGAAGAAACGGCCGATTTCGCGATGAAACGCCGGTCGCGCGCGGCACGCCAGCGCGCAACCAGATTCGGGATCAGCACCGACGCGAGCAGCAGCACGCCGGTGACGACAGTCAGCGTTTCGCTGGACACGTCGTCGAGCGTCAGCGCGTTTTTCAGCACGCCGATGATCAGCAGCGACAGCAGCACGCCCATCATCGAACCGCGTCCACCGAAGATGCTCACGCCGCCGAACAGCACCGCCGCGATCACCGAGAGCTCGAAACCTTCGCCGTTGTCGCCGCGCGCGCTGGTGAAGCGCAAGGTGTAAACCACGCCCGCCAGCGCGCTCATCACGCCCGACAGCACGAACAGACGCAAGCGGATCTTCGCTACTTCGATGCCGGAGAACGCGGCAGCGGTCGGATTCGCGCCGATCGCATAGAGGCTGCGACCGAACGCGGTGGACTGCAGCAACACGGTGAACAGCACCGCGCCGACGATCACGATGACGAACGGCAACGGAATGAAACTCGCCCCGACCGTGTCCATGCCGAACGCCGTATAAGCCGGCGGAAAATCCGCCACCGCCTGATCGCCGAGCAGCACATACGCGAGGCCGCGAAACAGCGCGAGCGTACCGATGGTCACCGCGAGCGAAGGGAGATTGAGCTTGACGATCACGAGCCCGTTCAGCAGGCCGGCCAATGCGCCGGCGATCAGCACGAGTCCGATCACGACCGGCATCGGCAGGCCCATGTGCCACAGCACGCCCATCAATGCGCTCGACGCACCCAGCACCGACGCCACCGACAGATCGATTTCTGCGGCGACGATGATGAGTGTCATTGGCAGCGCCATCAACGCGATCTCTGTCAGATCGGCCAATACGTTGCTCAGATTCGCGCCGGTGAGGAACACCGGCGACAACCAGCGCCCGAGTCCGAGCGACAGGATCAGCACGATCACCAGCAACACTTCCCATTGCAACGGCGTTTCACGTTTGCGGGTGAGCAGCGCGGAATCGGGTTTAGCCATGATCGCGTTTCCTCATCATGCGTTTGGCGACGGAGCGGGCCAGCAAGGTATCCACCGTGATGGCGGCGACGATCAGCGCGCCTTCGATCGCCTGCTCCCAGAACGGCGACACGTGCAGCACCACCAGCGCGATGCTGATCACGCCGAGCACGAGCGCGCCGAGCGTGGCGCCGAGTATCGTGCCGACGCCGCCTGTAATCGCGACACTGCCGACCACCGCCGCTGCGACCACCTGCAATTCGATGCCCTTCGCGGTGCTGGCGTCGACGGTGCCGAAACGGGCCAGCCACAACGCGCCCGCAAAACCGGCAATCGCGCCGGACAACAGGAAGCCCGACATCACGCGCCGCTCGACGTTGACGCCGGCCAGACGCGCGGCCTCGGGATTCGAGCCGATCGCGTAGTGCTCCCGGCCGCCGCGAAACTGCTTCAGGTACACCGCGAGGCCGACCAGCACGACGAGCGCGATCAGCGCGAGGTTCGGAATGCCGAGCAGCGTGCCGCTCGCGAGACGCGAATACGCGTCGGGCAAACTGGTCGCGTTGATCTGGCCGCCGTGCACCCACGCGTAATCCGCGCCGCGAAAGATGTACAGCGTCGAGAGCGTGGCGACCAGCGAAGGCACGCGCCCCACCGCGACCAACAGCGCGTTGATGCCGCCCGCGACGAGCCCGATCGCCAGCCCCGCCGCCAGCGCCACCAGCACCGGCATATGCGGAAACGCGACGTACAGGCTCCCGACCGCATACGCGCTGATGCCGACCGTCGAGCCGACCGACAGATCGATATGGCGCATCAATATCACCACGGTCATGCCGGCTGTCAGCAAGCTGATGATCGACACGTTCAGCAGCACGTCGCGCAGATTCTGCGGATTCAGGAACTGCGGCTTCGCGAGCCCCGTCCCCACGATCAGCAAAATCAGCACGACGAACAGCGTGGTCTCGCGGCTCTTCGCGAGGCTCGCGACGAAGCCGCCGGGCGCGCCGGTGGAGTGTTTGGGCAGCGGCGGCTGAACCGGCGCGGGATGAGTCGAGGAATGGCGCATCATGCGGCGGCTCCCAACGGAGGAAGCGATTGACCGAGCGCGGCGCCCATGATGCGCTCCTCGTCGGCATCGGCACGCGTTATATCCGCGCTGATACGTCCCTCGTGCATCACCAGCACGCGATCGGCCATGCCGAGCACTTCGGGCAACTCACTCGAAATCATCAGCACGGCCATGCCGTCGCGCACCAGCTCCGCCAGCGCGCCATACACCTCGGCTTTGGCGCCGACGTCGATGCCGCGCGTGGGTTCGTCGATGATCAGCACTTTCGGGCCAGTGGCGAGCCACTTGCCGAGCACGACCTTCTGCTGGTTGCCGCCCGACAACGTGCCGACCGGTGCATTGGAATCGCCTGCTTTCAGGCGCAGCCGCGTGCCCCACCGGTTGGCGAGGTCCGTCTCGCTGCGCGTCGAGATGAGGCCGTGTTTGACGAGCCGCCCGAGCACCGTCATCGACGCATTGCGCGCGATGCTCAGTTCCAGCGCGAGGCCCTGCTGGCGGCGGTCCTCCGGCACCAGCGCGAGGCCGGCGCGCACCGCTGCGGCGGGCCGGCCCGTCGCCAGGCGCTCGCCGCCGAGCCAGACTTCGCCGGAATCGAGCGGATCGATGCCGAAGATCGCCCGCGCGACTTCGCTGCGTCCCGCACCTACGAGGCCAGCCAGCGCGACGATCTCGCCCGCGCGTACGTCGAAGGAAATGTCCTTGAAGACGCCCACGCGCGTGAGGCCGCGCACCGACAGCCGTACCTCGCCGGGCGCGCAGTCGGCCTTCGGATAGAACGTCTCCAGATCGCGGCCGACCATCTTTGCCACGATCGACTCGGTGGTGAGATCGGCGGTCAGTCCGTCGAACACTTTCGCGCCGTCGCGCATGATCGTCACGCGTTGTGTCAGCGCGAATACTTCGTCGAGCCGGTGCGTGATGAACAGGATCGCGACGTCGCGCTCGCGCAGCTTGCGTACGATCGCGAAGAGCCGCTCCACTTCGGGCAGCGACAGCGCTGCCGTGGGTTCGTCCATGATCAGCACGTTGGCGTTCAGCGACAGCGCCTTGGCGATTTCGATCACCTGCTGATCGGCAATGGACAGACCACGCACCAGTTGATCCGCGCGCAGATCGACGCCGAGCGAGGCGAGCAGGCCGTCCACCTCGCGGCGCATCGCGTCGTATTGAATGCGCCCGACGCGATCGACCGGCTGCCGCCCCATGAAGATATTTTCCGCAATCGACAGATCGAAGAACAGCGTCGGTTCCTGATAGATCACCGCGAGCCCGGCGTCGCGCGCTTCGGCGGGCGTCGCGAACCGGCGCGCCGCACCGGAGACCAGCAGCTCGCCGGTGTCCGGCTGATGCACGCCGGCGAGAATCTTCACGAGCGTCGACTTGCCCGCGCCGTTCTCGCCGAGCAGCGCATGGACTTCGCCCGGCCAGAGCGCGAGGTCGCCGTCCGATAGCGCACGCACGCGGCCGAATGATTTGCTCGCGTGCCGCAGTTCGAGTCTCGGCACAGCGGATGTGGGTTGCTGCACTGCCTGTCTCCTTCTTGTTCGCGTTCGTGGTGCGTCCGTGATGCGCCTGCAGCCGCATCAGATTCGATAACACCGCTCGGCATTCCGGCGAAACAACGCCTCTTTTTCCGCGACGCTCGCACCGTCGACGATCGCCGCATACGCGTGCCACAAGTCCGTATAGGAGCCGAACAGCCGGTCGACGGGGAAGTTCGACGCGAACATCGCGCGCTCCACGCCGAACGTATCGATCGTTTCGAGCACATAAGGCCGCAGGCTTTCGACGCTCCAGTGGTGATCGAACATCGCGAGCCCGCTGATCTTCACCGCGACGTTGCGGCAACCCGCGAGCAGGCGCATGCCGTCGCGCCACGCGCGATACCCGGCGACGCTGCTGCGATCCACGAACATACCGGCATGGTTGACGATGAAGAGCGTGTCACCGTGCGCACGCGCCAGCGCAGCGGCCTCTTCCATTTGCGCCGGATACAGTTGCAGGTCGAACGACATGTCATACCGGCGCAGCAGCGCGAAATGTTCGCGCCACTGCGGCTCGCGCATGAAATGACGGCCGACGTAATCGAACAGCTTGTTCTCGTGCACGTTCAGGATCTGCCGGATGCCGCGCGTGTTGGCGAACGACGCGTGCGCCTCGAGCCACGCCGGCGCATTCGGCGCGGACAGATCGACCGCCGCGACGATCGCGTTCGGCATGCCGCGCGAGTCCGCGCGATCCGCCATGGACTGCAGCCAACGCGTCTCCTCGACCGGATCGGCGGGATCGTGATTCGCCTCGACGTGCACCAGTTTCAGTACGTCGATATCGCCGGCTTCACCGAGCAGATCGTCGAGCAGGTAGTCGTGCTTGAGCTCGCGCGCGTCGCCCACGAACGACACGCCGGGGTTTTCCAGCCACGGATAGCGATGCGTCTTCAGATCCCACAAGTGGATATGCGAATCGACAACCTGCATGCAGCACGCTCCGTCCAGTGAGGGTCACTTCGATGTCAATTAACTTGGTCGTGCGGTGAGCTGTCAGCTCAGTGAATTCAAATGAAAAACCGGTTCGAGCGACTGCTGAAGCGGCGTATGATCCGGCGCGGTCTGCATGATGTCTGCCATGTAATCCCACCATTTGCGCATCACGTCGAGTTGCGGCAGTTCGTCCATCGTGTGATTGGAGGTCCGCGTCAGCACGGCGAAAAGGTAGTTCGAGTCCGGATCGAAGAAAATCCGGTAGTCTCGCACCCCTGCGTTGTGCAACGCATCAACCAGTTCGGGCCAGATGTGCGCGTGACGGCGTTCGTATTCCTCGCGCATGCCGGGGTTGAGCACCATGCGCAAAGCGATTGTTTCCATTGCGGCCTGTCTCCCGTCGTATTGGGGCGCTTTCCGGAGAAGCGTCTGATGCGACTATAATTCCTGCGTCGATAGCAACTCAATCCGAAGTTGGGATTGGGCGATCCACAAACCGAATCGCACCCGGATCATGAGCCAACATTCAGCTGCCGTCGCACTCGTCAACCGGCTCAAGTTCAAGCACCTCGCGCTGCTCGTCGCACTCGACGACACGCGCAACCTCCATCAGGCCGCCGACGCCGTCAACGTTGCGCAGCCGAGCGCGAGCCGCATGCTCGGCGACATCGAAGAAGCGTTCGGCTTCCTGCTGTTCGAGCGCAACGCGCGCGGCATGACGCCCACGCCGCTCGGCGTCGTCACGCTCGCTTATGCGCGGCGCGCGCTGGCCGAATTGACCCGCTTCGCCGAAGACCTCGACGTCAAGCGCCGCGGTGGTCATGGGCAATTGACCGTCGGCGCGATCATGGGCGCCGCGCCCGATCTGCTGGCCATGTCGGTGGCCGCGCTGAAAACCGAAAGCCCGTTGCTGAACGTGCGCATCCTCGGCGAAACCAGCGACCAGGTCGTGCAATTGCTGCATCGCCGCGAGGTGGATCTCGCGCTTGGCCGCCTGACCAGTCCGCTGCAACACAACGACTTCAGTTTCGAACCGCTCGCGCGCGAGACTTTGCTGCTGGTCGTGCGTTCGGTGCATCCGCTCGCGCAGCGCACGCGCATCACGTTGTCCGAACTGGTGGACTGGCCGTGGGTTGCACAACCCGTCACCAGCCCTGCGCGCGTGCTGTTCGAGGAAGAACTCGCGCGTGCCGGACTCGCCACGCCGGTCAACCTGACGGAATGCGCGTCGATCTTCGCCACGCTGCAACTGCTCGAGAATTACGACGCGGTCGCGATGCTGCCTGAGTCGGTCGTGCGCGATCATTTGCGCGGCAAGCTGCTGGTCGCATTGCCGCTCGAAATCGGCAAGAGTCTCGCCGGATTCGGCATTCTCACGCGCAAGGAAGAAGCGCTCGCCGAACCGGCGCTGCGTTTCATCGATCTGTTGCGCGGATTCTCGCGCACGCTCGCTCGCGATTGCGACGATCTCGCCGCGCTGTCTGCGCCAGACTCGCTGATCGCGCCTGACCCGGTGCATTGAGATCGGCAGCGCGCGCAGTATTGGCACATTCGCAGGTTCCACGCGTTACTGCAGGTTGACGAACAGGCCGCCGTCGACCAGCAACGCGGCGCCCGTCACGTAACGCGCGCGATCCGACGCGAGAAACACCACGCACTCGGCGACATCGTCCGGACGTCCCAGGCGGCCAAGCGGAATACGCTTTTCGAAGTACGCTTTCTTCGCTTCGTCGGCGAGGTCTTCCGCATTGAGGTCGGTCGCGATGGTGCCCGGCATCACCGAATTACAGCGAATACCGTACGGCCCCAACGCGACCGCGCACGATTGCATCAGCGAATGCACGCCCGCCTTGGTCGGCGTGTAATGCGTCTGCATGCCGCCGCCCACCAACGCGCTGATCGAACTCGTCGCGACGATCGCGCCGCCCGTGCCCTGCATTTTCATCTGTTGCGCGGCGGCTTGCGTGACGTAAAACGCGCCGTTCAGATTGACCGCCACCGTCGATTCCAGCACGTCCGGCGGCATGTCGAGAAACGCATGGAACGGGCAGATGCCCGCATTGCTCGCGAGCACGTCGACCTTGCCGAATGCTGCGACGGTTTGGCGCACGAGTTGCTGGCCCGTGTCGCGCGCGGCGACGTTACCCTCGACCGCAATCACGCGCCGCCCCAGCGCCTCTATTTCTTCGACCACCTCCGCGACGGCGGAGCGGCGTCCATAGGATGCGTCGTTATCGCCCCAGTAGTTGATCGCCACGTCCGCGCCTTCGGCGGCGCACGCGACGGCGATCGCGCGGCCGATGCCACGCGAGCCGCCGGTGACGATCACGACCTTATCCTTGAGCAGCACGTCATTCTCCTTTGCCTCGTCATCGAAACTGCAAACGTCGACGGGGGCCGACGCTAACTCCATGCGCATTCAATGCGCCTCACCGTGGTTCAATGTGCTTCAACGCGGATAAGGCCGCACCAGCGCGCATTCGGGATTCAATCTCACGCCGAAGCCCGGCGTGTCCGGCACCTTCATCCGGCCATTCACGGGCACCGGCTCGTCGAGCAGAAGCGGCGTGAACATCGGCACGACTTCGTCGGCCTTCGGTGCCATCATCAGAAACTCGGCGAACGGCGAGTTGTGCCGTGTGACGACGAAGTGATAGCTGTACACCGATGAACCGTGCGGCACCACCATCACATTGTGCGCATCAGCGAGCGCGGAAATCTTGATCAACTCGGTGATGCCGCCGCACCAGCCGACATCCGGCTGGATCAGATCGCAGCACTCCATCTCCAGCAGCATGCGGAAACCCCAGCGCGTCGCCTCGTGCTCGCCGGTGGACACCATCATGCCGCGTGGCACGTTGCGGCGCAGTTCGGCGTAACCCCAGTAGTCATCGGGCGGCAGACATTCCTCGATCCATTTCAGGCCGTATTCGTGCGCGCCTTGCGCGAGCCGCGTCGCGTAGCGCACGTCGAGGCTCATCCAGCAGTCGTACATCAGCCAGAAATCTTCGCCGACGCGGCTGCGCATGTCGGCGAGCTTCTCCAGATTCTGTCTGAGGCCGGCTTCGCCTTCGGCAGGACCGTGCTGCAAAGGCAGCTTGCCGCCGATGAAACCCATCTCCTTCGCGAGATCGGGTCGCGCACCGGTCGCATAGAACACCAGCTCGTCGCGCACCGGTCCGCCCAATAACTGGTACACCGGCTCCTTGCGCACTTTGGCGAGCAGGTCCCACAACGCGAGATCGACGCCGGAAATCGTATTGAGCACCACGCCTTTGCGGCCGTAGTACAGCGTCGAGAAATACATCTGATCCCACATCTTCTCGATGTCGGTAACGAGCCGCCCTTCGAGAAAACGCGCGAGATGCTTTTCGACGATGAACGCGCCGATCTCGCCGCCGGTCGTCACCGCAAAGCCGACCGTGCCGTCGCTCGCCTCGATCTCCACGACCAGCGTGCCGAGGACGTTGATACCGAACGACTGGCGGCTCTGGCGATACTCGGGATAGCGCGCCATCGGCGTGGCGATGTGATCGTCGATCCAGTGTCCGCCGGGCTGATCGTGATAGTCCGCGCCGCCGCGAACGATGAAGGCACGCACGTGCCGGATAGTAGGCATGGCCATGAAAGGAGCTCCGTTATGGATGCGTCGAACGTACTGTCGGCAATGCGCCTGGCAGACGCGATGCAGTAAGTTGCGAGAAGGCGTGTGGGGGAGTGAGCGTGAGCGCGGCGCATTGCGCCGTCATCACTCGCCTGACGTGAAACGGGCGCATGCGGGTCCATGTCGTCTCCTTCGCGGAGCGCGCGGCGGCTCCGCGTGTCTGTCTCGTTCTGAATGCAGTTGCGGCGCCGACCTTCCGGTGCGCGCTATGAGCGCTCAGTACGTGGCGCGTCCGCCTGACAGATCGAACACCGAGCCCGTGCTGAACGCGCAATCCTCCGAGGACAGCCACAGAATCAGCGACGCCGCCTCTTCAGGCAACAGGAAGCGGTTCATCGGAATCTTCGAGAGCATGTAGTCGATGTGCTGCTGCGACATCGAGTCGAAAATTTCGGTTTTGGCCGCGGCCGGCGCGACCGCGTTGACGAGAATGTTTCTGGTTGCCAGCTCTTTACCGAGCGACTTGGTCAAACCGATCAGCCCGGCTTTCGACGCGCTGTAGTGCGAAGCGTTCGGATTGCCCTCCTTGCCCGCCACCGACGCAATATTGACGATGCGCCCGTAGCCTTGCTTGAGCATCTGCGGCACCACTGCGCGGCAGGTCAGATAAGGACCGATCAGATTCACGTCGATCACGCGACGCCAGACGTCGGGGTCCAATTCCCACGTCGCACCGTTGCCGCCGGTGATGCCGGCGCAGTTGATCAGCACGTCGATCGCGCCGTGGCCGGCGACGGTTTGCTCGACGGCTTGCGCGACGGCGGCTTCCTGAGTCAGATCGACCGTGACCGCGCTGACTTTGCCCAGCTCGCCCAGTTCGCGCTGGCTGCGCGCGAGGCGTTCGGCGTCGACATCCCACAAGGCGACCGACGCGCCCGAGTTCAGCGCCCGCTGCGCGACCGCGTAGCCGATGCCGCGCGCGCCGCCGGTGATGGCGACAACGCGCCCCTCCAGATCGATTTTATTCATCGCTGTGCTCCTGTGGGCCGCCCGACGAGCGTGCCTGTAAGTTGTTGTATCGCTACTGTCCGTGCTGATAGTTCAGCAATATACGAGCGGTGCGATGCGTCAACAATTCGAGTATTGGAGGGGGCGATAACAAAAGTGGATCGGAGTCGCTATTGGCGCCTGGGGCGCGCGGGTGTGCCGGTTCCTCGTCAATCAAAGCTTCCAAAAGTACAACGGCGGGTCAATCGGCCACATCGGTTGACTGGAGATCGGCCACACCTGACCTTATAAAAGGTAGCGGTTCCTGGCGGTGTCAATCGCTACCGACGGACATTCGCGATCGTTGCCTGCATGATCGCAATCACCTTATGCTCGTCCCCCACGCCAGGGAACACCCGGACTTCACCAGTGCACACGGTAAGGGTCCTGCCTGCATGCTGTACCCGTCCGATCGCCAGAAAGCGCTCACCAACAGCGGGCCGCAACAGATTAATTTTGAACTCGGCTGTCACCACGTCAAATTCAGGCGCTAGCTTCGTTAGCGCTGCATATCCGCATGCGCTGTCCAGAATGCTGGTCGTAGCGCCCGCATGGAGATAGCCGTGTTGCTGAGATAGATGACTGGAAAAAGGCAGGCCGATCTGCACCTCCCCATCTTTAACGAGGAGAAGCTGTGCGCCAAGTGTCAGCATCAACCCCTGCGCGTTGAAGCTGGTTGCAATTCGGGTATGAAGATCGGCCATTGTCGTCGGTAAAAGGTGGTTCGGTGACAGCGATACAGCGGCAATTAAATCGTATCAATCCTGCTGAAGGCTCCGGCTACTGGCGGCAAGTCCACAATCCGCAGTTTTGACTGGCGCCTCGCGCAATCGGCGGTGTATGTCGGTGTCGCCAAAGCCGCGAAGCTGCCGCCAGCCGCGCGCCGAGCGACTCAGCAAATCGAAGCGGCCAGCAGCAACTCGCGACACGCCGCGATCTTACGTGCCCAGTCGTCAATCATTGCAGCGAAGCGCTCGCCTTCGAAATCCTGGAGCGCCAGTTCGCCCGCAGCGTTCAGCGCCGTGAGTTCGTAGCTCACCCATACTTCGGTGCGCGCCTTGTCGAGTGCGACACAACGCACCTCGACAAGACTGGTGCGCGAGGCCGGCGTGCAACGCACATAGCGCGATCGGTGTGCCTGACGGTCGAAGTCCGCGAGGGTCCAGATGGTCAGTTCATCGCCCTGACCGGTGGTGAACACCATGCCGGACTCCGTGCGGCCGTCGCGGGGATAAACATAGGTCGGCTTCCAGCCGTCGACCCACAGCTCCTCGCCAGCCGGCGTGAAGAACATGAAGGCTTGGTCGACCCCGGCGTCGACCATGATCCGGTGGCTGGCGTGCAATCGGTGCGCCATGGGTGAATCCTCCGTTAGTCATTGGTGAGGTGGCCACGCTGCCATCGCCCGAGTCCAACCAGCAGCGCCGGCTGAATACGGGTCGACGGCACATTGCCAACGCTCGTCGAAGCGGTCGCGCAACCGGCTCACACCGGTAGCCAGGATCAACCACGACAGAGACGAGCGCACCGGTACGCTGCCATCATCGCCACGGCGACGCCGACGGCGCGCGATTGGCCAAACAGGACGGGGCGAGTGATGGCAAGATCGGATCCGTGTCGGGAATTATCCGGCGGCATTGAAGGATTGCCCAGAGTGAAACGCCAAGCGAAAATCGATTTAATCTTCGATTTTTCAGGTGAGAGTGCGTCATGACCGAAGCACTGCAACTCGACGCCAAAGCTTGGGCGCTATTGATGGCGCTACAGGAAGATGGCCGTGCACCGTTGAAGACCTTGGCCGTTGCCGCCGGGCTCTCGGTGCCTGCCACGGTGGAGCGGCTCAAGCGCCTGAAGGACTCCGGCGTGGTGCGGGCGGTGAGCGCCGAACTCGATCCGGTACAGGCCGGCTACCCCGTGCGCGCCATTGTCAGCATCACCGTGCAGCAGTTCGGCAAGCATGCCTTTCTCGACAAGCTGCGCGGCGCGCCCGAGGTGCTGGAATGCCATCACGTTGCCGGCGCCGATTCGTACATCGTGACCGTGGTGTGCCCCAGCCTCGAACAACTCGAGCATTTTCTCGCCACCGTCAACCGCTATGGCGAGACACGCACCTCGATCGTCTTCTCCACGCCCATTGCGCGTCGCGGCCTGGTGGCGCCGGGCGCGTCACGCTGAGCCTCCAGCGGTTTCTCGGCAGCGGTTTTTCGGCAGCGCTGTCCGGAATCATCGATCAGCGCGACGCCGACCTTGCGGAGATGCCATCGGGGTGTGCGCGACGCCAATGGCCAACCCGCACTGCGCCTCGGGTCGCTGAATTGCAACGCTCTCAGCGGCAGACCGGCCGGCCCGTGGCTACCCGTCACCAACGCGGCATCTGGCCGGCTTGGGACGTTCGCTGCCTCGCGATGAACGCCAGGCGCCCCGCAAAGTGACTTTCATCGTTCTGAAAAGCGGACCTTCGATGCACGTGGGCGCAGTCGACAACATGCTGCGCCGCCCTGGCGAAACGACGATGTCTCCGGCAAACGCCTGGCGAGCCTGCCTTGATCAACTGGAGTCTGGCGGCATGTGCCTGGCGCGCCGCGCACGATAGCGCGTTCGCGTCGACCTATCTGGCGGGAAGACCGAGCATTTCACGCGCTCGGGCAGCGCTCGCCACGGGCCGGCCATATTCGCCGCACAATGAGGCCACCCGCGCAACCAGTTGCGCGTTGCTCTTCGCCAGTGTGTCCTTGTCCCAGCGCACGTTGTCTTCCAGGCCCGTACGGCAGTGGCCGCCCAGTTCGAGAGTCCAGTGATTGACCTCCAACTGATGCCGTCCGATACCGGCGGCGGTCCACGTTGCGTCGGGCAATAGCGCCTTCAGTTGTTGCACCTCGAATTCAAGGATCTCACGACGCGCAGGCAACGCGTTCTTTACTCCCATCACGAACTGAACGTGCACAGGAGATTTCAGCAGCCCTTGTTGCACGAGGTCCACGGTGCTGTACAACATCGCCAGATCAAAGATTTCGATTTCCGGTTTGACCTCGTAGTCCAGCATCATTTGCGCGAGCGCACGCACAAAGTCTGGCGGATTCTCATAGACGGTCGTCGGAAAATTGACAGAACCCGTTGCGAGCGATGCCATATCCGGGCGCAGATCGAGCATCGCTCCGCGCTGCTCGAACGAACGGCCACGACCCCCTGTCGAAAACTGGATGATGATGTCAGGGCAGTGGTTCCGGATGCCCTCCTGGAGAGCGGCGAAACTCGACCGGTCGGAACTGGCGTTCTCCTGCTCGTCACGCACGTGCAGATGAACGAGCGATGCGCCGGCTTCGTACGCTTCGTGGGTGCTTTCAATCTGCTCGGAGATCGTAATCGGCACAGCCGGGTTGTCCTTCTTGCGCGGAACTGAGCCAGTGATAGCAACGGAGATGACACAAGGTTCGCTCATGGCTCACGCTCCAGTTCAAGATTTACACCCTCTCCATGTGGCGAGCGATCATGGCCGCGCAGCACGTGCTCCAAGTCTAGTTCAAATGCGCGCCGTGAGAATCGTGCCTCGGCGCACGGGCCGCAACACATGTCGGGCTTACGTCAGGCCAAGGGGCAACGATCTGCGCGCGGCACCCGCCAGGCTCTGCGACGCGTTGCCGAGCACGATGAATTTCTACCTTCATATGGAACACGACAGGTCCATCGTTCAGCAGTGAACACACCAGATATCCCGGGAACGATAACGCCCCTGGAACTAGCTCAGCTGGATGTTTTCCTCGCAATCTTCCCAGTACCTCAGTGGGTCGCGATGTTGTGGATAGCGCAAGTCGAGCCACGCTGACAGTCTGGTCCAATCTGGATGGTGGGTGCCGGTTTGGGCAGACCAGGTCGACGACCTCTCAAGAATCTGACCGTTCCCGCGATCACGGACAAGCAAGCTGCCCAGTCCGCTTGAACTGTTCGCCTGCGACTCAACCAGATATCGTGGCAGGATCCTGAGTTCAGCATCCTTGGCCCAGCCGTATAAAGCGCGGACTATACCGGACGGATCCCGCAACTCTATCGGACCGCTTTCCGGGCGAACGGCAGTCCATCCTTCCGGAAACTCGGCGACAACCTCGTTTTTACCTTCCCTCACCCATTTCACGCGCCATGCCCGCGCGATCGCCTCGCGCATGCGAGATACCGACTCGTGGCCGTACGGCAACTCGATCGCCATCGGAAGCGTAATGAGGTTGTCCTTCCAGAGTTTGGTTTCGTCATCGACGCGCTTGACCGCGTCGAATGC
Source organism: Paraburkholderia sp. SG-MS1 (assembly GCF_012275575.1). GTDB lineage: Bacteria > Pseudomonadota > Gammaproteobacteria > Burkholderiales > Burkholderiaceae > Paraburkholderia. Next base: position 13,398 of record NZ_NPIH01000016.1, on the reverse strand, counting down.
CCCTGCTTCGAACGGGTTCTCGGGCCGGCTCGATACGCTCACCTTCCCGTTGGGCAGCCCCTCGAAAAGGCGCTCGGCGTCATGGCGGGTAAGTTTTGTCTTTCCTTTCTTCATTGGTCTCTCTGCAGCACAGTTGTCTCGCTAAAGCCTGCCCTAATGACCGAAGTCGGGCGCTGTTTTCTCTCGCGCGCATTTGAAGGCTCACGATTATATTGTGCGCTATTCGCCCCTTCCCTGCGTGCGCAATGCCGGGCAAGATCGATGTCGCGCTCAGCATGGCCGCGCCCCATATTGCCGAGATCATGGCCATCGCCGATTGCGGATCGCTGTTGGGAAGTTGCCAGCTACGTGGTTGCGGCGCCCGACCATCCGTTGCGGCGCAAGCCCAGACTCACCCTCGCCGACACGCTGGGCGAGCGCTGGGCCATTCCACCGCGCGGCACCGGACCATTCGAGCACATGCAGCACGTATTTGCGGAACAGGGGTTGCTCCTACCGAAAGTAGTAGACGAAACGCGCTCGATCACGGCGCGGAAGAGCGTCGTTGCCCATTCTGGTTTTTTGAGCTCGATGGCATTGACTCCGTATGTCACCGAAAGCAAGGTCGGAGTGTTCGATACGTTCAGTGTGCCCGGGCATGATCGGGCTGCGCACACTCACGGCGTTCCGGCGGCGGCGAGGCAGCCGGCCGAGCCCTCCAGTGAAGCTACTGGAGCTGTGACGGCAATTGACGGCCGCAGGGTCGATAAAGCCTGAGGCATAAGGGGTGCGAAGCGAAGCGGAAGGTCGCGCTTACGGTCGACCGGTCACACCCGTTGGAAGGCGGAAGATAGACGCAACCCAAAAACGCGTTCCGCGATGTTTTGGGTGTTCCACCTCGTCGTCCAACAAAGCAATTGCATAGTCTTCCTGAGAAATTCTGCTCTTATTTTCCGGATCGACAAGCAGGTCCGCTGCACCGGTTCGATGCGGACCCGTTCGTCGATCCATCGCGCAAGAAGCGTATCTGCAATCGCGCGCAAGGCGTGCGCACGAGATGCAGAAGCGCCATGCGCAAGTTGAGCGGACGGGGCTCTATGCCTCGCTCGCCCGGCTTACATTAGTGAAGTGGCGCTGAATGCCGGCCTGGTGCCCTCGACGGAAAACAGCTACAGAGCATCCACCGTCACAAAAGCGCCGCCCTTCGCTGATGCGGCTTCAGGTCCCAACTGGACGGATTGACAGTGCGTTTCTGACGGAGACCACGCCGGGTACACCCTTGGCCACCTGAGTTGCACGGTCGCTTTGCGCCTGAAGCGGTACGCTGCCTTGCAACGTGACGGCACCATCACGAGCGCGGATGGTGACGTTGGACATCGCGATCCCTCTGTCCTTCACCAATGCCGAACGAACCTGGCGCTGTAGCGCCCGGTTCGCCGCTTTCAGCGATTTGTAGTGCTGCCGTGCGCCGGCCGTCGTGCTTGCGGGAGTGGCAGGGGCGGCCTCGCTCGACTGCGCGTAGGCATGGATCGAGCTCAGGATGAGGAGTGCTGCGCCTGCGGTCTTGATTGTGCGAATTGCGTTCATGCATTTTCTCCTGCTGTCGAAATTGTCAACGGTCCAAACTAGGGAACGCTGCACTGTTAAGGACTTGTCAAGCGAACTCTGAGTAGAGCGTATTGCGACACTGCGGGATGAACGATATGCAGACGCAAGCAACGGAAACCACCAAAGGAATTCTGATGCGTCCAATAGCAACAATACCTCAACTCCTGGCAAAGTGAAAAAAAGAGGCTTTGACGCAACGTTGCGCGAGTAATCATGCAGGCGTGGCAATCGGCAAGGTGAAACTGCGGCTGCAAGAGACCGACCGCGTGAAACCAGATCGTTGCGCAGCCAGCATCCGTCGCGGCAAAACCTGACTCACCATCCTGCGACTCAATTTCCCCATCTGCTCAACGTTTCGTCCGCCATCACGGGAGAACCCGCGATGACCGTGCAAAACGGTTCACCTATCATGCGTTCCCTGGTACGTGCGATGAAGCGTCGCTCACACCGGCCTGCCTAAGGGCTTTCGTTTCCTCATGATGTGCCCCTTGATGGGGAACACTATGCGGCAACGGCGAGCATCGAGCGACGACACTCCGGAGAGGCACACGCACATCCATATTGAGCCCGAGCCTCTTCGTCCCCGGCATCGTCGATGGCCAGCAGATAGTCGATGAACAGCTCCTCGCCGGAGTCGACCGGTCGGAGTGTGTAGATGAAGATGCGACCGCCGTCCTCGATGGTCTCGCAGTTCGGCGTACAGGCGTGGTTCAGCCAGCGAGCGCTGTTGCCGCCTCGGCTGCCATCGATGACGCGCCCATCCGACAATCCAAACAGAAAGGTGTGACCCGCAACGCCTTCGCGTCGGTGCCGGCGCAGCGCGTCCCGCCAGGCTGTGATTTCGCCCTTGTACTCAAGCACGCGCTCGCCTGCTGCGAGCGGGCGCATTGCAAACACACCCTTGCCGTGCACCGGCGATCTCCGGACGATGACGCGCCGCATGATGTTCCCCTCGTTGGCCTATGCGTCAGTGTAAAGCCGGACAATTTTCCGCAGTTGCTGATAATTCCCGTGACGTTTTTCAGCCTGGGACCACCGCTCCCGTTTGTTGGTCACGAGGTCCCCGGTGGATCGTCACTGGCAACCACCTATTCAAATCGGGGGTGACAAATGGGGAAAAGCTGTTAGCGCTCGAGCCTCGCCCGAGCGCTGTTCTTGCAAGTAGCGATGATATGGCTGCGGGCGTGATGCATGCGGCGTATCGCATAGGACTGTCTCCGATCACGGCAATAGTTCGCCAAGGCGGGACCCATTAAAGATTCCTTTCAAATGGCCGATATCTCCACACACTATCTGTTCGAATGTGGAGCGCCGATTGAAAAAGCTGAGATTGATTGCATTTTTTTCGGGAATCACCACGACAATCTGTTTGTCCGCCTGCGTGACAACAGGGCCAACACAGGCTGGCGCCCGGACGACTCCGCACGAGCAGCGAGCCACGGTTGTCGCGAATGCCCCAGTGGCACCGCGCCCCACCGTCATACCACGACGAGTGGTGGTCGAAGAGGTGGTCCCGGAAACGAACGATGTCTATATCTCCGCTGCAGCAGATTCGGATGTCGTGCTCGTTCGCGGGAGCACTTACATCTGGGCAAATGGACCAGATGGGCAACGCCATCGTCATTTCTATGGCCGTGGCGATCGGCGGCGGGAAGTGTTCCATCGGCGCGACAATCTGCATTCAGTCACTGCTCACCGATCGGAGCGTCCGGCGGTGCAGTTCGTTAGCCACGACACTCGACATCATCCTGGACAAAATCGCCGAGGACATTCGGCGCACGGCGTCGAGCCTCACCGGGCCGCCCGTCAGAACCCCGGATCGCGTGGCGGCCAGAAACCGGTTGCATCCCAAAGAGCCGCATCACCCTCAGCCGATGCAAATGAAATTGCCTCGCGAGGCGTCTTTCCAGCATCACGGTTTGCAGCGCGGGCATGAAGCCGGCGTCTAGGCGCAAGCTCAGAATCCTGTCAACACAGACGGCGAACGCGCACCCGCGGCATGTCTCAAGGCGAGCCGGCTTTTTCACCGCGACGGAAAAATCTCCCGCCTGTCGACACGTGGTGCCGACAGGCGGCGAATGTGACGATCAGCCGACCTCCGCCGCCCATGCTTCGGCGTCGACGCCGGCCGGGATACGCATCGGCGATGACGGGTCGGTCGCCGCGCGCCACACGGCTTCGGCGACGTCCTGTGCGTGAGTAATCGGAGAAGATGTATCTCCCAGCTGTTCCAGGATCGTCCTGGCCAGATCGGCATAGGCCTCATGGTCAAAGCCGTGTATGTGAGCGCGCGCGTTATCGCCGAAGCGGGTGTCGGGCGCGCGGCCCGGCAGCACCAGATGCGACCGCACGCCGAATTGCTCGAGTTCCAGCGCCATCGACTCGGTGAAGGCATTCACGGCCATCTTGCTCGCACGGTACGCGGCGAGCAGCGGCAGCGCCTTCAACGTCACGCTCGATGTCACGTTCACGACGACACCGGCCTTGCGCTGCCGGAACTGCGGCAGCACCGCTTGCGTCAATGCGATCGTGCCGAAGCAGTTGGTCTCGAAGAGCTCGCGCACCGTCGCAAGCGGGACGAGTTCAGCCGGGGATGCCGCGCCGAAGCCCGCGTTGTTCACGAGGACGTCGATCGGGCCGGCGAGCTCGACCGCCTCGCGAATGCTCTCCGGATTCGTGACGTCGAGCGCCAGCACGCGCAGGCGTTCCGACGGCGGCAGTATGTCGGCGCGCGGCGTGCGCATCGTGGCGACGACCTGCCAGTCGCGGGCTAGAAAGTAGCGGGCGATCTCGAGGCCGAAACCGGAGGAGCAGCCGCTGATCAGGACCGTTTGCATGGGCATTCCCGTGAAGTGTTGTGTGAGCCCCTACGATAGGTCTCTGAGACCGTACTTGCTACAATCAATGATCCGAATTTCATTTGCAGGAGTCCGGCGATGATCGATCCGTTGGCCGAAGTGGTGACACTGCTTCAGCCGGGTGCCCGGTTCTCGAAACTCGTCCACGGCGCGAGCCCTTGGCGCACCGCTCGCTCGGATGCCGGCCAGCCGTTCTATTGCGTGCTCCTCGAAGGCGGGTGCCGCATCGCCATCGACGGACACGATCCCATCGAACTCCAGGCGGGTGACTTCGTCCTGATTCCCGCGGCATATGGCGTCTCAATGTCCAGCCTCGAACCGCCGCCGGGACTGGACATGTCGGCGCCCGTCGCGCTGGGCAACGGTGAATTCAGAATCGGCCCGCTGGGCAATCCGATCGACGCGCGCATGATGGGGGGCCATTGCAGCTTCGGCTCGCCGGATGCGTCCCTGCTGGTCTCGCTGCTGCCGCAACTCGTGCATGTCCGCGGCGAACAGCGGCTGGCCACGCTCGTGCAACTCGTGCGAGAGGAGTCACACGAGCAGCGGCCCGCGCGCGACGTCGTGCTCTCACGGTTGCTGGAAGTGCTGCTCATCGAGGCGCTGCGTTCCACGGCAGGAGGAACGAACGCGTCACCCGGTCTCGTCAGCGGGCTCGCCGACGCTCGCCTCGCGGCCGCGATTCGCGGGATGCACGCGCGCCCGGCGCACGCGTGGACGGTCGCCGGGCTCGCGAAAGAAGCCGCGCTGTCGCGCTCGACCTTCTTCGAGCGCTTCAGCCGTGCCGTCGGCATCGCGCCGATGGAATATCTGCTCACCTGGCGCATGGCGCTCGCGAAGGATCTGCTGCGCCGTAACGAAGGCCGCGTCGCGGAGATCGCGGAGCGCGTCGGCTATAGCTCCGCCAGCACCTTCAGCGTCGCCTTCACTCGACACGTTGGCCGGCCACCGATGCGGTACGCGCGTGAGGAGCAGGCGGCCACGAACGAGGCGTAGCGCGGCGCAAGCAGGCGGGGCCTGGAACTGGACGTGGGACAGGTTCGTCGAGGCTTTTAACGTCCCCACGCCGCCACATCGGGAAAAGGGAGCTTCGTTTCGGGCACCCGGAAATCCCAGGGCATTCAGGGGTAATTCGACTGGCCGGCAGTGCAGGCCTTGCCGGCCGCAAAAGGCGCGTTCCATCACATTGGCAAGCAGACTGGCAACCATCGTCTGCCTTGGCGACAGCGCAAGGAAAATGGCCCGTCGTTGACTGACGTCGATCGGCATCACGCGCCCCACGAGGGTCGAACAGGCGCGGCTTTAATGCTGGCCGGCGTTCAATAGCATCCAGATCTGCTGCGTCGGCGGCCCGGCAAGTATTCGCGCAAACACCGCGCGGCATCGCATGCAGGTGTAGTGCTCTTCCTTTCGAGTGTCCGCTACCGCGCCTACGCTATCGAACCTGAGATCCTCGTGCGGAGGACTCGCGGCCGGCTCCCCGTAGAGATCGGAGCACGGTCTGCAAGGTTGAATCCACAGGTCCATTTGTGTTTTGCCAATGAATGAGCACTGCCCGTGTAGAGGTGCACCGACACAGACGAACGAACTCCGCGCGCTCATATGGAGGCGGTTTGCGCGCGAGCTTTCACGTCCCGCGCGTCACTGGAGCACCGGCCGCATCCACATGAAGCGCAACTCTCGCCTACTCGTCCGATTCGATGAAAAGCATCGAAACATACAGGACGGTCGACACGATGATGATGCCCACGCCGACCAGCACCTTCGTCCGGTCGAAGTAAAGGCCGCCCTTGATCACCACGCCGATTCCCACGACCGCCGCCAACGTGCCGAACGCGGCGAGTCCGAGATGCACCTTGCTGCGGATGAGTTTTCTGCGAGCCGATGCGTCGGTGGACTTCACTGGTTTCTGTTCCATTCCATGCTCCTTCGCACGCGACGCCCCGAGCGCGTCGACGATCGTTGCCGGGCACGGCGTCGGACTGCGGGCGCAGCGCGATTCGAACCGCCATCGCGCTGCCGCGGACGTCGTACGCGATGTGGCGCGTTACTCGCGCCATGCGTTCGTCATTTGAGCTCGGCGCCGTCGCGCGACACAGAGGCCGCGATAGCGGCGACGAATACCGCCCGCACCGAATCGCCCACCTTGACGCCGGCCAATGAAACGTCCGGCGCGACGTCGAGCGTTTCAGTGCGCGTCGGCCCGCGCAGCGTGACCGAGTGACGCTTGCGGTCGATTTTCTGCACGGTGGCCACGACCTCCACACGACGCGCCGACGTCACGACCCCACCCGACGCGGGCTGTGCAAGCTGGGTGTCGATACGCTGACGGATGCCGCTCGTCGCGACCTTGTCGACGCCGATCAGAACGGCCTTCTTGTAGGCAATGTTGACGATGTCGCCCACGTGCAGCTTTTTCACGTCCGCCAACTCGGGATTCACGTCGACAATTTCGACGTTGCCACGCGGACCACGCAACGCGACGCTGTTCGACTCTGCATCGATTGCGACGACACGCGCCTGCACGCGAACCAGCGCCGCCGCGCCGACCGCCTCTGGTACCGAAGCCGGCTCCTGAGCCATGACCGGGTAAGCCGTTGCGAGTAGTAATGCCAGCACGGCCGGAATAGCCTTCATGTGACTCAACTTCGACTTCGGTGTCTTGCAAGCCATGGATTACTCCTTTTGAGTGTGTCGTTGGTACAAGTCAGTTCCACAAGCCATTCCATTGATCGCCGATGCGCTGTCCTCGACAGGCCGCGCAGGATGATCGTACACGCGAGCCCGCTCCGCCGCCATGATCAGCCGTTGCTGTTTCTGCGAGCTTGGGGCGGCGTTGTGGCGTGGCGGCACGGATCGGCGCCGTGGTCGATCCCTGGCGCATTGGAGATGCATTGGATTGACAGGCGCGCGATACGGCTGGCTCATTCCGGCTGGCGCACATCAGATACACAGGCAATGAGTTCGCATGCCGTGGTATTGCGCCACGACTTCGCGGGAAGATCGGACATGCGCCGCCGGGCGGTCAGTCGGTCGCACGCGCCGCGCCAGAGGAACGGCTGTGGCACGCTCACCCATGCTGATCAGAGCGCGCTTCAGCGTGAGCTATCTACCGCGTGCGCCCACCTCACAGTTCGCGACCGACCTGGCGGAAGATCGACGCCCTGAATGCCGAAGCGAACCCCAGCGGGCAAATAATCGCATCGACCTTTTTCACTCACTCGCCTGCAGCGGCTTCTTTTCCACCCAGGCATCCACATCGACGCTTTCCGTGCGAGTGCCAGCGGCCTTGCTCGCCAGTTGCAAATACGCTGCGGCAAGGGGTCGAAGTTCGTCCCCAGATGCGGCCTCGATGCCGATCAGCTGATTGTTCGCGGCGCGATGGGAGGCGAGCAGTTCGTTGAGCTTCAGATGTACGGCCACGCAGTCCTTGTTCTGACCTTGCCGGATCAGAAAGACCATCAGGAAGGTGATGATGGTCGTGCGCGTATTGATAACAGTTCCGAACCACCGGAGAAGTGAAACAGCGGTCCGGTGACGGCCCAGACGAGCACCGTGATTGCCGCTAGGCGGAAAGCGACCGGCGAACCCGTCAGCCGCCTCACCAAACTGGCGAAGGCGTCGAAAGCTCGCGTGACGGGGTGCGTCGGGGCGGGCGCCGTACGCGACACGTCCAGCGCGGTGCCAGGGGACAGTCGGCAAACGAGCCAGGTACGGCTTCTCGCAGGGCTGCCACCGTTGGCTGTGAATCGTGTTATCTCCTTGCGGCTGATAGCCCGTCAATAGCACATTGCATGCCTATTGCGCCTCGCTCACTGACGCCATGCAGCGCGTGCGCCCCGCAGAACCGCTAGTCCATGCACGCCGGACAGGCGATCGTCCTCCCGGCCACGCGCTGCTCGATGCTGCCGAAGCTCGCGAGCGCGGCAAGCCCGAGCAAGGCGAGGCCGGCGCCGAACAGGAAGTCGGCCGGGATGCCGACATGGTCCACCACCACGCCGCCCACCAGCGACCCCAAGGCGATCGCAACCTGGATGATGCTCACGAACAGTGCCGAGCCCGCTTCCGGCGAATCCGGCGTCGCGCGCTGAACCCAGATGCTGAAGCACAACGGCAACGCCCCGAACGACACACCCCACGCGAGCACGAAGGCCATCACGCCCAGCGACGAATGCTGCAGGAGCGGCAGCGAGACCAGCGCGAACATCAACAGCGAGATCATCGCGCCGACCGACGTTTTGAGGCTGCGCGTCACGGTCGACGAAACGGCGAAGTTGGAGAAGAAGCCGATGATGCCGAAGCCGAGCAGCAGCCACGTGATGGTCGTCATCGACAGATTCGCGTTGCGCAGCAGGAACGGCGTGACGTACGTGTACGACGAGAAGTGCGCACCAAATACGAGCGCCACCATCAGCATGCTGCGGCGTGGATACGGCCGGCGCAACACATCGACCAGATCGCGCAGACGCAACGCGGTGGACGACGGCAGCGACGGCACGAAGAAGAACTGCGCGACGAGCGCAATCGCAACCAGCACGCCGGTGGCGAGGAACGACGCGCGCCACGAAGCAAAGCTCGCGATGAACGTGCCGAGCGGCACGCCGATCACGGTCGCACAGGTGACGCCGGTCAATATCGTCGCCATGGCCCGCGGCGCATCCTTGGACTGCACGAGACGCCCGGACGCGGCCGTGGCGAGCGTCCAGAATCCGCCCAACGATGCGCCGAGCAATGCGCGTCCGAGCAGCATGACCAGAAAACCTGGCGCAAAAGCCGAAATCAGGTTCGACGCCAGCAGCAACGCGGTCAGCAAAAGAAAGACGCGCCGCCGGTCCATACGGCCCGCGACCAGCATCAGGCCCGGCGCCGATATCGCGGCGATCACGCCGGGCACCGTCACCATCAGGCCGGCCGTGCCAGGCGACACGCCCAGATCCGCCGCGACGCGCGGCAGCACACCGACGGGCAGAAACTCCGTCGTCACGAATGCGAAAGCACCAACCGCGACGGCGCCGACCGCCAACCACGAACGCAGCGACGACGAGACACCGTCGTCCGTCACGGCGCTTTGCGCCGGCAGATTATCTTCGATCAACATAGTATTGTTCGCGGGTTATTCAACAACGGGTGGGATTGGAGCGGCCGCACCGCACTAATCGACGCACGCGCAGCGAATCACAATTGAAAAAGCAGGCCTGGTAGCCTGCTCGCGATTGCCGTCGGGAAAGACAGTGGGTGAAACCCGAATGGACGACACCTTAGCATCGTCTTTAATCGCTCGCTGATCACTGCGGAAAATTGCAGTCGGTCGTGGGGGTATTCAGCGCTAATTTTTCTCAGGCGGTCGCACGCGATGCAGGCATAGCGTTTGCTGAAGTTCGTCGGCATTCAACGCAAACTCATCGGCTTACCAGAAAAAAGGATCTCGCCCATGCTGACCACCCGCCCCTGCACCGCCACTTGCGTGCTCGACGGCATGCCCGTCACGTTGACCTTCTACCCGGACAATGGCGTGCTGCGCATTGCCGATCCTTCAGGTTCCTGTGTGAGGGAGATGCGCTGGCACGGCTCATGGCGCGCGCTGCTGGACGAATTCCGCAGCTACGACGAGCGCAGCGAACTGCAAGGACGAGGTGTCGCCGGGATGGTGGACCGTATTGACGACGGACAGGCTGGCCAATCGTTGCAGAACATGGCAGTGGCGTGAAAATCGCACGCGGGACGCGGCGCCTTCCTCCTGACGCCGCATGCCCTCGTGGACCGGTCATTGACCGAAATAGATCCTGCACTGAGGCCCGGAGCCACAGGGCCGCCCGTGCCGGCCGCCGGTTTCCGACTGCCCCGCGGCCACGCCGCCGTACGACACGTTCTGCGCTCCTTGCGCGCCCGTCTGCGTATCGTGCCAGGTATCGCCGAGCGACATATCGGTCGACGCCTGCGCCGATTCATTCGCGTTCCGTTGCATCTGCGCGCTGCCGGAGATTGCTGCGTCCGGATGGCCCTGCGGCCCCATCGCGTTGGCCGTTCTGGGCGCGAGAAGCAGAACGGTGCTTGCGGCTACCACCAATAAACGTAATTTCATGTCCAACTCCTCGAATCCGGCGCGGCAGTTCTCGTCCTCCTGAAGAGTGATCCGCGAAAACCAACTTGCCCTACCGGGCTGACGAACCGATCGATGCCGATGCGCAACAGATGGGCCGGCCACCGACTTAAACGAGTAAATAATTGCCATGCTTGCAACCGATGTCGGACGCGTTCTGGCGATCGCAGGAACCGGTCGCCCTCAGCTGGCAGCGCGAATAGGTGTTGCGCTATTTGGTTATAGCTCGCCCATCCGGGAATTCAAACCGGGCAGCGGGTGCCGGAAATCGCCGATACCGTTCGATAAACCGCATTCGCCGATAAAATCACCCGGAGCGGCGCGTGCTTTGGCCGCTCAGTGCGTTATGATGCTGCCATAACGTAAAAAGCGGCGCGCACGAAGCACCGCCGAGAGACGGAGCGTGAACCTGAAGTCAGCCATTTGCAATCAGTGCATTGTCACCACAGTTCTTTCCATTTGCGGCCGCGAGGCTTATCGGGTTTTGTCCGCCGCGCGGCGAAGCGCTGGAATATTCACTGGTCAGCACGGCGGTTTATAGGCGCCCGCATCGGACATCAGCTGTATTGCGATTTATGGAGCAACGTTTTTAACGCAGCTCATGGAATTCCTTCGATCGATCACTCACCGCGGGCCGGCCCCTTTAAAAGGGATCGACGCATCACGACTTTCCCTTGCAATCTGTAACTGACAGAACGCTGCACGTTTTAGAAGGACGAATATCTTATGGACGAAAGAAAGCGAGATAGCATGATTGCGTATCTCCGCCATCGCATGGAAGAGTTCGGCATCAAACCAGAAGACCTTGCTGCCGTGCTGGCGTCCGAGCCGTCCGCGCAAAAAGCCGTGCGCTACCGCAGCGCGACCGGCGACAGCTGGGATGGCCTCGGTGAAATGCCCCAATGGCTGAAACAGGCAATCAGCGCAGGTCAATCAATCGACCACTTCGAATTGACGGCCAAACCGGCCCCTACCCCGCAACCGAAGAAACACGTGGACTGGAAGAACGATCCGTTCGCCGGAAGTCCGCTTGCGCGTTCCAATAGCCGCTAAGTCACAGTCAAGCCGTAGAACTGTCGAGCCGCTCAGGCAAAACGTACACCCCGCTTTCTCGCGTGGGTCATCACTGGTTTTGGCATACCGGCATGCCCGCCGACGCGCGTGCGAAGCCCCCCTTGCGCCCTGCCGATGAGCATCCAGACGCCCGTGCCCACCGTATATCCGGTGGCAGCAGCGCCATCGCGCGTTGCCGTCCGGGACCGGTCATGCACGTCATGACCGGCACATGTCCAGCTCGCAGCGCCTCTGACGCCTGATTGGCTCGCGAGGAGAAATGTCATGCGCCTACTGATGCTTGAAATGACGCTGGGGTGCCTGGCGGCTCTGTCGATGGCGAGCGGCGCGACCTTCGTAAGGCGGCGGCAACGGCCAGGGTGGCAGCGCCGAGTGCGCTCGACGCGATGCCGGGCGGCGCCATGAAAAATGGAATCGATGGATGGCGATATGCAGCCGATGCCGCCCAATGACTCCGTGAAGGTCAGGAAACTCGGCAATGAAGCAGGCGACGCCGGGCGATGAATTGGCCTCACGCTTTCGCTCAGGCGTCGCTCATGCGTTGCACGTGGTGGTCTGATGCGGCAACAGGATCATTCCGGCATTCAATGCATCGCCGGCCGAAGCGGACGCGACGCGGCGGTCCACGCAGGGTCCGCCGCTCGCGTTCAAGGTCTGCTCCGCGCTCGCACTCACGGCGGCGCCGATACGGGCCTCAGCATCACGCGACGGTGCGACCGCATATTGCGGCCATTCGATGAACGCGCTGACCTGCCGCACGATCTGCCAGAACATCTTGTCGAACAGCCGCACGCGCTCGTCATCCGGCACACCGTGGGCGAGCGGATCGGCGAAGGTCCAGGCGAGCGACGAAGGCGCACCCGGAAACGCGGGCGCGTGGTGCTCGTCGACGGATTCGTCGAGCGCAATGACGAGGTCCATGCGCGGCGCCCATTCGCCGGTGAATTCCAGCCAGCTTTTCGGGCTGAGCACGTCGCGCCCCGAAATGCCTGGCCGCAGTTGCGCGAGCGCCAGCGGATGAACCCGCGCGGCCGGCTCCGGCCCCGCGCTGAATGCGTCGAACCGATGTCCGGCCAGTTCGCGCAGCAAAGCTTCGGCAATGATGCTGCGTATTGAATTATCGCGGCAGAGAAACAGCACTCTGTATTTTCTGGTCACGCTCACCCCGTACCCATGTTTTATTTTTGCTTCTGGGCGCCATTGTGCCGGCCCAGTCTTGCGCCCCCGTGACACTACGATGTCTTAAATACTTGCGCCACGGGAATTTCTACCAGGGTCTGGACTCACGGGCTCTGAACGCTCGATCGCGTTCGCCGCGAAGTGTACCAGCGTGCGCAGTTCGGCTTACATGAAGCTGTCGGTCGCATGGGCGGCGGGCACGGCGACACACTGCTGCAGGCTGGCTTTGGACCACTGCTTGCCGCCTTCAACCTGCGCGGCGGCTTCGGCGACCTTGCGCTGCGGCTCGCCGGGCGGATCGTCGCTCGACTCCGCGCCGCTCAGAAACGCAAACGACGCGAATGCCGAAATCAGCGTGATCACGATCAGCCCGTGCACTAAACGCGTGAACCCCTGCATGTAGCTCCGCCAGATCATGCCGGCTGAATTGCGGCAGGCTCGCGGCGGCTTGCAAGATCGCCGGTCGTCAGACGCTGCGCCGCTTCGGCGATCGGCGCCGCCATCGCCACTGCCGGCCCGCCTTGCGGGGTCTGCGCAACACCATGCACAACGCTATGCGCAAGGCTCGTCTGCGCGAAGCCGCTCGCGCTGCCGCCGAGG
>NZ_NPIH01000159.1 GCF_012275575.1 Paraburkholderia sp. SG-MS1 | reverse complement strand
CGAGAAGCTGAAGACTGAAGCCAAGGTGCTGTGAGGGAGACGGACGAAATGACGAATCTGGTTAATCTGGTAATAGCAGAACACGACAACACGTCGATCAAGACCGCGACGCTAAACACGATCGCAGCGGCGCAGAAGATTGGCGGTGACGTTCACGTGCTGGTCGCCGGCCACAACGCGCAAGCTGCGGCGGATGCGGCAGCGAAGATTGCAGGCGTTAGCAAGGTATTGCTGGCCGACGCGCCGCAACTCGAAGCGGGCCTCGCGGAAAACGTCGAAGCGAC
>NZ_NPIH01000158.1 GCF_012275575.1 Paraburkholderia sp. SG-MS1 | reverse complement strand
GCGCAGGTGGCGGCATGGCGCGCGAGCCGGCCCGCCTTTCGCATCGATCCGCTGGCGGCCGCGCGCGGCGAAGCCGTCGTCGAGCAGGCGCTGGCCTTCGCGCAGACGCATTTCGAACGTGGCGAGCCCGTGCTTATCTATGCGAGCGCCACACCCGACGAAGTCAAAGCCGTGCAACGTGAGCTAGGCGTCAACGAAGCGGGGCGTCTGGTCGAAGCGACGCTCGCGTCGATCGCGCGCGGCTTGCACGAACGCGGCGTGCGCAAGTTCGTGGTGGCGGGCGGCGAAACATCGGGCGCGGTCGTGCAGGCGCTCGACGTGCACACGCTGCGCATCGGCGCGCAGATTGATCCGGGCGTCCCGGCTACCGCGACGACCGGCGTCGAACCGCTCGCGCTCGCGCTGAAATCCGGCAACTTCGGCGCGACTGATTTCTTCGAGAAGGCGCTGCGTCATCTCGGCGGAGCCGCGCAATGACCGTCACACCCGCACTCCATACGAGCAACGAAGCGCGCGTGCGCGAGGAAATCTGCGTGAGCGGCGCGAGTCTCTATCAACGCGGCTATACGGTGGGCACCGCCGGCAACATCAGCGCGCGGCTCGACGACGGCTGGCTGATCACGCCGACCGACGCGTGCCTCGGCCGGCTCGATCCCGCCGATATCGCCAAGGTCGATTTCGACGGCAACGCGGTGTCGGGCGGCAAGCCGTCGAAAACGCTGGCGCTGCATCGCGGCATCTATGCGCGCAACAGCGCGGCGCGCGGCGTCGTCCATACGCATTCGACGCACCTGGTCGCGCTGACGCTCGCGGGTGTGTGGAGCGAGGCGGACGTGCTGCCGCCGCTCACACCGTACTACGTCATGAAAGTGGGCCACGTCCCGCTGATTCGCTATCAGCGTCCCGGCGATCCGCAAGTGGCCGCGCAGATCGCCGCGCTCGCCGATACGGTTCGCGCGGTGCTGCTGGAGCGGCTTGGGCCGGTGGTGTGGGAGCGCTCCGTCGCACAGGCGTCGTATGCGCTCGAAGAACTCGAAGAGACCGCGCGCCTGTGGCTGATGACGAATCCGCGGCCCGCGCCGCTCGACGCAGCCGCACTCGAAGAACTGCGTGCGGTGTTCGGCGCACGCTGGTAAAAAAAATCGGCACAACAAAGCCCTGCCGCCCAAAGCGGCGCACGAGGCTATTCGTGGAAGGAGACAATGCATGAGTTCGTATCAGGCCGCCGCAAGCCGTCCCGTCGCCGCCAGCGCGGCACAGCCCGGCGCTGCCGAAGTTGAACGCACCTATAAAAAGGTGTTCTGGCGCATCGTGCCGTTTCTGATGCTGTGCTACGTGGTCGCTTATCTGGATCGCGTGAACGTCGGCTTCGCGAAGCTGCAGATGTCGCAGGATCTCGCGTTCAGCGAAACGGTGTTCGGCCTCGGCGCCGGCGTGTTTTTCATCGGATACTTCCTGTTCGAGCTGCCGAGCAACATCCTGATGCACAGGATCGGCGCGAAGATCTGGATCGCGCGGATCATGATTACGTGGGGCTTGCTGTCCGCGCTGTTCGTGTTCGTGAAGACGCCAATGCAGTTCTATCTGCTGCGCTTTCTGCTGGGTCTCGCCGAGGCCGGTTTTTATCCGGGCGTGATCCTGTATCTGACCTACTGGTTTCCGTCGCATCGGCGCGCGAAGATCATCGCGGTGTTCATGTCGGCGATTCCGGTGTCGGGGATTTTCGGCAACCCGCTGTCCGGCTGGATCATGCAGGCGTTCCATCACAGCTCGGGTTTCGCGGGCTGGCAGTGGATGTTCCTGATCGAAGCGATTCCCGCAGTGGCGATCGGTATTGCGACGATCCTCTATCTCGACAACGGCATCGCCGGCGCGAAATGGCTGAGCGAGCGAGAAAAGCGTCTGCTCACCGATGAAATCGCCGCCGCGCAGCCGCAGGAGACAAACCAGAAGCACTCGCTCGGCGCCGTGTTTCGCGATCCGCGCACGTGGTGGATGTCGTTGATCTACTTCGCGTTCGTCACCGGTCAATACGGCCTGACGTTCTGGATGCCGACGCTCGTCAAATCGACGGGCGTGAGCGGCGCGTTCAACATTGGTCTGCTGAGCGCGATTCCGTTTCTCTGCGCGATCGTCGTGATGAACGTGATGGGCCATAGCGCCGACAAGCGCCGGGAGCGCCGCTGGCATCTGATCGTGCCGGCGCTATTCGGCGCGGTCGGCTTCACGGTGGCCGCTTCGTTCGCGGACAACACCGTGGTGTCGATCGCGTTCCTGTCGTTGGCCGCCGCCGGTGTGCTGACCTGCGCGCCGCTCTTCTGGTCATTGCCGACCGCGTTCATGTCGGGCGCCAGTGCGGCTGCCGGCATCGCGATCATCAATTCGATCGGTAATCTCGCGGGCTTCGCGAGTCCGTACATGATCGGCTATCTGAAAGATCTCACGCACAGCACGCGGACCGGCATGTACGTGCTGGCCGGCATGCTGGTGATCGGCGCGGTGGCCACGTGGCTCACGCCGGCGAAGCTCGTCAATCGCTAAATCGACATCGGCGCGCGGCGCGCCCGTTCACTGCCTGCGCCGCGCGTTTGCTCACACCGTTTTCAAGGAGTTGCCGCCATGCCTCGTTTCGCCGCCAACCTGACGATGATGTACAACGAGCACGCTTTTCTCGACCGCTTCGCCGCCGCCGCGAAAGACGGCTTCGAAGCGGTCGAGTATCTGTTTCCTTATGATTTCCGCGCCGGCGAACTGAAGGCGCGGCTCGACGCTCACGGTCTCACACAGGCGCTCTTCAATGCGCCGCCCGGCGACTGGGCCGGCGGCGAGCGCGGCATCGCTTCGCTGCCGGGCCGCGAGGACGAGTTCCGGCGCGGCTTCGACACCGCGCTCGAGTACGCGCGCGTGCTCGGCAACCGCAAGGTGCACGTGATGGCCGGCCTGATCGGCGCGGATCAGCCGCGCGCGAAACATCGCGAGGTGTACCTGAAAAACCTCGCGCATGCCGCGCAGACCGCGCAAGCCGAGAACATCATGGTCGTGATCGAGCCGATCAACACGCGTGACATGCCGGGCTTTTTCCTGAACCGCCAGGACGACGCCCAGGCGATTTGCGCGGAAGTCGGCGCGCCGAATCTGAAGGTGCAGTTCGACTGCTATCACTGCCAGATCGTCGAAGGCGATCTGGCAGTGAAACTCAAACGCGATATGGCCGGCATCGGCCACATCCAGATCGCGGGCGTGCCGGAGCGGCACGAGCCCGACCTCGGCGAACTGAACTACCCGTACCTGCTGGAACTGATCGATTCGCTCGGCTACGACGGCTACATCGGTTGCGAATACCGGCCGCGCGCGGGCACTTCCGCCGGCCTCGGCTGGTTGAAGCCCTATCTGCGCGCTGCCCGCTAACCCTCATCAATCGAAAGACGACCCATCATGAAAGTACTGATTACCGGCGGCGCGGGTTTTCTCGGCCAGCGTCTCGCGCGTGAACTGCTGTCGCGCGGTTCCCTGAAAGACCCGCAAGGCGCGCCGCAAGCGATTACCGAACTGGTGCTGCTCGATGTGGTGCGCGCGGGCGATGTCGGCGACAGCCGCGTGCGCGCCGAAGTGGGTGATATCGCGGAGCGCAGCGTGCTGGAGCGCGTGATCGACGAGAAAACTTCGGCGATCTTCCATCTGGCCGCGATCGTGAGCGGCCAGGCCGAGGCGGATTTCGATCTCGGCATGCGCATCAATCTGGATGCGTCCCGTTTGCTGCTGGAAGTTTGCCGGCAGCGCGGGCATCGGCCGCGCGTGGTGTTCACGAGTTCGGTCGCGGTCTATGGCGGGGACCTGCCCGAGATCGTGCAGAACGACACCGCATTGAATCCGCAGTCGTCGTATGGCGCGCAGAAGGCAATCGCGGAACTGTTGCTCAACGATTACGCGCGGCGCGGTTTCGTCGATGGCCGCGTGTTGCGGCTGCCCACCATCAGCGTGCGGCCGGGGCGACCGAATGCGGCGGCGTCATCGTTCGCGAGCGGCATCATCCGTGAGCCATTGAACGGCGAAGCGGCGACGTGTCCGGTCGCGGGCTCGACGCGCCTGTGGCTGTTGTCGCCCCGCAAGGCGATCGAGAGCCTGATCGCTGGGCTCGAGATCGACGCGGCCGCGCTCGGCAACCAGCGCGTGCTGAATCTGCCGGGGATTTCGGTGAGCGTCGACGAGATGGTCGCCGCGCTGCGCGAGGTCGCCGGCGACGCGGTCGCGCAGCGGATCGTGCGTGAGCCGGATGCGCGTGTGGAAAAGATCGTTGGCAGCTGGCCGGGGCAGTGGGACACATCGCGCGCCGAAGCGCTGGGGCTGAGCGGCGATCACAGCTTCGCGGACGTGATCCGCGCCTATATCGCCGATGAGGGGATCGAGGTTCGATGAGGGGTTTTAGCTCCGGCTTCGTTTCAGGTTCGGTTCCAGTTCGGCTGCGGTTTCAGTTTTAGCCTGGGCTACGGGCTAGCCAGCAGTTGCACCCCGATGACCCGCCCGCCGGAGCGGGTGCGCGAAGCCTGGCTGTGCCCTCAGCTGTAGCTGCTGGCCAATAGCCACGAGTGGCACCCCAGCGAGGCCGCGCCCCTAAACGGCCTCGCTGTTCACCCCAAATCCTCCGACGCATGACGGCCACTGCGCCCTCCCTCCCTTGGCCTGCACGTATTCCCTGGTGCGGGCTAGGTCACGCTTGACACGCTTTCGTGCCCGCGCCTATTATCGAGCCTAGTTGTTCGATATATGACCGTGTGTTCGTACAAAGAACAAATGGCGATTTCGAAACCGTCGTCCACCATCCTGCGCTAAGCTGCCTTGACGTGGCGGCTGCCGTGTCACCGCTTGCCGTTGCGCTCGCCGGGCCGATGCCTCAGCGCATCCTGTCCACATCGGCGTCAGCGCCAGCGCGGCCGGCTACGGCACAGCGCACGCAGCACATCAACTGGAGACATCACATGACCGAAGCATTCCTGTGCGACGCGATTCGCACCCCCATTGGCCGCTATGCGGGTTCGCTGTCGTCGGTGCGCGCCGACGATCTGGGCGCGGTGCCGCTCAAGGCGCTGATGGAGCGCAACAAGAGCGTCGACTGGGACGCGATCGACGACGTGATCTACGGCTGCGCGAACCAGGCCGGTGACGATAACCGCAATGTCGCGCGCATGTCGTTGCTGCTCGCGGGCCTGCCGCAAGGCGTGCCGGGCTCGACGGTGAACCGTCTGTGCGGCTCGGGCATGGATGCGGTCGGCATTGCGGCGCGCGCGATCAAGTCGGGCGAGGCCGCGCTGATGGTCGCGGGCGGCGTCGAAAGCATGAGCCGCGCACCGTTCGTGATGCCCAAGGCAAGCAGCGCATTTGCGCGCCAGGCCGAGATCTATGACACCACAATCGGCTGGCGCTTCGTCAACCCGCTGATGAAGAAGCTGTACGGCGTCGACTCGATGCCGGAGACCGCCGAAAACGTCGCAACCGACTACAACATCAACCGCGCCGATCAGGACGCCTTCGCACTGCGCAGCCAGCAGAAGGCGGCACGTGCGCAACGCGACGGCACGCTTGCGCAGGAAATCGTCGGCGTGACGATCGCGCAGAAGAAGGGCGATCCGATCACGGTCTCGCAAGACGAACACCCGCGTGAAACCAGCCTCGAAACGCTCGCCAAGCTCAAGGGCGTGGTGCGTCCGGACGGCACGGTCACGGCGGGCAACGCGTCGGGCGTGAACGACGGCGCGGCGGCTCTGCTGCTCGCCAACGAAGAAACGGCGAAGCGCTTCGGCCTCACGCCGCGTGCTCGCGTGCTGGGTATCGCCACGGCCGGCGTCGCGCCGCGCGTGATGGGCATCGGCCCGGCGCCCGCCACGCAAAAGCTGCTGGCGCGTCTGAACATGACCATCGATCAGTTCGACGTGATCGAACTGAACGAGGCGTTTGCTTCGCAAGGTATCGCGGTCTTGCGTGCACTCGGTGTTGCCGACGATGACGCGCGCGTGAATCCGAACGGCGGCGCGATCGCGCTCGGCCACCCGCTCGGCATGAGCGGCGCGCGTCTGGTGACGACCGCGATGTATCAACTGCAGCGCACGCAAGGCCGCTTTGCGTTGTGCACGATGTGTATCGGCGTCGGCCAGGGCATTGCGATCGCTATCGAGCGCGTGTAATGGTTTGACGTGGGCGTGTCGGTTTTCGGCACGCGTCTGCGCTTTGCAAGCAACATGAACAGCCCCATCGCTCGCGCGACGGGGCTGTTTTGTTTTGTGCGTCGGGCGTCGTATCTTGTCTGTACGCGGGGTGGATGTGTGCGGGCGCGCTGCGTGCTACCAGGTAAGAAGAATCGTTTGGAAGCGGTGGTCCTGAAGATGTGGTTATGACGGGGTCGAACGCGAGTGTCCTGTACGTCGGACTGTCGCCAGGAGCGCGCAAATGAAGGCAATCACGATTGGCACAGCATGGATGATCGCGGCATTCGCCGCGGCGCAGCCGGTGTGGGCGCAAGACGACATGGCGAGCGCTGCGCAAGGCGTGCTCGGCGCAGTGCAGCCGGTGCACATGAAGGCGGAAATCGTCGGCATCGATGCGGGTAGCCGCTCGCTTACGCTGAAGGGGCCTGGCGGCAATGAAATGCTCGTGCTGGTAGGCCAACAGGTCGCCACCTTCGATCAACTGAAGGTGGGCGATCGGGTAGACGTGCTTTATAAAAACGCGCTGCTCGTGAAGGCCGAGAAGGTCGTCGGGGCGGAGAAGGGGATTCGCCAGCGCGTCGACAAGCAGACATACACGCCGGCTTCCGGTGGTTTCGAATCGGCGCGTCAGACTGAGGTGGTCGCCACCGTGGAGAAGATCGACCACAAGAAGCGGCTCGTCACCCTGCGCGGCGCATATCGGGCGCAGACGCTCGAAGCCGGTCCCGGCGTCGATCTCAAGGACGTGAAGGCGGGCGATACGATTCATGCGGTATTCGTATCGGCCGCGGCTGTGCAGATCACGCCGGTGGGGCAGTGAGGGTGATGGACGCGGCGCGCTGAGGGCTATCCATACCAGCGAAAAACTGCCCCTGACATCAGGAGGAGCCGCCCCATTTCTGCTAACGCATGTGCATCGTCCAGCCATCACGCGGTCGCTACGCTGCGCATTCGAATGGCTGCGCTAACGCGCTATAGGGGTGCCGATGCCCCACCACGCGAGCCTTCCCAGGCAGCGCGCGATCACACCGCGTCTGGCCGGCAGCAAGCTGCTTAACGACACGCGTGCGGCAGCGTCGCCGTCCGTGCTGAGCCACACGCGCTCGCCGCGTTGCAGGCGGAACTCGTCGCCGGGCACGAGCCAGTGATCGTAAGGTGAACTGACGCGTGTGAGCCAGACGCGCGCGCCTTGCACCGCGAGCGTGCTGTTGGCGTCGACGCGCCAGGTCAGCGTCGCGCCGGGCAACACGGAAAAATGCACTACCACTTTCGGTAGACACTCGTCGGGCCGATGCCGATACGACACCAGACTCGAGTCATCGTCCATGCACTGCGGGCTTGCCTGATCCATCTTCGTTCTCCGTCATCGAGCCGGCTGACGGAGGCGCCCACAAAACAAAAGGCCCCTTCCGTTACCGGCGGGGCCTTGGGGGTCTTGTTTGCAGATTCAGACTACTAGCGCACACATGCTCCCAATGGCCAGCCAGTGATGGCTCGCATTGGGTGGTTAATCGCAATGGCGATGGAGAGGTGCGTCAGCATGGAATCGAGTGTGCCGTTTTGCCGCAGGGCTTGTCAATCAAAATGTGCTGCTTCATCCACGCATCACGCGGATTGACACGCGCGCTTCCATGCAGGCAGATTCGTTTCACCGCATCCACTCGGCAACGACGATGACGAGAAACCGTAACCGCAGCATCAAACGGCGTTTGCAATCTACGCTGTTCATGCTGGCCGCCTTCGCTGCCGGTTCCGCTTGCGCCGCGAGCTTCGACTGTCATCGGGCGCGTTTGCCCGACGAGAAGGCGATCTGCGCTTCCCGGCAACTGAGCGAGCTGGACGTCGAGATGTCGGTTCGCTATCAGATGTTGACCGGCCTCGTCGCGATGGGCACTCGCGGCAACATGCAGGACGAACAACAGGCATGGCTGAAGTCGAGGCAGGCATGTGGCCGCGATCACGTGTGTCTGCTCGCCGCGTATCGTCGGCGCATCGGCACGCTGACCGACGCGTACGCGCGCCTCGCGAGCCGCGGACCGTTCTGAGTTCGCGTTTCGCATCTGTATGCGTCATTGCGCGTGCGGCGAGCGCGCGGCCAACTGGGGGCGCCGCGCCCGTCCGCCGTGACAATCTATGTCGCGCTATGTCACACCGCCCGCAAAACGCCCGCGAACCCTTGCCCAGCAAGCTTCCTTCACGGTGAAACAAGGTGACATATCTGCGTTGCTGATTTACCGGGCTCGTCCTTCTATAGTCCGTTTGTCGCCACACCGCAGTGACACAAGTGGCCCGAACCCAGCAAGGACATACCGTGAAAAATCGTTCGTTCGTCGTGCCTGTCAGCTCCGCGTGTGTTGCGTCATCGGCAGCCTCTTCATTCTCACGCAGTGTGTGGCGCAAGCTCGTGCTCGGCGCCGCCGCCGCTGTGCTCGCGCTTGGCAGCGCGTCGGCGTTCGCGTGGTCGCAGCACGGCACGGCGTATACATCGCGCGGCACCTACAACGGCGCGCGCTACGGCTCGTGCGGCGGCGGCAGCTGTTCGCACGCGGGCGGCGTCGCGGGCCCCTATGGCGGCTTTGCCAGCAACACCGGCACCGTGACGCGCAACGCGCCGGGTCAGTTCTCGAATTCGGGCACCGCGACCGGGCGTTACGGCAACTCTGTCCAGCATGCCGGCGACACCAGTTGCGCTGGAGGCAGTTGTTCGCACACCGGCACGCTGACCGGCCAGGACGGCAAAACGGCCACCACCTCCGGCGACGTGACGAAGACCGCGCCGGGCCAATATTCGTCGTCGGGGTCGATCACCGGCTCGAACGGCAACACGCTCGATCATTCGGCATCGACCCATTGCGCCGGCTCGACCTGCTCGCGCTCGGGCACGATGACGGGCTCGGACGGCGCGAGCGTCTATCACTCCGGCACGGCGACGCGCGTCGAGCCGGGCGTCGTAACGACGTCGACGAGCGTGAGCGGCACGCACAGCAACACGGTGACGACGAGCGGCACGGTAGTCACGAGCGGTGTCGTCGCGACCGGCGGCACGACGGTCGTCGTTGCGCCGAAGCCGGTGGTGTACGTGCCGCCGCCTCCGCCGCCGGTCGTCTACGTTGCGCCGAAGCCGGTCGTGGTCGCGCCGCCGGTTGCTTATGTTCCGCCGCCGGTGGTGTATGCACCGCCGCCGGCCGCGTATGTCGCGCCGCGCGTCGTGTACGTCGCGCCGGCGCCGCGCCCGGCGGTGTGGGTGCCGGGCCACTGGGTCGGACGAGTCTGGGTGCCGGCGCATTGGGCATGAGGAGCGCGGCGATGCGAGTCCGTCATGACGGGAACGATAGACAGCTTGGGAGTACGGCGCGCGGCTCGCGTGCCGAAGCGTTACCGACACCCGCTGTTGTCAAAGGCCTGCTCGCGGCGCTCATTGTCGCGCTAGGTCTGACGGCGGTTGCTAGCGCGTTCATCGCAGACGCTCACGGCCTTCGCGGGAACGATCCGCCCGAAGCATCGCAAGACTGTTCCGCGCGATACGCCGCGTTGCTCGACCTGGCCGAACTGGCGCGGCGCGACGGCAAATCGTCCGAGATGGTCGTGCGGGGTTTGAGCGGGCACGCCGGCGCGATGAGCGCCTGTCTGCTGGCAAGCCGTAGCGAACCAGCGCCGCAATAAAAGCACCGTGGGCCGGCGCCCGCCGCGGCACGACTAACCCACCGGCTTTTCCTGGCGATGGCGAGTCAGATCGCACTCCAGAAATATCGCGCCGGGGATCGGATTGAACACGTAAGCCGGAATGGCTTCAAAACCCAGCGACGCATAAAGCCGCCGCGCCGCGTGCATGGTCGGTAGCGTGTCGAGGCGCATGCGGTGATAGCCCGACTCTCTTGCTACCGTGCAAATGCGCGTCGCCAGTTGCTTGCCGGCCTGCAAACCGCGACCCGACGGACGGACGTAAAGGCGCTTCATCTCGCAGGTCGTGTCATCGAGTGGGCGCACCGCGACGCAGCCGACGATGTCCGCTTCGTGATAAGCGAGCAGCACACGGCCACGAGGCGCAGTGAATTTGCCCGGCAGGTCGGCGAGTTCGGAATCGAAATTCTGGAAGCCGAGATCGATGCCCAGACTTTCGGCGTATTCACGAAAGATGGCCCGGACGGCGTCGATCTGTTCCGGGAAGCGGGCGGTCTGGATGTGGATCATTCGCGCGTTGCGTGGGCTGTTTCGACGGGGGCAGGCTTGCTGCGCTTTGAATTCGAGCAGTTTAACGGAACGCGCGCCGTGCGATGTCGCCACCGCGCAAGCCTTATTGCGTTTCTTCGAGCACCACCGGAAAGCGGATGTCGAAGGTCGTCCCCACACCCTCGCGCGACACGAAATCGATGTGCCCATTCAACATGCGGCACAACTCCTTGACGATCGAGAGACCCAGACCCGTGCCCGGAATATCCTCGCCCGCGGCGCGCTCGAATTCGTCGAACACGCGCTCCGCGTCCGACGCCGAGATGCCCACGCCGGTATCGGACACGCGGATCGTCCAGTGTTCTGTGCCGGCCATGGCTAACTGTAGGCCGACCTGGCCCGACTTCGTGTACTTGGTCGCGTTGGACAGCAAATTGACCGCGATCTGTTTGAGCTTGAGACGATTGGACGTGACCGTCTTCAATGCCGGGTCGCACGATGCGCGCAGGCTCAGCCCTTTGGCTTCGATCAACGGACGCGTCGACGCGACCAGTTCGTCATAAAGCTCGCGCAGTTCAACCTGTTCGAGCGCGAGCGGCGCGCCGTCGCCGAGCATGACTGCATACTCGACCATCTGATCGACTAGCAGCTTCATGTCGGCGGCCTGCCGGTTCGCCAGCGCCAACGCGGTATCGGCCTTCGATGGCGCTCGCCCGATCAGTTGCAGTGCGATGGAAAACGCATTGAGGAAATTACGCAGGTCGTGCGCCACGCTGCGTGTGATCTGCATGCGCGATTCGTGCAACTCGCCCACCAGCCGCTGTTTCAGGATCAACTCGTGGTTCGCGCGTTCGAGTTGACCGGTGTACTCGTCGATCTTGCGGTCGCGCTCGCTGACCACTTCCTTGATCGATGTGTATGACACCATGCTGAACGCTTCGGCGATCAGCCGCCGCGCACGGCTTTCATGACGGCGCGTGAAGGTACTGTCCGGCTGCGCGAACGCGTCGAGCGCTTCGTCGAGCACCTGATGGAAGAGGTCGAGTTCGCGTACGAGCTCTTCGATCCGATAGCCCTGGCGCCACCGCACGTTGCCGTGCTTTTTCGCGTTGCGTTCGATCGACGTTTCGACGCGCTCCAGATCTTCGCTGTCGAGCGCCGCGCAGAGTCCTTCCAGAATCTCCGGCAGATGATCGGCGAGTTGCTGATGCGTGAGTTTGTCGGCTTCGACGAGATCGAGGTCGCTCGCGACGGCGTTCATCCATTGTTCGGTGAGGCGGAGCCGCTCTGAGCGGACGAAGTCGGCGAAATTGCGCAGCGGGCTCACACGGGTGTCGGTCATAGCTGAGATGCGGGGTGAAGTTTCTACAATGTGCAGATCAACCCGTTCATTATCACCGCATTCTCCATGAGTGGAACATTTGTTGCGGCGCGACCGGAAAGGAGCAAGACAATCAACCGGTGAACCCTGATGCACTCAATTCTGTTGGTGGACGACGAGCCGGAAATCCTTGCGGCGTGGCGCCTGATTCTCGAACGTGACGGTTATGAGGTGGGTTGCGCGAGCAACGGCGCCGAGGCGATGGCGCGCACGGCAGCGCACATTCCCGACCTGATTATCACGGACTGGATGATGCCGATCATGGATGGCGCTGAATTGTGCCGGCGTCTGCGGGCGCTGCCGGGATTCGCCCATGTGCCCATTGTCGTGCACACCGCGGTCCCGCCGCTCGAATGCGATGTGAAGAACTGGGACCTGTGCGTGCGCAAGCCAGTCGGTGCGGAGCGCTTTCTGGCGATGGTCGCGCAACTGTGCAAGCGCACCCATTGAGACGCTGGGCGCGCGGCTCAGTCCCCGGAGCCGGCGGCATTGGCCGCCTTCACGAAATCGACGAACGCGCGCAACGGCGCCGGCATGTGGCGGCCGCCGGGATAGTAGAGAAAGGGCCCCGAAAAGCGCTGCCACCACGGCTCGAGAAGGGGCTCCAGCGCGCCGCTGTCAAGTGGCGCCCGCAGCATGTCTTCGAACAGATGAATCACGCCGACGCCTGCCACCGCGCAACTGATCGCCAGGTCGATCGCAGCGCCTGGCCGCACGATCAGTGGCCCAGACGGATTCAATTGCAGTAGTTCGCCATCGCGTTCGAAGTACCAGGTTGGTGTGGCGCCGCCGGCGAATTGGCCGCGCAAGCATGCGTGCGACAGTAGTTCACGTGGATGCCCGGGGCGTCCGTGAGCGTCGAGATACGCCGGGGCAGCGGCCGTCGCGAAGCGCTGCACGCGTGGCCCGATCGGGATCGCGATCATGTCCTGTTCGAGGCGCTCGTCATAGCGAATGCCGGCGTCGCAGCCGATCGTCAGCACGTCCACGAAGCCGTCCTCGACCACCACTTCGACGCGGATATCCGGGTACTGCTTGAGGAAGGACGCGATGACGTTCGGCAGGACGATGCGCGCCGTGCTCGACGGCACGTTCAGTTTGAGCGTGCCGGTCGGCGTGTCCCTGAAGCCGTTGAGGACATCCAGCGCGGCTTCCATTTCGCCGAACAGCGGGGTCAGCTTTTCGATCAGGCGCAGCCCGGCCTCCGTCGGCGCGACGCTGCGCGTGGTGCGGTTCAGGAGACGCAGCCCGAGTTTGCTCTCCAGGCGCCGCACGGCGATGCTCAGACTCGATGCGGACACGCCGCCGCTGCGCGCCGCGTCGCGAAAGCCGCCCGCGCGGGCGACCGAGACGAAGGCGGCAAGGTCGTTCAGTTCCATCGCGATTGTTCATATTTTTAAACAACCCGTACACGTTAAACCGGTTTATTTAACAACGCAATCCCGGCGATACTGCCGCTCAGCCACTCAACAAGGAGCGTGTCATGTCGAATATCGGTTCGAATATCGGTTTCAGAGATACCTTTTCCCTTGCCGGCCGCACGGTGCGGCGCATGGGTTACGGGGCGATGCAGCTTGCCGGCCCCGGCGTGTTCGGGCCGCCAAAAGACCGCGCTGCGGCGCTCGCGGTGCTGCGCGAGGCGGTGGCCTCGGGCGTGAATCACATCGATACGAGCGACTTTTACGGACCGCACATCACCAACCAACTGATTCGCGAGGCGCTGCATCCGTACCCGGACGATCTCGTGATCGTCACGAAAGTGGGCGCGACGCGTGGCGACGACGGCGCGTGGCTGCCGGCGCCTGAACCGGCGGATATCGAACGCGGCGTGCACGACAACCTGCGCAACCTCGGCCTCGACGTGCTGGAAGTCGTCAACATGCGCATCATGGGCAGCGTGCACGCGCCCTCCGAAGGCTCGATCGAAAAGCAGGTGACGGCGCTCGCCCGGCTTCAGCAGCGCGGGCTCGTGCGTCATATCGGCTTGAGCAATGTGACCGCCGCGCAAATCGAAGAGGCGCGGCGCATCGCGGAGGTGGTCTGCGTGCAGAACCACTACAACCTCGTGCATCGCGAGGACGACGCCTTGATCGACGACCTCGCCGCCAAGGGCATCGCCTACGTGCCGTTCTTTCCGCTCGGCGGATTTACGCCGATCCAGTCGTCGGCGCTATCGGACATCGCGCAGACGCTCGGCGCGACGCCGATGCAACTGGCGCTCGCATGGCTATTGCATCGGGCACCTAACATTCTGCTGATCCCGGGCACGTCCTCGCCTGGACATTTGCACGAGAATCTGGCGGCGGCCCATTTGAGCCCGACCGGTGACGTACTCGACCAGCTGAATACGATCGGCAGCGCGAAAGGCTGAGAGCGATTGCATTGGCGTGGCCAGCTGATCGCGTCGGATCACGGCGGGCGTCGTCACACCGACCCCGCGATGTGCTCCCGCAACCATTGATGCGCCGGGTCGCGATGTGAACGCTCATGCCAGAGCATCGCCATCTCGTAGCCCGGCACGTCGACGGGCGGCTCGACCATGCGCACCGCGCCGCAGTCGCGCGCGAGCCGCTCGGGCAGCATGCCGACGAGGTCGGTGCTCGCCAGCACCGACAGCATGAACAGGAAATGCGGCACCGACAGCGCCACTTTGCGGGTGAGCCCCGCTTTCGCGAGTACTTCGTCGGTGACGCCGACAAAGCCGCCACCCACCGGCGACACGATCACATGGTCGAGCTTGCAGAACTGCGCGAGTGTCGGCCGGCGCTTGAGCCGCGGATGATCGGCGCGGCCCGCCAGCACATAACGCTCAGCAAATAGCACGCGCCGGCGCAATCCTTCGGGCGAGCCTTCGCTCGTGTGAAATGCCAGATCGATCTCGCCGCGTTCCGCCTGTTTCGCGATGCGCAGCGGCGCCGCTTCGACGACGGCGAGGCGCGTGCCCGGCGCCGTCGCGCGCATGCCGGCCAGCGCGGGCAGGATGATCGTCGACTCGGCGTAATCGCTCGCGGCGACGCGCCACGTGTGCGTGGCCACCGCCGGATCGAACGGACTCGCCGGGGCGACCGCGCGTTCGAGCGCTTGGAGCGCCTCGCGCAGCGGTTCGCGCAATGCCTCGGCGCGCGCGGTGGGCCGCATGCCGCGCGGCCCGGGTAGCAGCAGCGGATCGCCGAACACGTCCCGCAATTTGGCCAGATGCACGCTGACCGACGGCTGCGAGAAGTTCAGGCGTTCGGCCGCGCGCGTCACGTTGTGCTCCGACAGCAGCACGTCGAGCGTGACGAGTAGATTGAGGTCGAGTGTTCGGAGATTAACCATCGCAATACCAGATATACAGGGAATTCATTTCCAATATACCGGAGCGGTACCTATCGTGATGCCATTCAAATCACGAAAGAGAGCGCGGTCATGAAAGTTCTGCTTGTTTATGCGCATCCTGAACCGAAATCGTTGAACGGGTCGCTGAAAGATTTTGCGCTCGGGCGGCTCCAGGACGCCGGCCATGTCGTGCAGGTTTCCGACCTGTACGCGATGCAGTGGAAAGCCTCGCTCGATGCGCACGACAGCATCGAGCCGCAAGCCAGCGAGCGCTTCTATCCGTCCCGCGAGTCGAAGCACGCGTTCGAGAACGGCTTGCAGAGCGTGGACATCGTCCGCGAGCAGGAGAAGCTGATGTGGGCGGATGCAGTGATCCTGCAGTTTCCGCTCTGGTGGTTCTCGATGCCGGCCATTCTTAAAGGCTGGGTGGAGCGGGTCTATGCATACGGCCTCGCATACGGCGTCGGCGAGCACTCCGACGCGCGCTGGGGCGAGCGTTATGGGGAGGGCAAGTTCGCCGGCAAGCGCGCGATGCTGGTGGTCACCGCCGGCGGCTGGGAGTCGCACTACAGTGCGCGTGGCATCAATGGCCCAATGGACGACGTGCTGTTTCCGATCCAGCACGGCGTTCTGTATTACCCCGGTTTCGACGTGCTGCCGCCGTTCGTGGTTTATCGCACGAGCAGGATCGATGAGGCGAACTATGCGGAGGTTCGCGACGCATTGGGCAAAAGACTGGACGCTCTGTGGACCACCCAGCCGATCCCGTTCCGCCAGCAGAACGGCGGCGCCTATGCGATTCCTGAGCTGACGCTGCGGGCCGATCTGGTGCCGGATCGGGTCGGCTTCTCGGCGCATGTCGAATAGGCTGGGCGGGAAGGGGCGAGCGTTCGCCCCTTCCTTCGCGTAACGCGTGCGGCCTTCACGCTGAAGGATCGTATGTTTCGCTGAAATTTGGTTGTAAGTCGCTATTGCTAGAGTCGTCGACGCAAGCAGGCCGCCGCATGCCGCGTAGTGTTCTTCGGACACCTGGACAGGGAGAGCGACACCATGAATCCAGTTCGTGCGTTCTGGCTCATTCTGACGCTGCTCGTCACGGCGCCCGCATGGGCTTATGAGTCGCGGGTCGTCACCATTCCCAGCGCGGCGATGCACGAATCGTTCGAGGCGACGGTGGTGCTGCCCGATCAATATGCGCAAGGCAATACGGCCAATCGCTTTCCCGTCATCTATCTGTTGCACGGCTCGGGCGGCGACTACACCGACTGGGCCAGCAATTCGCCCATCGGCAAGCTGGCCGACCGCTATCACGTGATTCTCGTCATGCCCGACGGCGGTCATGAAAGCTGGTATATCGACAGTCCGGTCAACCCGCGCAGCCGCTATGAGACCTATGTGGGCACGGAAGTGGTGGCTTACGTCGACGCGCACTTCCGCACGATTGCAACGAAAGAGGCGCGCGCGATTACCGGCCTGAGCATGGGCGGATTCGGCGCGCTGCATATCGCGCTCGGCCGGCCGGATGAATTCGGCGCGGCGGGCAGCATCAGCGGCGCGGTGGACCCGCGCGGCTCCGAGGACGAGCCCGGCATCGAGCAGGTATTCGGCGACCCGGCCCGTGACGCGGGCTTCTGGAACAGCGAGGCGATCGTCGAGAATGCGCGCAGTTTCGACGACGCGCATATCGCCCTGACGATCGATTGCGGCGTAAACGATTCGCTCGTGCAGTCGAATCGCATGCTGCACGAGCGGCTCGTCGAACTCGGCGTGCCGCATGACTACGCCGAGCGGCCCGGAGGGCACACATGGACGTACTGGTCGAACGCGGTGCAGTATCAGGTGCTGTTCTTCGCCAGCGCGTTCAGGCACGCGCGCATGGCCAGCACCGCGGGTGGCGACCTCACCAGCGTCACAAGCTGAACGCGCGAATTCGAATACCGCACTGCGCCGTTCAGTCGATGCCGTGAAACACAGCGTCATCCGGGCCCAGATACGCAGGCGGGCGCCACGCGGCGTCGCGCATCGAATGCTGAACCAGCTTTTCGACGCCCAGCAGCACCGCGAAAATTGCCATCCGCACTGGAATGCCGTTGTCGGTCTGCCGGAAAATCGCCAGCCGCGCGTCGTGATTCAGGTCCACGCTCAGGTCGTTCGCGCCGGGCCGGCTGTCGCGCGGCAGCGGGTGCATGATCAGCGTGTCGGCGCCGCATACGCTGTCCACCAGCGCCTGATTGATCTGGAAATCGGGGGTGTAGCCTTCGAACGATTCGTCGGTGAAGCGCTCTTTCTGGATGCGCGTCGCGTACACCACGTCGGCGCCGCGCAAGCCGTTGGCGAGGTCGTGAGTCTGCTCGATCACGTGGCCGTTGCGCGAAATCTGCTCGATGATGTAGCCGGGCATGTCGAGCATCGGCGGCGAAATCAGCGTGAATTTGATGCCGCGATACAGCGCCAGCAGCTTCACCAGCGAATGCACGGTGCGCCCATATTTGAGGTCGCCGACCAGCGCGATATGCGCACCGTCGACGATTTTCCCCAGACGCGAGAACTCCCGCTGGATCGTGTAGAGATCGAGCAGCGCCTGGCTCGGATGCTCGCCGGGGCCGTCGCCGCCGTTGATCACCGGCACGTTGGTCGCGCGCGCGAATTCGGCCACCGAGCCTTGCTCCGGATGGCGGATCACCAGGGCGTCCACGTAGCCGCTCATCACGCGGCTCGTGTCGTAGATCGACTCGCCCTTGGCCATCGACGAAAACGTGAAGCCGGTGGTGTCGCACACCGAGCCGCCCAGCCGGCAGAAGGCCGCGCCGAAGCTCACGCGGGTGCGCGTGCTGGCCTCGAAGAACAGATTGCCGAGCACCGCACCTTCGAGCACGCGTGAGATTTTGCGGCGCCGCGCGATGGGCTGCATGATGTCGGCCACCCGGAACAGCGCCTCCACAGAGTCGCGCGAGAACTGGTCGACCGACAACAGCTGTGGCCGGCCTTCGAACAGTATCTCGCTAGCTAGTGATTGCGAATCTACGCTCTGCGTATATTTCTCGCCGGGGTCGCCGTGTACCACGATCTCCGATACGAAGCGCTCGACGATCTCCGGCATGGCCCGCGATTCTTGCGAATCGTCCGGCAGAAGCCACGTGTCGAGCGCCCGGCGCGACACACCGATGCGGCTCGCGAACGTATCGCGCGTCATGTTGAGACGACGCATCGCATCGCGTAGGAAGGCTTGTTGCGGGACGCTCATGGAGGCACCTGTCGGGGAAGGGTGTGGCGGCAAATGTACGCGGTGCGTATATTAGTTGGCCGGTGAGAGAAGTCAAGCGTTTTTCGGGACGGCTTTGCCGGACGGCGCTGCAGCCAGTTACACTGTGGTTCATGCATGCCGACCCGACGTTCCGACTCCGCCTGTCGACCCTCGCACACGACGCTTCCGCGAGCGTCGCGGGGGTGCGCGCGGATGGGTTGCGCGTTCGCCGCAGCGCGAACCGCCCGAACGTCGGCGCCAAAGCCAAGAAACAGCCGCTCATCTGACCGGAGCACGCTGTTCCGTCGTCAGATGTGCGACGGAACGGCCGGTCACCGCCCGCCTGCGGGCTGTCCTGAATGTTTCCCTCGTACCGCTGAACGGAATCGATACGGTCGCGTCATCGAGGTAGAGACATGTCTGATTTTTCGGGTATCTGGATTCCGCTCATTACGCCGTTCGCCGACGGCACCGTCGATCACGCCGCGTTACGCGCGCTGCTGCGCCGCTATGCCGATGCGGGCGTCGCCGGGCTGGTCGCGCTCGGCACGACCGGCGAGCCTGCCGCGCTCGATGCCGCCGAGCAGGACGCCGTCCTCGCAACGATTCTCGACGCCGCGCACGCCGCGGCTCGTGACGCGGACGGCCTGGACGGCGCGCGGGCGCTCCCGGTGCTGGTCGGCGTATCGGGCAATCACACGGCGAGCATGCGCGAGCGCATCGAACAACTCAACTCGCTGCCGATCGCCGGCGTGCTGATTGCCGCGCCGTATTACATCCGGCCGTCGCAAGCGGGCATCGTCGGTCATTTCACTGCACTCGCCGATGCGAGCGACAAGCCGGTCGTGTTGTACGACATTCCGTACCGGACAGGCGTGCGGCTCGAACTCGACACGCTGCTGACGCTAGCCGCCCATCCGCGGATTCAGGCTGTGAAGGATTGCGCGGGTTCGCTCGACATCACGCTCGCGCTGATTCGCGACGGCCGCCTGCAGGTGCTCGCCGGCGAGGACGTGGCGATCTTCAACAGCGTGTGTCTGGGCGGCAGCGGCGCGATCGCGGCGTCCGCGCATCTGCGGCCGGAGCGCTTCGTCGCGCTGTATCGCGCGCTGACGGCAGGCCGGCTCGACGAAGGCCGGCGCATTTTTCACGAGCTGGTGCCGCTGATCCAGGTGGCGTTCGCCGAACCGAATCCGGCGCCGGTGAAGGCGCTGCTCGCCGCGCAGGGGCTGATCCGCAACGAGCTGCGCATGCCGATGACGCGCGCGAGCGATGCGCTCGCCGCGCGGCTCGAAGCGCTCGGCGGATCAGGTGTTTTTGAACAGGATGCCGAACGATCGACCTGATCGGATCGTCGTCGCGAAGCACGGGCAAAGGGACGGTCATCGCGGCGCCTCCAGGCACGGCTTATCAGCCGTGTTTGGCATCTCTAATCACCGTCCCATATTTGAGATAAAGCCCGGTGTGGCCAGGCGATAATCGACGCCCTTCTGATCCTTTTTCGCCGCCGGCCTGTGTCCGGCCCATGCCGAATGCAGTCATTCCTGTTTGCCAATTGCCAGTCTCGTGTCTTCACGTGCCGTCTGCCGGGCGTGGGGCACGCGCCGATGTCCACCGGCATGCGCCGTGATGCGCGTGCGCGGTTTCGCGCCGCTTGCGCTTCGTGCGCGGGGAGTCCGTGATGGCTTCCGGATTCAGTGCCGGCAGTCAGCTTTCCAGCGGCTCGCTCCGCTTCGTCACGCGCCGCACGGCGTTTTCGCTCGCGGTGGGGGCAGCTTGCGGCTCGGCCGCACTGGCGCTCGCCGCGGGCGTCGCAATCGGCATGCACTGGGATGCGCATGACGCGTCCGGCGCTCAGGCTGCCAACCGGGTCGAGCACGACTACGCGATCGATCAACTCGGCAAGCTCAACGCGTCAGTTGCGCAGATCGAGCCGCGGATGGCGCGGCTGACTACACGGGTCGGCGCCTTGCGCGATTTCGAAGCCCGCCTGAATACGCCACGGCCGGCGCCGCGCGCATTGGTTTCGCCCGTTCCGTTGGCGCCAGCGTCCGACGCGGAGTTGTCCGCCACCGACGGCGAGGGCGGCCCCGCGCTGCCGCCACGGCCCTGCAGCGAAATCGCGCCGCCTGGGCACGGATCCGCCGACGCCGACCGTACGCGCCGGCAGTTGGATTGCATCGCCGCGACGCTGTCGGCGCTCGAACAGCAA
>NZ_NPIH01000157.1 GCF_012275575.1 Paraburkholderia sp. SG-MS1 | reverse complement strand
GCTTCGTACTCCCCCTCCCCGCCCTCATCACGCTGCATGAATTTGCGGCACAATAGTTTGTGTGCAATCGATTTGCACACTACTTCGGACGAGATGCATCATGACCCAGCGCACCGCTTTGCCCTTCACGCTCGACGAGCAACTTTGCTTCGCCCTCTACTCGACCTCGCTTGCCATGACGAAAGCGTACAAGCCGTTGCTCGAGAAACTGGGCCTTACGTACCCGCAATATCTGACGATGCTGGTGCTGTGGGAAAGCGACGACGTCACCGTCAAGGACATGGCCGCGCGCCTGAATCTCGACTCGGCGACGGTCACGCCGCTGCTCAAACGCCTCGAAGCGCAAGGCCTGCTGGAACGGCTACGCGGCGTCGACGACGAGCGGCTCGTCTATATCCGGCTCACCAAGGCCGGCGCGGCGCTCAAGCGCCAGGCGCGCGAAGTGCCTGCGGAAATCCTCTGCGCGACCCAGCAGACACCGGAATTCCTCCTGCGCCTACGCGACGATCTGACCCACCTGCGCGCCACCCTCAACGACTACATGGATCAGTAACCGCGCTGCCGCCAAACGCACGCTATCGCGGTGCTGCAAAAAATTAGTTTGCACACAAATAATTTGTGTACTATCTTAACGACATGCCGCTTCGATACGGCGCCGCCGGGACGGCGGCCCGGCAGACAGCGGCACCCATGCAGACCCTGACAACCGAACAAGGAGCAACGCCATGAACATCCTCTACAAAGCAAGCGCAACGAGTACCGGTGGCCGCGACGGCCGTGCTGTGTCATCGGACAATGCGTTGGACGTCAAGCTGGCCGCGCCGCGTGAACTGGGCGGCAACGGCGCGGCAGGCACGAATCCGGAACAGCTGTTTGCCGCCGGGTACTCGGCCTGTTTCCTGAGCGCGATGAAATTCGTCGCTGGCCAGAAAAAGCAGGCTTTGCCTGCGGATACACAAGTGACCGCCGAAGTGGGCATCGGTCCGAACGACAAGGGTGGTTTCGCGCTCGACATCGATCTGCGCGTCTCGCTGCCGGGGCTGCCCGCGGACGCCGCCAAGGAACTGGTCGACGCGGCGCATCAGGTCTGCCCGTACTCGAACGCCACGCGCAACAACGTCGCGGTTCGTCTGCACGTCGCCTGAGCGGCGGCACGGTTGAGTCGTCATTGAATCGGCGAAAGCGGCGCGCTACCCGCGCGCCGCCACGAACAACGCCTGCACCCTGCACAATAGGGGCGGGCGCTGTTGCGTTTTGCGGACGCGGCACGCAATCTGCGACACCAGCCCGTGCCGCCTGGTGCGGCGCATCCTTTTTACCCCGACCGAAAACCGACCATCCCGATGACACGCGCCCGACGACTGAACGACTCCTTCAACACCGGTCTGGTCTGGTTCCGCCGCGATCTGCGCAACACCGACAACGCTGCCCTCTATTACGCGCTCAAGCATTGCGAGCAGGTCTGGTGCGCGTTCGTATTCGACACAACGATCCTGCAACCGCTCGTCGACGCCTGGCAGTTTCGTCATCCGGGTACGCAGGTGCAGGACCGCCGCGTCGAATTCATCCTCGCATCGCTGCATGAACTGGACGATGCGTTGCGCGCGAAAGGCGGCGGCCTGATCGTGCTGCACGGCGACCCGGTCGACCTCATCCCGGGTCTCGCCGCCGAACTGGGCGTCGAGGCGGTATTCGCGAATCACGACTACGAGCCGGTCGCGATCGGGCGAGATGAGACGGTACGTGAGCGTCTCACCGACGCCGGGCGCCAATGGCTGACGTTCAAGGATCAGGTGATTTTTGAACGCGACGAGGTGTTGACCGGCCAGAACAAGCCGTTCACGGTGTTCACGCCGTATAAGAACGCGTGGCTCAAGCAACTGACGGCCTTCGATTTGAAGCCGTATCCGGTGGAAACTTATGCGAAGCATCTGACGGCGCCGCCGCGAAAGCTCGACCGGAAATTGCCCACGCTGGACCTGCTCGGCTTCGCGCCTGGCAACCTCGCGGAACTGAAGTTGCTTACCGGCATGAGCGGCGCCCAGAGCCTGCTCGAGGACTTTGTGAGCCGCATCGACAGTTATGCGGATCGGCGCGACTTTCCGGCCGCCAACGGCACGAGCTATCTATCGGTCCATCTGCGCTTCGGCACGGTGTCGATCCGCACACTCGCGCGGCTCGCCCACGAGATGTCGTTGCAACCCGACGGACAAGGTTCGGCCACATGGCTGTCGGAGCTGATCTGGCGGGATTTCTACTTCATGATCCTCGCGCATCATCCGCGCCTCGCGAGCGGCGCATCGTTCAGGCAAGAGTACGACCACCTAAGCTGGGAGCGGGGCCCACGGGCCGACGAAGCGTTCGCCGCCTGGTGCGACGGCCGCACCGGCTATCCGCTGATCGACGCCGCGATGCTGCAACTGAACCGCACCGGTTACATGCACAACCGTCTGCGGATGATCACGGCGAGCTTTCTGGTGAAAGATCTGGGTGTTGACTGGCGGCTCGGCGAGCGCTATTTCGCCGAACAACTGAACGACTTCGATTTCTCGGCGAATAACGGCGGCTGGCAATGGGCGGCGTCGACGGGATGCGATGCGCAGCCGTACTTCCGGATCTTCAATCCGATCACGCAATCCGAAAAATTCGATGCCGAGGGGCGCTTTATTAAAGGCTATTTGCCGCAGCTTGGGAAGCTGCCGTCCAGATGGATTCATGCGCCGTGGCAGGCCGGCGCGCAGCAGCTGGCGGAATTCGGCGTTGAGCTGGGCAAGGACTATCCGGAGCCCATCGTCGATCATGCCGAAGTACGCGCTCGCACGCTGGCACGTTTCGGCAAGTGAGCGCCCGCTTACGTTGCTCGATCGGTATTTTAAGGGGAGGTGAAGATGCGCCGGTTGCCGTCGCTGCTCGTGTTTCTGATTTTGACGCTGGCTACGGGGCTGGTCGCGAGCCAGTTTCTGCCCGATGCCTGGTATGCGTCGCTGCAAAAACCGGGGTTTAATCCACCCAACTGGGTATTCCCGCCAGCCTGGACAGTGCTTTATGTGCTGATGGCGATTGCGGCGTGGCGCGTGTGGAAGCGCGACGGTTCGAGCTCCGCGATCGTCTTATGGGTGGTGCAGTTGCTGTTCAACGCCGCGTGGATGTGGCTGTTTTTCGGCCTGCATCGACCGGATCTTGCGCTGGCCGACATCGTCGTCCTGCTGATCCTGATCGTCGCGCTGACGTTTGTGTTCTGGCGACGGGACCGCCTGGCCGGCGTATTACTCGTGCCGTATGTCGCCTGGGTGGCGTTCGCTGCGGTGTTGAATTACGCGCTGTGGCAATTGAATCCGGCTGTGTGAGCCGTTCTTTGCGTGAGCCTCGGTGAACGCGCGTGATGGCTCGGGTGTTTCGCCCCGGGCATCGGCGTTTCACTACGCGCCGATGCTTTTGACGCGCTCAGCTTAGTGCTGGCTCATCCACGACGGTTGGCGGACGTGCGCCTCACGGTCGAGCTTGCGCATGCGGAATTCGAGATCGTACAGGTCGGTCGCTTCGGCGAGGAACGCGTCAGCGCGCTCTTTCGCGAGTTGGTCGGGCGATTTCGTCAGAAAGAGGAACAGTCGGCTAAGCAGGTACATGATCGACCTCGGCAATAAATTTAGGCGTTAACTCTTAAGGGATAACCCGTATTATAGGGAAAACCCTAGGATCGCGCTACTACTCATTTCCGAAGCGTTGTTTCCGGCTCACCGTCCGGCCGACGAGGCCGCCGTGGCAGCGCTTTCCGCGACGCGGCCCGCGCCGGTCCGGCGCTGATGCTTGAAGAATTCCCACACCATGGCGCTCGCATCCGGGCCTTTCGACGAGTGGAACGGCACGGCGTCGTCGCCGCCGCTCCACGCATGAGCGAGCCCTTGCACCCGGCACAGCCGCACCACGCGCCGCCCGCCGCGCACGAAGTCGCGCGTCACGACGCCGCCCTTGCGCTCTTCCCGGACTTCGCCGGACTTGCGGGCGCCGTTCGTGTCGACGATCCGGTTCAGGCGGAGGAATTGCTCTGCCAATTGATCGGCATTGACCGGTGCGACGACGTGATCCGCGTCGCCGTGGATCACGATCGCCGGCATGCCGGGGTAGTGGGCCACGTCGGTCATCTCGTCGGCGAGCGCTGCCGGCTCACGGCGCGCACCGCGCCGCATCACGTCCATCGCGGTAATGCCGGAGCGGGCTTCGCCGAAAGCGGGGCCCGAATGCAACGCGACCGCGGCAAAATGCTGCGGATATTTGACCGCGAGCAGCGCAGTCAGGCCGGCACCGGCGGAAATCCCTGCCACATAGACGCGCTCGGAATCGAAGCCATGCTGCGCAACGAGCGCGTCCACGAGCGACACCACGGCGCGCGCCTCGGCTCCGCCGGCGTTTTCGCCCGCGTCATACCAATGCCAGCAGCGGTGCGAATGCGCATGCTTGGACTGCTCCGGATACACCACGGCAAAGCCGAAGCGGTCCGCCAACACGTTCATCCGCGTGCCTTCGGCGAATTCGTCGATCGACTGGGTACAGCCGTGCAGCATGACGACCAGCGGCATCGCCTCCAATGCATGTCCCGACGGGATATACAGGCCGTATTGAAGATGGTTGACGAGTCGTCCGGGCGCGGCCGGCGCGGAATGGAACGAGCGCGTCCACGAGCCGCTTGCCCAAGCCGACGCGCGCGGGCGCACCCGCGACTCGCGTACCGTGGCGCGCGGCGTCTCGCGTTTGGCGGGCACGCGCAGCGCGGCCGCTGGCTTGACTGGCCGAACCTTGCTCGACGGCTTGGTAGTGGCGGCCCGCGTCGGCCGCGGCGTGAGGCGCTTGGTGGTCTTTTGAGCGTGCTCGGTTTGAATCGCGAGCAGCCGCTTCAGCCCGCGCAGCCAGATTTTCGATAGGCTTTTTGCCATCAGCGGATAACCTCGCAAAAAGGGACAGGATTCGCTCGGGTCACCCCTCGAACGACGTTTCGTTGTGCAATGCACAATAACACCAATCCTCATGCGATGCTGACACCCAAGGACGGCAGCCTGGTCCAACAGTTCCGCCCGGCGAACCTTCCAAGCGCTTGCGCGTCGAATTGATTCAGCGCCGGTTTGACGCCTAACGTTCGGCGGCCAACGGCGCGGTGCTTCGCGAGACCGCGATGCAACAGCCGTCTATACTGGCGGCTAAATCAATTGATGCGTGGGCCTGCGCCGCGTCGATTTTTCTTCACCGATCCGATTCCACGCGGCCTCGGCCGCACTCTTGCCATGCCCGATTTACCTCTTCATTTGTGGTACTCGATCACCAGTCTCGGCGGAGCCGGCATGACATTGCCGCTCGCGTTCGCGATCGCGCTCTGGCTGGGGCTTGGCTATACGTGGCGCATGGCGGCAGGCTGGCTGTTGCTGCTCGGCGCGGCGATCGGCCTCGTGACCGTCACCAAGCTGGCGTTTCTCGGCTGGGGCGTCGGCGTGCGCGAGCTGGATTTCACCGGCGTCAGCGGACACGCAATGCTATCCACTGCCGTTTATCCGGTCGCGCTGTTCCTGATGCTGCTGCCCGCGCGTCCCGCCGTCCGGGTAATCGGCATTGTGCTGGGGTTGGCTGCGGGGATCGCGGTGGGCTTGTCGCGCGTTGTGCTGAGCGCTCACTCGCCGTCTGAAGCGGTCACCGGTTGCCTCGTCGGCGCACTGGCTGCGCTGGTGTTCGTGCGCATGGCGTGGAATGCCGAACCGGGCCGTCTGTCGGCACTACCGGTCGCGATCAGCATGCTGGTTCTCGCAGTGTTAATGCACGGCGTACACGTGCCGACCCAGCGCTGGGTGACGAGCATCGCGCTGACCGTATCGGGCCATGACAGGCCTTTCATCCGGGCCAGGTGGAAAGCCGTACGCAATGTCCCGGCCACGGCGCCGCTTTCTCAAACGCTGAACACGCTCGCACCGCCGCACGCGCCCCGCGTCTGAATACCGCCTGCTGCATTCCGAAGCGCTTGACGCGCGTGGATCACGCTTCGTCGTGGGTGCCGTTATAACTAGTCATATATTACGATAGAGCTTTAACCCGCTGCTCCGGTCCGCGCCGGACACCCTGCTCCTCCATGACACTTGCCCGCCGCTTTTTGAAACGCGCGTTGTGCGTCGCCTGCGCGCTGTCCGCCGTGATCAGCGCGAATGCTCGCGCCGACGAACTCGTCGTCTCCGCCGCCGCCAGCCTCACCAACGCGTTCAAGGCAGTCAGCGACGTCTTCGAGCAGCAGCATCCGGGCACGAAGGTGTTGCTGAACTTCGGCGCTTCCGACGTGTTGATGCAGCAGATCGTCAAAGGCGCGCCCGCCGACGTGTTCGCCTCCGCGGATCAGAAGGCCATGGACAAGGCCGCCGCCGAAAAGGCGATCGTGCCGGCCACGCGCCGCGACTTCGCCGCCAATTCGCTGGTGCTGATCGTGCCGTCCGACAGCCGTTTCGCACCCGCTACGTTGAACGATCTGACTTCGGCGAACGTGAAACGGATCGCATTCGGCGATCCGGCCTCGGTGCCGGTCGGCCGCTATGCGCAGGGCGCGCTGCAGGCCGCTGGCGTATGGGACGCGGTGAGCGCGAAGGCCGTGCTGGCGTCGAACGTGCGTCAGAGCCTCGACTATGTGGCGCGCGGCGAAGTCGACGCGGGCTTCGTATTCAGCACCGACGCCGCGATCATGCCGGACAAGGTCAAGCTCGCGCTGAACGTGCCGACGCAAACCCCGATCACCTATCCGATTGCGCAAGTCGAAGGCAGCCGTCACGCGGGCGATGCTCAGGCCTTCATGAACTTCGTATTGTCGCCGGCCGGCCAGAGCGTGCTCGCGAAGTACGGCTTCAGGCCCGCCCATTAACGCCAACGGGACTCGCACGCGCTCATGCAACAGGCCTGGATTCCGCTTCTGCTGTCGTTGAAAGTCGCGGGTTGGGCCACTGCGCTCACTCTGGTGTCCGGCGTCGCGGCGGCCTTTGGTTTGTCGCGCTGGCGCTCCGGCGCGCGCGACGTGATCGATTCGTTGCTGATGCTGCCGCTCGTGCTGCCGCCCACTGTGCTCGGCTACTACCTGCTCGTGCTGCTCGGACGCCGCGGCGTGATCGGCGCGTGGCTCGACC
The DNA here is from genome assembly GCF_012275575.1 of Paraburkholderia sp. SG-MS1. GTDB lineage: Bacteria > Pseudomonadota > Gammaproteobacteria > Burkholderiales > Burkholderiaceae > Paraburkholderia. The sequence continues at coordinate 4,581 of NZ_NPIH01000157.1, read as the reverse complement.
GCTTCGACATCCAGTTGGTGTTCACCTGGCAGGGTGCGGTGATCGCGTCGACAGTCGTAGCGTTTCCCTTGGTGCTGAAGTCGGCGCGTGCCGCGTTCGAATCCGTCGATCCCCAGCTCGAACGGGCCGCGCGCACCCTCGGCGTCAGCGAAACGGCGGTCTTTTTCCGCGTGACCCTGCCGCTCGCCGCGCGCGGCATCCTCGCGGGCGGCCTGCTGGCGTTTGCGCGCGCACTCGGCGAATTCGGCGCGACGCTGATGATCGCGGGCAACCTGCCGGGGCGCACGCAAACGCTGTCGGTGGCGGTGTATTCGGCCGTGCAAGCCGGTGACGACAGCACCGCGAATTTCCTCGTGCTCGTGACCTCGGCGACGTGCGTCGTGATCCTGCTGCTGGCGGGCCGTCTGGTGCCGCAGCACACACTTTTGAGTTCGCGCTGATATGCCGCTCGCCGTCGACATTCGCAAGACCTTCGAGAGCGCCGAGCGCCGTTTCGCGCTCGACGTGTCGTTCCGGGCGACCACCCAGCGCGTGGTGTTGTTCGGGCCGTCCGGTGCCGGCAAGAGTCTGACCTTGCAGGCGATCGCCGGGCTCCTGCGTCCGGACGAAGGCGCGATCACGCTGCATGGCGACGCGCTGTTCGACAGCACGCGCGGTGTCGATCTGAAACCGCAAGCGCGCAAGATCGCCTACCTGTTTCAGGAGTACGCGCTGTTTCCCCATCTGAACGTGCGGCAGAACATCGGCTTCGGCCTGCGGCAGGGCTGGTTCAATCCGCGCGCGCGGCACGCGCATCCGCAAGTCGACTACTGGCTCGACGCGCTGGAATTGAAGAACGTCGCGGGCAATCATCCGGCGCAGTTGTCGGGCGGACAGAAGCAGCGTGTGGCGCTAGCGCGGGCGCTGGTCGCGCAACCCCGGCTGCTACTGCTGGACGAGCCCTTTTCCGCGCTCGATAGCGCATTGCGCCAGCGCATGCGCGAGGAGCTGTCCGACCTGCAAACGCGGCTCGATATTCCGATGGTGTTGATCACACATGATCCCGACGACGTCGCCGCGTTCGGCGATCAGGTCGTGCAAGTCAGCGATGGTTGCGTGCGTGAGAATCACCCATTTGCGGGCTACGCGCGTAGCGAGCTTTGACTCTCAGGCGAGCAGGCTGCGCGGGCCAGCTTTGACGGGTGCGGTTTGCGCTATCGCCCCCTTCGCCGTCCTCAATCCTTCACCCCGAGAATCACGCTCGAGGCCTTGAACGCCGCGACGGCCCTGGAGCCTTCCGCGAGACCGAGCGCATCGACGCTTTCGTTCGTGACCACCGCCGTGACGACCGCGCCGCCCTCCAGCATCAGCGACACCTCGGCATTCACCGCGCCACGCTTCACGCGCTGCACGGCGCCGCGCAACTGATTGCGCGCCGATAGCTTGAGCGGCGCGCCGCTTTCGTCTTCGACGAGCAGCACGACCCACGACGCCTTGATCAGCGCGAACGCGGCCACACCCTTGACCAGGCCCAGCGCTTCGGTGCTCTCATGCGTGAGGACGGCGACGATCGTGTGCCCGCCGGGCAGCGCCAGCGAGACTTCGTCGTTGACCGCGCCGCGCGTGATTGCCGACACCGTCCCGTAGAACTGATTGCGCGCGCTGGTCTTCACGCCGATGCGGCCGATCAGATCCCAATCCGTGGCGAAGCCTTCGATCGCCGCGCCGGCGCGTTCGAGAAAGCGCCGATGCTCGCGTTCGACCGCGTGGAACGATTCAATGAGCTTCACCGCGCGCGGCGTGAGCGTGGTGCCGCCGCCACCTTTGCCGCCGGTCAGGCGCACGACGAGGGGCTCGCCGGCGAGGTTGTTCATCGTATCGACGGCGTCCCATGCGCCCTTGTAGCTCATGCCGACCGCTTTCGCCGCGCGGGTGATCGAGCCGGTTTCGCCAATCGCCGCCAGCAGCGCAATGCGTGGCGCGCCGCCGAGCGTCTGCGCGCCGGCCTGGAACCAGACGGAACCGCCGAGTTCAAGAGATTCGCGGGGAGGAGCGGTGCGGTCGGCTGTCATGGCGAGGAGCGGTGGAAGGTCCGGAACGGACAGCAAATCATTATAACGACGCGTACGCGAGCCACATTGCCATTGGAACCACGCCGACACTGGGCGTAAAGGTTAGCTCACCAAACTACAAGCCATTGTCGGGAGCATACAAATCGACGCGAACATAATTGATGTCTTCGGAAAGGACAGCTGCACATGTTGCGCTGAAGCATAGCCCGGGGACACCCAGTCGACAGCTCGTGGCGCCAAACAAGGAGATATCGGCAGATCAAGCTGTGCGCTTCGGCACCGCCGCAGGGAGCGGCGGCCGATCTCCACAGGTCGCATGGACCACGTTCCACGCGGCCCCGCGTGAGCGACGCAGGCCCTCATTCACTCAACATACTGCGCCACGCCATTCCCGAACGACCAGTTCTCTTTCACCACCTCGACGAGACTGATGAACACATCCTCTCGCCGTACCCCCGGCGACTTCGCCAGTTCCTCGACAATCCGCCGGTACAACGCCTTCTTCTGCTCGATCGAGCGCGTGTTACTCACAGTGAGTTGAATCACGACGAAATCGTCGCTCCGCTCGATATTCAGATACCGCCGGTCATAGATCAGATTGTCCGCCTCGTGCTCGGTGATCAGCACGAACTGGTCGTCCTTCGGCACGTTAAAAGTGTCGACCAGCGAGCGCTGAATGCCCTCGGTCAGCGCTTTCCGGTATGCGGCCGGCTTGCCGGCGCGCAGTGCGATTCGTGTCAGCGGCATGATGAATCTCCTTAGCTTGCGTCGATTGGATAAACACAGCTTAGGGGCGCCAATCCATAATAAACAGACATGATTGGTGATTTCATCTATATTCATTGGAAATGAAAGTCCTCGATCTCGATGCGGTACGAGCCTTCGTTCTGGTCGCCGACCTGCATAGTTTCACCCGTGCAGCGAACGCGCTCGACACGACGCAATCGGCCGTCAGTCTGAAGCTCAAACGGCTGGAAGCGCATCTGGGCAAGCACTTGCTGGAGCGAACGCCGCGCGTGGTGCGCCTGTCCGCCGACGGCCGCGCGTTTCTTGCCGCCGCGCGCGAATTGCTGAACGCGCACGAGCGCGCGCTGGGTTCATTGTCAGTGGAGCGTCGGCGGCTCGTGCTGGGGCTCAGCGAGCATGTCGCGGGCCCCGATCTGCCGTTGCTGCTCGGCCGGCTCAATGCGCACGACCCCGGTCTGGTGGTCGAGTTGCATTTGGGCCAGTCGGCGGCGCTGCTCGCGCAATTGGATGAGCGCCGGCTCGATGCGGCGATTGTCCGCTATGGCGCCGACGAACCGCCGCGCGACGACGCGCAAGTGCTGTTCGACGAACCACTCGGCTGGCTCGCGACACCAGCATGGCTGCCGAGAGCCGGCGACCCGTTGGCGCTGGCGCTGCTGAGCCCGCCCTGCAACGTGCGCGACGTGGCGCTGCGCACGCTGAAGGAGGCGGGAATTGCGTGGCAGGAGGTATTCATCGGCGGCGGCGTCGCGGCCGTCGGCGCGGCGGTGGCGGCTGGACTGGCCGTGTCGCCGCTGGCGCGCAGGGTAGCGCCGCGCGGTTTGATCGATGTAGGCGCGCGGCTTGGCTTGCCGGCGCTGCCGGAGTCGCGCGTCACGTTGCATTCGCGGGTGCGCGACCCTCGCTCGGTGGAAACGCTGCGTCTGGTGACGAACGGGCTCGCGACCGCGTGACGCGCCGCTAGCCTCGCTCAGTCGTCGATCAGGCTCGGCGCGATGCGCTACCGGCTGGCGTCGGCGGCGTTCGTCGAGCCGGGCCGCACGGCATGGGAACCGCCGGGCGGCAAGCCCGGACGCAAATCCGCGCGTGAGTTGGGATCAGCGGAGAATCGGCGGCAGAGAACCGCTGCTGGCGGTCGCCGGATTGATGGCTGCGTCGGGCGCAGCGGCGCTAACGTTTGCGGACGCGGCCTGCGCGTTCATATGCGAGGCCGCCGGTTTCGCCGCGACCTTGACTGGATGGGCGCGCGCGCTGCCGCTTTGAACCAGGTTGGCATGTGCGAGCTTGCCTTGATGCGACTTCGCCTGCGTCTGCGCGAGCGATGCATGCGGCTTTTCAGCCTGCGCCGTCACGACCGCTTTCGTGCCGGATTTGCACGCGGCCGATACCTTGGCGCAGCCCTTGCCCTTCGCCGCGGCCTTCTTCACTCCCCCATGGGCCGCGGTACCTGCTGCGGCTCCTCCTGTCGATGCCGCACGCGGTGCCTTATGCCCTGCAGCGCTTGCCGCGTGCTTCGAGCCGGCCTTTGCCCCGACCTGCGAGCCCGCCTTGAGCGTGCCCGTCGCCCCCTTCTTTTTCGCCGGCTTCGCGGCATGCCTGCTTGCCTCGGGCGGATTCCAGACTTCCGTATAACCGGCAGCCGTAGCCGCCTCCGATACACACCACACGGCGAGCGCCGCTGCTACTGCTCGAACCCACATCTGCTGCTTCTCCTGATCTTCGACTGCATAACGAGCCGGGATTATATTCTCTTGCAAAAATCCACATTTGGACTAATATCAAT
>NZ_NPIH01000156.1 GCF_012275575.1 Paraburkholderia sp. SG-MS1 | reverse complement strand
TCCAGGCAACGGAGGTCCCGGCAACGGCGGCAACGGAGGTCCAGGCAACGGAGGTCCCGGCAATGGCGGCAACGGAGGTCCAGGCAGCGGAGGTCCAGGCAACGGCGCAGGCAACGGTGGTCCCGGCGGCAAGGGCGGCCCTGGCAACGGCGGCTTCGGTTCAGGCCGCGGTGGCTTCGGCGGTGGCTTCGGCCCGGGCCGCGGCGGCTTCGGTGGCGGCTACGGCGGTGGTGGCGGCCATGGCGGTGGTCACGGAGGGGGCAATCACTAACCGAGGATAGTGTTACTTGCAGCGCGCGGAGGCCGACACGCCGGCCTCCGCGCCAGATCAGCAGCAGAAGACACCAGCAACCTGCCCAACCGGAGCGGACGGTCCCCGTCCACTCACCCTCACGCACTCCCCATCTCGATCACACGCTCCTGCACTACCAGAAACACCTTCTCTCCAGCAGCACGTCCTTCCTCGCGCGCCCCCCCGGTAAAGCTGCCAAAAGCCGGCAACACGCCACACTCAATCCCGAACCGGAAACACGGCACCCGCACCGAATCGGTCCGCGTCGTGATCCGATAGACCGGATGCACATGACCTGCGAGCGCATACGCGCCATCGACCCGCTGCGGCAGATGACACAACGCCCACGGCCCGACGAGCCAGGGTTCCCGCACAGACTCGATAGCCAACGTCGACGGCAGCGCGCCCGCATGCCGGTCGTGATTGCCCTCCACCAGCACGACCCGCAGTCGCGCATGTCGCGCGCGCCACGCATGCAGCGCATCGAGCATTTCCGGCACATGCGATTCGCGCGCGTGCAGCAGGTCGCCGAGGAACACGAGCATGGCCGGGTCGAATTCGGCGATCAGAACGTCGAGGCGCATCAAGTTGTCGGCAGTCGAGCCGATCGGCACCGGGATGCCGCGCGCGCGAAACACGGCATCCTTGCCGAAATGGGCGTCGGCGACGAACAGACAGCGCAGCACAGGATCGAAACTCGCCCGCAAACTCGACAGTACCAGGGCATGCCCGGCGATGTGAACCGTCAACGATGAGGGCTTCATGTTCGCGCGGCCCTCTCGAGTTCGGCCAGCATCCGCTCGACGCGATCCGCGAGCTTCTCCGTGCTCACCTTTTCGCGCAAGCGCCCGACGATCAGCGGAAACGCAAACGGCGTCGGCTTCTTCGGCCGCATCACCACCACCCGGCTCGCGTTCATGCGTTCGAGCGCGCGGCGAATCCGCTGCGCGTCGAGTTCCTGCAGCAGCACTTCGTCATCGGCCTGATTGAGCAGCAGGTTGCCGCGATCGTGCCGACGAAAGATCTCGTAGAAAAGGCCACTCGACGCCTGCAATTGCCGCGCACTTTTCTGCTGGCCAGGGTGTCCCTGAAACACCAGACCCGACACGCGCGCGATTTCGCGAAAGCGACGCATCGACAGCTCGGACGAGTTGAGGCTCGCGAGAATGTCGTGCTCCAGTTCGTCGGGCGAGAGCAGCCCGCTTTGTAATTGCGCGGCCCAATCGAATGGTTGCGCGGACAGCAGCTCGAACCCATAGTCGTTCATCGAAATCGAAAAGGTGCCGGGCTTCTCGCGCGCGACTCGCCATGCGAGCAACGCGCCCAGACCGATATGCGCGGTGCGCCCGGCAAACGGATAACAGAAGAAGTGATGTCCTTCACGCGACTTCACCAGTTCCACCACGAGCACGCCCGGCTCGGGCAACCCCGACCATTTCTGCTGCAATTCAAGCAGCGGCCGCACGGCGCGCATTTCGGGCTCGTCGAAGATACCGTCGGCGGCGCGCGCGAGCATCGTCAGCGTGGCGTCGGCGAGTTCGGATGACAGTGGCATGCGGCTTCCCGCCCATTGCGGCATCGCTCCACGCGAGGTCGTGGCGCGCCGCACCCACGCGGTCATGTCCTGCACACGGATCAATTCGAGCGCACGGCCGCCGAAAGTAAAAATATCCCCCGTTTTAAGGCGTGAAATGAACGACTCTTCGATCGCCCCGATGCGGCCACCGGACAGATATGCGACATTCAGCGTGCCATTCGCCACGATGGTACCGATGTTGTTGCGATGCCGCCGCACCAGATCCTCGCGCGGCACACGGTACAGTCCGTCGCCGTCGCGCACCACCCGATGGTAGTCGGGGTACGCGCGCAGCGACGTGCCGCCGCCTTCCACAAAGGCGAGCGCCCAGTCGAACTCCGCTTGCGTCAGTTGCCGGTAAGCATAGGTGCTGCAAATTTCACCATATAGTTCACGCGCATCGAAGCCGCCGCCGATCGCGACGGTGACGAGATGCTGGACCAGCACGTCGAACGGTTTCTCGGGCGTTTCGCGGCCTTCTATCTGACGCTTGTCGACGGCCTCGCGCGCGGCGGCGGCCTCGACCAGTTCGAGCGCATGCGTCGGCACGATAGTCACCCGCGACGGGCGGCCAGGTGCATGCCCCGAGCGCCCCGCGCGCTGCATCAAACGCGCGACGCCCTTGGGCGAACCGATCTGGAACACGCGCTCCACCGGCAGGAAATCGACGCCGAGATCGAGGCTCGACGTACACACCACTACTTTCAGCAAGCCGTTCTTGAGGCCTCGCTCGACCCATTCCCGTACTTCCTGATCGAGTGAGCCATGATGCAATGCGATCAGGCCGGCCCATTCGGGCCGCGCTTCGAGCAGCGCCTGATACCAGACCTCACATTGCGAGCGGGTATTGGTAAACACGAGCGAGGTCTGCGCTTCGCCGATCGCATCGGCGACCGCGCCAACCTGGCGCATGCCCATATGGCCGCCCCAGGGAAACCGCTCGATGGTGTCGGGGATCACCGTATCGACGATCAGTGCTTTGGGTAGCGCGCCATGCACGCTGACGCGCGGCGTCTTCACGGGCGCGAGCAATACGTTGGCGGCGAAGGGCAGGTTGCCGAGCGTCGCCGATAAGCCCCATACCTGCAACTTAGGGCGCCAATGCGCAAGACGCGCGAGCGCGAGTTGTGTCTGCGTGCCGCGTTTGTTGCCGAGCAGTTCATGCCATTCGTCGACGATCACGAGGCGCACATGCGAGAGCACTTCGCGCGCGTCGGGCCGGGTGAGGATGAGCGTCAGGCTTTCGGGCGTCGTGACGAGAGCCGACGGCATGCGCCGGTTCTGTCGCGCGCGTTCGGCCGACGACGTGTCGCCAGTGCGCAGTCCGACGCTCCACGGCACCGCTAGTTCGACCGCGGAACTTTGCAACGCGCGCGCGGTGTCGGCGGCGAGCGCGCGCATCGGCGTGATCCAGAGCACGGTGAGGGGGGCCGGGTGCGTGCGTGCCGTGCGTTTGCCGGACGAGGGTTCGGCCGTCGCGAAGGCGTTCAGCGCACCGAACCACACGGCCCAGGTTTTGCCCGCGCCGGTGGTCGCGTGCAGCAGGCCGCTCGCGCCTCGGCCGATTTCCGCCCAGACGTCGCGTTGAAAATCGAAGGGTTGCCAGCGGCGCGCTTCGAACCATTCGCGGAGTTTGTCGGCAAATGGGCGGCGCGCGGCGGCTTCGTCCAAAGCAAACGGGAGGGGTTCGAAGGCCGGCTCGCGTGCGTCGAGCCGCGCCTGCTGTTCGCGGCTGCGCGGAATCCGCCGTGCCCTGGGCGCCCGGCGCCGTTCCGCCGCGACAGAAGGTGCGGGAACGAGGGACTCGTCGGAATCAGTCGGCGCGGTCATCGAAAGTACGCTTTGACATGGGAGTCAGGTGTCGACGAATGGGTCGCGGTGGGTGTCTTATGTGGACTACTGAAGCGTGGCGGTGGTTCACATCGCAGTGCGGTCCGTGGTCAAATGCCGGGGGTCGCTCGCTCACGCTTGCTCTTGCCTGCGCGCCGGCGAATAGCAATAGTCTATGCATCACGGAGTTCCTGTTGAGTCACGCACAAGTATCGTTGCCGCAAACCTCATTACGAATCGCGACTGCACAAGCACAACCGGTTCCCGGCGACGTGGCGGCCAACATCGCGAGAACGGTCGAATTGACCGGTGTCGCCGCCGATCAGGGCGCGAAACTGGTGGTTTTTCCCGAGAAATTCCTGAGCGGCTACGAGCCGGATCTGATCGCCGGCGACCCCGCGAAGTACGCATTCGACGCACACGATCCGCGACTCGAGCCGATTCGCACGGTGTGCCGACAGCGCAAGATCGCGGTGATCGTCGGCGCGGCGACGCGCTGCAGGGTGGCTGAACGTGGCGCTGATGGTCTGCATATCTCGTCGCTGATATTCAACCGCGCCGGCAAGCAGATCGAGCCGTATCACAAGCAGTATCTCTATAGCAGCGAGGCGCGCATTTACCAGCCGGGCTCGCAGGGCTGCATGCTGGAACTCGACGGATGGCGGCTGGCTCTGAGCGTGTGCTACGACTCTGGTTTTCCCGAGCATGCGCGGCTTGCGGCGGTCAATGGTGCGCATGCCTATCTGGCGAGCGCGCTCTTCAGCGCAAAGACCGGGTATCACCAGTCGCGTATCTGGTTTCCCGCGCGTGCTTTCGACAACACCTTGTTCGTGCTGTTGTCGAATCACGTCGGTACGACCGGTGGGTGGGCAGCGTGTGGCGCGAGTGCAATCTGGAGTCCGTATGGCGACGTCATTGCGCAGGCTGGCCGTGATCGCGCCGAAGTGATTAGCGCCTTACTCGATCCGGCAGTGCTGGCCGGCGTGCGTGAACGTGAAACGGTGCTGGCCGACTTCAATGCGCGAGGTGAGGTATTGGCGGCTAATAAATACAGGGTGCAACGCCTCGATTGAAGCGCGTTCAATCGAGCCTGGCGCGTTAGCGCAATTGGCATATTGACGCTTTGGGTTCTGGCACTCTCGTAATAGAGCGAATCGTCGGACACATACGCTATTTTCCGCGAGACAGGATTCGTGTCGATTGCACGAGTCGACAGAAGGCATGCACGGTACTGCCGCGCGACGGCAAGCAATAGGCAATCCGCTACAATGATGCGCATTACCCCACTGGAGATTCGCTTTGAAATCCATCGTTGCTCTGGTTGCCGCTGCTGTCCTCTCCTCGACGGCCATGGCCGCCGCGCCCACCACTGACAAACTGCCTTCCGGCGTGATCGTCCAGCATCTGACGGTAGGCACGGGCGCCCAACCGGCAGCCGAGGATGTCGTCAAGGTCAACTATCGCGGCACGCTGCCGAACGGTACCGAGTTCGATAGTTCCGCGAAGCACGGCGGCCCGGCATCGTTCCCGCTCAATCGCGTGATTCCGTGCTGGACGCAAGGCGTCCAGAAGATGAAGGTAGGCGGCAAAGCCAAACTGACGTGCCCGGCGGCGACTGCATATGGCGATCGTGGCGTCGGCCCGATTCCGCCGAATACCGATCTGACGTTCGAAATCGAACTGCTCGGCATCGGCAAGTAACTCCGGTGCGAAATGCGTCGACAATTGAGCCCCGCTGCGGATGCCGTTGCGGGGTTTTTTGTTGCTCCGGGGGCGGAGTCAGCCCGGTCGGGTATTCATCATGAAACGTGAAAAGAGCACCGTGCGGGTTGCAACTATCGGTTTCGCCGGCAAGAGCGCCGAGCATTTTTTCGATTTGCTGAAAAGCGCCCAGGTGCACACCGTTCTAGACATTCGCCTGAATAACACCTCGCAGCTGGCCGGCTTTGCGAAAAAGCAGGATCTTCCGTACTTTCTCGACAGGTTGTGCAATGCAGCGTACGTCGAAATGCCGGAACTCGCTCCCGAGCCGGATCTGCTGAAGCGCTATCAGGGCAAGCAACTGTCCTGGGACCAGTTCACGGCGGAGTACGTCGAACTGATTGCAAAGCGCCGCGTGGAAAGCAATCTGGATATCGATCTATTTCAATCGGCTTGCCTGCTTTGCAGTGAACATTTACCCCATCGCTGTCACCGCACGCTTGCGGTCGAGTATCTGAATACGCAATGGAATGGCCGCATGGCGGTTACTCACCTGTCCTGAGGCTCTTATATATATAGCGGTCCAGGCGGAAATGCGGGAGAGTTCTTCTCTCTGCACGCGACATTGCCCCATCCGGGGGACGCCTTCTTCTACCGCCATCCCGGAAGTCTGAATGGTCAGGGTCGAGCGAGTCATGCCGTTTGGCAAAGCGAATCGCTTCTTATCGCGTGATCGGCGAGTACGTGTGATGCGTCTTTTTTAAAGCCGGACTGCACTCGGTCGTCTACTATCTACTCACGCGCCCACCCCGAATTCGCCCTGCTGCGCAGTCGAGAACCTTCGCCGTCATCCGTCGCGTGTCAGGAGCGCCAGCCATGAATATCGACTTTCACTATGGTGTGGTTTATATCGCCGCCCGCGTCGGCGGGATGACGGCTGGCGACGCATTGACCGTGGCGCATGCCTGCCAATACGTCGACGACGCGACGACCCGGGGATTACTGCGGTTCAAGGGCGGTGAGACTTTCGAGCGGTTTGCCACTGCGCACAAGCTATTCGACTACGCCAACACCGAGAACGATCAGAACTGCCTCGTGTGGACGCCATTTCATTTTCTGCCGGCCGCGGAAGGTGAAACCCTCGAAGAGAAAGCGATTTGCCGGCCGGACAGCGAGGTCGCCCGCGAAGTGGTGCGGCGTGCAATCCGGCAGCGCGACTCGGAGACCGGTTTGCACCGACTGGGGGTGACGCTTCACGCGTACGTCGATACCTGGGCACATCAGGGATTCGCGGGAATAGAGAGCCCAGGAAATCGGGTGCATCTACTGGAAGCTCAGGATTGCACGCGCAAAGGCTGGTTTGCCAGTCTCCAACTCGTGGCCGGTCATCTGCTGGAACACATCGAAGAAGACATATTGACGCTGGCGCTCCCCGTCGGTCACGGCGCCGCGTTGCACTATCCCGATCAGCCGTGGGCTCGCTGGCATTACATCGACGGCAAAAACAATTTCATCTCGAGACATAACCTGCCGGAATTCGTCGAGGCGGCCGACATGGCTTGCCGCGCAGTGCACGCTTATGTGGCGGGGCGGGAAGACTTCGAAACCCAGTCCGGCTTGCCGGAGGATGTGAAAGAGACGCTCACCCGTCTGCTCGATACGAACCGCCATGCGGACGATAACGACCGTTTGCTAACCGTTTGCGAGTGGGTAAAAGCCGGCCGCATTCCGGGTTTGAAAGAGCGGATTCCGGCTTATATCGCCAAGGGGCGAGGTTCCTGGAAACACCAGGCGACTGGTTTGGAATGCGACGACGACACCGGGGACAGACCGGTGTGGACGAACGCCTTTGAGAAAAGCGATTACCGGCGCTTTCACGACGCGGTCAAGCAACACCGTTTCGTGACGACGCAGGAGATCCTGCCCGCTCACGGACTGCGGATCGCGTGAGTGAGAGGAAGAACTGGAGTCGGAGCCGTTGCCGAGACTCGTGATATTGGCGACTCCTTTTACTGAGCAGACTATTGCATCCTTGCTTGCTGACGCTGTGCGGCCTGTTCCTCAGCGTGCTTCTTCGCTACATGCCGTCCGACGATGCAACCGCCCACCGCACCGACGACCGCGTGATGCCCCGCATAGTGACCTGCGACGCCGCCGACGACGGCTCCCTTCAGGCAACCCGCCGCGTTCGCCGTGCCGGACATGGCCGTAGTGAGTGCCGCTGCTGCAAGGGCGACTTTCGTAAAACCCGCTTTCATCTGAGAGTACCGTTCTGTTGAGCTTGCCGAAGGTGGTGCTGCCCGGGTTCTTTTCAATAGCCAACCCAGTGCCCGTGTTCGCGTGTTTCAGGTTCCTGCCGGTTTTGCCAGGCACGGTCCGCAGTATAGAAGCGCTGCCCCGGCAGAAGTGAAACAGTGCCGAGAAATTCGTAACGTCGAGTTACTTCTGTCCTCCGTAGGCATTTCGTCGGCGTCGAACGTGGTCTTTTCATTGCCCATAGTGCTTTTTTAAAGCGGGCCACCAGGAAAGCCAACTTTCGAAGGAAAATTGAACTACTGTCCTTTGAATATTGAAATGCTTGCCTATAGTAGAAACGGCTATTGCTGCGAAGCACGGCAAACCACCTTTTCGTCGATGCGGGTACGGGGAAAACAGAAATGACGCCTTCGAATGCTGCGACCTATCAGTCCGGAGCCTGTACCCCAGCGTCGCTACGCACGCTTGCCGGGTATCTCGAACTGGCGCTAGACGAAGGCGAAAGCGTGGTTCTGATGCGGATTGGGACGCAGGTACGCAACGTTTATGTCGGTGATCCATCCGGTGCTTTGGAGGATCTTACGGATTCGGGGGTGATCGATGCCTTTCAGGCGGACGAAATCCTGATGCTGACCAGTCTGGGACTCAACCGGTTAACGGCAGATGGTCAACAATACCGTTTCGTACGAAGTGTGCGTTACATTGCCGACCGCCAGGCCGTCGTTTTTACGCCTGCCTGAGTCGGAATGCCGGAACTGGGAGGAAAAAGAAGAGTCTTCGGGAAAGGAAAAGAAAGAGAGAGATCGGATATTCGAGTAGTGGACCTGAAAGCTCCGTACTCGAACGCCAAGTGATGGCAGTGCGTTGGGTGCCTTAAAACACCACACAGATCTGCCTTTCTTCATTCATTCATGGCATAGTTCGACGACTACCACATAGGGAGGAATCAAATGCCAACGTTAGAGCAAATCCAGGCAAAGCTGAAGAAACTGCAGGCGCAAGCCGATATCCTTGTTGCCAGAAAAGCGCAAGTCGCGGTCGACCAGATTCGCGAGCTCATGCTCAAGCATGGTTTGACTACTGAGGATATCGAAGCCAAAGCAAAGGCGAGGCGCGCGGCGCGCGGCTTGAATGGCCATGGAGGCACCGGCAAGGCAAAAGCCAGTGCCTCGGGAAAACCGGCGAAATACCGCGACCATAAAACCGGTGCAACCTGGACGGGCCACGGGCGCGCCCCGGGTTGGATTGCTGGCGTGAAAGACCGCACTCAATTCCTGATCGATGGCGCGAGCGAACTCAAGTCCGCGGCAAAGGCCGTCGTCGCTCATGCAAAAGCCGGTAAAGGTCAGCCGAAAGGCGCTCAGCCGCCCAAGTATCTCAATCCGAAAACCGGTGCGACCTGGAGCGGCCGTGGTCCGGCGCCCGCATGGCTCGCAACGGTGAAAGACCGCACGAAGTTCCTGATCGACGGTGCAGCGGCCAAGCCCGCGACTCAAGCGGCAACTCAAGCAGCGACCAGGGCGGGCAAAGCCCGATCGGCGGCAACCAGCGGTGCGGTGAGCAAGAAAGCCGCGGCGAAAAAAGTCGTAGCGAAAAAGGCCGCCGTGTCCAGAAAGACGGCTGCGAAGAAGGCCACGGCAAGCAAAAAAGTCGCAACGAAGAAAGCCGCAGTGAAACCCGCTGCGAAGAAGAGCATGGTCGCGAGGGCGGCAAGAAAGGCGCCGGTCCGCAAAGCCGCCGCTAAAACTGCAGTGACGAGCGCTGCGGCAGCGCCGCAAGCCGCGGCCGCGACGGTGCCAGCCAGCGCATGAGCGCAACGGAGTCGTGAAGTAGATGACTAGCACGATCGATTCACTCCGGCAGGAAGACCAGGTCATCCTGCTGGAGTCCGTTCCTCATCCGGCAGCGGATGCCGCCGAACCGTTCATCGTCGCGAGCGACCGCCGGGTGATTCTGGCCTACCCGATTGCAGAAGCCGACTTTGAACGGTTCGGACCATTCGATCCCGACGACGATCCCTTTTGCACGGTGCTATTTGCCGATGCCGCGTTTCATCGGCTCGGCCCACCGGGCGACGTCGATCTCGAGATTCACCCGCTTGCCCTGCAAGGGTTGCTCGGCTATTCGGTACACGAAGTCGTGAATTCGTCGCTGACGGCGGAACTTGCCACGGTCGGACCGGCGCCGGCATTGCGCCATTTCGTGATTACGTTTCAGGACTCGACGTTCGAATGCGTGGCGTCGGACTATACCGTGGTCGGTGTCTACGGCGCGGGCGAGATTGCGAGCCGGGAAGCGTTCGCGTTGGTCAGGTAACTCGAAATAGCGGCGTAGCAAAGCGCACGCCCGCAACGGGCACGCGCAATGCGTCCGGTATGCGTGGTTAAAGCCGGACGTCGGGTCCGGCACTCTCCGTCAAACTGCAGGACATGCGTTGCGTGTTCTGCCGCTGAGCATCGAGGCCACGCATGCTGACTATTCCCCTTACCGCATTCGTCACGCTCGTCATCATTCTGGTGATCGCCAATCTGTCGAGCGGCGAAAAGAAGATCGAACACAAGATCGAGCGGCTGTATGCGAGCGACGATCCGCAATTTCTTCGTTCGATGGGATTGCTGCTCGGCCCGCCTGTCGTTTCCGGCAATCGCTTTGAAATGCTGCTGAACGGCGACCGCATTTTCCCTTCGATGCTAGAAGGGATTCGCTCAGCGCGCAAAACCATCACATTTGAAACGTTCATTTATTGGTCCGGCGAGATCGGCGAGCAGATAGCCCGTGCACTTGCGGATAAAGCGCGTGAAGGCGTCGCGGTGCACGTTCTGCTCGACTGGGTCGGCTCGTCGAAAATGGACAGGCATTATCTGGAGATGCTGCGCGACGCGGGAGCGGCAGTGATCCAGTATCACAAGCCGCATTGGACCGGCCTTGGCCGCATGAACGATCGCACTCACCGCAAGCTGCTGGTGATTGACGGCCAGATTGGCTTTACCGGCGGCGTAGGCATCGCGCCGGAATGGACCGGACACGCGCAGGATGAAAAGCATTGGCGCGATACGCATTTTCGCGTGGCCGGTCCGGTGGTCGGACATATGCAAGCGGTGTTCATGGACAACTGGGTGAAGGCAACCGGCAATGTACTGCACGGCCCGGATTATTTTCCACACGTCGAACCGCAGGGCGACGGTCTCGCCCACATGTTCAGCAGTTCGCCGTCGGGCGGCAGCGACGATATGCAGCTGATGTATCTGATGGCGATCACCGCCGCCACGCATAGCATTCATCTCGCGAGCGCCTACTTCGTGCCCGACAAGCTAACTATCAACGCGATCGTCGAGGCCGCGAAGCGCGGCGTGAAAGTGCAGATCATCACGCCGGGCAAACGCATCGATACGCACACGGTGCGCGAAGCATCACGTGCCTGCTGGGGCGATCTGCTCAAAGCGGGTGTCGAGATATTCGAGTACCAGCCAACCATGTTTCATTGCAAATTGCTCGTCGTGGACGAGTACCTGGTGTCGGTCGGCTCGACCAATTTCGATAGCCGTTCTTTCAAGCTGAATGACGAAGCGAACCTGAATATCTACGATCGGGACTTTGCGCGCCAGCAAACTGCCACCTTCGCGGACGACATCGGGAAGTCGCAACGCATCACGCTCGACGCGTGGATGCACCGTCCGCTGACGGAAAAGCTGATTGAAAAGTTCGTATGGATACTGGACACGCAGTTGTAGAGCAAGGCCAATTGATGAAAGTCGACTACGACGGCGAACGCTAAAACGTCTGCGATGGGATACCGACTAAAGAACCGCGCCACTCAGGTAGGCTTCGACGGCACCGTCAGCCGGTGAATGGCCGCCGTCCGTTGTCATGGCGGCAGACTCGGCGAGCGCCGCCTTGGCGTGCCGATAGGCGTTCGCAAAGCCACGCAGTTCCAGGGTGACCGGACGATCCTCCAGCCGGCGACGCAGCAGCGCCTGCGCAATGCAACGGTCGATTAACGCAAGCTGGCTGTCGATATAGTCGGCACATAACCGGCGGCAGTTCGCGGAGACGGCCGCCACCGTCAGCAGCGCGGGCACGATCGAGATCGTCAGAAAGCCGCCTGCGGGAATGCGCGCCAATGCGGCGGGCGACTCGAACAGTTCTTTGCGTAGGGCTTCGAACACAGCCTGGCCCCATACATGGCGCTCTTTTTCCAGCGCAAGGCGGCGACGCATCAGGGCGTCTTTGGCACGAGCGTCGACGACGCGGCCTTGCGCGACCATCAACACCGCGTCTTCGCGTTCGCCTTCGCGAATGCAATCGGCGCCGAGATACACGGCGCTCTGATTGCGCGCGGCCAATACCAGATGCTGTAGCGTGTCGGGTACGAGCGGATCGAGCGGCACGACCTCGCACGTGAGCGGCTTGCCGTGCAGATGAATCGCGCAGCGCCCATCGTCTTCGAGCGCGGGGCAACGCGCGAGCGAAGGGTAGTCATAGCCTTGCGCGGTGATGCTGAAGGTATCGCCGGCGCGATGCAGCAGCGTATTTGCGAGCGTATCGAACGCGGCGATATCCGCCTCGTCGAGCACGCGCTCATGTTGCCCGACGCGCACACGTTCGCCCACGCGTTTGCGCGGTATGCGGCCAATCGCAATGCAGCCGATGAACCGGTCGCGATGCCGGAACAGTTCCGCCAACGTCATCGCCGGTGGACTATTGCAGCATTTGCCGCACGCCGAACACGCGAATGAGAACGCGTTCACCATGGCCGGCGCACCGAGTCCTGATAGCGCGTGAGGATGAAATGCGCAACGTCGTCCGAGTGATACGCGGCGACCAGTTGTGCGACCCACGCCTTGCCACGGTCGCTGTCGCGAACGCTCAACACGTTGGCATAGGGCGAGCGCGCGTCTTCGAGGCCAAGGCTGTCGCGTGCGGGATAGAGTCCCGCACGGGCCGCGTCGTCGCTGTCGATCACGGCGAAGGCCACGCTGTTCAGCGAGTCGAACAGACGCGCGCGCGGCACCTGGCGGATCTTCAGATTCAGGCGGTTGCTCGTGATGTCGGCGAGGGTGGCATGCAGACCCGCACTGTCCTTGAACGTCAGCAGCGTGAAGTTCTGCAGCAGGATCAGCGCGCGTGCGGTGCCGTCACGATCGCCGGGAATCGCGATCGTTGCGCCGCGTCGCAACTGGCCGAGGTTGGTCAGCTTGCGCGAGTACAGGGCAATCGGAAACGTCACGGTCGTGGCGACGCTCGTGAGCGCATAGCGATGCTGTTTGCGCTGCGCTTCGAAGCTCGGCCCGTCTTCGAAGCTCGCGGCGTCGATCCTGTTCGCGGCGAGCGCGGCGTCGATCGCCGACGGTCGGTCGAACACGACCACGTCGAGCGCGAGTCCGCGTGCGGCCGCGACGCGGCGCACCTGGTCCATGATCTCGGCGTGCGCGCCCGCACTCACGCCGACTTTGATGGCCTGACCCGGCGCGGCCGCCGCGGCTTGCATAGGCTGCAATAATGCGGCGACCCCTAGCAGCGCCGTTAATGCGATCTCACGCGGCTTCATGACGCGTCCCTCGACACCGTGCGAAAGCCGATGTGCGCGGCGGGCAAATCCGCCTCCTGTTGCTCGCGTGAGGCCGCGCGATAGCGCACGCAATAGTCGCGTGAGCAGAGAAACGAACCGCCCTTGATGACCATCGGCGTATCGTGCCGGCGGCTGAGCGGTGCGACGGCTGCGGTATCGCCATTGGTGTGCGACTGGTGCGGACCGCTGTAGACGTCCTTGGTCCACTCCCACGCGTTGCCGATCATGTCGTAGAGCCTGAAGTCGTTGGCCGCATAGCAACCCACGGGCGCGAGCCCGACGTGACCGTCCTCGTCGGTGTTCAGGACCGGAAACACGCCTTGCCAGTAGTTCGCACTCGGCTTGCCGTGTTCGTCGCGCGGTGCGGTGTCGAGGTCCGCGCCTTCGTGGCCGGCTTTGCCCGCGTATTCCCACTCGGCCTCGGTCGGCAGATCGCGGCCGAGCCATCGCGCGTAGGCGAGCGCGTCGGCTTGCGTGACCATCGTCACGGGCTGGTTCATGCGGCCGTCGAGCGTGCTGCCCGGACCGGTGGGATGATTCCACGCGGCGCCCCTCACCCAGCTCCACCACGCCAGGTCGCGGGTGTTCATCTCTTCACGCGTCGGCGAGTGGAACACCACGGCGCCGCCCTGGCGTTCCGAATCGCTGACATAACCGGTCGCTTTGACGAAGGCGGCGAACTGTGCGTTCGTCACGTCGGTCTGATCGATCCAGAAGCCGGCGACGTGTGTCTTGCCGTCGCCGGCGGGGCGCTCGTCTTCATAGCCGAGCTTGCTGCCGAACACGAAGTCGCCGCCGGGCAGATGCACCATGCCAGCCTGCGGGTCGTCGCGCCAGCGCGCGGGCAAACCGCTGTAGCGCGCGCATTGCTTTTCCGACCCGAGCGCGGCGGGCGGCCGCGAGCGGTTCAGGTCGTCGAATGCGCCTTGTTTCGCGGCGCCGCCGAATACGGTCGACGCGGCAGTCGAAGCGACCGCTGCGGCGGTGAACGCGGCGGCGAAGGCGGCCGCCGCCAGCACGGCGTAGGCGCCGTACAGCGCCGCGCCGCCTTTGAGCTTGAATCGAAACGTCATTGCGTGCTCAGTAGTAACCGCGTGGACGTAACGGCTCGACGCCGCCGACGCTGCTCATATAGCTGTTCCACTGCTGCACGAGGCCGTCGATCACCGACGAATTCTGCGTCGCTACGTCCTGCGTTTCGCCGCGATCCGAATTCATATCGAACAGTTGCCAGTGACCATCCACGGGACCGAGCGGCGGCTCGGTCCACAACGCTTTCCAGCGACCGTCGGCACTGCGCAGATAACCGCGTCCGTACGCTTCGTCGCCGAAAGATGCGGTGTGCACCGCGCTCGTGGCCTGATCGTTCAGGACCGGCAACAGCGACTGCCCGGTGATCGGATACACGTAGCGATTGTTGTAGACGACCTTGCCCTTGTTCTCATCGACGCCGGTGAGCGTGTTGATCAGCGCGGGCGCGGCTTGCGTCGGCGGGGAGATCTGCGCGAGCGCGAGGAACGTGGCAGTGTTGTCGGTGACGTGCGTGAAGTCGCGCAGCGTCGGCTTCTGCGAGGTCTGACCCGGCAAATGCACGATCAACGGCGTGGACACCCCGCCTTCGCCCGAATAGCCCTTGGTTTGCCGGAACGGCGTCGCGCTCACTTCGGCCCAGCGCAAACCGTATTGCAGACGCTTGGCGTTTTGCAGGCCGTTGTCGGTGCCGAGCGTCGAATAGACCGGCTCGGCGGCATTGGCGGTGTCGGTCGCGCTCGGGTCGGCGCCGGAATCGATGGGCCAGCCTTCCGCGCCGTTGTCCGACTGGAACATGATGAACGTGTTGTCGTATTCGCCGATATCTTTCAGATGCTGGATCAGCAGACCGATGTTGTGGTCGAGGTTCTCGACCATGCCCGCGTAGATTTCCATGTAGCGCGCCTGCGCTTTCTTCTCGGCGGGCGAGAGGCTATCCCACGTCTTGTTCACGGTGCCGGGGCCGTAGTCGGTGTAGCCTTGCGCGGCGCTATGCACGGCGCTCACGTACTTCGCGTTCACCGTGCCGTTGTTCGCGGTGGCGGGGCTCGCGACGAGCGTTTCCGATGCGCCGCCGTACGGCACGAAGTCGTTCGGGACGATGCCGAGCGCTTTTTGCCGCGCGATGCGCGCGTTGCGGATCACGTCGTAACCGGCGTCGTATTTGCCGGCGTAGTTGTGCAGATAAGGCTCGGGCACCTGGAGCGGCCAGTGCGGCGACGTGTACGCGGCATACGCGAAGAACGGCTTGCCGTCGCCCTTGTTGGAATCGATGTAGGAGATGAGGCGCTGCGTGTAGAAATCGGTCGAGTAGAACACGGCGGGGCTGCCACCCGTACCGCCCGGTTGGCCCGGCTGGCCGGGCTGCACATACTGGCCGTCTTCCGTGTAGTTCTTCGAGCCCGCCGGTTCGTGCGCGAAGTGATTGGTCGCGGCGCCGCCGAGCAGCGCGTAACTATGCTCAAAGCCCCACTGGTCCGGCGTCTGGCCGCTGCCCGTGGCACTGCCGACGATGCCCGAGCCGATGTGCCACTTGCCGGCCATGTACGCGTGATAACCGCCGTCCTTCAGCAATTGCGCGACCGACAACGCGCGGTCGTTCAGATATCCCTCATAGCCCGGCAGGCCTTTGCGTTCGTCGGTGGGCACGCCCATCGTGCCTTCGCCGACAAGATGGTGATCGGTGCCGGAAATCAGCATCGAGCGCGTAATCGCGCAGACGGTGCCGGTGTGATGATTCGTGAGGATGCGGCCGGATTGCACCAGCGCGTCGAGGTTGGGCGTATTGATTTCGCCGCCGAACGCGTGGATGTCGGAATAGCCGAGGTCGTCGGCCATGATGTACAGAATGTTGGGGCGCTTCTGCGCGACTATGGGCGCCGGTGTCGGCGTCGCGTTAGCGCTCGGCAGACTGTCGTCGCCGCACGAGGCGAGCCCGACGAGGCTGGCGACGGCTGCGCCGATGAGGCCGAGACGAAAAGCGGAAGGATGCGATCTCTGTGTTGTCATTGTTGTGCTGACCGGGTATGTCGGGTCGCCGATGTTAGCAATGACGTCGATAAGCCCAAAGATCGATTTCTGCGTTGCTATGAAGGATTGCCGATATGGCTGTTGCAGCGTCGCCGGGCAATGGCGGGCGGCTGTCGCGAGCCGTCGTCGGGTGCTAGTTGCCTGGATCGAGTACTGGCTTGTCCGGGTTCGCCTGTGTTCGATAGGGCAGTTGCGCGGCATGCGGGTCGACGACCGTGTTGTCGATCACGCGTTCGACGTCCGCTGTCTTCGCAAGCTCGGCGAGGAACGTGCGCTTGTCGAAGTCGGGCGCGACGCAGCCTTCCACGTAGACGAAGCGGCGTTGCAGCGTGAGCCACAGTGTCGACTGTTCGCGCCAATGCGTCGCATAGTTGATGTTGGCAAGACGCCGCTGCACAGCCTCGGCGATTTCCGCGTCGTACAGATAGGCGTTCGACAAACGGCAGCGGCCCTCGATCCAGCAGCTATTGCCACGTTCGATCCGGTAGTGGCTGTCGTCGAGCCATTCCTTTTTCGTCTCGAATGGACCGAGTGGCGTGGGGCACTCGCTGATTGCGCTGGAGATCTGAAAGAACGGGTCGTGGCCGCGATTCACGCGCGGTTGTTCCGCATGAGCTCGCGTCGCGGCTGTGCAAATGAGCAGACAGGCGAGGCGCAATCCGATCAGGCGTGTCATCTTTAACCCGCTCCAGGTGTTGGCCGTTCAACGGTAAAGCGTTGAACGGCAACCCTATTTTTACACCTGAGGCGGGGAAGTGCCTGGCGGACAACGGGCGACGACGGCTACTCACGCGCCTGCGGAGGCTTCCAGTTCCGCCAGACGTTTGCGTAGCAGTCGATCCTCCTGGAAGCGGGTGGTTTCGTCCCGGATCACGGCGACGATGCCGCTGAGTTCATTTTGCGGCGAATGCAGCAGCGCGACAGTGAAGGCGATCGACATTGACCGACCGTTCTTATCCACTGCGGGAACACGCAGCACGTCATTGCCGTAACGGGTTTCCCCCGTTGCCATGGTCTTGTGATAACCGTCCCAATGACGGCCGCGCAGGCGTTCAGGAATAATCAGGTCCAGTGACTGTCCGAGCGCCTCGCTTTGCGTAAAGCCGAACATGCGTTCAGCCGCTGGGTTCCAGAAAGTGATGCTGCCGCCGGCATCGGAGATGATGATAGCGTCGCCGATTGCGTTGGCGAGTTGCTGGAAGTCGATGGCGGATTGCACGGCGTTCCTCCCAAGTGAACACGGATTCGAAGCGGATGCAGCGCCCTCACGGGCGCCGCATGGGCACGCCAGAGCCCGAAGCGGGCCCGTGCGACACCGTTAAACTGCCTTGATTTCGCGTAGATTGAAGATGTCCTGCCGGCTGTAGCCCAGGCCCAACAGCACCTCTTCCGTATGTTCTCCGAGCAGCGGCGAGGCGGTCACTTCCGGCTTCATATCCGAGAACTTGATCGGGCTGCCGACCGTCAGATACGAGCCGCGTTTCTTGTGCGGCACTTCCACGATCGTGCCGCTCGCGCGCAATGACGGATCGTTAGCCAGTTCTTTCATCGTCAGCACCGGTGCGCACGGAATGTCGAACTTGCGCAGGATGTCGACCGCTTCGAACTTGGTCTTGTCGGCGAGCCACGCTTCGATCGTCTTGAAGATGTCGAAGATGTGCGGCTGACGCGCTTCAGCAGTCTTATAGGACGGGTCATCGATCCATTCGGGCTTGCCGAGTGCCTTGCAGATCGGCTCCCATGCATGGCCCTGGATCGTGAAGTAGATATAGGCGTTCGGGTCCGTTTCCCAGCCTTTGCACTTGAGCACCCATCCCGGCTGACCGCCGCCACCCGCGTTGCCGCCGCGCGGCACCACGTCGCTGAATTCGCCGTGCGGATACTGCGGATATTCCTCGAGATAACCCACCCGTTCCAACCGTTGCTGGTCACGCAGTTTCACCCGGCACAGGTTCAGCACGCTGTCCTGCATCGACACGGCAACCTTCTGGCCTTTACCGGTCTTATCGCGTCCGAGCAGCGCGGTCAGAATGCCGATTGCCAGATGCATACCGGTGTTGCTGTCGCCGAGCGCGGCGGCGCTGATGGTCGGCGGGCCGTCCCAGAAGCCGGTCGTGGAGGCCGCGCCGCCCGCGCACTGTGCGACGTTTTCATAGACCTTCAGGTCGTCGTAGTGATGGCCGTCGCTGAAGCCCTTCACCGAAGCGACGATCATCTTCGGATTGAGTTCGTTCAGGCGTTCCCACGAAAAGCCCATCCGGTCCAACGCGCCCGGGCCGAAATTCTCGACCAGAACATCGGACTCACGAATCAGTTTTTCGAGCACTTCCTTACCTTCGGGCTTCTTCGTGTCCAGCGTGAGCGACTTCTTGTTGCTGTTGAGCATGGTGAAATACAGCGCGTCGGCATCAGGGATATCGCGCAGCTGGTTACGCGTCACGTCGCCCGAACCGGGTCTTTCGACCTTGATCACATCGGCGCCGAACCAGGCGAGCAACTGCGTGCACGCCGGACCTGCCTGAACGTGGGTGAAGTCGATGATCTTGATGCCTTCCAAAGGTTTGGTCATGTCGATAGCTCCGTGGTTGCCCTGATTACTTTTTCATTGCCGCGCTTTGCGGATTCAGATTGGTCAGGCGGCCGCTCTCGGTGCCCGCCGCTTCATCGATGACGGCATTGATCAGGCTCGGTTTGCCCGATGCGATCGCCTCGAGCAGCGCCTTCGTCAGTTCTTCCGGTGTGGTCGTGTGATAACCGACGCCGCCGAACGCCTCGATCATCCTGTCGTAACGTGCACCCTTCACGAAGACGGTCGGTGCGACGTCCTTGCCGCCGGTCGGGTTCACGTCGGTGCCGCGATACACGCCGTTGTTGTTGAATACGATCGTGCAGACGGGCAGCTCGTAACGGCAGATCGTTTCGAGTTCCATCCCGCTGAAGCCGAACGCGCTGTCGCCTTCGATCGCGACAACCGGCTTGCCGGTCGTGACGGCCGCGCCGATGGAGAAGCCCATGCCGATACCCATGATTCCCCACGTGCCCGAATCGAAGCGTTTGCGCGGCTCGTACATGTCGATAATGCTGCGCGCGTAGTCGAGCGTATTCGCGCCTTCGTTGACGACGTTGATGTCCGGACGCGTCTTCAGCACATCGCGAATCGCGCGCAAAGCGCTGTGGAAGTTCATCGGCGACGGGTTTTTGTCGAGCGTCTCGGCCATCTTGGCGAGATTCCTGTTCTTGCGCTCGGCGATCGCGCCGAGCCACTCGGCGCCCGGTTGGCGGAAGCTCGCATCGATGCCGGCGCGCAGTGCCGCCACGCATGAACCGATATCGCCGATGACCGGCGCGGCAATCGCGACGTTGCTGTCGATTTCGGTCGGCGAGATATCGACCTGGATGAATCGCTTCGGCTGCGCGCCCCACGTTTTGCCTTTGCCGTGCGAGAGCAGCCAGTTCAGACGTGCGCCGATCAGCACGACCACGTCGGCTTCCTGCAGCACGAACGAGCGCGCCGCCGACGCCGACTGTTCATGCGTATCGGGCAACAGGCCCTTGGCCATCGACATCGGCAGATAGGGAATGCCGCTTTGCTCGACGAAGCCGCGGATCTCCGCGTCGGCCTGCGCGTACGCCGCGCCCTTGCCGAGCAGGATCAGCGGACGTTTGGCGCTCTTGAGCACCTCGATCGCACGCTTGACGGAGTCCGGCGCCGGCAGCTGGCGCGGCGCGGCGTCGACGACTTTCACGAGCGACTGCTGCGCCTTCACGGCGTCGAGCGTTTGCGAGAGCAGCTTGGCGGGCAAGTCCAGATAGACGCCGCCGGGGCGGCCCGACACGGCAGCGCGAATCGCACGCGCCACGCCGATGCCGATGTCCTCCGCATGCAGCACGCGATACGCGGCCTTGGCATATGGCCTGGCCGCATTCAGCTGATCCATTTCCTCGTAATCACCTTGCTGCAGATCGACGATTTCGCGTTCGCTCGAACCGCTGATCAGAATCATCGGGAAGCAGTTGGTGGTCGCATTGGCGAGCGCCGTCAGACCGTTCAGAAAACCCGGTGCCGACACGGTCAGGCAGATGCCCGGCTTCTGCGTGATGTAACCGGAAATGGCAGCCGCGTTGCCTGCATGCTGTTCATGACGAAAGCCGATGAAACGCATTCCTTCCGCTTGTGCCAGTCGCGCCAGGTCGGTAATGGGAATGCCGACCAGACCAAAAATGGTATCGATGTCGTTCAGTTTCAGCGCATCGATGACGAGATGGAATCCGTCGGTCGTTTCGGTCGCCTGTTGTTTTAACGTGTCCTCTGTTGTGGACTGGTCGGCTTCTGCCATGACATCTCTCCTTATTGGCGGGGCGTTGTGTGGTGGGTCGTGAGCGGGGCGCTCACGTGGTCGGTTATTCGGATGAGCCGCTGGACCATGGCTGCAGCCGCGGTTCGGCCACAGCTACGCCGGCTCGCACGCCTGAGTTTTCGATCCAGCGCTTTCTCATGGGGGCAAGGATGAACTTTGCGGAGACGGCCGCCGCGATCGAAATCACCGCCGCCGAGATGAACACGGTGTTCCATCCGCCGTTCGCCGACAGCAGCGAGGCGATCGGCACCAGCATCGCGGCCGTACCCTTGGCGGTGTAGAGCGTGCCCGCATTCGCAGCGGCGTGTTTGCTGCCGAACGTGTCCGCGCAAGTCGCGGGGAAGATCGAGAAGATCTCGCCCCAGCAGAGGAAGACAGCGGCTGCGAAGAACATGAACGCATACGGGTTGTGGCCGAACTGCATCAGCCCCAGCAGCGCGACACCTTCACCGAGGAAGATCATGAACATCGTGTTTTCGCGGCCGATGCGGTCTGAGAGAAAGCCGCACAGGGGACGGGTGAGGCCGTTGCACAGGTTGTCGATCGACAGCGTCATCGTGAGAAGCGGCAGCGTGATGCCGATCAAACTCACGGGCAGCCTGGCAAAACCAAATTCCTTCGCGATGGGCCCGAGCTGCGCCGTCGCGATGATGCCGCCGGCTGCCACGAATACGAACATGAAATACAGCACCCAGAAGAGCGGGGAGCGGATCATCTGGCCGGACGTGTAGTCGATCTTGCTGGCAACGATACGTTTGGCCGGAATCGCATTGGCGGGCGGCTTCGGCCGCACCATCAGGGTGGCGAGCAGCAAAATGAAGACACCCTGGAAAATGCCGAAGAACATGAACGCGTGCTCGTAACCCGAACGCTGGATCATGTTGGCAATCGGGATCACCGTGACGGCCGCGCCGGCGCCGAAACCCGCTGCGGTTAGCCCGGCTGCGAGACCGCGTTTGTCCGGAAACCATTTGAGCGCCATCCCGACACAGGTGCCATACACGCAGCCCGCGCCAATGCCGGCGATGACCGCTGCGACGTACAGCTCGGCGAGACTGGTTGCATGTGCGTTGATGATCCAGCCGAGCGCAGCGCACAGCGCGCCGCCGCTCACCACCGGGCGAGGGCCGAACTTGTCGACGAGCCAGCCCTCGACAGGCACGAGCCAGGTTTCGGTGACGATGAAGATCGTGAAGGCGGTCTGGATCGCCGCTTGACCCCAATGGTGCTTGTTGTCCATCGGTACGACGAACAGCGTCCACGCATACTGCAGATTCGCGACGAGCCCCATGCACATGATGCCGATGGCGAGTTGCACCCATCGGTGTTGCCAGAATGGTGCGCGGCCGCCTTCCGATACGTTGGAATGTCCCATGTCTCCGTCTCCTGTTCTGCCGCGCTCGAGTGACGCGTTGAACTTACGTGATCGAATCGCTTCGTCGCCGTTTGCCTGCCGGCGATGAAGCGCCAATGGTCGGCCAGAAAGCACTGCACTAACGAAAACCCTTACTCGCCCACGAAACAGTTGAAAGGGCGCTATTGCACGTGCAACGTGTGTGAGGGGATGCTGCGCGAGTTCGCCAATAAACGAAAGTTAAAACATTTTATGGTTTGTATTAGGCATCCCTAATATAAGGGTCTACCCTTTTGCCATTCAGTGAATGCGGAACGCGATTTTTTCGCCGGGAGCGGGTTTTCCCCGAGGCTGATCGGCTCGTGATTTTTTCGTACGCAGGCTGACGAGCCCTGTTTCGGTCGGCGGTTGGCCGCTGTAAGAATTGAGCGGCTCGAAAAGCACGCGCGATAGCGTTTCACGGCGGCGAAGGCCGTTGGATTTCGTGCGAGACTGCGCATGCGGGCAATAAAGAACTGCAGAGAATGGCTCTCCCCGCGCTACCGCTGCGGCAACAGCGATCGCATGTATAAGCCAATCACTATGGTTTTGCCAAAAAACTTTAACTATTGTTTATTCATAGGCGCTTCTATTCTGGGTCAATGTCATTTGCCGGAAGGAGACGACCATGAACCCAACTCAACTGCATGCTCGCCACAGCGAGCACGATGCGCAAGTCCAGGCACAACTGTGTGCCTATAACGCCGCTTTCGACGAACTCGGCCTGCGTTTCCGTTGGGATGAGCGCACGCTGACGTCGCTGGCCATGATCGACGGCGAACAGGAGCAGATTGCCGCGTACATCGAAGCGCAGCATCCGCACTTGCTCAAAGCCTATAGCGCCGAGTTTCTGAGCCGCGCCATTCTGGAGAAGAAACACGCCCGCTATCCCGAGCGCTTGCAGATACGCGTCGATAGTGCGGCGCCTGCGGGCCACGTGATGCGTCAGCCACAGACGAGCCGCTGGTCTGAACGCATGTCGTATGAGATGGAGTTGCCGGCGTTGGTTGGCGTGTAGTGGACATGTAGCTGCGGTGCCCGGCATGAGGGCGCGAGTTGCCGGACGGCTGCGCGCCGCTCGGCGCGTTAGCCCTCACCGCTGCGTGCGCCGGTTCTCCACCGCAAACTTGATCAGCTCTGCCTGACCTTCGATATCGAGCTTGCGCTTCAGATTTAGCCTGTGCGTCTCCACCGTCCGCACGGACAGATCGTTGCGCTGGGCGATCTGCTTGCTCGACAGGCCTTCGGCCAACGCATCGAGAATGTCCCGCTCGCGCGGCGTGAGACGTTCGACTGGCGATTGCGTCGCCGACGCCTGGATCAGCCGCGCGCCGAGTCCCGCGCTGAAAAACGTCTTGCCGTCGAGCACCGCGCCGATCGCCTGAATGATTTCGGTGGCGGGCGAGTCCTTGAGTACGTAGCCGCTCGCGCCCGCGCGAACCGCCTGGGTCACGTATTCGAGGTTGTCGTGCATCGACAGCATCAGCACGCGAATCGCCGGAAAGCGCTCATGAAAGAGTCCCGCCAGCGCGATGCCGTTCATCCCGTTCATGCCGACGTCCATCAGCACCAGATGTGGTGTCTCGCTCGCGGCGAGCGTTAATGCTTCCTGCGCGTTGCCCGCTTCCCCGACCACTTCGAAGTGGCGCACTGCTTCGAGACGCGCGCGCAGACCATCGCGCACGAGCGGGTGATCGTCGACGAGAAGCAGGCGCGCGATGGCGGCAGAGGTGTCGTTCATGAATGGATTTCCTGCAGGGGCGGCTGCGCCGCCTCGGATGTCCCGAGCGGCACGCGCGCGGTGACGACCGTATGGCCGGTTTGTGAGGCGAGCGACAGCTTGCCGCCGAGTGCTTCGAGCCGCTCGCGCATATTGCGCAGACCGATGCCCGAGCGCCGGCCGACGAAAGCGTGCGTTACGTCGAAGCCGCGGCCATTGTCCGCGATCGTCAGCGTGGCCGCGTCGTGCGAGATGTCGAGCGCGAGCGCGGCGCTCGACGCCTGCGCATGGCGCACGATATTGGTCAGCGCCTCCTGGGCGATGCGAAACAGC
>NZ_NPIH01000155.1 GCF_012275575.1 Paraburkholderia sp. SG-MS1 | reverse complement strand
G
The DNA here is from genome assembly GCF_012275575.1 of Paraburkholderia sp. SG-MS1. Taxonomy (GTDB): domain Bacteria; phylum Pseudomonadota; class Gammaproteobacteria; order Burkholderiales; family Burkholderiaceae; genus Paraburkholderia. The sequence goes on along the minus strand of NZ_NPIH01000155.1, from coordinate 18,718 downwards.
TTGGTAGAGCGCAACCTTGCCAAGGTTGAGGTCGCGAGTTCGAGCCTCGTCTCCCGCTCCATACATAAGGGGAAGCAACGCTTCCCTTTTTGTTTGATGGGCTGATCGTTCTGAATGTTCTGGTCGTCCACCGGACAAATCTGCGAGCCTGCAGCTAGGTTCCAGTCCGCTTGCGGCGCGATAGCAAAGCGGTTATGCAGCGGCCTGCAAAGCCGTTTAGGCCGGTTCGACTCCGGCTCGCGCCTCCAGTAGTTGATGTAAAGAAAAGCCCCGACTTGTCGGGGCTTTTCTTTTTTCTGCGGCGAATTTCACGCGTTCGTTTTCAATTGAAAGAAAGATATCCGGCCGCTCGATTGCCGTACCGCGCTGTGCACGAAGCATCTGCTGTGCGCCGATGCGCTGCGTCTCCCTCATCGCAACGGTTATGACGCACAATTCGTGATTCGCGCGGCAATAACTGCGTCAGCACGTTCGCGCTGCACCTGCTCGGCACGCCGCACATAACCCACTGAATCGCAGAACCGCGCGCATTCCTGCGTCATTGCCCGTTCACTTCGAGACCGCATGTACCTACAACTCACCGGCACCAACGTGCGCCTGCTCGGCTCGATGCATCTGTTTCCGGCGACGAGCCGCAGAACACCGCCTTGGGTCGCTGAAGCCTATGACTGGGTCGAAGCGCTGGTCTTCGAATCCGATCCGCCGACCATCCTGCCGTTCCTGAAGACCGAGCCGCAAAGCGGCGCCGCTCGATTGCAGCCCTTGATGTCCGTGGACGCATGGACGCAGCTGCAAGCCCTGTGGCCGTCGATGGCCCTGTGGCGCCGTTAGTCGAACTGTGTCCGTGGGCCGCGCTGGTGGTCGCGCCGACACTGTTCCAGCAAGTCGTCGAAGGTGTCGAGCCGCGCATGTTGCGCTCGGCGATGGCGCAAGCCAAGCCGTATCGCTATCTCGAGACCGCGCGGGAAGTGGCGGCATTGCTCGAATCGATTCCGCTGGATGCCATCGGCGCGGCGCTCGACTTGCTGATGGCCGATCGCGATGAACCGCAACGCACGCTCGAACGGATGCACGCGGCGTGGCTGGAGGGTGATCTGCAAGCCGTGCAGCAGATCGCCGTCGAATCGCCGATGTTCAATCTGCCGGGCATCCGCCAGGCCATTCTCGAGGCGCGCAATCGCGCATGGGCGCAGCGTTTGAAGGACATCCTGCAACGGCGCGAGCGCACCCTGGTGGTGGTCGGCGCGCTGCATCTGTGCGGCCCCGGCAATCTGAGCGAGTGCCTCGCGCAGCCTGTCGAAGCGGTCTTCTGAGCGCGTGGCGGCTGCCAGTGCGCCGCCGCCATGGCATCTTAGACCGGAACTCTGACGGCCTCGCTCAATCCCACCTCAAGAATGCCGCTATACACTGGCTAGCCAAGAGTTACATCATCACGAAGCCCAGGGAATACGACATGCATGTCCCACCGACGCCCAGCAATGAAATCGCTCGTATCGCCACCCTCCGTGCGCTGCATATTCTCGACACCTCGCCGGAAGAGCGCTTCGACCGCCTGACCCGGCTCGCAAAGCGCCTGTTCGACGTGCCGATCGCGCTCGTGAGTCTCGTCGATACGAACCGCCAGTGGTTCAAGTCGTGCGCCGGGCTGACGGCGAGAGAGACGTCGCGCGACGTCTCGTTCTGCGCGCACGCGATTCTGGACGACGACATTCTGATGGTGCCCGACACGCTGGCCGACGAGCGCTTTCACGACAATCCGCTCGTAACGGATGACCCGAACATCCGCTTCTATGCCGGTTGCCCGCTGACGGTCGCGAACGGCAGCAAGCTGGGCACGCTCTGCCTGATCGACGTGAAGCCGCGCGGCCTCGACGACGAGGAGCGGGCACTGCTGCGCGATCTCGCGCACATGGCCGAACAGGAACTGGCGGCGCTGCAACTCGCCACGCTCGATGACCTCACGCTGCTGTCCAACCGGCGCGGTTTCGAAGCGCTCGCGCAACATGCGCTGAACGTCTGCAAGCGGATGGAGAAGTCGGCGTCGTTGCTGTTCTTCGATCTGAACGACTTCAAGCAGATCAACGACACGCTCGGCCATGCCGAAGGTGATCGCGCATTGCAGACCTTCGCCGAAGTCTTGCGCACCGCGCTGCGCGAAAGCGATGTGATCGGGCGGCTCGGCGGCGACGAGTTCGTCGCACTGCTCACCGATGCGGACAGCGCCGAAACGCAGCAGGTGACGCAGCGTCTTACGCAGTTGCTCGACGCGCGCAATGCCGAAGCGCGGCGCGGTTATCAAATCCGCTATAGCGTGGGGCAGACGGCCTACGATCCGGCTCACCACGGATCGATTGCCGAATTGCTCGCGGCGGCCGATGCGGCGATGTACAGCCATAAGCAGGCGTCGAAGGCGCGTGCTATGCCGCGCGGTTGATGCGCGGTGTGGCCGCACGGTTGCGTGGCTGACGGCCGTCGCGCGCGGCATAATTGCGGATGAATGCCCGCGCAGTGGCGCCTCCTTTCTGAAAGCATCCGATGACTGAATCGCAGCACACCGCCGCCACGCGGCTCGCCCAACTCCAATGGCGTTGGAAATCCTTCGCGGACCTCGCTAGTGTCGAAGTCTATGAGATGCTGGCCGCGCGTAGCGCGGTGTTCGTCGTCGAACAGAACTGCGTGTATGGCGATATCGATGGGCTCGACGCGCAAGCCTGGCATCTGTCGGCCTACGGCCCCGGCGTCGACGGCGCGGCGCCGCAACTGGCCGGATATCTGCGCGTGCTGCTGCCGGACGCCACGGACACCGACGTGCGCATCGGCCGTGTGCTGACCACGGCGGCGTTCCGCGGTATCGGGCTGGGCAACGCGATGCTCGAACGCTCGCTCACGCACATTCGCGCGCAATGGCCCGCCACGCCGATCCGTCTGCATGCGCAAGCGCATCTGCAAGGTTTCTATGGTGCATTCGGCTTTGTACCGGTCTCGGACGTTCACGACGACGACGGCATTCCGCACGTGTGGATGCGCTCGGCCTGAACGGGGCGCGATGAAGGGCGAAGCGCCGGTGCAGGTTAGCTGGCGCGCTTCGATCGCCCGGCTTTATCCGCTCCGGCTTGATCATTCGGATTCGACTGACCGCCAGACTCGCTATCCGCGCTGGCCCCCTGCTGACGCTGACGCGGCATGGGACACATCCCGCGCCGTCTTCGCACGTCGTTCGGCGCGCAGGCGTCCGCGTGCCGACAACCGCATCCAGTGACGCAGCGCGATCAGTGCGCCGATCACGCTCATCATCGAACCCGGAATCCACAGCAACAGCCCGCCGATCTGCTGGTCGCGCATCGGGCTGAGCCACGTGAACGCGCGCCCGCAAATCGAGTAGATCGGATACAGCTCATGCGGCGTGAAAAAGATGAATGCACCGAGGATGATCTGCGGCGGAATCGCGGTGATCACCACCAGCACGCGCTTGCCGGGCGACAAACGCGCCGGCGGCGCCGGCCGTGGATCGAGCACGAGCCACCAGAACAGCAGCCCGTCGATCACCATGGTCCAGTTCATCACGCGATAGAGCCGCCAGTCGAGCATCGCGACGAAATGGATCGGCGACATCAGCCAGAAGTAGATCAGCCCGACGAACAACGTGACCGCGACGACCGGATGCATCACCACGTCGAGCAGCTTGCGCACGAGCGGCGTCGCCAGCGCGGGCCGCACGAAGCGCTGCCGCCAGCTGTACGGAATGCCCGCGCGCAACGCCGCGCCCGGATACGACAGCGCGATGAAGAATGGGCCGAGGTGATGCAGCACCAGATGCTGCAAGCGATGCATGAAGAACTCATGCTCGAAGAAATAATCGAGCCGCGTATGCAGCACGACATACAGCGCCGCCAGCCCGAACCAGAAGGAAAGGCGCCGCGCGAACGACAGCTTCGCACGGCGCGCGCCGCGCACGAACAGGACCGCCGGCACCAGCAGCGCGATCACGACGGTCGGCGAAAATTCCCAAGGGTCGAGCCAGTAGAGCAGATTCATCGCTGCACGTTACCTGGTTACTTCGTCTGCGCCGGCGACTTGACGGCGAACGGCGTGTCGAGTGTTTCGCCGTCGGAGAACTTCAGCGTCAGATGCACGGTCTCGCCCGGTGCGATCTTGTGCTTCGCGTCTTCGAGCATCACGTGGTAACCGCCGGGCGCGATCGAGACCTGGCCGTGCGCGGGCACGGTCAGTTTGTCGACCATCACCATCTTCTGCGACGAACCGTTCGAGACGGTCTGGTGCAGCATCGCGTCGCCGTAGTCGTTGCTCGAAATATCGACGAGGTCGACGGGCTTGTCGCTTGCGTTGACCAGCGTCGCGTAGCCGGCGGCGGGCAGGTTGTTCGGCAGCCAGCGGACCCATGCGTCCTTGACGCTGATCGCGTTGGCGCCGGCGGCGTGCGCGGCCGAAGCGACACCGAACGAGAGGGCGAGCGCGCAGCTCAGTGAAGCGAACGTTTTGATCTTGATCGACATGAATGGACTCGGGGAAGGGTCAGGAACGGTCATCGATGATACGGCGCAGGTCTTGCGCGATCGTATCGGGCGTGTCGTGATCGGTGGCCAGCAGGCGCGCATGGCCCTGGCTGTCGAACACGTAAACAGCGGAACTGTGCGTGACTTCGTAATTGCCACGAGGGTCGCGCTTTTCCATCTGATAGGCGACGCGGTAACGCTTGGCGAGCGACTCGATCTGCCAGTCGGTGCCGGTGAGACCTTCGGCATGCTGCGAGTCGAACGCACCGACGTAATCGCGCAATGCTTGCGGCGTGTCCCGCGCCGGATCGACGGTGATGAAGAGGATGCGCACCTTCTGCGCGTCCGGGCCGAGCTTGCCGAGCACCTGCATGAGCCGGCCCATCGTCTCGGGGCAGACGTCCGGGCAATGCGTGTAGCCAAAGTAGACGAGCGACGCGCGGCCCTTGAACGACTCGCCGGTGACAGGGCGGCCGTCGTCGCCGGTCAGCTTGAAGTCGAGATCCGGCAGATGGCCGGTCACGTTGGTCAGCTGCCAGGGTTGCGTGCGAGGCGTGCAGCCGCTCAGCGTGGTCAAGGCGGTGAGGGCGGTCAGCGCGCCCGTCATCACGGTCAGTGCGAACGGGCGCACGGATTGCCGCCAGCGCGATTCGGCGGGAGGCGGGTGCGGGTGTCGGGATGCAATGATCGGGAACAAAGCAGGGCTCAATGACTCGATTGAAGAGCGGCACATGACGACGCCGATCCACGGCGCCGCCGGATTCCACCTGATTTTCCTGCGGCGCGTAGGCCGTCATAGTGTGCAAAGATGGCTTCGACGGCGATCGTCTGCGTGGCTGCGACTGTAGCGCAAAATTGCCGGCGGCGTCGCGCAACGCCCACGGCGCGCGGTTCGCCGGGCAATTTGACGCAGTCGGATGAAAGCCGGTTGAAGCCGGCCGTTCTCTTTTTGAATGCCCTTACCGTAAGCCGGCGCGCGCAGCGGCCGGTGGGCCGGAGTCCCGGACTTCCGGCTTACTTTCTCGAAAAAATGACGGATGCGCGGTAAGATGCGCACACTTTTCCGGCCGCAGAAGGCTGAAAGGCGAACTCAAGTGATGCAAGCACTTCCGGCTGTTCTGTCTCCGAGTGAGACGGCATTTTTCTTCGACTTCGACGGCACGCTCGTCGAACTCGCACCCACGCCGGACGGCGTGCTGGTGGATCCGCGCGTGGTCGCGCTGCTGGGCGAACTGCGTAATCTGACGAACGGCGCGGTCGCGATCGTGTCGGGCCGCGGCATCGACAGCATCGACGCTTTCCTCGGTATGCCCGATCTGCCGATTGCCGGTTTGCATGGCGCCGAGCGGCGCGACGCGAACGGCGATACGCAGCGCATTGGCTTCCACGACGAGCGGCTCCTGCGCATGGAGCAGGTGCTGGCGCAGGTCGTCAACGAACATCCGGGCATGCTGCTCGAGATCAAGGGCGCGGCGCTCGCGCTGCATTATCGCAATGCGCCGGACCGTGAACGGGTCGCGCGCGAGGCGACCCAGCGGCTGGTCGCCGAGTACCCCGGCGCTTACGTATTGCAGCCGGGCAAGATGGTCTACGAAATCAAGCCGAAAGACGTCGACAAGGGCCGCGCCATGCGCGCGTTCCTCGACGAACCTCCGTTCGTCGGCCGCCAGCCGGTCTTCGCCGGTGACGATCTGACCGACGAGAAAGGCTTCGCCGTCGTCAACGAGCGCGGCGGGCTGTCAATCAAGGTCGGCGCGGGCGAGACGATGGCGCATGCGCGCATCGAGTCGGTTGCGGCGCTGCTCGACTGGCTCGAATCGATTGTCGCAGCGGCGCGGGCAGCATGATGCCGGCGCCGCATCGCTTGACGCACACAACGCACTGCATCGGGAATCGCGCTTCATGAGCCGACTGATCATCGTATCGAACCGGGTGGCCCCGATCTCGGAGGGTGGCCCGGCGGCGGGCGGTCTGGCGGTTGGCGTGTATGACGCGTTGAAGGAAACCGGCGGCATGTGGTTCGGCTGGAGCGGCGAGGTGCTCAGTTCGGGCCAGCCGCAGATCAAGGTCGAGGAGCGCGGTCCCGTGACCTTCGCAACCGTCCCGCTGATGCGCCGCGACTACGACCAGTACTACCGCGGATTCTCGAACGCCACGCTGTGGCCGGCGTTCCACTATCGCGCCGACCTGCTGCAATACGACCGGCACGACTTCGAAGGCTACTGCCGCGTCAATGGCTGGCTCGCGCAGCAACTGGTGCCGCTGCTGCGTGAAGACGATGTGATCTGGGTCCACGACTATCACCTGATCCCGTTCGCGCAGGCATTGCGTGCGGCCGGTGTGAAAAACCGCATCGGCTTCTTTCTGCATATTCCGTTTCCGGCTTCGCAGGTGCTGCTGGCGGTGCCGCCGCATCGCGAGCTGGTCGAAGCCTTGTGTTCGTTCGATCTGCTCGGCTTTCAGACCGAGCCGGATCTGCGTGCGTTCGGCGACTACATCGTCAACGAAGCGCAGGGCACGGTCGATGTGTCGGCTCGCGGCCCGCAGACCATCCACGCGTTCGGGCGCACGTTGCGCGCGGCGGCCTATCCGATCGGCGTCTATCCGGACGAGATCGCCGAACTCGCGAAAGCGGGCGAGCGCGGCAAGCCCGTGCGCACGATGAAGGCGACGCTGCATTCGCGCAAGCTGATCATGAGCGTGGACCGTCTCGATTATTCGAAGGGGCTGGTCGAACGTTTTCGCGCGTTCGAACGTCTGCTCGAGCATGTGGCCGCGCAACGCAACAAGGTGTCGTTCCTGCAGATCGCGCCGCCGACGCGCGCCGACATGCACGCGTATCAGGACATCCGCTTGCAGCTGGAAGGCGAGTCGGGGCGCATCAACGGACGCTTCGCCGAACTGGACTGGACGCCGATTCTCTACATTCACAAGCAGTACGAGCGTTCGGTGCTGGCCGCGCTCTTTCGCACCGCGCATGTCGGCTACGTCACGCCGTTGCGCGATGGGATGAACCTCGTCGCCAAGGAATATGTGTCGGCGCAGGACCCGGAGAATCCCGGGGTGCTCGTGCTGTCACGCTTTGCCGGCGCGGCGCAGGAGCTGGAGGGCGCGCTGATCGTCAATCCGGTCGACATCGACGGCATGGCCGAGGCGCTCGCCGATGCGCTCGCGATGCCGCTCGCGGAACGTCAGGCGCGCTATCGCGACATGATGGTGCAGTTGCGCGAGAACAATGTGTCGGTGTGGCGCGATAACTTCATGCGCGACTTGCAAAGTGTGGAGAGTGCGAAGTCCGGCAGAAGCAGGAAGGTAAGGGCAGGCGCCGGACAGACGGTGCGTGACAGCGTGGAGCAATAGCGGCCGGGCTAGCTGCCGCGCCTTCTGCTCGCAGAGCCTGAAAAATAGAAAAGCCGCTCATGTGAGCGGCTTTTTCATGGGCGATAACTTCGCGCGGCGCGCCGATCAGACCACGTGTTGTTCGTCGACCTTTTTGCCGCCGATGTGCAGCGTCGTACCCTTGCCGTACTGTTTCGTGAGCAGATCGCGATACAGGCCCGGACGTTGGCGCAGCTCTTCCGGACTGCCGTCGTCGATTACCTTGCCGGCGCTCATCACGATGATGCGGTCGAAGTTGTTGAGCGTCGACAACCGGTGCGCGATCGCGATCACCGTGCGGCCGACCATCAGCCGGTCGAGCGCCTTCTGGATCGCTTCTTCCGAGGCGCTGTCGAGCGCCGAAGTGGCTTCGTCGAGCAGCAGGATCGGCGCGTTTTTCAGAATCGCCCGCGCAATCGCGATCCGCTGACGCTGGCCGCCCGACAGCTTCACGCCACGGTCGCCGACGATCGTGTCGTAGCCTTCCGGCATCGCTTCGATGAAGTCCGAGCAACGCGCTTCGCGCGCGGCCGCGAGCACTTCCTCACGGCTCGCTTCGGGGCGTCCGTAAGCGATGTTCTCGTACACCGTGCGATGGAACAGCGAGATGTCCTGCGGCACTAGCGCGATCGCATGGCGCAGGCTGTCCTGCGTGACCGTCGCGATGTCCTGGCCGTCGATCCTGATCGCACCGCCTTGCGTTTCGTAGAAACGCTGCAGCAGTGCCAGCACGGTGGATTTGCCCGCGCCCGATTTGCCGATCAGGCCGACCCGCTGGCCGGGTTCGATATGCAGGTCGAAGTGATCGAGAATCGGACGGCGGCGCGGGTAGGCGAACGTCACGCCTTCGAAATCTACCCGACCGCCTTGCGGCACGAGTTCGGTCGAGTCGTCGCGATCCGGCATGCCGTGCGGTTCGAGCAGCGTGCGCACGGCTTCCGCGAGCCGCGCGACGTGTTGCGTGACGTCGACGAGCGCGACGGCCAGGTCGCGCGTGCCGTGCAGAATCGTGAAGCCGAGCGAGCTGACGAGCACGATGTCGCCCGAGGTCGCCTTGCCTTGATCCCACAGCCACAGCGCCCAGCCCAGCAGACCCGCCGACAGCAACGCGGTGATCACCGCATGCAGCAGGCGCAGCTTCTCCAGATAGAGCAGGCTTTGCTGGCGCGCGTCCATCTCTGCCTTGACCGTTGCACCGAAGCGCTGCTGCTCGCGAAACGTCATGCCGAACGCGCGCACGAGACCCATGTTGCTGATCACGTCGACCAGTTCGCCGTCCACCGACGCCGCCTTGGTGGCGAAATGGTGATGGCGCGCCGAGCCGCGCCCCGCGAGCTTGTACAGCACCACCGACAGAATCGCCGAGCACAGCATCAGGCCGCCCGCCATCAGCGGATTCACGGCGATGATCATGACGATTGCACCGAGCACCGCGATGCACGGCGGCAGCACGTTCCAGGCGGTGGTGTTCTCGGCGGTGTAGACGGCGTTCGACGTCGCCGTGATCCGGCTCGCGAGCATGCCGGGTTGCTTCTCGGAGTAGTAGCTCGGCGAGTGTCCGCTCAGGTACTGGAACAGGTCGCGCCGCAGGTCGCCGGTCACGGCGACGAACGTATGCGCTGCGACCCAGCCACCGACGCGCCACAGCAGGTTGTCGGCGGCGATCAGGCCGACGAGGATGGCGAACGCGCCCCACAACGGACCGGGATGATGCCGGCCTTCGCCGAGCACGTCGATCAGATGTTTGATCGCGTATTGCGAAGCGAGCGCACAGCCCACGGCCGCAAACACGCTGCACAGCACGATCGCATGCGCGAGCGGATGGCGGCGGATAAAGCGGAAGAGAAACGCAAGCGGCCGGTGAGCATAGCTCGCGAGCTTTGCGTTCTGGGCGTTACGCTGGGCGAGGGTTAATTGTTCCAATTGATCGTGAGGTCGAGGTGTTTCGGGTTGTGCATGCAAAGCGCGGGCCACAGAAAAACGGAATCGCCGCGAAGCCGATGCTTCGCATTGTAAACATGCAAAAGCGATTGCGCCCTGTGTATCCGGGCATTGGCGCGATTGATTTCGCGATGGAAGTCTGAGCCCTGCAGTTGCTGGACCCGCTGACAGGCAGGTGGTTCGCGCAGGTTACGGACGAATTCGAGATATAATTACAGATTGCATTCAACCGCGCTGCGGCATTTCTTCAACGCGTGCCGGCAAAGTTGACGCTAAAGCTTCCTAGACACCGCATTCGCAGTCGCTGCCGGAAGCCAGTTGCTACTGTAGAACTGTCTTATAAAACAAGGGTTTGCAAAGTGTTTCGCGTTTGTAACAACGTAAAGACTTTGAAATGTTGTGGTGCAGCGAGAATCCCGGCACCGATAATGCGTGCTCTGTGGAGCCCGACCAGCCTGGAATTATCTGACAGTTTGTCAACGTAGGTCTCACGTGTGCGTTTACTCGCATGCGCAGACGGTAATCGGCCAGTCTGGGCTTAGCCCCAAGCGATCCATCGCAGGATTTCTCGAAAGAATCAGGCTCCGCCGGGCATATCCGGCCAGACGGCCCTGGCGAGCAAGCGAGTCGCTTTTACCAAACGCAGTATTTTTGCCTGATTTTTTACTAGGAGTTCTCCATTATGCGAATCGCTCAAATCGCTCCGCTGCACGAGGCGGTTCCTCCCAAGCTGTATGGTGGTACGGAACGCGTGGTGTCCTATCTGACCGAAGCTCTGGTCGAGCAAGGCCACGACGTCACGCTCTTCGCGAGCGGCGATTCGCAAACTTCGGCGAAACTCGAAGCCTTCTGGCCGCAGGCGCTGCGCCTCGACCCGACTATCCGCGACGTGATGGCGCCGCACATGCTGCTGCTCGAAGAAGTGCGCCGCCGGGCGGACGAATTCGACGTGCTGCATTTCCACATCGACTACTACCCGTTCTCGCTGTTCGCGCGCCAGCCGGTGCCGTTCGTGACGACGCTGCACGGCCGTCTCGATCTGCCGGAACTGCAGCCGATCTTCAATACGTTCAGCGACGTGCCGGTGGTGTCGATCTCGGACAACCAGCGCATTCCGCTGCCGCAAGCGAACTGGCTGCAAACCGTCTATCACGGTCTGCCGGAAAACGTGCTCACGCCGATCAAGGACGTCGAGCCGGGCTACCTCGCATTCCTTGGCCGCGTCTCGCCGGAGAAGGGTCTCGACCGTGCGATCCGCATCGCCGGCCAGGCAGGTATGAAGCTCAAGGTCGCCGCCAAGATCGACAAGGCCGATCGTGCCTATTACGAAGAAGTGATCAAGCCGCTGATGGCGCTTCCGCACGTCGAATACATTGGCGAAATCGGCGAAGCCGATAAGCGTGAGTTCCTCGGCAACGCGCATGCGCTGGTGTTCCCGATCGACTGGCCGGAGCCCTTCGGTCTGGTGATGATCGAAGCGATGGCTTGCGGTACGCCGGTGATCGCGTTCAACCGCGGCTCGGTGCCGGAAGTGATCGAGAACGGCGTGTCAGGCTTCGTCGTCGAAGATGAAATCAGCGCGGTCGCGGCCGTCAAGCGCCTTCACACGCTGCCGCGCGTTGGGGTGCGCAATGCGTTCGAAGCGCGTTTCTCGTCGAAGGTCATGGCGAGGAACTACGTCGCCACCTACGAAGAACTGCTGCGTCGGAAACAGCGCACGGTGCTGCGTGAAGTCAACGCGAACTGATCTGTAGTAGCTCAGGCGGCTGAAAGAGCGCTTCAGGGCGCGCTTCGGTGCCACCAGCAACGCCTCGTGAGCCTGCGCTCACGGGGCGTTGTTGCATGCGCGCCGCGTTTTTTTCAATGTGTGGACGAAAGTAGGCTGTTCGCGCCAGTAGGAATGAGCCACTCTCGGTAATATCCCTATAATGGCCGTGCCGCAAATTTGGCTGCGGCGCCGCCGACGACAGGAGGATGCCTTGGCGAGAACGAAAGAGACGCGAGCGAATGCCGCGCCTGGCGCCGGAACGATTTTCGCGTTACGCGCCATCGGTCTCGTGCTTGTCGCTCGCTGGCTTTTTTCGATGGCGCAGATGGATCTCGCCGCTGCGCTGTCGGCGATGGTGTCGTCGCCGTGGGCATGCATCAACCTGGTTTTCCTGTTCCTGCTGATTTTCCTGCCGGGCGCGCGCGCCGTGGCCGAGCGTCCGTTTCATCCGCTGCCGCAATGGCTGCGGCAGGCGCTGCGTTTGTTCGCTTTCCTCGGGTTTGTATTCGCGCTCTGGTCGGTTGGCGCATTCGTGGCGAGCGCTGGCTGGCGGCGTGCCGCGCAGGCGGTGGCGGCTACCAACGGCTGGCTGCTGGTCGCGCCCATGCTGTATGCGGCCGTGTTGTGGATCTGCCGGCCGCGCCCGCTGTGGCGGACCAACATCGCGGCGCGGCGGTTTGCGATCGGCCGTTATGCGGTCGCGCTCGATCCCGCCACGCGTACGGTGATCGTGTGGGCCGAGCGTCGCAAGGTGGGGCAGTACGATGCACGTGAGCTGTCCGTGCGCTGGGTCGCGGGGCAAGACCTGCGGCCCACGCCGGCGCCGGCCCCGGCAGTCGCGTTCGGCGCGATGGGCGAGCCGGGCTCCACAGCTGCGCCGCTGGGTTCGGTCGCGGCCCCGGCACTCGTGCGCGGCGCGTTCGGGCGCCGTCCAGCAGTCGAATTGTTGTGGGACTCGCCGGCCGCCGCAGGCCACAATCGGCAAACGGTATTTCGCGCCACGCTGACGACCGAGGGCGATCGGGTCGCCGCTCGCGCGCTTGACACAACTCTGCGGCAAGTCTGAAGCTGCATGCTTTGTGCAGTCGATCACACGCGTGGCCGAGCAACACGTCGTCAATCGAGCCTTGGCCGATAATGAAGTCATGGCGCCCGGCCGTTCAGCGCGGGCGAGTGGACATACATCGATCGTGTCGCGTCTTTTGCAGGAGTCGCTATGCTGGTTCGCTGGTTGCTTGCCGCCCTTCATCTGCTCGCTTACGGTTTTGCGCTCGCCTCGATTCTGCGCCGCACCTGGGCGCTGCGCCGCGCGTCCGTGCCGGCCGCGTTGCGCTCCGTATTTCGCGCCGATACCCGGTGGGGTCTGTCCGCACTGGTGTTGATCATCACCGGCTTGATGCGCGTTTTCGGCAGCTACGAGAAGGGCGCGGACTACTATCTTCACCAGCCGCTCTTTCACGTCAAGATGACGCTGCTCGTGCTAATTCTGATCCTCGAAGTGCCATCCATGCTCGCGCTGATGCGCTGGCGCGCGTCAATCCGCAAAGGCACTCTGCCGGATCTGAAAAATGCGCGGTCGTATGCGCGTTACAGCGTGATCCAGACGGTGTTGCTGGTGCTCATGGTGTTTGCGGCAACCGGGATGGCGCGCGGCATCGGCTTGCCGGCCGGCGTGGTGTAGGCAGGCTGTACTGGCGGTAAGCCGAAGCGGGGCAGAGGGGCGGTGGCGTGCGCGGCTATGTGGTGACGACCGTGGACGCGCGCAGCATCGGCAGAACGCGGCGTCGCACGGTCAGTGCACGACGTGCCGGACGTCCGCCGCATACGCTCGCTGCAATCTACTTCCCCACTAGCAAGCTCGCGTCATCCATCAGATCCGCCTTCGACCCGGCAGTCTCACGCATGAACGCCGATTCGCCGAGACCCTTGACGAGTTCCAATGCCTGGCGTTCGAACAGGCGCCGGTACAAGCCGTTCTCGCGCCTGATCAGCGCGTCGTGGCTGCCTTCCTCGATCACCTTGCCCTTGTCCAGCACCAGCAGCCTGTCCAGCGCGCGCACGGTGGACAGGCGGTGCGCGACCACCAGCGTCGTGCGGCCGATCATCAGCCGCTCCATCGCCTGCTGGATCAGCACTTCGCTTTCGCTGTCGAGGCTCGACGTCGCTTCGTCCAGAATCAGGATCGGGGCGTCGGCGAGGAAAGCGCGCGCGATCGCGACACGCTGACGTTCGCCGCCCGAGAGCTTGACGCCGCGTTCGCCGACCAGCGTGTCATAACCATTGGGCAGCGCGCTGATGAAGCCATGCGCACTGGCGAGTTGCGCGGCCCGCTCGATCTCGGCGCGGCTTGCGCCGGGCCGCGCATAAGCGATGTTCTCGGCGAGCGAACGGTGAAACAGCACCGGCTCCTGCTGAACGATCGCGATCTGGCTGCGTAGCGACGCCTGCCGCACCTGAGCGATATCCTGAGCGTCGATCGTGATCCGACCGCCGGAAATATCGTAGAGGCGCTGAATCAGCTTGATGAAGGTCGTCTTGCCCGAGCCCGAATGCCCGACCAACCCGACGCGCTCGCCCGGCGCGATGCGCAGGGAAAAGTTGTCGTACAGCGGCTGGTCGTGCGCGCCGTAATGGAAATTGACTTGCTCAAAGCAAATCTCGCCTTGGCTAATCGCGATCGGACCCGCGCCCGGGTGGTCTTCGATGCCGAGTGGCTGACTCTCCAGCGCGACCAGTTCTTCCATATCGTTGACCGAACGTTGCAGGTTGCGGATGTGCATGCCGACATCGCGCAGATAGCCTTGCAGCATGAAGAACATCGTCAACGCGAAGGTGATGTCACCGACGCTCGCCTCGCCGCGCGCCCACAGCAACAGCGCGACGCCGAGAATGGCAGCCTGGATCGCCGCCAGCATGCCGCCCTGAACACCGCCGTTGATCGTGCCGCGCACCCATGTGCGGCGCGTGCGGTGACGCCACTTGCCGATCACGCGTTGAAGCAGCGCTTCCTCGCGTTCTTCCGCGCCGAAAGCCTTCACGACGCCGTTGCAGCTGACCGCATCCGCGAGCGCGCCGCCCATGCGCGTGTCCCATGCGTTCGCGAGGCGCGCGGCCGGCGCGACGAAGCCGAGCGACATGGCCACGGTGACAGCGATATACAGCAGCGAGCCGATCCCGACGACCGCGCCCATCATCGGCCAGCGCCAGCCGAGCAGTACGGTGGCGCCGATCAGCATGGCCAGCGACGGCAACAGCGCGATCAGGAGCGTGTCGTTGAGCAGGTCGAGCGCCCACATGCCGCGCGTGATCTTGCGCACGGTGGAGCCGGCAAAGCTGTTGGCGTGCCAGTCGGTCGAAAAACGTTGCACGCGATGAAACGCGTTCGCGGCAATCTCGCTCATCATCTTCAGCGTAAGCCGGATGATGTTGAAGTACACGCCCTGGCGAAGCAGCGTCGCGCCGAGGCCGAGCGCGGCCAGCATGCAGAAGGCCGTGATCGCCGCGCGCCAGGCGCTTTCGTTGCCGGCCGGTCCGGAGGCGATTGCGTCGACAAGGCGTCCGGCGAACACCGGCGTGAGCACATCAGCCAATGCCGAGCACAGCACCAGCGCCGCGATGACGACGACGCGCCACGGCTGTTGCGCCCAGTGATTGAAGGTGAAACCGAGGACATCCTTAAAGGCTTGTCCGCGAAAGTCGAGTTTTTTGTTAGCCATTTGCCGCGACCCGGCGACGCATGAACGCACCGAGGTTCCAGTCAGAAGCGAAGGGAAGAGACAGTCAGGCGTGCCGGCATGCACCGGCAATGCGACTCAGGGCTGTCTGGGATCTGCTCGTCACGCCTTTGCGGGCGGACTCGCCTATGCGACGGGCTGACGAGGGTTAAGGTCGTGAGGGCGATCGCGGGACCATGCGAGGGAGAGCGATATGCACTGCGAACATGTGACGCCTCCCTTTTGGTCGAATGAGGTGGAGAAGAAGATGGGCGACGATTGCGCCGAAGGGCAACTATATCAGCAGGATCCGGCGGTCGCAAACTTACGAAGTTCCGGTGCCGACGGGGAAACCCGAAGACGAAATCCCGTCGCGAGACGCGTTTTCGTATCCGTGCGGGCCGAACCCCGCTCGACCTGATCGAGGATCGAAAAACGCCACATCAAAACCCGAATGAAAAATAGAAAAGGGCTTATGCATTTCTGCATAAGCCCTTTGGTCTTCGGTGATCGACACACCAAAATTCTGGTGGGTAGTACTGGGATCGAACCAGTGACCCCTGCCGTGTGAAGGCAGTGCTCTACCGCTGAGCTAACCACCCGAAGAGATTGAGATTATGTCAGTGATTTTTGCTTCCGTCTAGTATTTTTTAAGCAATCTGCTCATTTTCTGCGGGAGCGGGTTCGAGCCGCCAAACGCTCGTGCCCTTGACTGCCTTGTCGAGACCATCGAGCACTGCCTGGTGCGCGGCAACTTCGTCGTCACTGGCAGCGATGACGACCAGTTCCAGCGACTCGAGTGCGACACGCGGCGCATGCGCGTCGCCACCGGCATGCGATTCGCCGAGCATGTCGATGACGAGGCTCTCCTGGCCGCGCGTCATCGCCAGATAGACTTCGGCGAGCAGCTCGGAGTCGAGCAGTGCGCCGTGCAGCGTACGGTGCGCGTTGCTGATGCCGAAGCGGTCGCACAGCGCATCGAGCGAGTTGCGCTTGCCGGGGAACATCTGCTTGGCGCGGGCGAGCGTATCGATGATCTCGCCGCAGTAGGTGCTCACCTTCGGCAAGCCGAGCAACGCGAATTCGGCATCGAGAAAGCCGATGTCGAATGGCGCGTTGTGAATGATCAGGTCCGCGCCCTGGATGAAGTCGCGAAACTGATCGGCGATCTCGCCGAACTTCGGCTTGTCGCTGAGGAATTCCGTGGTCAAGCCGTGCACGGCCAACGCGCCCGGATCGCTGTCGCGTTCCGGATTGATGTAGAAGTGCAGGTTGTTGCCGGTGAGGCGGCGATTCACCAGCTCGACGCAACCGAGTTCGAGGATCCGGTCGCCGGTGCGGGCATTCAAGCCGGTGGTTTCGGTATCGAGGATGAGTTGACGCATATCGGATTAGCCTGCCTCAGAAAATTGCAGCGAAGAAAAAAAGCGGTGAGAGAACGGCGCCAGCTATCGCAAAGCATTGCGCGCGACGCTCATCCGATTTGCGCGAGCGACGCGACGCCGCGATTGGCCAGTTGATCGGCGCGTTCGTTTTCCGGGTGTCCGCTATGTCCGCGCACCCAGCGCCATTCGACCTCATGCTGCGCGACGAGCGCGTCGAGCCGCTTCCACAGGTCGGCGTTCTTCACCGGCTGCTTTGCCGCAGTGATCCAGCCTTTCTTTTTCCAGCCGTGAATCCATTCGCTGATGCCTTTCTGCACATACTGCGAGTCGGTGTGCACGACTGCCTTGCAGGGGCGCTTCAGCGCTTCGAGCGCGGCGATCACGCCCATCAATTCCATGCGATTGTTGGTCGTGTTGGCTTCGCCGCCGAACAGTTCTTTTTCCTGGTCGCCGAAGCGCAGCAACGCGCCCCAGCCGCCGGGGCCCGGGTTGCCCTTGCAGGCGCCGTCGGTATAAATGTCGATGAAATCGGGAGTCATTGAGTGTGGTTGCGTGTATTCGGGGTGGCCGCGGGCGCGAGGCCGGGCGCGAGCACGGGTTTCTTCACTTTCAACGGGCCGACGAGGCGCATGCCGCGCACGCGCTTGATCGCCTTGATCATGTAGGTGGCGCCGAAGATCGGCCACCAGCGGTCGCCGGCGGCTTCCATGAAGCCATAGCGGGCGAGCCATTGCTCGCTGCCGAGCGGCGGACGATAGCAGCCGAAGCGCCCGCGTTCAAGGTCGAAGCCCAGCAGCTTGATCCAGTCTTTCAGGCGCGTGAAGGCGATCAGGTCGACCGCCGCCGGCACGAACGGCCGGCCGGTCATCTTGCCAACCGATTGCCGCGCGCCCCATAGCGACAGCGAGTTGAAACCGAGAATGATGAGCTGCCCTTCGGGCATCAACACGCGCTCGGCTTCGCGCAGCAGCCGGTGCGGATCGCTCGTGAATTCAAGCGTGTGCGGCATCACGATCAGATCGACGCTCTGTGCTTCGAACGGCAGATCCAGCAGGTCGCACCACACCGCGCTGCGGCCGGCCGGCGCGGGCAGGCCCGCCGACCCGGCCGACGCCGCGCCGCGGTTCGATCCGGGGCGGGTGCCGGCATGCGTCAGGCCGCGCGGAAAAGCGTAGGGCGCGCTGGCTCCGCTCGCAGCGTCGAGCACGAGGCCGCGGCATGGCATCCGGTTCTCGCGCAATGCATCGAGCTGGGGCAGGCCGAGTTGCAGCGCATGATAGCCGAACACGTCCGACACTACGCGGTCGAGCTGGGTCTGCTCCCAGTCGAGCACGTAGCGGCCGGGCGGTGAATCGGTCCAGGCGGGCCAGTCTATAATTGCTCGGTCAGTCATATCAAAGAATACGTCGCCTATGAATGCGCTCGAGTACGTTCCGGTCCCGGCGTTTGAAGACAATTACATCTGGGTTGTTTCCGACGGACACCATGCAGTCGTCGTCGATCCGGGTGAGGCGGCCCCCGTGCGTGCCTATCTGGCGAAACGCGGATGGCAGCTGAGCGCTATTTTACTCACGCACCATCATCACGACCACGTCGGTGGGGTGGCCGATCTGCTGAATGGCCAGGCCGTGCCGGTCTACGGCCCCGCTGGTGAAGCGATCCAGCATCTCACGCACCGTCTCGAAAATGGCGATCGCGTGTCGATCGAGACGCCCGCGCTCGAATTCAGCGTGCTCGACGTGCCCGGCCACACGAGCGGCCACATCGCGTATTTTCAGGCCGCCGATTCGCGTGGCACGCCGCACGTCTTTTGCGGCGACACGCTGTTCGCATGCGGCTGCGGCCGGTTGTTCGAAGGCACGCCGAAGCAGATGCTCGCTTCGCTGGATGCGCTCGCCGCGCTGCCCGGCGCGACCGAAGTCCACTGTGCGCATGAATACACGCTGTCGAACATCCGTTTCGCGCTCGCCTGCGAGCCGGACAATGCCGAGCTCCAGGCCTGGCGCGACAAGGCGAGCG
>NZ_NPIH01000154.1 GCF_012275575.1 Paraburkholderia sp. SG-MS1 | reverse complement strand
CCCCCGAGCCGGTGCTTCATCGTGCGAACCCGCCTGCCGCCGCACCGCTGAATCTCGGCAACATGTTCTGGAAAATTTTGTGGTCGCGTCTATGCGGCGTGTTCGGCTTCGGGGCACGCCGATGACCTCGCTGGCCAACGATGCCGCCCTGCAACGCCTGTATGCCGTCCGCCCGCAATGGCGCGCCGTTCGCCGCGCACGCGACGCCGTCGGTTTGCCCGATTTCACGTTGCTGCATGCAGGGCCGCCCTACGTGGACCCATGCCAGCCGCCTGCGCCGGTATTGTCCTCGGCGGTGCTGTGCTGCCTGTACGAAGGCTGGGCGACGAGCGAGCAGGACGCCGAGCGGCTGATTGCCAGCGGCCGCGTGACGCTCGTTCCGGCGCAATCGTACGGCGTGGTGACGCCGCTTGCCGCCGTGATTTCCGGCAGCACGGCGCTGGTCGAAGTTGCCGATCAAACAGGCGCTGCATGGTCGCTACTGGGCAGCGGCGCGGGGCCGCAACTGCGCTTCGGCTCACGCGACCCCGCCATTCTCGAACGCATGACATGGCGCGACACGGTGCTCGCGCCAGTGCTCAGCCACGCGCTGTCGGGCGAGCACGTCGACCTGATTGCCCTCGCCCGCCACGGCCTCGACAACGGCGACGATCTGCATGCCCGCACCACGGCCGCGAGCGCGGCGCTTTACGCGTTACTGTCGCCCCGGCTAGCGGATGCGTCGGTCCATGCGATGCTCCAGCACACGCCGCTCTTCTTTCTCACGCTCTGGATGGCGGCCTGTTGCCTGATGACCTCGGCGGCCGCGCAGGGTGCGGAGTCTGCATCGACGCTAGTCGTCGCGCTCGCGGGTAATGGCGTCGATGTCGGCATCCGGCTGGCGGGTCGCCCATCGCACTGGACCGCCGCACGCGCGGCCGCGCCGCAAGGACCGCGCATGAATCCCGCACTCGACGTAGCCGCCGCGCCGCTGACCGGCGATAGCGGCGTGATCGACGCCGCCGGCTTCGGCGCGCAGGCGCTCATGCACGCGCCCGAACCAGCGACCGCATTCGCGCCGTGGCTGTCTCCCGGATGGCAGCCCGAGCAGGCCCAGTTGTACGCGGGGACACACCCGGCCTTTGCCGAGCTCCACGCCGGCCTCGATGCCGCGCGCGTGATCCTGCATGGCGTCGCACCGCTCGCGGCAATTGCGATGGTCGGTGCGGACGGCCGCGCGGGACTGCTCGGCCGAGGGCTCTTCGCCGCGCACGTCGGCCTGTTTGCCGCGGCGCTCGAGGACCTCAAGGACGCATGACGCGCGCGAATCGCTCGCAGCGGGATTGAACGGGCGCGTTCGTCGCGCTGCCTTTTTCAATCGCACCGAAAGACGGGACACTCACAAGCGCGGTTCGCGCGGCGGTATCAACGCGGCAAGCACCCTGTGAAACAGCGACGTTACGCGTCTTCGTCACTCTTTTTCGCGCCACCTCCGACGGGTGTTCTGCTGCGATCGTTATTCGTTTCGACGAGCAAGGCCAGATACGCCATGAAGCGCTTGCGATCGGCCGGTGCTAGCGCGGCGAGCGTTCGCTCATGCGCGCGCGCGACGCCTTCTTCGAGACGCCCTAGCAACGCCCGCCCCACATCGGTGAGTTCCGCCACCTTCTTGCGCTTATCGGTTTTCGATACGCGGCGTTGAATGAAGCGCCGCTCGACCAGCCGTCCGATCACATCGGCCGTATTCGCACGATCGAGCCCGACCGCACGCGACAGTGCGATCTGCTCGGACGGCCCCATCTGTTCGAGCGCGGTGAGAATGCTGTACTGCACGGGCGTGATGCCCTCCGGCGCACACTCTTCGACGAACAGTGCGACATGAATCTGATGCAGCCGGCGGATCAGAAAGCCGGGGCGCGCGTCGAGTGCGGTATGACGCCAGTCCTTGAGCGTGTCGTCGCTCCCGGGCTCCCTGGCAGATTTTTCTTTTTTCGGGCTCACGGCCATGAAGTGCTCTAGTCGGTTGCTGGGTTGGGCGTGCGGAGGATCAGGCGCGCCAAACCGTTACCTCGATCGGCGTAGGCCTGAAGCCCGATGAAGGATTGTTCTGCTGCGGACAGTTCGACAGCATCGCGATCACCGGCATCTCCGCGCGCAGCACCACGTAATCCCCCGCTTTCGACGAACCCGGCGCGATTTCGACTTCGCCTTGCTCGCCGACCGTCACGCGCATGAAGAAGTTGATGTTCGAGACGATCTCGGACGGACCGAGCGACCATTTCGCCAACTCGTGCACGAAGTTATGGCGGCAGCTGAGCGTGTTGTGCACGCCATAGCGCAGCAGATCCATCTCGTGGCTGCAGCAGCCTGCCAGGGTGTCGTGAAATCCGCACGTGTCTTCGAGCACCGAGAACATTTTCCGAGCCCGATCGGAATAGATCGTCGAGCCCTTGCTCACATACAACGAGCGGTTGAGCTTGACCGTGTTCGGCACGTTCAGCCGGTCAAGCGGCATCTCACTGCCATAGCATAGGAAATCGACTGCCTGCTGACCTTCCAGATCGACGATACGCAACTGGTCGCCGGTTTCGAGCCTTTTCGACCAGCGGCCGCCCGGCTCGATGACTTCGCGTGAAGCGGGTTCCCGCGTTGCGAGTTCGTTGTGCTGTTCCATTGCGTCAAGGCTCCTTGTTGGGCGCGCAGATCCGACATTGTCCACAATTCGTCAGCACACATCGTATCAGCAAAATAAACGCATGCCGCGTTATCTGGCGGTCCACTTCCGGTGCGTCTCCACTGCACGACATGCCCCGCTCGCACAGCACCTCACACGGTCCAAAAAAGTGCATCGATGGCGCTTTCCATGGGCTTTCGGTCTTGGTTTGGTGCGTTCGCCGCCCGCTGCCGGCGCATCTCGGCGAGCACGGAACCGCGCGCGCCCGAGTCAACGGGCGTCCCACCGACTGGCATGCAATTTGCAATTAAACGCAAACTTGTAAGTGTGCATACAAATTTCGCTTCGCACATGAACGAGGGGCCGTCCGGCCAGCCAAGCGCACTCTCCGCGCGACAACCGCGTCACACCAGCTAAAAAGAGGGGTACTCAATGTCGTCTCTCATCATCCAGCGCGCCGAAGCGGGCGCTACCCGCCGTTGCGGCCTCCGCCGTCTCGCGCGCACCTCGTTGCGTACGCTGTTCGCGATCGCCGCGTTTGCAGGTGCCGCGCACGTCGCGAGTGCGGCTAGCGCGGATGAAATCAAGTCGCGTGGCTATATTTCGGTGGCGACCGAAGACGATTTCAAGCCGTTCGAATTCGTGGACAACGGCACGCCCACCGGCTACGACAACGAAATGCTCGCGCTCGTGAAGAAGAAACTGCCCGTGCAGATTCGCCAGCAGATCATGCCGTGGTCAGGCATCCTGCCCGGCGTGACAACCGGCAAATACGACATGGCGGTGACCGCAGTGCTCGTCACGCCGGAACGCAAAGGCACGTTCGACTTCACCGCGCCGCTCGCGGAATCGACAACGTTCTACGTGGTCAAGAAGGGCTCGCCGATCAAATCGGCTGACGATCTGGTCGGCAAGATCATCGGCGTGCAGACCGGCAGCGCGATGCTGGCCGACGTGAAGGCATTCGACGAACAGCTGAAAAAAACCCACGGCGGCAAGGGCCTCAAGCAGATCGTCGAGTATCAGTCGTACCCGGAGATCTATCAGGATCTCGCGCTCGGCCGGCTCGACGTCGCGGCGAATACGCAGATCAACCTGAATTCGCTGATCAGGACGCGCCCCGATACGTTCGTGATCGGCGAGAAGATCGGCAGCCCGGTGTATATCGCATGGGCAGTCAAGAAGGGTGACACGGCCGTGCTGCAAATGGTGAACGGCGTGCTGCTCGATCTGCGCAAGAGCGGCGAGATGTATCAGATGCAGAAGAAGTGGTTTGGCGCGAGCTTCGAATCGATGCCGCAATCCATTAACTGATCCCGCAGCCGAGCCCGCCCGATGACCGCTTACGACTACTGGAGCATTACACAGGGTGCGCTGGCGACCATATCGCTATCGCTCATCAGCATCGTACTCGGCGTGCCGATCGGGCTCGGGCTCGCACTGATCCGCTGGGCGAAAGTGCCGGTGCTCGACCGCATCGTCTATTCGTACGTGAGCATCGTGCGCTCGTGCCCGACCGTCACGCTGACCTTGCTGGTGTTCTTCGCGCTGCCGCAACTCGGACTGTCGCTCGATCCGGTTCCCGCTGCGATCGCCGCGTTGACCATCAGCACATCGGCGTTCAACTGCGAGATCTGGCGCAGTGCGTTCGTCGAGTTTCCACGCGACCAGTACGATGCGGCGCTGTCATTCGCGATGCCCCGCTTCACGCGCATCCGGCGCATCGTCTTGCCACAGGTCTATCGCGCGAGCCTGCCCGGACTCGTCAACGAAATGACGCTGCAGATCAAGTCGACGCCCGCCGTCGCGGTGATCGGAATCGTCGAGATCACACGCGCCGCGCTGCGGGTCGGCTCGAATACCTATGAGCCGCTGCCTCCCTTCATTTTCGCGCTCGTGCTGTACGGCCTGATCGTGTTCGCGCTGATCCGGTTAAAACGCATGGTCGAGAAACGTCTTCGCACCGGAGGCCTCGCTTGATCGCCAACTTTCTGATCATCTGGCAGCAGCGCGACGCCGTACTCGCGGGGCTGCTCAACACGGTGATCCTGCTCGCCGTTTCGGGCGTCGCGTCGCTCGTGCTCGGCGCGCTGCTCATGCCGATGCTAATGTCGCAGAACAAGGCCGTGAGCCGCGTGGCCGCCGTCTATGTCGACGCGATGCGCTGCGCGCCGTTCCTGCTGTTCGTCTACCTGATCTACTTTGGCCTGCCGACGCTCGGCATCCGCATGTCGAACTGGTCCGCGGGCGCTCTCGCGCTGATTCTTTACAACGCGGCCTACATGGGCGAGCTGTTGCGCGGCGCATGGGTCGAACTGCCCGCGTCGCTGATCGAATCCGGCAAGGCGTTCGGCTTTCGCGGCTTCACCCTCCTGCGGCGCATCATCCTGCCGCCCGTCATGCTGCGCGCGACGCCGCTCGTGGGCAACCAGCTGATCCAGATCGTCAAGGACAGTGCGTTCCTGACGGTCATCGCGGTCAGTGAACTGACGCATGAAATGACGGGCATCCAGGCCACTTACTTCATTCCGTTCGCGGCCTTCGTCGCGGCGGTTCTCCTTTACTGGTGCATCTGCCTCGCAATCGAAGCAGGCACCGGCATGCTGAACAAATTCGCCGAGGAGCGTCGAGCGTGACTCCTGCCATGCCTTTAACCCTGCCGCAAACCGGACCGGCCGACGCCGTGACCTCGCGCGCCAACGTGCTGAATCTCGTCGGCATCTCGAAGTCGTTCGGCGACAATCAGGTGCTGCGCGATGTGTCGCTGAAGGTCGCCCAAGGCGAGACGGTCTGCCTGCTTGGCCCGTCCGGCTGCGGCAAGTCGACCCTGCTACGCTGCATCAACTGGCTCGAAGTGCCCGACGCGGGCAGCGTGCATGTGTCAGGCCAGCGCATGGGCGTGCGCGACAACACGCGTATCCGCATGAGCGACGCCGACCTCGCGAAAATCCGCGCGCGGATCGGCATGGTCTTTCAGCATTTCGCACTATGGCCGCATCTGAGCGTGATCGACAATGTGATGGAGGCGCCGCTGCACGTGCTCAAACGCGATCGTGCAACGGTGCGGGCGGAAGCAATCGAACTGCTCGATCGCGTGGGCCTCGCCGACAAGCATGACCAGTTTCCGTCGCGCCTGTCGGGCGGGCAGAAACAACGCGTCGGCATTGCACGCGCGCTCGCGATGAAGCCCGATGTGCTGCTATTCGACGAGCCAACCAGCGCGCTCGATCCGATGCTGGTCGGCGAAGTGCTCAGCGTGATGCGCTCGCTCGCGAACGAAGGCGCGACGATGGTGATCGTCACGCACGAAATGGAGTTCGCGCGCCAGGTCGCCGATCGCATCGTGTTCATGGATGGCGGGCAGGTTGTCGAAACCGCGCCGCCGCAGCAGTTTTTCGGCAGCCCGGAGTCGCTGCGCGCACGGCAGTTTCTTGCCCGCTTTCATAGCCACGGCGGCGCGGGTATCCCCGCTGGCTAGGTAGTCGATAAACGGCCTCGGTACTCCGAAGAACAACACAGCGGACGACCACGCGCCCGCCGTGTCCGGCCGATCACTGCGGTTCGTACCACGAGTAGGTGGCGAGCGTGCCGACCGGCGTGCCAATCTGCAAAGTGATGTCGCGCAGCGAGGTCAACTCGATGTTGCGCAGATCACCCATGTAGCGCCGCGAATCGCCATTGTCGTTGATGTAGGCGACGACGTTCCCGGTCACACCGGCTACGTTCGTGCTGCTAAGCGGTTGGCCCCAGATATCGAAGAACTGGCCAAGCGTGAAGGTCTTGAAAGTGGGCGTTTCAATATGGATGATGCCGGTCTGGTCGTGGGTGTGCATTTCATAGTTGCACTGGGGCAGAATGCCGACGAGGGCAGGCAACGCGAGCCACTGGCCGTCCTTGAAAATAGCGAGGTGTGCATGGACGTGATACAGCTCGCTCATATTGGCTGCGCAGATCAGACCGTCCACGTTCGATCCGTTGCCCCCCGTCGCGCTGTTACCGGCCGGCCAGAAGTTGTTCCCCACCACACCGAGGTACGCGAGCGTGATCGGGTTTGGATCGAATGGCGGCGGATCGGTCCATGCGTACGTCGGAATCTGGGTCAAAGGCGTGCCGATGACAATCGTCACTTCGCCATGCGCGGGCAGCACGAGGCTCGCGGGATCGCCTGTGTACTGCGTGAGCGCGCCGCCATCGTTCACGTAGAGGGTGATGGGCGAGCCGCTCACGCCGGCGACGCTGGACGCGTCGATCGTTTGCCCCCAGATCGAGAAAAACTGCCCCAAGGTGTATGACGCGTGGGTGCTCGCGTCCATGCGAATTTTGCCGGTTGAATCCACCGTGTGCAGCGGATACGCGCAGCCAGTCTGGGCTGCCATGGTCGGCTCGACCATGCCGACATTACCCGGCAGCGCAAGCAGCCGCCCGTTCTGATAGATGGACAGATGCGCGTAAGTGTAGGCATTGCTGCGCACGGTGCAGTTGAGCCCGCCCACCGCTTGACCCCGTCCACCTGATGATGAGGAGCCCGTGGGCCAGAAGGCGTCGCCGAGCGTCGTGCCGTCGATCACCGGTGTCGCGGCGGCCAGCGTCGGCGTCGTCACGCTGGGGGTCGATGCGCCTGACGCGGGGGTGGCTGCTGCAGGAGCGCTGGCGGAAGCCGGCGCACTGGCAGCGCCCGGAGAACTGGCGGCGGCCGGAGCACTCGCGGCGCCCGCCCCGCTAGCGCCCGCACTGCTGGAGGCACCCGTCGTGCCCTCTCCGCCTCCGCCTCCGCCGCAACCGGTCAATACCAGGAAGACGCCAATCGCGAGCAACCGTGAACTCGATCCTGTCAACATGTCGTACTCCGCCCAGGTCGTTACAAGAGGAATTGGGTACAGCAGATCACTTCAGGAGCAAGCATCTCGCTAGCACGTATCGATTGACCGGGACTGCGCGCAGTCGCGAGTCCCCCGAGTGCACGACGCGTGCAAATCGCCCGGACCCGGATGCCAATACGTGATTAAGACATTACTTCACATTACTTAAAATTACCTGTCACATGCCGATCGAGCGTAACAGATGTCATCAGAAAGCGAATCAAATGAACCACAGCGTTTTGCGCCTTTTCGTGTCGTATTTGTGCGAGTCGGCGCGTATCCGGGACAGGAATCTGAACATGGCCGGCGGACAGACGCTCGTCGAGCGTCTGGCGGCATTCGATGGAGAAGGCGCGCTTGCGCGGTCATTTGATCGTGGAAGCGCCCTTTCGTGGGGAGGCCTATCTATCTCGCCACCCAATCATGCTTGCAGCATCGAGGGTGGTCCGAGGTGGCATGACGTTGGTCAAAGTAAGTGACGGGAAAGCGACCAACCCTTTCACGTCATCCTTCTGCAATCCCCGACCGGTATATCGGCGTATACCGGCCATGAGGCATGGCAGTCGCGCTGCCGGCTAAAGCAACGCCACCACGCGCACATCGCCCTGCTCGGCCGACGCCACCACCTTCTCGCCGATGCGGCGGAACGTGATCGACACCGACGAATCACCGACCCGCAGATCGCCGATTTCAAGCCAGTCGATGCCCTCGGGCAGCATCGGCTGCTCGATCACCACTTCGCGCCGCTCGGCGTCGATCGTGATGCCCAGACAGGCTTCCAGCATCATGAACGGCGAACCTGCCGCCCACGCCTGCGGCAGACACGCAACCGGGTACGCGGTGGGCGGCTCGCCGCGCCGCCGTGGAAAACCGCAGAACAGCTCGGGCAGACGCATGTCGAAATTGACCGCCGCCTGGAACAGCGCCTGCAACAGGCGCACGGCCGCCGCCTTGCCGCCGTAATGCGACAGGCCGCGCGCGCACAACGCGTTGTCGTGCGGCCAGACCGAGCCATTGTGATAAGCCATCGGGTTGAAACGCGCCTGGCTCGCCGCCAGCGTGCGCACGCCCCAGCCGGTGTGGAACAGCGTCGAGTCGAGGGCGCGCACCACCGCTTCGCCGCGCTCGCGCGTCGGCAGCCCGAAGGCCAGCAGGTGGCCCGCATTCGACGCCATCACGCGGCACAGTTCGCCATGGCCGTCGAGCGCGATACCGTAGAAGCCGGACTCTTCCATCCAGTACTTCTCTTCGACACATTGACGGATTTTCTTCGCGCGCTCGCTGTATTGCACAGCCGGTTCGCGCAGGCCGCGCAGTTTTGCGAAGCGCGCCATCGTGTCGAACGCGGCGCTCGCATACGCCTGCACTTCGACCAGCGCGATCGGCCCGTCGGGAAAGCGGCCGTCGGCATGGAACACCGAGTCGTGACTATCTTTCCAGCCCTGGTTCGCGAGGCCACCGTCCGACTCGCGCTGATAGTCGAGCAGGCCGTAGCGGTTCTTGTCGCACACGCCCGCGACCCATTGCGCGGCACGTTCGAGCGCCGGCCACAATTCGTCGATCAGCGCGAGGTCGCCGGTGCGCGCCGCATAGGCGCCGGCCAGCACGATGAACAGCGGCGTGGTGTCGACGCCGCCGTAGTACAGCGCGAACGGCACCTCGCCGGCGGCGGCCATTTCGCCCTTGCGCATCTCGTGCATGATCTTGCCGGGCGCGGCGTCGCGAAATGGCGAATTCTCGCGCGCCTGATGCTCGGCAAGAAAGCGCAGCACGCCAGCGGCCAGTTGCGGTTGCAGCCACAGCGTCTGCAACGACGTGATGACAGCGTCGCGGCCGAACGGCGTCGAGAACCACGGGATGCCCGCATAGGGATATGGGCCGGTTGCGAGATCGGTGGTTAGCAGGCCGAGGTCGGCGAACGAGCGGTCGATCCATGCATTGAAAAGCGGATTGCTCGAGCGCACGCGCGCGGTCGTGCGGCGGCGTTCGCGCATCACGAGGTGGGCATCGACCAGTGCGGCGCGCACCGCCGCGCGGCCAACGCGCGGACGTTCCGCATCGATTTGTGACAGATGGCTTTCGCTCAGCGCATGCACGGGTTGCGAGACGTCGGCGCCCGCCTTGTCCGACTGCGCGACGACCTGCACCGCGACCGACAGATAAATCGACACGCACGCTTGCGCCGGCAGTTTGACGGTGTAGTCGGCGCGGTCGGCGAACAGATTGTCCGGCTCCGGTGCGAACGCGATCTGCACATTACGCGCGACGTCGTCGAGACCGATATAGCCGAGCAGCACTTGACGATTCTCCACGCGCGCCGGTTCGACACGGCCTTGCTTGTCGCGCTTCAGGCCGCGCACTTCGAACATGTCGCGGAAGTCGCTCGCGAACGAAATGGACAGCGGCACCACCGCGTCGCGCGTGCCGTAGTTGGTGAGTTCGATGGCTTCATTGAGCACGGTGCCCGACAGCACGCGCACGCGCTCGACGTGGATTACGCCTTCGGGCGTGCTGTCACCGCCGAGCGGCGGCAACGGACGATTGGTCAGATGCGCGGTAAATGAGGTGTTGTCGCTGCTGACGCTGCCCGACAGCAGCGACGGCGCACGGCCGCCGAAAGTCAGGCGCAATTGCGAAAGAACACGGGTGTCGTTGACGAACAGGCCGTCGTCGTGGCCCGTAATATCGCCGAGCGGGTCGTTGACGATGAAGGTGTCGCCCGACTTCAGCACGTGCTGGGTGGCACTCGCGACATTGAGGTTTTCCGTCGGGATGAATACGCCGTCCGGCTCGGGCTCGCGGTGATCGACACCGCCCGAGAGGGACACACCACCGAGGGTTTCAGGCTGCTGCATCAGGGTCACTCCTATGGGTTCGCTTCTGCTTTCAGTTTCACATTCGGGCGCCGCTTCGTGCCGGCCGGTCGCTTCCGATTGTAGAGGGTCTGTCCGCGTCAGACGAACTTATCACAGGGGAGTTTCGGTTTTGTGCGAGGTTTTTTGCGAGATTCGCTGCGTGATTTCCGTGGCACAGGACGTGCAGAGGGTTTGGCTTTGACGCGACGCGAGCGAGATCGGTCTTTTTCCGCGGGGCGGTTGTCGCCAGCCTGCGCCTTCGATCAGGACTTCAGCGCAAAAAAAAGGCCGTCGCGCAGTCATCGGACTGCCGACGGCCTGGACACATTAACGCTGCGTCACCGGTTTGGCTTCGCGCTGCGTCTCACCCACGAACAGCTGACGCGGACGGCCGATCTTCTGCTCTGGATCGGCAATCATTTCGTTCCACTGCGCAATCCAGCCGACCGTGCGCGCCATCGCGAAGATGCACGTGAACATCGCGGTCGGAATGCCGAGTGCGCGTTGCACGATGCCCGAGTAGAAGTCGACGTTGGGGTACAGCTTGCGCGACACGAGGTAATCGTCTTCGAGCGCGATCTTTTCCAGCGCCATGGCCAGCTTGAACAGCGGGTCGTCGTGCAGGCCAAGCTCTTCCAGCACCTCGTGGCAGGTCTCGCGCATCAGCTTCGCGCGCGGATCGTAGTTCTTGTAGACGCGGTGTCCGAAGCCCATCAGCTTCACGCCCGAGTTCTTGTCCTTCACCTTCGCGATGAATTCGGGGATGTTGTCGACCGAGCCGATTTCTTCCAGCATGTTCAGCGCGGCTTCGTTCGCGCCGCCGTGCGCCGGGCCCCACAGGCACGCAATGCCTGCCGCGATACACGCGAACGGATTCGCACCCGAGGAACCGGCCAGACGCACGGTCGAGGTCGATGCGTTCTGTTCATGGTCTGCGTGCAGGATCAGGATACGGTCGAGCGCGCGCACCAGCACGTCGTTGACCTCGTACTCCTGCGCCGGATTGGCGAACATCATGCGCATGAAGTTCGCGCTGTAGGACAGATCGTTCTTCGGATAAACGAACGGTTGACCCACGGTGTACTTGTACGCCATCGCGACGAGAGTCGGCAGCTTGGCGATCATGCGGATCGCGGAGACCTCGCGGTGCTGCGCATTATTGATGTCGAGCGAGTCATGATAGAACGCCGACAATGCGCCGACAGCAGCGACGAGAATCGCCATCGGATGCGCGTCGCGACGGAAACCGCGGAAGAAGAAGTGCATCTGCTCGTGCACCATCGTGTGCTTCGTGACGGTGTCCACGAACGCTTCTTTCTGCTGCGCATCCGGCAGTTCGCCCTTGAGCAGCAGATAACAGGTTTCAAGAAAGTCGGCGTTTTGCGCGAGGTTGTCAATCGGGTAGCCGCGGTACAGCAGCTCGCCCTTGTCGCCGTCGATATACGTGATTTCGGAATTGCATGCCGCCGTCGACATGAAGCCCGGGTCGTACGTGAATTTCCCGGTCTGGCCGTACAGCTTGCGAATGTCGATCACGTCCGGCCCGAGCGAGCCTTGATAGATCGGCAGTTCAATTGTCTGATCGCTGTCGGAAAAGCTCAGCGTTGCGTGTGTCTTCGAGTTCATCTACACGTTCCTTATACTTTCACATCGCACACGTGCCGGCATGCCCGACCTTCGTTTCTTCCGGACGCGTTGGCATGCTCAGGCTCCGCCTCGCATTCTACGGGCCGCAGGATCGTTGATTGCGACGATTGATGGCAACAATCCATCTCGGCGCACGCAACATTCGTTGCCGTCGAAGCTCGTCTGAAGGGCACGTGGAGCACGCGAATACATGGTGTGAAAGATTCTCCACACGCTCTACGCCACCGCCAGCTAAATGAAAGTTAGCGCGCTCGCCGCAACAATGTTTTGCTGCAGCCGGACTGCGCAGGGGTCAGCGCATCTGCGATACTGCATTGGTGTTTTGCTTCCCCTGCTAACACATCGCTGTCTTTGGCCCGCCACGTCACGGCGGGCTTTTTTAATCAGCCAGAAGAACAGGAAGGACCCGATGAACGCCTCTCTCGAAACGCTATTTCCGGATCATGTTCACACGGAAGAGAACAGCGTCACCGCGCTGAATCATCAGGACATCGTCGTTGCGTTATCGGCGGCGCTGAAGACGCAGGATGTGGCAGTGCTGCACATGCTTTATCCGCGTACCGACGCACGCACGCATCGCAGTCTCGATACGCTCGTGAATGTATTGCACGGCCACGGCCTGCATGAAGTGGCGGACCTGATCGCTCAGGAAGCGCACTATCTGCTATTCAAAGACCCCGTGAAAGCGTGGAAGGCCTTCCACGAAATTCGCAACGACTCGCTCGCGATCGGCGTGCACCTGTATTACCACGGCCTCGTCGGCGAAGCGGCGGAACGTGCGCTCGAT
The DNA here is from genome assembly GCF_012275575.1 of Paraburkholderia sp. SG-MS1. Lineage (GTDB taxonomy): Bacteria > Pseudomonadota > Gammaproteobacteria > Burkholderiales > Burkholderiaceae > Paraburkholderia. The sequence goes on along the minus strand of NZ_NPIH01000154.1, from coordinate 35,846 downwards.
AAAGACGCGCATCGCAAGGTTTGAACGTGACTGTCTGATTGGACTGCCGTGCCGGGCTGCCGCGCGTAAAGCGCCGTTAGCAGCCCGGCACGGTGGCGCAATGGACCCACTGCGCGCCCATGCCGCTCACTACACGCCCATTGCGCGAATGAACTCGTCGACGTAGCGATTGAACGCGCCAGGATGCGCGAGATTCATCCCATGCGACGCACCGCGCACCGTCTCGCGGCGCGCATCGGGCAACCACGATTGCAACGCGGCGGCGGTACGCCGGAACATGTCGGGACTCTTCTCGCCATCGATCAGCAACACCGGGCAGCGCACTTCGGCGGCTTCTTCGGGCACGTAGGCCGGCAAGGGGTCCTGCAATTGCCGTGTGAGCGTGTGCGCGTTATCGGTGGCCATCCTGCGAAAGCCGGGCGTGCTCATCGCCCAGAAGCCGGGCCGGCTGACCGAATCGACGAACAGTTGCAAGCCCGCTTCCACTTCCCCTGCTTCGATCAGTTGCGCCGCTTTCGCGCGCAACGCGTTGACGGTCTCCGGCAAACGCGCAGGCGAACGTCCGGCGATCTGCAGCGGACCGCCCGGATCGGCGAGCGTCAACGTGCGTACGCGCTCGGGATGACGCCGCGCGCAATGAAACGCTACGCAGCCGCCGCGCGAATGCCCCACCACGTGCGCCGGTCCCGCGCCGGAACGGTCGATGAAATCGGCAACCTCGTCCGCATGCCTGCTCCAGCTGAACGGCAGATCAGGCCCGGTATCGGTTATCGGCCAATAATGCGTGAGACTCACCGCAACACAGCGATACTGCTTCGAAAGACCGGCGAGTTGCGGTTGCCAGTAGCGGTAATCGCACAGCGAGCCATGCACGAACAGCAGCAGTTCGCCCTCGCCCGCTTCCACGTAGGGCATGCGCAGACCGCTTTGCAGCTCGATGAAAGATGGCGAAGACGACGAGGCAGGAACAGATTGATTCACGGATGGTTCACAGACAGCGCGGCAGTACGCCAAGTCGGCGGCGCCGCGAGAAATGGAATGGGGATAATGCCTCGACACCGCTGAAATCGGCACGCGGACGTGTATTGTCACATAGCTGCCGGAAGCTTGCGGTCGCTCGTCCGCGATGCGGCATTGGCCCGACGGGTAGGCATGACTCGCACGCCCGCACCGTCAGCGTGGGCGCGTTAAAACACCCGGCCGGCAAGTCCTCGCCACACCCTCATTCGTACCCGGCTTCGTCGAGCAAACCGGACGCGGCAGCCGCACCCGCCCCTCGCACCGCGCAGGTCAGCGGTTCATCGGCCACCCGCACTTCGAGCCCGAGTTCACGGGTCAGGCGGCGCCCAAGGTTGCCGAGCAGCGCGCCGCCGCCGGTCAGCACGATGCCGTGGTGGGCGATGTCCGTCACCAGTTCGGCCGGCGCGCTTTCGAGCCCGCGCTTGACCGCACCGATCACCTGACGCAACGGCCCTTCGATCGCCTCGGCGATATCGTGATTGCTCAACTGCACGGTGCGCGGCAAGCCGTCGTCGACGCTGCGACCGGTCGCGTTCATCTGCTCGAACGGCACCTCGCGCACCGCCGAACCGATGTTCTTCTTCACGTGCTCAGCGGTTTGCTCGCCGAGCAGCACACCGTACAGATTGCGCACATAGCTCACGATCGCCGCGTCGAAGTTGTCGCCGCCCACGCGCACCGAGCCGCTATATGCGGTGCCGCCGAGCGCGATCACGCCCACTTCGGTGGTGCCGCCGCCTATATCGACCACCATCGACCCGGTCGCGTCCCCCACCGGCATGCCCGCGCCGAGCGCCGACGCCAGCGATTCGCCGATCAGGCTGACCTTCCACGCGCCGGCCGCAACCGCCGCTTCCTTGATCGCGCGCCGCTCGACCTGGGTCGCGCCCGCCGGCACGCACAGCGTGAACGCGGCGCGGCGGCTGAACAGCGGCCGTGGTCGCGCCATGTCGACGAACTGGCAAATCATGTGCTCGGCGGCTGAGAAATTGGCAATCACGCCGTGGCGCATCGGCCGCACCGTTTCGAGATTGCGTGGCGTGCGGCCCAGCAGTTGACGGGCTTCGGCGCCCACCGCGGCGACACGCTTCGGTCCAGCCGCAGGCTCCTTCTGGAAACACACGACGGACGGCTGGTTCAGCACGATGCCGCCGTCGTCGGTATAGATAAGGGTGTTGGCCGTGCCGAGGTCCACCGCCACGGAAGGGCGGAACAGTCGCTCGAAGAGCGGGTAATGCGGCGTCGGTCTGGCCATAAGAAGGCTCTGATAAGTCGTTGTCCGCCCATGCTGGGCAGTTTGAAAATGCGCCCCCGGTTCCCCGAGCCGCTCGGCACGCCCCGTCGGGCATTGCGCGGTCCGCGCGGCGGGGGTGATTTTCAAGCTAATGACCGCTTAACGGCAAGCAGACCCATATCTTTAGGGCCACTTTCAATCAGGGCCGTGTCAACCGCGCGACAGCGCCCCCAATGAACGCTCCAGCGCCTCGCGGCCAAGTGCGACGCCGTCGGCGTCGATCGTGTGGCCGATGCCGGGCAGCACGTAGGCGTCAACGGTGTAGCCAGCGTTGCTGAACGCGTCGGCGGCGTATTCCAGTTCGCGCACCGGGATCACTTCGTCGTCCTCGCCGTGGATCAGCGTGAGCGGCGTGCCATTGTTCGCGACGATGGCCGACGCGAGCCGCCCCGAATACGCGACGACGCCGGCCGCGCCTTCGGCGCTGGCCGCCACGTGATGCAGCGCCATGATCGAACCTTGCGAAAAGCCAACGAGTGCAAGGCGGCCGAAAGCCACCTGCCAATGTGCGAGTTCTGCTTCGAGCACGCTGCGCAGCGCCGGATAGGCGGCGCTCACCCGCGCCTCCCGATTCGCTTCGTTGACGTCGCGCAGGCTGAACCATTGACGACCGCCGAAGCCGCCGTCGAACGCGTCGGTGCCGTCGAGCGAGGTGAACGCGACGTCCGGCAGCGTCTCGCTCCAGATGTCCGCGAGCGGCATCAGATCGCGCGCATTGCTGCCGACGCCGTGCATCAGCACGACGAGCCCCTTGGCAGGCGCGCTCACCGGCGCGCGCCGCCAGCCGTGTTCGAATTGTTCCCAGGCCATATGCGTTTCCTTTTCTGTTGGTCGATTCGTGGTTCGTGTGCGGTGCGTGCACGCGCGGCGAGCGCCTGCCTTACACATCCTTTGCAGGCCATCGGCAGCCCCAGCTGCGAGCATACGCTGTGCGCCCTGTCCACGCCGCCCGGCGCGCATCCCGGACGACGTCAAAATCCGAATACAGGTATGCTTTTGCGATCATTCGACGGACCCGCCGACGGGCCTCTCCCGCTCGCGGTCAATGGCCCATCCGTCCAAACCATGCGCAGCCCCCCGTTCCGGAGAACCCATTGAGCCAGCCCACCGCCGCGCCCGCTTCCGCGCCGCCTGCCCCGCCGCCGCCGCTCGAAGGCGGCAAACTGGTTCTCGCCACTGTCGCCGTCGCGCTCGCGACGTTCATGAACGTGCTCGACACGTCGATCGCGAACGTCGCGATTCCGACCATTTCGGGCAACCTCGGCGTCTCGGTCGATGAAGGCACGTGGGTCATCACCGTGTTCGCCGCAGCCAATGCGGTGTCGATTCCGCTGACCGGATGGCTCACGCAGCGCATCGGCCAGGTGAAGCTGTTCGTCGGCGCGATCCTGATGTTCGTGCTGGCCTCGTGGCTGTGCGGCGTTGCGCCGACGCTGCCGATCCTGCTGCTCGCGCGGATCTTCCAGGGCGCGGTGGCCGGTCCGCTGATTCCGCTGTCGCAGGCGATTCTGCTCGGCTCGTATCCGAAGGAGAAATCCTCGACCGCGCTCGCGCTGTGGGCGATGACCGCGACCGTCGGCCCGATCGCGGGCCCCGCGCTCGGCGGCTGGATCACGGATAGTTACAGCTGGTCGTGGATCTTCTACATCAACATTCCGGTCGGCCTCTTCGCGGCGGGCGTCACGTGGATGATCTATCGCACCCGCGAGTCGCCGACCCGCAAGCCGCCGATCGACGTGGTCGGGCTCGGCCTGCTGATCACGTGGGTCGCGTCGCTGCAGATCATGCTCGACAAGGGCAAGGACCTCGACTGGTTCTCGTCGCCGGTGATCGTGATTCTCGGCATCACCGCGCTGATCAGCTTCGCGTTCTTCCTCGTGTGGGAGCTGACCGAAGAGAATCCGATCGTCGATTTACGGCTCTTCCAGCAGCGCAACTTTCTCGGCGGCACCATTGCGATTTCGGTCGCGTACGGCGTGTTCTTCGGCAACCTCGTGCTGCTGCCGCAATGGATGCAGGAGTATCTGAACTACCGCTCCGTGGATGCCGGTCTCGTGACCGCGCCGCTCGGCATCTTCGCGGTGATACTCGCGCCGGTGATGGGCCGCGTGCTGCCGCGCTCGGACGCGCGCGTGATCTCGACGCTGGCGTTCGTCGGCTTTGCGATCGTGTTCTACATGCGCTCGAAGTACGTGATCGAAATCGACACGTGGCATCTGGTGCTGCCCACACTGCTGCAAGGCATTCCGATGGCGCTATTCTTCGTGCCGCTCACCTCGATCATTCTGTCCGGCCAGCCGCCGAGCAAGATTCCGGCAGCCGCGGGCCTGTCGAATTTCGCGCGGGTGTTTTGCGGCGCGGTGGGTACGTCGATCGCGGGTTCGGCGTGGAATAACCGCACCGTGCTCCATCATGCGCGGCTCACCGAACAGGCGAGCATCAACAACCCCGCATTCAACCAGCAGGTCGACACGACCCAGTCGCTGCTGCATCTGAATACGCAATCGGCGCACGCGCTATTCGATTTCACCGTGAACACGCAGGCCGCGATGATGGGCCTGAACGACATTTTCTTCGTGTCGGCAATCATCTTCATTCTCATCATTCCATTGATCTGGATCACGCGGCCGGCCAAGGGCGGCGGCGGTCCGGGCGCGGCGGGCGCGCATTGAGCGGGATGGTGGGCTCTTGCATGCCGGGCACGCGGGCGCGAGAGTTCGCTTCCGCCAGGCCTCTCGCATACGGTGACGCAGCGGCGCTCGCATCGCCCCGGTAGCGCGTCAGCGGAAATAGCGCGCGGGCGTGTCGCCGAACGCCTCGCGGAACACCGCGATAAACGACGACACGTCGTTGTAGCCCACGTCGAGCGCCACCTGCGTGACGCTCGCGCCGCCGCCCAGATGTTCGAGCGCGACGAGCAGGCGCAACTGCTGGCGCCATTGACCGAAGGTCTGCCCGGTTTCCTTGACGAACAGACGCGCCGCCGTGCGCGCCGTGACTCCGGCGGCCGCCGCGAGTTCTTCGAGCACCGCGGGTTGCGCCGGCTCGGCGCTGAGCGCGGCGGCGATCCGCTCGATGCGCGGGTCGCCCGGCCAGTTCAGGCCCAGCGGTGCGGCGGGCAAGCCCGGCAGACGATCGAGCAGCACCTGCATGAGACGGCTGGCGGGTTCGTCGAACGGTTGGTCGTACGGCACACCGGCCGCGGCGCTCAGCAATGCCTGCACGAGCGCATCGGGCACGAGCGCGCCGCTTTGCACGGGCAAGGGCGCCGCGTCCGGGTTGGCATAGAGCGAAAAGAGTTGCACGGGACGCGTCGCGTGCAGGCAGTGCAGCACGTTCGGCACGATCCAGACCGCGTGCCCGGGCGGCACGACCCAGCGGCCGGTCTCGGTACGCACGGTCAGCACGCCGTCGCTGACGTGAATCAGCCGTGCGTGACGATAGGCTCGCCACGGTTCATCAAGCGTGTCATGGCGTTCGCCGACCACGAAGACCGTCGGGTCGACGCCGTTCGGATCGAAGGCTTCCATCTGGGGGTCCGGGTTGCCGCGTTGCTTCCACGAAGGCAGCAAGATTAGCACGGCTCGCGCGGAGGACTTTTGTGGGGACGTGCGAAGGGAATCACGGCTTCGACGGTCCACGCTCACTGTGCGATGCATCCCTCCTCGAGCGGATTCATCGCGACGTGCGGGCCAATCAGCGAACCTTTATGGTCGCCGATTACGTGTTCGAAGTCGCCCACGTTTTCGCCGACCGTTTCGGGATGGCGGTCGTCTTCGCAGCAGGCGCGATCTTTCGCAACGGCTTACCACTTCCAGTTCAACCCGGCGAGCCTGCTGTCGTTCTGCTCGTGATTGCCGAGGTCGACCGAAACTCGTGCGAACACCCACGCGCGCTCGTTGATCGCCCATTCGCCGTCCGTCGCCACGTGGGCGATCGTGCGCGCGAGCGGCGTTCCGCCTGCCTGGTAGACGTCGTCCGGCGCGCTGGCGAAGGCCGCATTCACCGTCTGGCTCACACTGCCGAAGCGGTGCTACACGTTCGCGTCGACTTCCCACGTGTTGGCCCCGCCGCTGCTGCGCCGTTGCGTGAACAGATAGCGCAAGCCCGCCACACCCGTCGTAGCCACCTGGCCCGTGCCGGCTAGACGAGGTTGAACAGGTTGTCGCCGCCCTCGCCGTAGCCTGCCCGGCCGTAGTGGCGGAGCGCACGCCGGGATAAGGCTGCAACGTCATGTCGTCGCGCAGATGCAGGCTCAAGCCGCCCTTCGCATAGGCCGTCGTCGATTGTGTCTGGACGCTGCCCTGCGGATTGCCGGACAGACCGCCGAGCACCACCGCGCGGTTGACCGAATTACTCCAGCGCCCCATGCCAACCATCAGTGTCTTGTGCTCACCACAATTAGTCAGCCATCCTGACGACACTTTAGCGTTGACGACGCCCAAGCAGAGATCGAACGAGGTCTTCCGTTACGACGTCCCGGGCAGCTCGTGCAGCGTGATTGGCGTTCTGTTCGAGGGGCTGCGCCGGCCTGCGGTCGTCGTAGGAGATGCGCGCAAAAGCCCATGGACGGACGGACAGTCCTTATTGCCCCGTGATCGCGCGGCTTATGGTGATGCAGGGGGTTGGCGCCAATCAACCATCGAATACAGACGACTTTGAAAGAAATCGGCGCCTGTCTATTGGTGACCACCATGAACTCCCCGGATTCTTTGCAAACAATATTCTTTTGTCGGCGTTGGACAAACGTTGTGAGATGCAAATATTGCGCCTGCGCTTGCGCGCCAATCTCCCTCGCGCGACAGCAGAAATTACCGACGTCATTTTGACGCGCGTCCGGGGAAACCCGCAGAAAAAGACGCTTCCGAATGTCTAGATGAATCAGGATATCTACTTAGATCCGGCACCTATAACGCCGCGCTCAGGTAGTTGCGCAAATACGAAGTCAGTGTGGTTGAATCGAGTGGATATTCGCAAGATATCTTATCTGCAGGGGGCTTCCCAGTCGGACGCGCGGATTTTCTCTGCATTTCTCACCTCTCTCACATCCGAAAATGCCTTAAAGGGCCAAATACATTTTGCGTATTGATATTATTAATATAAAAGCATAGTTCACCGATTTATTTTCGGGCGTTACACATTGTTACGACGGAATACTCGTTCAAAACGTTTCATCCGCGTAACATCGCCGCTTCATTGCCTGGGCAGGGAGCGAACGTTCTAATCAATGCGGAACGTGCGTAGTTTAGTGGTCTCTCTTAGACCGGGGCGCGTGGGCCGTTCCGCCTACCTTTCATCGGTGTTCAATCGCTGTCAGCTCCCTTCAAGGGACTTAGGACGAGCGCTTGCTTGGTCAGGACTTTCAAAAAAACTCACTCGTAGTTCAAATGAAATTTCAAACCTTACGTAATTGTTCACTCTACTTAGTATTCCCAATTATTGCGGCGTGTGGTGGTGGAGGTGATGACAAAAGCGACGCAACAGCCGTCGCCGCCAACGCCGTCGATCCGGTAGCTGTCGTCGATGTCGCCAAACATCCGCCGTCGGTAAGCGGCACAGCCATTCCACCTGCCACCTCCATCAATGATGAATGGGGTGCAGTCTGGTCGGTGAAGAAGGGCGTGGTCTATCGGGCAGGCCAGACAGTGGGATCGACGGCAAACGTCAAGCTGCTGCTCTGGTATGTCGGCAAAATGTATGCGCAAAACACCGACAACAACTGGTGGGTGTGGCAAAACAGCAGTTGGGTGGTGTCCGCCGATCCGCGCCCTGCTGCCAGCGCTTCGGCCACTGCGTCCACGACTACCGCCACCACTACGACGACGTCCGCAGCCGCAACGCCCGCTACCGCGTCAGCCATCCCGTTCTTCGGCATCAATGAGCATTACAACTACGGCGGCATCTACACGTCGATCCCGCTCGCGACTCAAGCTGCAACACTGTCCGACCTTGGTCTGACGGCGAACCGGCAGGACATTCACAGCTACGATCAGATTGATGCCGTGGCCAATACAGTTATTCCAGGCATGGGCTCGAAGATCACGATCATGCCGATGATCGACGCCTATCCATGGGATGACCCGTCGCTCAACGGCAAGACGCCGACAGAGGCGAGCGCTTACGCATATGCCTACTCGATGGCGGCTTATGCTGCGACCAAGCTCAAAGGCGTACCGGTGGTGGAATTCGGCAACGAGTACGACAACGATGGCGATACACCGGTGGCCAATGACGGCGCCAATGTCTCCGACTACGACAACAACACGTGGCCAATCTGGCGCGGCGCGCTGCGTGGCTCGTACGACGGCTGGCGTTCGGTTGACACTGCAGGCTCGACAAAAATTATCGCCACCGCGTCTGTGGGCTTCCTCCATCTGGGCTGGTACAAAGGCATGCTGACAGGCGTCCAGCCGGACGGCACGACCGGACACCCGCTGGTGAAGACCGACATCATTCAGTTGCATTGGTACTCTGACGGTGGTGATCCTGAGAACACGTGGGGCGTGACGGGCACGAACTACAACGTTCTGAAGTCCTTGCACGATGCATACAATCTCCCGATCATGTTCACGGAGATCGGCGTCAACACCGACTTCACCACCGCACAGGCACAGGAGTACATCGCCAAGACGATTCCTGAACTCGTCGCGGCTAAAGCCACGTACAACGTGATCGGCTTCAACTGGTACGAACTGTACGATGACCCAACCGGCGATTACGGCATTCTGACGAGCAGCGCCGGGCAGAAGCCAATTTATACGGCCATCAAACAGGCCGTCGCAGCGGCGGCGCAATAAGCAGGGCCATGGTCCGGTTGTGCGCGGGTGGCGCAACCGGATTGATGATAAGGGGGTAAGCCGTTCCCAAGGCCGTCGAAATAGGGTGCTCTGGTGAGGCACGCGTGCCTGGACGGCTACATTGTCGCTGCAAATGATCCTGAACTGCCTGCGCTAATACGTCGCCAATCCGTTTGGCTTGCGTCATCTCGATGAATGAAATGAGCGCGTCCGGCCAGTGAGCGTAAGAACAAGGGAAGTTGGATCCTCGCGGGCCGACGGCATCAATGTACCGATGTGGAAAACATAAGTCCTCCAAAACAACCAGAGCAATCATAAACCGGCAGATCAAGCGGGCGCAGTCTGTGAGTACCCGTTAGGCCGGCGCGTTCTTGCGACCAACCGGTCCGCTTCGCCGGTGACAGTCTCGACGCTGTTATGCGAACGCAGGTCAATTCCGCTATATTTCATCACCCCCTCCGGTTAGAGCTGCTGGCAAACTCCCCTTAAGTCCGACGCCTCCACCACCGCAGCCTATCGGGCTGCGACAAGCCGGATATGAAGCAGCAAGCCATCTGTCCGTCACAACGCACGAAAAACAAGCGCAAAAGCAACGCGTTCATATAGAAACGAAAGCCGAACGTGGGATTGCGGTCGATTACCTCCCTGCGCAACGAAGTAAATGCGTCAACTCAGCGGCTCAAGCCCTGCCCCAGCGGACGGTGGCCAGTGCCAAAATCCACTTCCTTGTCGCGGTATGGCACTAGCGGCGCAGTGCTACGCAGGCGCCTCTCGGCTCACGCATTCATTCGGGCTTTGGATGAATGGATTCGACATTCGGAAGAATGGTTCGAGCGGGGGAAGCATAGAATCCGGCATTGCTTCACCACAGACCACCTATTAAAGGATCCCTCACGAGGATCCACCTTCGGAGACGCGTCGATGGCACTGCAAGGAGAACCTCTCTCCACTCCCGTTTCGCCATCGCGCTCAGGCTTGCGCGTCGGCGAGAGCGGCTTCGAGGAAGCAACGTACCGTAAGGTCGCCTGGCGGCTGGTGCCGCTGCTGTTGCTGTGTTATGTGGTCGCTTATCTCGATCGCGTCAATGTCGGCTTTGCCAAGTTGCAGATGGCGAGCGACCTGCAATTATCGGATGCCGTGTATGGCTTCGGCGCGGGAGTCTTCTTTCTCGGCTACTTTCTGTTCGAAATTCCGAGCAATCTCATTCTTCACCGGGTTGGCGCGCGCGTCTGGGTTGCCCGGATCATGATGACGTGGGGGCTCATTTCGTGCCTCACGATGTTCGTCTCGTCGCCGACCTGGTTTTACGTCATGCGATTTGCGCTCGGTGTGGCAGAAGCGGGCTTCTTCCCTGGCATCATCGTCTATTTGACGTGCTGGTTTCCCGCGCAGCGTCGTGCGCGCATGACATCGCGCTTTATTGTCGCCGTCCCGCTGTCCGGCATGATTGGTGGACCACTCTCCGGTTACATCCTCAAGACTTTCGACGGTGCCCACGGCTGGCATGGCTGGCAGTGGTTGTTTCTGCTCGAGGGGTTGCCTTCGATTGCGGTTGGCGTGTTAGTTCTGCTCTGTCTGGACGATCGGATTAGTGAAGCCAAATGGCTGTCCGACGACGAAAAGGCACTTCTCGAGCGCAACGTCGAGGTCGACAACGCAGGCAAGGAGACACTGACTTTCGGTGCGGTCATGACGGATCCCCGCATCTGGCTGATCTGCGCGATGCACTTTTCCTTCGTCATGGGCATGTATGGCGTGGGATTCTGGCTGCCAACGCTGATCAAGGGCGCCGGCGTCGTAGATCCGAGGACAATCGGCGCGCTGTCTATGATTCCATCATTTACTGCCGTAGTGATGATGCTAGGGGTGGCTCGGAGCGCCGACCTGCGCCGGGAACGTCGGTGGCATACGGCGGCGCCGGCGCTCTGTGGCGCAGTCGCGCTGCTTCTTGCAGTCGCCTGGTCACACAACACGACGCTCGCGATGATCGCGCTATCGCTCGCCACAGCGGGCATTCTCACTACGCTCCCGCTCTTCTGGTGTTTCCCTACTGCGATCCTCGCCGGTGCCGGCGCTGCCGCAGGTATTGCCCTTGTGAATGCGATGGGGAATCTGGCCGGCTTCGTCGGGCCGTACGCAGTAGGATGGTTGCGCGAACTCACGGGAACGGCTACCGCAAGCATGGTAATGCTGGCAGGTTTCATGTTCCTTGGCGGGTGCCTCGCGCTCTGCTTTCCGCGTGGATTGGTCAATCGGTAAAACTGGACGCGCTCCGGACGAATCGCTCGTGCCGGTGTTGCAGACGCTTCCCGATAGCTCGAATGAGACGTCTCCACTCGTCGGCGGCTGTAGCAGTGCGCTTGGACGCGATGCAATTGCCTCATCTGAGAACGGACAACTGCTCCCAGACCCACAACGGCCCTTTGTGATATTGACGATCGCGGCAAAGCTTAGCCAACCTCGGCAGCAACCGGTTTTCGTCCTCTTCTCACCGGTCGGCGATGAGTGGGTGCCGTTGCTCGCACCGGCACGCAAAGACCTGCAAGAACTGTCTTCGCGTGTTGTTGAGCTAGCATGGTCAGATCGACCGGTTCGAAGCCCAGTGGCGCGAGGATCTGACGAGACAGGATTGCAGCGAACATCGGCCCCACCAGCGAAAAGACATGAATCCGCGGATCGCCGTCGCAAACTTCGCCTTTTTTCTGCGAGCGCTCGACAAGCGCCTGCAAGGCCTCGAACATGGGCGCCACCACCTCCTCCACCCAGATTCGTCCAAGGTCCGGGAAGCGTTCGCTTTCCTTCAGAATCAGCGCTGCGATTCGTGGGCTGAGACTATTTCCAATGGACGTCGCTGCCCGCGACAGAAACAGCGGGACGAAGTCGACAAATGAGCCATCGAACTCGCGAATCGTCTCACTCAATTGCCGAACGTTTGTTGCCGTCACCTGCTGGACAACTGCGCGAAACAGATGCTCCTTGGTTTCGAAGTACAAGTAGACCGTCCCCTTTGCGACGCCCGCGCGTCGCGCAACGTCGTCAAGTCTGGTCGCCTCATAGCCCGCTTCAAGAAAGCAGGTGAGCGCGACGTCGATAATCTCACCTGGCCGCGCATCCTTGCGACGCCGGCGTTTGCCAGATTCGGCTGCGGGGCGGATTGGTGATCCTGGCTCCTTTGCGGTGCTTTCGGTACGTTTCATTCTCTCTTCTGCAATTTGAAAGGCGTCGGCACCGAGGTGCGGGCTCGGCATGGCCGTCGAGCCTTGCCGGTCGTCGATTGCCATCCGGGCATTGGCCCTGCCGTCACGACGCCATGATAGCCCTTGGCCCCGTTCCCTCGTTGCGTGGCTACCGTCGCCTGCATACTTGATTACAAACCCCCGCCCCTGGCCCATCTATTCCATGCGGTCCACTTTAGCCGAGCTGATCAATGTCATCTCAGCGGCAAATTCGATCCAGCTATCCGAAACTAAGACTTGCGCATTACTGACTTTAAAGTCATTATCATCCATTGAACGCAATCACTATCAGCAAGTATGCGGCTGATGGACAGCTGCAAGTGAGAACGGCATCTGCCATTTACGCGCCCCTGCGCAAGTCGAATGTTTATGAGCGTGAGGAAAACGTTGAAATCCAATCATGCACCAATGACGGGCAACGGGCCAGGCAACCCGACGTCCGCGCTGCCGTTTCTGCATAAGAGCAATCGTGAAGCGCGGGTCGATCGCTGCGCAGAAGGCCCGGCGCGGACCAGCGACGGTCGGTCCGTGACCCGTACCGCCCTCATCGCAGGCTGCATGCTCGCCGTGACTGCCCTCGCCGGCTGTTCGCGCCACGATGCGCCTTCTTACCAGGGCTACGTCGAAGGCGAATTTGTCTATCTTAGTTCGTCGCAGCCGGGCACCCTCACACAGCTAGGGGTGACGCGCGGCCAGATGGTCGATTCAGGCACATCCGTGTTCACACTCGAATCCGGAAGCGAAGCGGCGGCATTGAAGCAGGCCCAGCAGCAGCTTGTGTCGGCACGTGCGCAATTGCACGATATCCAGACCGGCAAACGGCCGGTTGAAATCGACGTGACGAAGGCCCAACTCGCGCAAGCCACCGCAAACGCGCGTAAGGCTGCGCTGCAACTCACGCGTGACGAAGCCCAATACAGCGCGGGCGGTATTCCGAAAGCGCAGCTCGACGATTCGCGTGCCAACGCCGAGTCCACCGCAGCTCAGGTCCGCGAGCTTTCATATCAGATCGATGTCGCCCGGTTGCCCGGGCGCACGCAGCAACTCGGTGCACAATCGGCACAGGTCGAGGCCGCGCAGGCTGCCGTCGCACAGGCGCAATGGAAGCTGGACCAGAAGCAGGTGTCGGCGCCTGCACAAGGGCGCGTGTACGACACGTTGTTCCGTATCGGCGAATGGGTGCAGGCCGGCAGCCCGGTCGTCCAGATGCTACCCGCGCAAAACGTCAAGGTACGCTTTTTCGTCCCTGAAACCGTGGTCGGTAGTCTGCAGCCAAATCGCGCGCTGACGATCCATTGCGATGGCTGCGCGACCGACATCGAAGCAAAAATCACCTTCATCTCGAACGCAGCCGAATTCACGCCACCGGTGATCTACAGCAACGAGCGGCGTTCCAAGCTCGTCTTTCTGGTCGAGGCCCATCCCGCAGTCGCCGATGCCGGGAAGCTTCGCCCCGGCCAGCCCGTGACGGTGACGCTGCGATGAACCCGCCCGACTATCAATACGCGATCGACGTGCATGGGCTGAACAAGCATTTCGGCGACAAGCATGTCGTGAACGACGTTTCGTTGCAGGTTGCGTCAGGCGAAATTTTCGGTTTCCTCGGCCCGAACGGCAGCGGCAAGACGACTTCTATCCGGTTGATGTGCGGACTGCTCACGCCTGACTCCGGCAGTGGCACCTGCCTTGGCTACGACATCGTGCGACAAAGCGCGTTGATCAAACGAAACGTCGGCTATATGACGCAGCGCTTTTCGTTCTGGGAAGACATGACTATCCGCGAGAATCTCGACTTCGTCGCGCGCGTGTATGAAATGAAAAACCGCCGCGAGAAAGTCGACGCGACGCTTGAAACGCTTGGGCTGCAGAGCCGCTCGAAGCAGTTGACCGGCGCGCTATCAGGCGGGTGGAAGCAGCGGCTCGCGCTGGCCGCCTGTATGCTGCATGAGCCGCGCCTGCTCCTGCTCGACGAACCGACCGCTGGCGTCGATCCGACTGCACGCCGCGATTTCTGGGAAGAGCTGCATCGTCTCGCGGCGCGCGGTATCTCAGTGCTCGTAAGCACGCACTACATGGATGAAGCAGAGCGCTGCCACAAGCTCGCCTATATCGCTTACGGCAAGCTGCTCGCGCATGGCACGTCGAAGGAAGTGATCGATTCGCAGAACCTCGCAACATGGTCGATTTACGGCGAGAATCTCACCGAACTGTCCGAACAGTTGCGTGGCATGGACGGCGTCGACCAGACTGTTGTGTTCGGCTCTGCATTACATGCGAGCGGCCACGATCATGCGGCGCTGGAGGCCGCGATACGGCGTGCGACAGACGGCAAGCCGGTACGCATCGAGCAGATCGGAACGGGCCTCGAGGACGTTTTCATCTACATGATGAACCGTTCTGCTGACAACTACGGAGCCCGCTCGTGAACTTCAATGCCTTCTTCTCGCCGACGCGCTGGTGGAGCATCGTGCTGAAGGAACTGTTGCAGCTACGACGCGACCGGATCACGTTCGCGATGATCGTCGGCTTGCCGGTCGTGCAACTGGCGCTCTTCGGCTTTGCGATCAACACCGACCCGAAGCATCTGCCCACCGCGGTGATTCTTGCTGACCAGAGTCCGTTTTCGCGAAGCTTCGTCGCGGCAATGGAGAACTCGGAATACTTCAGGATAGTCGATACGCTGCAAACCGAGGAGCAGGGCCGTCGCGCGCTTGCGGAGGGACGCGTGCAATTCGTGCTGACTGTCCCGGCCGACTTTTCACGCCGATTGCTGCGCGGCGAACGGCCCGCGTTGCTGGTCGAAGCGGATGCGACCGATCCCACCGCGACGGGCACTGCGCTCGGCGCATTGCCGAGCCTCGTCCAACCGGTGGCGGACAAGGACATCACCGGAGCGCTGGCGCATCTGAATGGCACACCTGCTGCGTTCAGCGTACAGGTGCACCGCCTCTATAACCCGGAAGGCATCACACAATACAACGTCGTCCCGGGATTGATGGGTGTCATCCTGACCATGACAATGGTGATGATGACGGGGCTCGCCATCACGCGCGAACGTGAGCGCGGCACGATGGAAAACCTTCTCGCGACACCGGTGCTGCCCCTTGAAGTGATGACCGGCAAAATCGTCCCGTACGTGGCGATCGGGCTGGTGCAGGTGTCCATCATTCTCGCCGCGTGTCGCTACGTCTTTAACGTGCCATTCGAAGGCAGCATTGTGGCCATTTATCTGTCTTCGCTGCTCTTTATCGCCGCGAACCTGACGGTTGGCATCACGCTGTCGTCGCTCGCGCAGAATCAGCTTCAGGCAGTGCAGCTCACCTTCTTCTACTTCCTGCCGAGCCTGCTGTTGTCCGGCTTCATGTTTCCATTCGCAGGAATGCCGCGCTGGGCGCAATTGATCGGCAATGTACTGCCACTCACCTATTTCAACCGCCTCGTGCGCGGCATTCTGCTCAAAGGCAATGGCTGGGCCGAACTGTGGCCGTCGGTATGGCCGCTGGGGGTTTTCACAGTGGTCGTGCTAGGCATCGCATTGCGCTTTTACCGGCGCACGCTCGACTAGGAGAATCCGGTTGATGAAACCGCTCGTAAGTTGCACCGCTTTCGTTCCCACACTTGTCTCCTGTCTCGCGCTGGGCGGCTGCGCGGTGGGCCCCGACTTCCAGTCGCCCGCCGCACCCGCCGTCCAGTCCTACACCCGCGATGCGCTGCCGGCTGTCGCTGAAGCGGCTGGCGCGAAGCAAACCTTTACGCAAGGGGATACCGCGCTGCCTATGTGGTGGACGCAATTCGGCTCCGACGCGCTGAACCATCTCGTCGACACCGCGTTGCAACAAAGCCCCACCCTGACGCAAGCGAAAGCCCGGCTGACGAAAGCACATGAAGACTATGTGGCCCAGGCCGGCGCGACCGAGTATCCCGCAATCGACGCCAATCTCTCAACCACGCGTCAGAAGGTGGACCTGAATTCATTCGGCATCACGACGGTGCCAAGCCCTGGGCCGTTCACTATCTATAACGCTTCGCTCAGCGTCTCGTACGCGCTAGACATTTTTGGCGGCAACCGACGTGCCCTCGAAGGGCTGATGGCCGAAGTCAATTACGAAGCCTACGAACTGGAAGCGGCGAAGCTCTCACTGGCCGGCAACGTCGTCGCAAATGCGATCCGGCGGGCGTCACTGCAACAGCAGATCGACTTGACCGAGCGCCTCGCCGACACACAGGCGCACCAGTTGTCGATCATCGAACGACGATTCGTGGCCGGGGGCGTGTCCGAGCTCGACGTTCGCAGCCAGCGCACGCTGCTCGCACAAACACGCGCGACACTGCCACCGCTGTCGACGCAACTTGCCCAAGCCGATAATCAACTCGCGATATTGCTCGGTAGTGCGCCCTCCGAGGCTGATTTTCACGACGTCACGCTTGACTCACTGCACCTGCCATCAACCGTGCCCGTCACGCTCCCTTCGACCCTCGCGCACGAGCGGCCGGACATCCGTGCGTCGGAAGCGCTGCTGCATCAGGCGAGCGCAAATGTCGGCGTGGCAACGGCCAACCTGTATCCCCAGTTTTCGATTTCGGCGGGGATTGGCTCGGACCGCACGCGAATGGCGGATGTTCTAAGCGGAATGAACATCTGGAATATCGGGCTCAATCTGACGCAGCCGCTGTTTCACGGCGGAGAGCTGCATGCGAGGAAGCGCGCCGCGCAGGCTGACTATGACGCTGCACTCGCGGCCTATCGCCAAACGGTGCTTCAGGCACTCCAACAAGTTGCGGACGCATTGCACGCTTTGAACAACGATGCGCGGACGTTAAGAGAACGCGGGGACGCGCAGCGGGAAGCTCAGGCAAGTCTCACCATTGCACAGGCCCAGTATGCGGCGGGCGGCGTCAGCCAGTTCAGCCTGCTCGATTCACAACGCTCGGCATTACAAACCTCACTCGATCAGAGCCGTGCGCAAGCCGACCGTTTGTCGGACACCGCGGTGCTATTTCAGTCACTAGGGCGCGCGTGGTGATCGCGCGTCAGGTTCGTCTGCTTTGCCGACCGTGCCCGCTCGCGAGCTCCAATCCTGAGCCGCACGGCAGCTGCGCTGTTCCAGACTTCAGCATGGCTCGCAGACAACTGGCCGACATTAGCGAACGCGGTCTCCATTGCGGCATAGCGTCCGTCTGCGTCGTCACGAACTCGGAGGATCTCCCACACTGCGTTACATAATGGATCGACACGAGTGGGGCAAATTTTTTAGAGCAAATCTTTCGTACGTCGCAACACGTACCCCGTGCTATTGCCCGTTCACGGCAATCGTCACACGCCTGCCTGTATTGCTACGACTGCTCGACTGCGTTCCGGTAGCGCGAGTGGACATTGTCCAGATGAGCTTTCATTGCAGAGGTCGCCTTTGAAACTTTGCGTGCCTCGATGGCATCCACGATTTCCCGGCGTTCGCTCAGCGCAAACTCGCTCGCACTAATGCCAAAGTCGTTTGCGAATTGCGACGCGACTCCCATGATCGTCTCCATCATCAAAACGAGCAGGGAATTCTGGCTGCACTCAGCCAGAATGATGTGAAATTCGGCTGCCGCAGCGAGGCTACCCGTCAGATCGCCAGCTTCCTGTTTTCGCTCGACCCGTGTCAGATTTTCACGCAACTTCTCAAGATCAAGCGGGGTACGGCGCTCGCATGCGGCGCGTGCCACCACGTCTCCCATCCATAGTCGTACTTCCGATATTTCACTCACCTGACCGCCGCGCAAGCGCAAAACAACGATTGCACTCAACCCACCGAAACAGCATGCGCGGGAACAGGCGATGCTGCACTGTCGAACGTGAAGCTACGCGGCCCGTCATCGCCGCCCGACAGCGGCGGTCGAGCCGAAGATGACACAAGCTCAGCACTCCACCCATATGACGCGTAGCAGCCAATTGGAGCGTCCCTTTATGCAGGAAATCCATGTCCACCGCGGTTTCCATATCACCGTTCTCGTCGAGGACGACCCCGCTGGCGGGTCCTCGGTGACCACGCGGATAGACCGCGCCGAAGTGAATGCAGCCGCGCGAGCCGAGTGGACTGCGCCGCGCCTTGCACGCTCGCCCCTGCGCGGCAAAGCGGCCATCGGCGCAGCGGTCGACGACGCACGCCATGCAATCGATTCCGCGTTGGGTGAGAAAGGCGTGCTGGAAGAGTGAGCCTGCAGAAACCCCATCCTGCGCGCCGAGTAGGGTACCGCCGCACGTCGCGCATGCTGGCGGCCCTATTCGCGCGCGACGGTAAGCGCTCGAACCTTTGCCGGTGGCGCCTCTTTCACGTCAGATTTCGGTATGGCCCGTTTGACAGGGCTTTTATAGCACCTTACCGATGACGGGTTACGACAGTGCCTCCGCGATCACCTTCGCGGCTTGTTCACGCGGGCAGAGGCGCTACGCACTATGGCTTCAACACCACCTTGATGCAGCTATCTTCCTTGTCGCGGAACACCTTGTACATATCAGGGCCTTTTTCCAGCGGCACGTTGTGCGTGATGACAAATGACGGATCGATCTGCCCTTCCACAATGCGTCGCAACAGATCGTCGGTCCAACGGTTCACATGAGTCTGTCCCATCCTGAAGGTCAGCCCCTTGTTCATCGCCGCGCCGAACGGAATCTTGTCGATCAATCCACCGTAGACGCCTGGAATGGACAGAATGCCTGCGGGACGACAGACGTAAATCATCTCCCGCAACACATGAGGCCGATCCGTCTCAAGCATCACGGCCTGTTTGGCGCGATCATAAATCGCGTCAAACGACCGCGTTGCGTGCGATTCCATACCGACAGCGTCAATACATTTTTCGGGACCCTTTCCTTGAGTAAGTTCTTTCAAACGGTCGAGCACACTTTCGTCGTCGAAATTGATGGTAATTGCGCCGGCGCTGCGCGCCATTTCCAGGCGCTCCGGTACCCGGTCGATGCAGATCACCTGCTTTGCGCCCAGCAGGATTGCGCTTCGTATCGTAAATTGCCCCACCGGACCCGCTCCCCAAATGGCAACCGTGTCGGTGGGTTCAATGTCGCATTGAACCGCTGCCTGCCAACCCGTTGGGAAGATATCGCCGAGAAACAGCACCTGCTCGTCCGTCAAGCCGTCTGGAATCTTGACCGGCGTAAAGTCTGCAAAGGGAACCCGCACGTACTCTGCCTGGCCTCCAGGATAACCTCCGGTGAGATGCGAATAGCCAAACAGGCCGGCCGTGCTGTGGCCGAACACCTTGTCGGCCATTTCCTTGTTCCGGTTCGAGCGCTCGCAAACTGAAAAGTAACCCCGGCGGCATTGATCACATTCGCCACACGCTATCGTGAACGGCACGACAACCCGGTCGCCCACCTTCAGACGCTTGTTATCGGCGCCAACCTCCATCACTTCGCCCATGAACTCATGCCCCAGGATGTCGCCCGATTTCATACTCGGCATGAATCCGTCGAACAGGTGAAGATCAGAGCCGCAGATCGCACAGCTCGATACCTTGATGATGGCATCTCGTGGATGCTCGATGGCCGGGTCCGGGACGTTATCGACGCGGACATCTTTCTTGCCGTGCCAGCAAAGGGCTCTCATTTGTCGCTCCAAGGTGGGGTTACCCGTCGAACGGGAAAAGGCGATGACGGTCTCATGGCGTCTGGGTCAGTACCCCCGCGTTGCGCGCAAGGACGGGGTGCGCTGGACTGGTGTGACTGCAAGGCCCAGTTACAGCAAACGATACGGAGCAACGCGTGTGCCGCAAGCCGGCCCAATCCTGTTTCACCTTTCGCCGTCGCACGTGCCGGCGGTTCACAACGCCAGAGGAGCGTGTGCAGCATGCTTGCTGTACCCGCGGACCGGTCCTTGCTGCTCCCCTCACGTAGCCGGGCCACTGGAGACAAGCCATGAATATTCCCATGCAAACCGTGTCGTTCCTGACGTCGCGAGGTCTTAAACTGGCGACTGCCGAATCCTGCACCGGTGGCCAGATTGCGTCCTACCTCGCGAGCGTGCCGGGCAGCGGCGCGTGCCTCGACGTCGGCTTCGTGAGTTACTCGCCATCGGGCAAAATCGGCTTCCTCGGTGTCAAGGAAGCGACGATGGAAGCGTATGGCCTGACGAGCGAGGCTGTCGCCCGCGAGATGGCGGAAGGCGCGCTGTGCCAGGAAGGCTGCTGCGCCGATGTAGCCGTGTCCAACACCGGTCTCGCTGACGCCGCCCCTGAGGGCGGTCCGCCTGCAGGTACCCAGTGCTTCGCCTGGTCGTTCCGGACCCGCACCGGCGAACTGCTCACGTTCACTGAAACGCGGCTCTTTCCGGGCGACAGAAACGACGTGCGTTCGGCGGCCGCGCTGTACGCGCTGTCGCGCATCGAGCATTACTTCGATCAACTCCCGCGCGCGCAGCGGGAACAATCTCGGCGAATTTCGCCATGACGCTGCCATCTTCTACCGAAAGAAATGTCTGGCAGCAGCCGTCATTCGCACACTCGCGCGTTGCCCCGATTTCGACGTCGACAAAGCGCGCGAACAGCGCATCGTTTTCCTTTGCGGCTATCTCGTCTCGCGGGGGCTTCGCACTTATGTGCTGGGCATTAGCGGCGAGCGGCTTTGCACGCGCGGCTCCGAAACGAAGTTCGCGCTGTCCGCGTGCCCTACGGCATTCAGCGCGACGACGAGGATGCCGCTGTAGCGCTATGGGTCGTGCGCCCTGACGAGACGCTCACGGTCTCACCCCATTTAGACAATGATCCGTCATAAGCGCACTCTGCCGGTGTCATAGATTTTCCAGGAGCCGTCATCGACGAACTATGAGGCACTGGGGCGCTGGCCCATTCTCCTCCCAGGTCCGTTCCGGGTGTCGCCACGGCGGTGCGCGGCTAGACTGGCGAGTTGCCCGCTTCATCGCCGTCGGTTGCACCGGGGATTGTCTTTGCGACCGTCCGCCTCAACAATTTCCGCTTCGACCAAACTCCTCGCCCTTTTCCAGTACTCATCCGCACAACCTTCCATGCTGCCGTCTTCCTGCCACAATTCATACGCCTTGGCCCGGATACGCTGTTCTATCGTGTCTGCTCGCATCAAGGACTCCTTCGTCGCCGATCTCCGCACCCACAAGCGGGTGGACCGCTCGCCGCTAAGGGGTCCGCTGTCTTCGAGCGATGCGCGGTGGGACCGGCAAGGCGAATTGCTGGCTGCAAGGCATCCGCTTCTCCACTAAAAGCCATTGCGTTTCGCTCGCCCGCGCGCCGCAAGCATGCCGATAACGAGTCCCGCGAGCACTCCGAAAGTTACGCCCGTCCAGGGACTTCGGTGAAGCCGTTCATCGGTTGCTCCATAGACAACGCGACAGCGTGCCCTGGCGATGTCTTCGGCGTCCGCCAATAATCGTTTGACCTGGCCGAGGCTCGGCATGGAGGCGACCACGGGCTGTCGCCTGTCAACTGGATGAAGATGGCCGCCCGCGCCTTTCGATCCCGGCACGGATGGTTGCGCAATTACTACAGGGCCGCATTGCACACGCTCATCCGACGATCGTCTTTCCGGCTTAGGCGTCCCGATGATTTTTTCGGGGTTCCCAGGCGGCGGCGGGTTGCCGCTACCGTCCGGTCGATTGTCGTTCATGACACCTCCGTTGCAAAACTTGCCTCATCGCTACGGCAACTGAACGGACATCTGCGTTTACCGAGGAATGCCGCCGACGTCCGGGACCCCGGCGGCGTTTCTTCCCTACCCCGCTTTCGCTTTCACGTTAGCGGCCTTTTCCGCGAACGCCGTGAGCTTGAGATCCGTTGCTTTTTCTTCCTCAAGCGTTTCCTTCAACAACTTGACGCCTTCGGTCAATCCAAGCTGCTTGCCGATTGCGCAGAGACTGCCATACGCTGCAATCTCATAGTGTTCGACTTTTTGCGCCGCTGCAACGAGCCCCGCATCGAGAACCGGCCCTTTCTCAATTTCGTCTATCAGTTCGTCGCCTTCCTCGATAAGGCCCTCCATGGCGACGCATTTCATTCGCTTGAGCTTGATGCCGGAGATCTCCACCACCTGATCGATCCGTTCGACCTGCCCTTGCGTTTCTTCCAGGTGCGTCTTGAAAGCATCACTCAATTCCGGGTCCGACGCAGCGCGGGACAATTTTGCCAATGCCTTCGTCAGCTGTTTCTCGGCGCTGTAAATATCGGACAGCATGTGGATAAACAGATCGTCCACGGTTTTACGTTGTGCCATGTCTATGCTCCTTTTAAGGGAAAGTTATCGCTCTGCGGTTAAACATCCATTACGTCGTCTGCTGGCCGGCGCCGAGATCTGCGCCCGTGACCGGATCGGTACTCACGTCAGAGGCGGTGCGCGACGCCATTGCGCTAAGGACCTCGATCTCTTCGGGCGAAACGTTGACCGTCGCACGTCCGTCGCCACCATCCACCGCCGGTTGGGGGGCCTCGACGAACTCCCATTCCGGGCCCTCGTTCCACGGACCGCGCGGTGCGTCATCACCCGTCGACATGTTGTAATAGACGTTGGTGAATGAGGGAACGCCCGGAATTTTTCCCTGCGGAAAGTTAGGCTGGATGGAATGCAGCGCCTTTTCGAACGACTTCTGATGCGCGATTTCCCGGGTCATCAGAAAGCCGAGCGCCTCCTGGATGCCGGGGTCGTCGGTGACGTTGATCAGGCGCTCGTAGACGATCTTCGCACGCGCCTCCGCCGCGATGTTCGAGCGGAGGTCTGCGGTCGGCTCGCCGATTGTATCGATGTACGCGGCGGTCCACGGGACACCGGCAGAATTGGTCAGGGCAGGGCCGCCGCCATACAGCAATGCTGTCGTATGCGAGTCGTTGCCCCCGCCGGTCAGGGAGCGATAGAGCTCCGCCTCCTGTTCGACGCCTTCGGCCAATTGACCTTTGGCGCCTTTGTTGAGCATCGCGACAATCGAACCGATCACCTCGAGATGGCTCAGTTCCTCGGTCGCAATGTCGAACAGCATGTCGCGGCGGCCCGGATCGTCTTCCGCGACGGCCTGGGTGAAGTACCGGCACGCCGCCGCCAATTCTCCCTGCGGTCCGCCAAACTGCTCGAGCAGCAAGTTGGCCAGTCCCGGATTCGGAGCTGTGACGCGAACGGTGTATTGCAATCTTTTGTTGTGCACAAACATGGGAATCTCCTTTGAATGAGCGGGCTATACGACGCCGTGAACAAGGGGCCCGACCGATGGGCGCGCGGTACGGGACAGATGGCTGTAGCGCTTGCGAGCAGCGGATGACACTTGCGCTGTCCAAGCTTCGGACCCCTGCAGATCGACATGCCGCGACGGACCCAGCGGTCATGCCAACTTCGCACACGTCGTGCCTGATGGTGGCGCCTCTTCGTTGTCACCGCCTAGCCGATGGGGCGACCGGTGCGGACAGTTTGCGTAGTCCGTGTACCCACCCCGCTGGCCGATCCTCCAGTCTCCTCCAGCGGGGGTTGATGACGGAAACCTGCTCCGCCTGAAACGATCGAGATGATCGCGCCCACGACCAGCGCCGCGAAAGAAAACCAGCTCGCTCGAGCCACGAATTTAGACGCAGCTTCAGCGGCCTGACGTTCGTCCTGCCCAGCCTGTGGACTTGACGCTTCGGCCGCCGCCGACGCGAGTGCGCCTTGTACTTGCTGCTGTGCAGACCCAAGCAGATTCCCGGTTGCGGAACGTGTCTGTTCATTTGCGCCGTTGGCAGTAGCGGCTCCCACCTGGGCCCCAGTCGCCGCGACGCTCCCCGCCGCGCTCACGGCTCCGCTGATAAAGGCTGTCATCCCATACACGACCAGCAGGATCATCACCGCCCAGGAAAGCAGTCCGTGAAGCCAGCCAAGAACAGGAGCGCAG
The DNA here is from genome assembly GCF_012275575.1 of Paraburkholderia sp. SG-MS1. GTDB lineage: Bacteria > Pseudomonadota > Gammaproteobacteria > Burkholderiales > Burkholderiaceae > Paraburkholderia. The sequence goes on along the minus strand of NZ_NPIH01000154.1, from coordinate 11,629 downwards.
CGGCCGGAGAAATATGAGCCGACAAAAACGGCAACAACGGTCGTGATAATCATCCATGCGCCCGATCCAAATCCAAACCCGCGCAATGGGTCAGGTCGGCTCATCGGCGCGAGCAGTGAAGTGCCGATTGCCGTGCCGAGCACGCTCATCACCAGATAGACGACGAGAGAAAGAATGACTCCGGCTATAACCGCTCCCCACGACACGCGGGGCAATCCTTCCTGGGTTGCAAGTAGTCGCATGACAGCCTCCTTGTTTGCTCCCGAATAGAGAGCGCGTTACCAACATCAAATGTGAGATGCCACTGCCCCTCTTCCTGTCGCTTGCCGTGGCAATGCGGCGCCGCAAGCCGCATGCCTTTGCCGGGAAATCGCGAACGCAGACGCATCGCGCCAGGCAGGGAATAGCGATAGAAAGGATCACCCGCTCTATACTTGCCACCCTGCAATTCCGGCTCGCCGCTTCGTGTCGCCACGGCGGGCGCGCCTAGCCGCTCGCTTCCGGTCAAAGTGAGCAATCAGCGCGTCGCCATACTTCCCAGTGCACATCGAGAGGTACGTCGCCAATAGCGAGCGCTGGACTTCACGGCGTGCCTGAGTCGCGAGGCGTGCTGAAAACAACCATCATCACGCGCTGGATCACTGGGACACGCCTTTCTTCGCGGCCAGGTCTTGCGCCATCCTGTAATGCTCCTTGATGGTCGGCAGCGCCTTTTGAGCCGCTTTTTTCAGATCCGCATTCTGTCCGTCGGAGATTTGCTTTTCGAACGCTGCAATGGCCTTCTGATGTCCTTCCAGCCCCACTTTCTGGATGTATGCCTGATCGAAGCTCTTTCCCTTTAGCGGCTTCAGTGAATTCAGGAGCTCAGTGTCGGAGTTATCCTTCGGTACCTCGACACCATGAGGAGCCGCCATCTTCAATTGCACGGTCAGCTTCGTGTGGTCCATCATCATGTGGCGAGCGAATGACTTAACATCTTTGTCGCTTGAATTGCTCATCGCGAGCTTTCCCGCATCGATTTCGGTCGATGAGGACATGCTCGCTGCCTGGACAAAATCCTTGTCCATTTGTCCAAGCGGATTCGCGGCCGTGGTTGAAGCAGCTTCTGTCTGCGCGCTTGCGCTGCCCGGAAGGATGCACAAACATGCACATGCACATGCGGTTGCGACGACTGTCAGGTTCTTCATGTCTTTCCTCGCTTGAGTTGGCTATCGGGCGGCGGCTGTTGCGCAACATCTGCTCCGCGTCTGAGCGACAGCAACCCGTATGCCGCGAGTCGCGCTCCGGCCTCAACAAGCTGTCGCGACTGCCAAGGCACTCGAGAACCAGATGGCGTAGCGCTCTGCACATCCCTCTCCCCGCACCCAGCACAGGAATGCGCTGAAGCAAAACTGGGAAGCCTGTTGTCGGTGCCGGGACCTGATGCGCCGTGGCAGTCGGAAAGCCGCGTGTCGTGCACAGCCTGACGCGATGTTTTCCTTGAGTGATCGACTCCGTGTCAATCCCATAACGGTCTCTTCACGTTAAAACGGTCCGCGGCTTTTTATGGGCGCCAGCGTGGTTTTCAAGGGCCCAAAAAATCCTTCCTGGGACCCTTGAAAATCTTCCCAGGCCTACTATTTTTGAATCGCCCGGGCAGCGGTCTGCGCCGTCTGCGGTACTGCCCGGTTCAACCATTTTGTCCACGGTACGGCACACGAAGGCATGCATGACGTCTTCCTGTCTACCGTCAGAGGAGAAAATCGAGCATGAGCGACCTTTACTTTGCCAACGACCTCTTCGGCGAACTGGACCGTCTGCAGAGGCGAATGACCAGCCTGTCCAGAGCCTTCCCTTCGAGCCTGCGTTCGAGCAGGGCGGGCGCATTTCCGCCCATCAACATCGGCGTGACGGATGAGTCGATCGAGATCGTGGCGTTTGCGCCCGGCCTGAACGCTTCGAAGCTCGACATTTCGATCGACAAGGGGCTGCTGACGATAGCCGGCGAGCGCGAAGCTACGCCAGCACCCACTGGCGAGGGCGTGCGACAGTACGCCCAGGAGCGGTTCAAGGGCTCATTCCGGCGCGTTATCGAATTGCCCCCGCAGGCCGACCCCGACAACGTGCAAGCGCGTTATGTCGACGGCTGTCTACGGGTCTGCGTCGGCAAGCGCGAAACATCGCGGCCGCGTTCCGTAACCGTTCAGTGATGAGGTGACACCATGAGCGATACCACTCAGATTGCCCAGCGCGAAGGCCAGGACCTCACGCGTCAACCTGCTGACGACGCTTCCCGCAGGTTGACCATCAGCCCGGCGGTGGACGTGTTCGAAGACAGCCACGCCATCACGCTCTGGGCAGATTTGCCAGGCGTCTCGCGGGAGAAGCTCGACATCAAGGTGCACGACGGTAACCTGTCCATCGAAGGCGAGTCCGTCGTTCAGGTCGTACCTGATCTCAGACTGTCACACGCCGAGGTGCCAGCTCCGTACTTCCAGCGACGCTTTACCATTAGCGAGGACTTCGACACGTCGAAGATCGAAGCAATCCTGAAAGACGGCGTGCTCAAACTCACCATTCCACGGCGCGAAGAATCCCGGCCGCGCCGTATCGAGGTGAGCGCCGGCTGAGCGAAAGGCGAAGGGTGAGCAAGGGCAGCGCCGTCGTGCGTTGCCCGCTGGCGATGCGGCGGCTCGAGTCGCCGCCCGATGCGCATGAGCCGCCGAAGCTGCGTAGCCGCAATCCGCTGTCCGCGAAAAGGGGGGTGTGTTGCGCAAGCCGCAGATTCATGCGCGTCTTATGCTGACCATCGAAAGGCAGCGTCGTCAGGACGGCAACATCGTGCCGCCCGCTCTCAACCTCTCGCCCATCACCCGCCGAGCTTTCCGTGTAAAAGATTGCAGCAGGGTCGGGGTACACATGTCGCGTGGCATCTCAAAGTCCGCGAGAGCCGCGCCGCGCATTTGCGCCGGTGCGCGTGGAAAGCCACTTCGATCGCTATAGTCGGCGACGGCTTGCGCGGCGCTTGCCGCCGACGCCGCTTTGCCAAGTCCATTCGCAGCATATACGTCGAGTGCGGCCACGCACGCCACATTCGCGGCTGCAGTCAGAGCGCGACGCCGGTTTTTTTCGTTTCGCCTCGATCCCGTCGCAAGCGTGCCAAGATCGATCGCGTCGCCGCCGACGCGCGCCCACAGGAACGACGCGGGATTGCGCGAAGTGAGAATGCCGACCCCGCATGCGAGTTCGCGTAGTCCGTACAGCCGCACTACGCCCGTACGCGTGTCGACACCGGCCATCCGCGCGACGGCGCGCGGCGCGACCAGTTGGCCAATGCCAAGCGCGATGCTGAACCAACCGAGGGCGTGCGCGACCTTCATGTGCTGCACCGTGGCGCCAGACGAACCGCGAACGGTTGTCTGACTGGATTCGAAATGAGCGGAACGAGATTTCACTTGGACCTCCATCGAAGGACTGCCCGGTAGACATGCCTGACTCGCGCCTGGCAGGTTGGGTCCGCGGGATCGGGTCAAGCGGCTTCACCGCTTGAGCACAACCTTGCTGCGCATTGGTATGTTTTTACTGTTCGAACTTCGCTTTGATCCTGCTGAATTCGCGTGGGTAATTGCGAACGCAGCGCCTGCTAAAAAATGGCGCTCGTTGAACCGGTTACGTTGTGCCGGTCGAAGCACTCGCGCGCTTCGACCCGCCACCTCCCCTACTCTTCCTGGCCAAGTCCCTTTGAGACTTCGGCGGGACTGCCGTACTCCTGCTCAGGCAAAGCGTCGATCGCCTGCAGGACATCGTCATCCGCGCCGTTGCTTGCCGCGGTTTCGCGAAGACTGGTCTTGTCGGCGGGATACGAAGCGCCTTTCAGCGATTTCTGGACGTCGACGAACTTACGGATCGGGCCACCGTCGGACTTTGAAGTTGCCATTTGAACCTCCCATAGATAACCGCCTGGCCAGCAGTTGCGCAGCATCCGTCGTTCCAGGAGCGCGGCTATTCGGCGATTGCTCCGGGGCGGCTCGTTGGCGCGGGCTGATGACGACTGCAGCGCACCGCCTGCGCATATGAGTGAATGGGAGTGGGCCTAATGGTTGCTGGGAGTGAGGTGCATCTTTCCCCCTCAAGGAGTTTCCCATGACCACCCAATCGCAGAAACCTGCCGACGACGCATCGCAGACAGACGAGTCAGACCAGGCAGACCAGCCGGACGAACAAGGCACGTTCAAGACGGACGTATCGGAGACGGACGACGAAGGCACGACCGTGCGCGAAGCCAACGTCCGTGAGAGCGATCTTGCGGAAACCGATTCGTCAAAACCCGGCAACGCGGAAGGCGGCGACAAGGCGTGATGCAACGGCGCACCCCGCGTGAGACCAGTTGTCAAACCGCCGCACGCGCGGTTCAGCACTCGCGTACTGGCAAGCACCGCGTGTTACCCCGTGTTGAAGCTCGCGAACCGGTCAGTGGTGCGACTCGTTCGCGAGCTCATCCCGGCAGTCCACTGGGCGGCTCGACTCCTCACACAATCGCCGCGCCGCATAAGGCCTTTACCTTCAGTCGCAGGAGATGCAATGAAACGTACCCTCAACTCCCGGCTTCGCGCGTGCGCATTGATGATGGCTGTGGTCGCCATGTGCGCGGCTTGCAAACCAGCCGGCAAGGCGGCCGGCGGGGCTAATGCGGATTCTGCGGCCAGCAGCTCGGCATCCGCCGCAAGCCAGTAATCCGCATGCGTAAGGCTGCTTAGCCGCCTGCCCGTGCACAGGACGGGCCGTCCGCGCCTCGCCATGGGATCTGCGCGGTGCGCCAATTCGTTGGGGCAGCGCATAGGCAGTGACGTAGTCACCCAGCGTGGTGCCGAACGCGCGTGATCCCGGAAAGAAAGGCAGCGAACGTCCGGTGATCCCACGGCTTTTCGGACGCCACCGCAACGACGCCTGGAGCCCTGTCGCGTTGTCATTTCACCGGTTGTTATTGATCTCAGGTGCAATCGCTGCATGGTTGAGCAACGCGACCAGTGACGTTCCACCGATGACATTGCCCGCCAGCGTCGGCAGGAGGAAGTACGCAAAGTAGTCGTACGCCGACGCGTCGCCAGCGAGACAGGCGTACGCGACTTCGGTCGATCCCGCGATGATATGCGACAGGCGAGCCAGCGCCACGACGTACGTGATCAGCACCACGGTCAGCAGACGGCCGGACCGCGCGCTCGGCAGTAACCACACCATGAGCGCGATCAGCCACCCCGCGAGGATCGAGCGGACGAACGTCGGACCGGGCGTCTGCGATCCCACGGCCATGCCGGCGACATGACGCAACGCCTCGACCACGTCAGCCGAAAACACCCCGGGGATGTGTAGCATCGCGGCGAATATCCAGGTACTTACAAGATTGCAGAGCAGGACAATGACCCACAAGCGTAAAGCTTTGAGCAAGGTCGGCGTGTCGCGTCTTGTCAGCACGGGAAGCACCACGGTCAACGTACTTTCCGTGAACAGCTGCTGGCGCCCCATTATCACCAGCACGAAGCCAACGGTGTAACCGAAACTGGCAACCAGGTGGCGCGACGGCGTGTCGGGAAGCCCCGCTTCCAGGATGGCTTGCGTGAGAAACGAAAATCCCATCGACAACCCGGCCGCCAGCGATGACCACATCAACGCGCCCACGGTCCGCTCTAGCGCCGCTTCGCCTTCTTCCCGGACTATTTCGTGCAATACCAATGCATGCGGCGACGCATGACTTGCCGCCTGATCCTGTTGACCCTCGTTCAGATGCGGTGAGTCGGCGCCCGCGTCCGCCGCATGCGCGGGCGACAGCGCATCCGCCGACGCGCGGCTACTTTCAGAACTTTGTGCATCGAGTTGCTCTCGCGACATGGAAGTGACCTCACCGGCCTGGCTGCGTCTTCAGCAGACGCAACATGAAGCGTGCCTGCTCGCCTTCTACCCGGGCATGCCCTCTGCTCGCAACGAGTCAACGCCGAGGCAATGTAGCACCTCATTCGTGTATCTCATCAGAATGCCAGTTGCGGAGGATCCAATGCCTGAACGTCATTCATCAATGTCTCCAACCGTTACATCAATGATCCGGCTGGATCACATGCATGTACTTGCAGCTTTTCATCGCTACCACGCCGATAGCTCGTGGTGGCGCAAGCGCGCCATCGTCAATTCGACATGCGACGCGCTGGAAATCCACGCGCAACTGGAAGAAGAAATCTTCTACCCGGCGCTCGCCACGGCCCTCCCTGATGACCCAACGCTAGTCAAGAGCCGGCCCGAACATGACGAGATGCGGGCCACAATCGCGAGGCTGCGCGGCATGGGACCAGAGAATGCCGCTTACGATGGCCTTTTCCAGCAGCTAATGCGGGAAGTCATCCATCACGTCGCGGACGAGGAAACGATACTGCTGCCGGCCGCCGAGCGCGCTCTCGCGACCGAGCTGCGCTCTCTTGGCACAACAATGACGCAGCGTCGGCTTCAGTTGCTCAAAGAGCGTCCGGCCGAAATTGCTGTCAATACCGCCGGCACGTTTCCCGTCGCGACGTTTCTACTCGGCTCCGCGCTGGTTCTTGCCGTCAGGTATTGCCTTCCGAAGTCGCACCGACGCCAATGGGATCATTCAAGAGACGACTGAATCGGGGAGGCCTCTGCACGGCGCCGTCGGCTTTTTGTCTGCAGCGTGACCCCGTCGCGTTCGCCGAGCCCGTGGGCGCATGTCATCTTCGCCGACGAACAGAACCATCCTCGATCCCTGCACGCCGCTGAAGCGATCGTCGAGTCCGTAGATCTTCGTGTTGACTGGCTGTCGGTGCGCAGCGTCATGAGGCGCAGTGCCAGGTTCGCCTTCGGGCATATCCGGGTCTTCGCCGAGAGCGTTCGGCACGAAGAACTCAGCCTTTCCGCTCTTCACTCTTCCACTGGCGTTCGCAGGCCGACAGGGAAAGGTGAAGTCCGCCGGGTTGCCACATACGGTGTTGAATCGTGGAAGATCGCCGGGTACGTTTTCGCGATCTCATCGCGGGACAGCGAATAGTCATTGCGCCATGCCTCCCGTTCGCGCAGCGAATCGAACGCGATGAAAAACTGTACGACGCTTCAAGATTCACGCACGGAATGGTCGTTGCGTACAAAAGTTCAAGGTGTATGCGTAGGACCCGGCACATACGCCAATCCCTGGCGGCAGGACGGATGCGTGGCGCTGGCATGCGATAAATGGTGAGCCTCATGACGACAGAACCTGACGCAGACCGGTTCGCCTTGATGATTGGCCTCACGGTGAAATGCACATCGCCATCGGCAGGCGCGCAAGCCGATCGCCTGATCCGGCGAGCCGACCGCGTCTGCGTTCTGACCGCGCAATGCATCAATCTGCTGGAAACGAGGTATCGGCTATATGCCCGATCGGCAGGCGCGGTATCGCAGTTGGCCTACTGCGTCGCAGATATCTACGGGGTCGACACCGTGTATGTCTCGCCCCTCGACCTGATATCGTAAATCCCAGCTAACGTGGTACACCTCGTCACCGAAAAAAATGCCATCTGCACCCGGGAAAGCTTGCACCGGTGTTGGTCCGCTTGTCAGTTCACCCCAGACAGGGAGCACAGCGACGCCGTGTAATTTCGCCGTGTAAGAGTCGTAACTTATGCATTTCAACCGACGACGGTCGTGATTGCATGCATCCCTCGTGTACGCTCAATCCCCCGGGAGTGACGATGCGCAGCCATTGAGAGGGATTGCCGACGGGGAGAGATGCCGACGAAAAGCCCTGGGCACATACCCGCCTCGAGCTCGCCCCCCACCGATTGCCGTACCTTCCATAATCGCCGTGGACGCCAAACGGTCTCCTCGGTCCCGTCCGGAAGAGACGAGCCGCGTTGTGTCGGTTCGCAGCCACCGCAAACCACATGAGGCAGCCAGCGCAGTGTCGCCATCGCACGACGAAAACGTGCGTGCGATACGACGCTTGAGAACCACGTCGATGCGCTCGCCAGAGCGCTTTCCGGCATTGCGCCGGACCGGCCGCATACCAGCGGTCAACTGTCGGAAATGGCAGAGCGCGCGGCAGAGGCCTGGACTTGAACGGCGGTATGCCCCTTGCTCGACCGGATTGTCCCTCCGGGGACCTTCAGGTGTTGAAGTTGCCGCCCTGCCCAAGGGCGGCTTTTTTCCCGCTTCAAGTCCGCTCCGAGCGTGGTGCACCGCGGACCGTAAGCTGGAAAATTGGCTGGCGCTGAGCTGATGTTTCTTCGAAACCGTCGAGAAGGAGGCTGCGGGCACAGACTCGGATAGCGCTGGACCTGCCGTCAAGTTTGTCCAGGCCCGCCTCAACGGTTACTGGATCGGTGGCACCACGCCAAGCTTTTCGGCCAACATCCGCTCGTAGACACCGAAGTGCAGATCGACCTCTTCCTGCGTGACCACCGTCACGAAAATATTGATCTGCTCGGGCTGCAGACCCAGGACCGTCGCGATTGCCGCTCCGATGTGCCGTGCGCATAGCCGGTCCTCGGCGAACGTGGTGCCGACAGCGATCTCATAAGCGGATTCCTGCCGGAATACCACCTCGACCAGCCGCGCACGTGCGCTCATGTTGCTGTCGATCGCCAGCCGGATGACCTCGACGGCCGTGCGCAGGGTCTCGGTCGGGAAACCCTTTGTTGAACGCAACCTGATCCGATGCCGGCCAAGGGTCAGCCAATCGTATTCGAATTCCATGGTGTCCTCGCATGGTCAGTTAGGGGCGTCGTCAAGATAAGATGCGGCCGCCCGAATTCAAGAGCATAAAGTCGCGATTCGCCCTTGAAATTTGCGCGCGGGATACTATCCTGATTTCGCTCAGGCAGACGCGCCAGCAGTCTGGCGCGCTGCGTGTTTCGATTTGTTTGCTCGCAGCACGGCAGACGGACTGGAGCGCGTAGGCCGGTTCGTCTTCCTGCTGGTTTAAAGGAGGAAATGACCATGAGCGATCTCTACTTCGGAACCGACCTGTTCAGCGAGCTCGACCGTCTGCAGCGGCAGGTGGCGAGCCTCTTCGGCGGTTTCCCGGCCAACATCCGTTCCGGGCGCTCCGGCGCGTTCCCGCAGGTCAACATTGGCTCGACCGACGACTCGATCGAGGTCGTCGCGTTCGCTCCGGGTGTCGATCCCGCAAACCTCGATGTATCGATCGACAAGGGGCTGCTGAGCATCAGCGGGGAACGCGGGCCGGCGCGCCCGGAAGCCAAAGAAGACGTGCGTACCTATGCGCAGGAGCGGTTCGTCGGCGCTTTCCGGCGCGTCATCGAACTGCCGCAGCACGCCGACCCCGACAAGGTCACTGCGCAGTACAGCAACGGCTGCCTGACCGTGAGCATCGGCAAGCGGGAGACGTCAAAGCCGCGGGCCGTCACCGTGCAATAAAACCCTTCGCAGAACTGAGGAGGACATCATGAACGACACGACAGAACTTGCCACGAGAGATGAAACGGCGGTGGCCCGCCGCGAAGACGAGCAGTCTCAACGCCGGATCACGCTGACGCCGCCCGTGGACATCTTCGAGGATAGCCAGGGCGTCACCCTATGGGCAGATTTGCCCGGAGTCACAAGGGACCGGCTCGAAGTGCAGGTACACGATGGCAACCTGTACATTGAGGCCGAGGCGGTGGTACCCACGCCGGCGGGGCTGCGCGTGCGGCACGCGGAGATCCGTCAGCCTCACTTCGCGCGGGCGTTCTCTCTCGGGGCCGACTTCGACGCATCGAAAATCGATGCAAACCTCAAGGACGGCGTGATGAAGCTGACGATACCGCGCCGCGACGAAGCGCGGCCGCGTCGGATCGAAGTGCGTACAAGCTGAAGCCGGCACGCGGATAGCAACGAAAAGAAGTCAGGTGGCGGTCATTTCGCCGCCACCTGACGATTGCGGAGGCCGGGCTACCGAACGTCATACAGGATGCAGCCGCGGATACACGGTCAGGATAAAGCGCGAGGCCGTGCCGGCCGACCGGGGTACACGGCACGATGCGCCGCTGTGGCTCGCCGGCGCGCAAGCGCAGCGCCACCGCTGCCCCCTGCGGCGGGGCCAGTCACCAGCAGCGTGTTCGCGCTGCGGATCGCGGGGCGGCCACGCGATCGGCCCAAAGTCGCCGGCCGAAAATTCCACGACGCGGCGCAGCGATTGCCATCCGGTTTGCCGACCAGACGGTATCTGAACGGCCGTCTTCCGTTTGCCGCATTCTTGTTGTCTCCCCCGAAGGGCAAAAAAAGTTTGACAGACTATCTTAAGATATATATCTTAAGATACATCTTTAGACATCTACGGGAGCGCCTCGAATGCGACATCCACATCGTTTTTCCCATCCGCGCAGCGCGGCCGGCGGCTTCGACGCAAGCCCCGAACGTACGGCGTTCCGTGAACTCTGGCATGCGTTCATCCGCGATCAGGCGCAGCGAGGCGAGCGCGGCGGCGCCGGGTTCGAACGCCGTCACGGCGGACGTGGCGACTGGCATGCGCATAGCAACGCGCAGGGTCGGGGCGAGCGCCACGACTTCTCGAGGGAGGAAGCTGGCCGGCGTGGTGAACGCGGTGAGCGTGGCCCTCGCGGTGAACGCAAGTTTCACGGCCACACAGCCGGCCACCCCGGCCGCCGCGAACCCCACGCCGATGCACGCGAGCACGGCCCGCACGGCCGCCGCCTCTCGCCGCAAGCGCTGCTGTGGCACGCAATCGGCCGTCATCAGGACCCGCGCGGCGGTGGTCGTGGCGGGCGCTTCGGCGGCGGCCCGGGCGGCTTCGGCGGCGACGGCGAAGGCTTTCCGCGCGGTCGCAAATTCAGTTCGGACGATTTGCAATTGTTGTTGCTGTCGATGATCGACGCCCAGCCGAGTCACGGCTATGAACTGATCAAGGCGCTCGAAATGCGCTCGAACGGCTTCTACAGTCCGAGCCCCGGCATGGTCTATCCGGCGCTCACGTATCTGGAAGAACTCGGCTACGTCACCGTGCAACTCGAAGGCAACCGCAAGCGCTACGAACTGGCGCACATGGGCCGCGACTATCTGGCCGCCAATCGCGAGCGGGTCGAATTGATGCTGGCGAAGCTGACTCACATCGCCCGCAAGATGGATTCGGTGCGCCGCGCCTTGGCCGGCGAAGAACCCGCCGACATCAGCGAAGGCGGCTGGCTTCCCGAGCTGAACGAAGCGCGCCGCACACTGAAGCATGCCCTGCTGCGCCGTGACAACGTCCCGGCCGACGAGCAACGCCGTATCGCCGCGATCCTGATGCGTGCGGCAAGAGAAATCGAAGGCGCCGGTAGCGAAAGCAGCGGCGGCGAAGCCGCCGTCTGAGATCACGCGGTCTGCTGCTTGCGAGTCCGCGCGCAAGCAGCGCTTCTGCGCGGCCGCTCCGCGCGAACCAAACCCAACAGGAGCCCCACCCTCATGCTGAGCAATGACAATCGACCCGACCTGACCGTGCAGCGTGTGCGCCATCCGCTGAAGTTCCGTTTGCTGCAGGTCAAGCAGGTGCGCGCGCTGACCCCACACCTGATTCGCGTGACCTTCACGGGCGACGATCTGCACGACTTCGTCTCCGCTTCGTTCGACGACCACATCAAGGTGTTTTTCCCCGAGCCCGGCTCGGACAAACCGACGC
>NZ_NPIH01000153.1 GCF_012275575.1 Paraburkholderia sp. SG-MS1 | reverse complement strand
GCACGGCTTCGACCGTGGCGGACGCCTCGGGTAACTACAGTGTGACGACCCATGTTCCGCAGACCAGCGGCGTGGTGGAAGCGGTCGCCACCGATGCGGTGGGCTACCACAGCGCGCCGACGGACGTGACCTACACGGACACGACGCCGCCGGACGCGCCGGTGGTGAATGTGACGCCGAACGCCGATGGTGGCCTGACGGTGGGCGGTACGGCCGAGGCGGGTTCGACGGTGACGGTGACGTATCCGGACGGCAGCACGGGCTCGAC
>NZ_NPIH01000152.1 GCF_012275575.1 Paraburkholderia sp. SG-MS1 | reverse complement strand
TCGCATTTCCGCTGCCGCGCGGATTGGGTCTGCCGGCCTGACGGTTTCGCTGAACCAGGTTGGATGAAAGCGCGCCTGCGGGCGCGTTTTTTTTCGCCCTCAAGCCGGCGAGTGCACGAAAAATAAAGCGCCAGATCAGGTCGCTGTGCCCGGTCAAGTGACCTCCCGCACAAATTCTTTTGAACTGTGATTCTGTTTTTTATCCATTCCTACCTGATGTGCCCCCGCTTAAACGACCATTAATCCATTGCGTCGAATTTTGACGCACTAAAGTAGTGCGTCGTCCTCGATATTGCCGGAAAGGTAATACATAACGCAAAGCACGCTCCAACCGGGCGCCGGGCCGATTCGCTGCAACACTTGATGCCGCGGGGTCCCGCGGTGGTGCAACTGATGCACAAAAAAATGTCGCAACCGGGTTGCGCCTTTTATTGGTTTTAGCTCACAAAATAAGGTTGCAATGCAGGAAAACCCCACCGGTTCAACAATATTGCCACCCGTAAAATTGGAGTTACAATGCGCGCGTTCTCAAGGCCTTACGGTCCCGAACAACGGATTTTGCAAGGCGCAGGAGACCTACTTAATGCGAGTCAAATTTGCTTATGCCGTGTCCATCGTGACAGCGGTTGCGACGTTGACGGCGTGCGGCAAGAAACAGGATGTCGAGGCGGGAGCGGGCGCATCGGCGGCTGCGGTAGCAGCGGCCCCCGCCAGTGAGGCGACTATCGTGAAGATCGGTCATGCGGCCCCGCTGACGGGCGGCATCGCCCATCTCGGCAAGGACAATGAAAACGGCGCGCGTCTGGCGGTCGAGGAAATCAATGCGCAAGGTTTGACGATCGACGGCCACAAGATCCAACTGCAGCTCGACGCGCAGGACGATGCGGCCGATCCGAAAACGGGCACCGCCGTCGCGCAGAAGCTGGTGGACGACCATGTGGTCGCCGTGGTCGGGCATCTGAACTCCGGGGTGTCGATTCCGGCTTCGAAGATCTATAGCGATGCGAGCATCGTGCAGATCTCGCCGTCGTCGACTAATCCCGCGTACACGCAGCAGGGTTTCAAGACGACCTACCGGGTCGTCGCCACCGACGCGCAGCAAGGTCCGGCGCTCGCCAATTACGCGACCAAGGCGTTGGGCGCCAAACGCATCGCCATCGTGGACGATGCAACCGCCTATGGTAAGGGGCTCGCGGACGAATTCGCGAAGACCGTCGAGGCGAGCGGGGCGAAAGTCGTCGCACGGGAGGCGACGAACGACCGGGCCACGGATTTCCGGGCCATCCTCACAAAGATCAAGAGTGTTCAGCCGGACGTGATCATGTTCGGCGGCATGGACGCGACGGGCGGGCCGTTTACGAAGCAGGCGGCGGCGCTCGGTATCAGGGCAAAAATCCTTGGCGGCGACGGTGTGTGTACCGACAAGGTGGGTGAACTGGCGGGAACCGCCGTGCAAAACCTGGTCTGTTCGGAGGCAGGGCTCGCGCTTTCGAAAATGGACCGCGGAGCGGACTTCGAAAAGAAGTACGAGGACCGCTTCCACACGCCGGTGCAGATTTACGCGCCGTTCACGTATGACGCTGTGTACGTGATCGTCGATGCAATGAAGCGCGCTAATTCGATCGAGGCGCCCAAGGTGCTGGCTGCGATGCCCTCGACCGATTACAACGGGGTAATCGGTCACATCGCGTTCGACGACAAGGGTGATTTGAAAGAGGGCGCCATTACGCTTTACGACTTCAAGGACGGCAAGAAAGCGGTTCTCGACGTCGTGAAGATGTGATGACGGAACGTTCAGCCTGACGGCGCCGAAACCACCCAACGGTGCCGTTTTTGCATCCGTTCAAGGGCAAGCCCGCGACCGCATCCCGGTCGTCAGGGCGAACCGGCGGCGGATAACCCTTACCGGTCTTTTACATCAGTACCCGCAGTGCCGTTGAGATTCCGTAGCGCATCACCGCCCACCGGCTGATGAACAACGAATCCAGCCGCACGGGCTAAGGAGCATTAAATGGATATCTTCATCCAGCAGATCCTAAACGGACTGGTGCTTGGCAGCGTTTATGCCATCATCGCACTGGGCTATACGATGGTTTACGGCATTCTGGGCATCATCAACTTCGCTCACGGCGACGTGTTGATGGTAGGCGCGATGGTCGCGCTCTCCGCCATAGGCGTGCTGCAGAACCATTTCCCCGGCCTCGGCAACGTGCCGACGCTCGTCATCGCGTTGATCATCGCGGCGGTGGTCTGCTCGCTGGTCGGCTACACGATCGAGCGCGTGGCGTACCGGCCGTTGCGTAAAGCGCCGCGTCTCGCACCGCTGATCACCGCAATCGGTGTGTCGATCCTGCTGCAAACCCTCGCGATGATGATCTGGTCGCGCAACCCGCTGCCGTTCCCGCAACTGCTGCCCACTGATCCAATCAACGTGATCAAGGCCACCGACACGACGCCGGGCGCCGTGATCTCGATGACCGAAATCGTGATCATCGTGGTGGCGTTCCTCGTGATGGGCGGCCTGCTGCTGCTCGTGCACAAGACCAAGCTCGGCCGCGCGATGCGCGCGATCGCCGAGAATCCGGGCGTCGCGAGCCTGATGGGCGTGAACCCGAACTTCGTGATTTCGGCGACCTTCATGATCGGCTCGGCGCTCGCCGCTCTCGCCGGCGTGATGATCGCGTCCGAATACGGCAACGCACACTTCTACATGGGCTTCATCCCCGGGTTGAAGGCCTTTACCGCGGCGGTGCTGGGCGGCATCGGCAATCTCGGCGGCGCGATGGTGGGCGGGGTGATCCTCGGCCTGATCGAACAGTTGGGGGCGGGCTATATCGGCAACCTCACGGGCGGCGTGTTCGGCAGTAACTATCAGGACGTGTTTGCGTTCGTGGTGCTGATCGTCGTGCTGGTGTTCCGTCCGTCGGGTCTGCTCGGCGAACGCGTTGCGGATCGCGCTTGATCCCGGGCCATAAGGAGTAAATAGACATGACCTCAATTCAACCGATCGAGCCGTCCACGACGCTCATCCCTGAAAAGAACCTGGGCAAGACGCTGACCGTCGGCATCATCACGGCGGTTTTCGTGATAGCCGCACCGATGATCATCGGCGCGGCCGGCGGCAACTACTGGGTCCGTGTGCTCGACTTCGCGATGCTGTACGTGATGCTCGCGTTGGGTCTGAACGTAGTGGTCGGCTTCGCCGGCCTGCTGGATTTGGGCTATATCGCGTTCTACGCGATCGGCGCCTACACGGCCGCGTTGCTGAGCTCGCCGCACCTCGCGTCACAGTTCGAGTGGATCGCGCACCTCGCGCCGAACGGGCTGCATACGCCCATCTGGATCATCGTGCCGATCGCGATGGCGCTCGCAGCGCTCTTCGGGATTCTGCTCGGTGCGCCGACCCTGCGTCTGCGTGGCGACTACCTCGCGATCGTGACCCTCGGCTTCGGGGAAATCGTGCGGATCTTCATGAACAACCTCGACCGTCCAGTGAACATCACCAACGGCCCGAAGGGGATCACGGGCATCGATCCGGTGCAGGTGGGCGGCTTCAGTCTCGCGCAATCGCACTCGCTGTTCGGCTTCCAGTTCCCGTCGGTGTACTCGTATTACTACCTGTTCGTGCTGTGCGCGCTGCTCGTGATCTGGGTCTGTACCCGCTTGCAGCATTCGCGTATCGGCCGCGCATGGGCCGCCATCCGTGAAGACGAAATCGCCGCCAAGGCGATGGGCATCAACACTCGCAACGTGAAGCTGCTCGCGTTCGCAATGGGCGCGTCGTTCGGCGGCCTGTCGGGCGCGATGTTCGGTTCGTTCCAGGGCTTCGTGTCGCCGGAATCGTTCACGTTCTGGGAGTCGGTCGTGGTGCTGGCGTGCGTGGTGCTCGGCGGCATGGGCCACATTCCTGGCGTGATCCTCGGCGCGGTGCTGCTCGCGGTGTTCCCGGAGTTCCTGCGCTCGACGATGGGTCCGCTGCAGAACATGATCTTCGGCCACGAAATCGTCGACACGGAAGTGATCCGTCAGCTGCTGTACGGTCTCGCGATGGTCGTGATCATGCTGTATCGCTCGGAAGGCCTGTGGCCGTCGCCGAAGCACGAAGACAAAATCGCGAAACTGGCGAAGCGTAGCGGCAAAAAGCCGGTGCGCGCTTAACTGACAGGGAGAAAAACATGAGCGATAACATTCGACTGTCAGTGAAGGGCGTCAACAAGCGCTTCGGCGGCTTGCAGGCGCTGTCCGACGTGGGCCTGCAAATCAAGGCGGGGCAGATCTACGGTCTGATCGGTCCGAACGGCGCCGGCAAGACGACCTTCTTCAACGTGATCACGGGTCTGTACACGCCGGATTCGGGCGAGTTCAAGCTCGACGGCGAGAACTACACGCCGACCGCGGTGTACCAGGTGGCGAAGGCGGGCATCGCCCGCACGTTCCAGAACATCCGTCTGTTCGGTGGCATGACCGCGCTCGAAAACGTGATGGTTGGCCGCCACGTGCGCACGAAGCATGGCCTGATCGGCGCGGTGTTGCAGACGCCGGCCGAGCGCAAGGAAGAACGCGAGATCAAGGAACGCGCGGTCGAACTGCTGGACTACGTCGGCATTGCGCAGTACGCGGACTACACCTCGCGCAATCTGTCATACGGTCACCAGCGTCGTCTGGAAATTGCGCGCGCATTGGCAACCGATCCCAAGCTGCTCGCGCTCGACGAACCGGCGGCCGGCATGAACGCGACGGAAAAGGTGGAGCTGACCAAGCTGCTCGACAAGATCCGTGCTGACGGCAAGACGATTCTCCTGATCGAACACGACGTGAAGCTCGTGATGGGTCTGTGCAACCAGATGACGGTGCTCGACTACGGCAAGGTGATTGCGCAAGGTCTGCCGCAGGACGTGCAGAAGGATGCGAAGGTGATCGAAGCTTATCTGGGTGCGGGGGTCCACTAATGGCAACGGCAATGTTGAAAATCAAGGGCCTGCAAGTCAATTACGGCGGCATCCAGGCAGTCAAGGGCATCGACCTCGAAGTCGCGCAGGGCGAGCTGGTCACGCTGATCGGCGCGAACGGCGCGGGCAAGACCACGACGATGAAGGCGATCACGGGGCTGAAGCCGTACGCGGCGGGCGACATCGAGTACATGGGCCAGTCGATCAAGGGCATCCCCGCGCACGAGCTGCTCAAGCGCGGTCTCGCGATGGTGCCGGAAGGCCGCGGCATCTTCGCGCGCATGTCGATCGTCGAGAACATGCAGATGGGCGCGTATCTGCGAACGGATACGGAGGGCATCAAGAAGGACGTCGATCGCATGTTCGGCTTCTTCCCGCGCCTGAAGGAACGTGCGTCGCAATACGCGGGCACGCTATCGGGCGGCGAACAGCAGATGCTGGCGATGGCGCGCGCGATCATCTCGCGCCCCAAGCTGTTGCTGCTGGACGAACCGTCGATGGGTCTGTCGCCGATCATGGTCGAGAAGATCTTCGAGGTGGTCCGCGCGATTTCCGCCGAGGGCATGACCGTACTGCTGGTCGAACAGAACGCGCGCCTCGCGCTGCAGGCGGCAAACCGCGGCTACGTGATGGACTCGGGCCTGGTCACGATGTCGGGCGACGCGAAGCAGATGCTGGACGATCCGAAGGTACGGGCAGCTTATCTGGGTGAATGAGTTGGACTGAATAACCCTGCCGTACTGATGAAAAAAAGGCCGCATGCGAAAACGCATGCGGCCTTTTCCATTCAGGCGTGCGGTGCTTCAGGCAGCCGGCACTGAGTCCGCCAGTTCGCCCAAGCGCTTGCCGAGACTGATTACCGCGTCGGTGCGATACCCGAGCGCCTCGTAAAACGCGCGCAGCTCGTTCTTCGCGGACAGGATTTGCAGATTGAGCTTCGGACAACCAAGCCCGGTCAACACGTGTTCGACGTGCGCGACCAGACGCGTGCCGATGCCGTGACGACGCTGCGATTCATCTACCGCAAGCGAATACATCCAGCCGCGGTGCCCGTCATAACCGCCCATCACCGTGCCGACGATGCGCTCGCCGAGCACCGCGACAAAGAACAGTTCGGGCTGGGTCGCCAGCTTGTTGGCGATCGACAGATGCGGATTGCGCTGCGGCCTCGTCGCGTCGCGGTACTCGGGAAAGGCCTCCTGCCACAGCGCGACCACGGCATCGGTATCGCGCGCGTCGAAGCGGCGGATCGATAGCGTTGCGCTCGTCGTCATCGGCGTGCTCCGGTTACAGCGTGTCGAGAATCGAACGCAGCATCGCCATCATCTGGTCGATCTCTTCGTTCGTCACGTTCAGCGCCGGCATGAAGCGCAGCAGGTTCGGACGCGCCGCGTTCAGCAGCAGGCCGTCGGGCTGCATGTCGCGCGCCTTCTCGACGATCTGGTTGCCGATGTCCTCACCGAGCAGCAGCGCGCGCAGCAGACCCTCGCCGCGCTCGCCCTTGAAACCACGCTCTTCCGACAACTCCAGCAGCTTCGCGCGCAGATACTCGCCACGCGCGCGCACGCCTTCGAGGAAGCCCGGCGCGGTCAGTTGCGAGATCACCGAATAACCGACCGCGGTCATCAGTGGATTGCCATTGTAGGTGCCGCCCTGATCGCCCGCTTCGAACACGGCGACCTCCGCCTTCGACAGCAGCGCCGCGAGCGGCACGCCCCCGCCGATGCCCTTGCCGAGCGTCATGATGTCCGGCTCGATACCCGACAGTTCATACGCGAACAGCGTACCCGCACGGCCGCAGCCGCTTTGCACTTCGTCGACGATCAGCAGCAGGTTGTGCTTCTTCGTCACCTCACGCAGTTGCTGCATGAATTCGCGCGACGCAGGAATCACGCCACCTTCGCCCTGAATCGGTTCGAGCATCACGGCGACCGTCTTCGCGTTGATGAGCTTTTCCACCGACGCGATGTCGTTCAAATCCGCCTTCGGGAAGCCCGCGACCTGCGGCGCATAGATCGTATCCCAGCCCGGCTTGCCGCTCGCCGACATGGTGGCGATCGTGCGGCCGTGGAAGCTGTGATCGAACGTGATGATTTCGAACGCGCCGTCCTTGAACTTCTTGCCCCACTTGCGTGCGAGCTTGATCGCGCCTTCGTTGGCTTCGGCGCCGCTGTTTGCGAAGAACACCTTGTCGAAGCAGCTGTGCTGCGTGAGGAGGCCCGCGAGTCGCGCCATCGGTTCGTTGTAGAACGCCGGCGACGGATTGAGCAGCAGCTTCGCCTGCCTGTTCAGCGCTTCGATCATGCCGTCGTTGCAATGGCCGAGGCTATTGACTGCCCAGCCCTGGATGAAGTCCAGATAGCGCTTGCCGTTGTTGTCGTAGAGCCATGAGCCCTTACCGTGCGTGAAAACGATTTCAGGCCGGTTCGTGATGTACATCAGCGACTCGATCGGGTACTCATTGAAATTCATGACGGCGGACTCCAGGAGACGGGTGAAAGCAGAGTGAAGGTGAATGGCCGGTTGGCCAGATAGCGGCCGGAAAATAAAAAGCCACGGCATGCCGTGGCTTTCATGATTCGAACAGCTTGCGCCCTGGTGTGGCGCGAATCCGTGACGAAGCCAGCGGCGTCCCTAAGGGAGCGGCGAGGGGCGACGTCGGAGTTCGGACTGGATGCGGTTCATGCGCGAAAGAATACGACAAGGAAAGCGCCGGTGTAAACCATGAATTTGCACCGCGGCGCATGAAGCGGGTTTTTTGCGCAGCGGTCTTGATGTTGACACCTTGCGCGAGGACGGCCTCGCCGACATACCGGCGGGGCCTTGCCGCTGAGCAGACCTCGTGCTCAGACCACCCGTTCAGACCGCGTTGGCCAGATCCGCTTCGCTCGTGAACGAGTCCGCGTAGAACTCGTCTTCCGGCAGACTATGATGCTGCGTGAAATCGCGCTGCGCCGACTCGACCATCACCGGCGCGCCGCACGCATACACCTGGTACTCCGACAGATCGGGCAGGTCCTCGATCACCGCGCGGTGCACGAAGCCGACCCGGCCCGTCCACGCGTCGCCGGCGTCAGGCTCGGACAGCACCGGCACGAACTTGAAGTTCGGAATCTCTCGCGCCCACTGTTCGGCCAGCTCGAGCAGATACAGGTCTTTCTTCCGGCGCGCACCCCAGTACAGCGTCATGGGCCGTTCGAGGTTCTTGTACAGCGCGTGCTCGACGATCGCCTTCAGCGGCGCGAAACCCGTACCCGATGCGAGCAGCACGATCGGCTTGTCCGAGTCTTCACGCAGGAAGAACGTGCCGAGCGGTGCTTCGAAGCGAAGGATGTCGCGCTCTTTCATCGTGTTGAACACGTGATCGGTGAAGGCGCCGCCGGGCATGTGACGGATGTGCAGTTCGATCGGGCCTTCCGTATGCGGCGCGCTCGCCATGGAATAGCTGCGGCGCTTGCCGTCTTTCAGAATGAATTCGAGGTACTGGCCGGCCAGATACTGCAGACGCTCGTTGGCGGGCAACTGCAGTTTCACGACGATGACGTCGTCGGCCTTGCGCTCGATCGCGTTCACGCGGCACGGCAGCTTCTTGACCTGCACGTCGCCGACACCGGCCACTTCGCGGATATCCACTTCGAGATCGGAGCAGGCGGTGGCGCAGCACAGGAGCGCCATGCCGCGCGTCTTTTCGTCGTTCGACAACGCCGACGACGAATGCGCGCGCTGTTCGACTTCGCCGCTCACCACGGTGCCCTTACACGAACCGCAGGCGCCGTTCTTGCAACCGTAGGGCAGGCCGATGCCCTGGCGCAAGGCGGCGCTCAGCACCGGTTCGTCCTGTTCTACCTGAAACTGCCGGCCGCTTTGCCGGAGCGTGACGTTAAATGCCATAGAGTGTTCGAAATCGAAAAGTCGGGAATCGTTATCGGACTCGCCGGATCAACCGCGCGATACCTGCCGCGCTTGACGGCTACAATGCGTCCACCATGAAAGCGACACGAAACTTCCGCCGGCCGCGCGTGCTGATCGTAGGTTGCGGCGATGTCGGCATGCGCTGCGTGCCGCTGTTGCGCCCGCGCGCGCATGTTTTCGCGCTGACCAGCCACGCCGAACGCAGCGCCGAACTGCGTGCCGCCGGCGTGACGCCGCTCGTCGGCGATCTCGATGTGCGCCGCAGCCTGAAACGGCTCGCGGGCCTCGCGCCGACCG
>NZ_NPIH01000151.1 GCF_012275575.1 Paraburkholderia sp. SG-MS1 | reverse complement strand
GACGCTCGCAGGCCAGCACGGCCGGTGGAAGGTCGGACGGTGCACGGGCGAGCAGCGCGGCGAGCCGGTATTGCGCGATCTTGCGGCGCGCCGTGTAGCGCGGTATGTCCGCCGACAACGTATCCACCTGAGTCTGGCCGCGCGTCACGTCGGGCTGGTTGCCACGGCCCGCGTCACGCAGACGCCGCGACACGTCCACGCGCTGCTTCTGCAACCCGAGCGACTGTTGCGCGATCCTGAGTTCCTCGGCCGCCGAGCATTGCTCGACGTAAGCGCGCACGACGTCCGCCACCACGGTGATCCGCGCGAGGTCGCCGGCGGCCTGCACGGACTCGGTGTCCGCCTGCGCCGCTTCCACGCCGCGCCGCAGCTTGCCGAACAGATCGAATTCATACGAGATGCTGAGGCCGAAGTTACCCTCGTTACCGACCGGCAGTTTCTCGAACAGCAGGAACTGTTCGGCCGATTCCTGCGCGCGCTGGACCTCCGCCGACGCCTTGCCGGAGAAGCCGCCCTGCGCCTGCGCGACGCCCAGCGCTTCGCGTGAGCGCGCGAGATTCGCCGCCGCGACGCGCAAATCGGTGTTCGATTGCAGCGCTTCGTCGACAAGACCGTTCAGCACCGGGTCGTCGTACAGCTTCCACCACACGGGGGGCACGTGGCGGGTCGAGGTCAGCGCCGGGTCGGCGCCTTCGAGCGGCGCATTCGCAAGCGGCGCGTTGACGAGCGCCTGTTGCGGCAACGAATAGTTCGGGCCGACGGTCATGCAGCCATTCAGCGCGACGGCGAACGGCAACAGCGGCAGCAGGGGCCACAGCGGCAGAGAGGACAGGTTTCGCGACAGCTTCATTGCGAGGCGCCCGATGAAACCGTGGCCGACGCTGGCTGTGCAGCCGACGCACCCGTCACCGCCGACCCAGCCGGCGCCGAAGCATCACCCGCAGCAGAAGCACCCGAAGCACCCACAGCACCGCGCCTCCTCACCGGCGACAGATCGCGCACCGACACCG
>NZ_NPIH01000150.1 GCF_012275575.1 Paraburkholderia sp. SG-MS1 | reverse complement strand
TGAAAATGCCATGACGCAACCCGATCCGCTTGATCCCGCACTTCATCCCGCCAACGACGCCGCCGTGCCGCCCGTCGACAGTTTCCGCAGCCACGACTTCCTGCTCGCGCACGTCGAGGACACGCTGCGCTTTTACGCGCCGAACGTGTTCGATCCGAGCGGCGGCTTCTTCCACTTTTTCCGCGACGACGGTTCGGTCTATGACAAAACCACGCGGCATCTGGTGAGCAGTTGCCGCTACGTCTTCAACTACGCGATGGCGTATCGCCAGTTCGGCGACCCCAAGCACCTGGAATACGCGCGTCACGGCTTGCGGTTTCTGCGCGAAGCGCATTGGGACGCGCAGCACGAGGGCTACGACTGGGAGCTCGAATGGCACGACGGCAAAAAGCGCACGCTCGATGCGACGCGCCACTGCTACGGCCTCGCGTTCGTGCTGCTCGCGTATTCGCATGCGGCGATGGCCGGTATCGAAGAAGCGAAGCCGATGATCGGCGCGACCTTCGAGCTGATGGAGCACCGCTTCTGGGACGCCGCCGCCGGTCTCTACGCGGACGAGGCATCGCCCGAATGGCGAGTTAGCTCGTACCGCGGGCAGAATGCGAACATGCACACCACCGAGGCGCTGCTGGCCGCGCATGAAGCGACCGGTCACCTCGTCTACCTCGATCGCGCGGAACGCGTCGCGTCGAATATCACGCTGCGGCAGGCGAAGCTGTCGCAAGGTCTGGTGTGGGAGCACTTTCACGCGGACTGGTCGGTCGACTGGCACTACAACGAGGAAGACAGCTCGAACATCTTCCGCCCGTGGGGCTTCCAGCCGGGGCATCAGACCGAATGGGCGAAGCTGCTGCTGATTCTCGAGCGCTTCCGGCCCTTGCCGTGGCTGCTGCCGCGCGCGATCGAACTGTTCGATGCCGCGATGACGCACGCGTGGGACGAAGACCACGGCGGCCTCTATTACGGCTTCGGCCCGGACGGCACCGTGTGCGACCACGACAAGTACTTCTGGGTCCAGGCCGAAACCTTCGCGACCGCCGCGCTGCTCGGCAAGCGCACTGGCAACGAACGCTTCTGGGACTGGTACGACGAGATCTGGCGCTATAGCTGGGCGCACTTCGTCGATCACAAATATGGCGCGTGGTATCGCATCCTCACCTGCGACAACCGCAAATACAGCGACGAAAAAAGCCCGGCCGGCAAGACCGACTATCACACGATGGGCGCGTGCTACGAGGTGCTGGCCCACGCGCTGCCCGACGGCGCCCAGGCCACGGTGGCCGCGTCCCATTCAGCGGAGAAGACAAAATGAGCAATCCGAATCCAGGCGCCGAATTCCCCCTCTTCGTGTCGGCCGGCGACATCCTCACCGACCTCGTGCGCACCGGCGCCTCGCAATGGCTGTCGCGTCCCGGGGGCGCCGGCTGGAACGTGGCCCGCTGCGTCGCGCGGCTCGGTTTGCCGACCGCGTGCGCCGGCTCGCTCGGGGTCGACAACTTCTCCGACGAACTGTGGAACGCAAGCGTCGCCGCGGGTCTCGACATGCGCTTCATGCAGCGCGTGGAGCGGCCACCCTTGCTCGCGATCGTGCATCAGACGCATCCACCCGCGTACTTCTTCATGGGTGAGAACGGCGCCGACCTCGCGTTCGATCCGGCGCATTTGCCGGCGGGCTGGATCGGCCAGGTGAAGTGGGCGCACTTCGGCTGCATCAGTCTCGTACGGCAACCGCTCGGCGACACGCTCGCCGCGTTGGCCGCCGAGCTGCGTTCGCACGGCGTGAAGATCAGCTTCGATCCGAATTACCGCAATCTGATGGAGCACGGCTACGAGCCGACACTGCGCAAAATGGCGGCGCTCGCCGATCTGATCAAGGTGTCCGACGAGGATCTGCGCCTGCTGTTCAAGACCGACGACGAAGCCGCCGCCCTCGCCCAGTTGCGCGCGATGAACCCGGCCGCCACCGTGATGGTGACGCGCGGGCCGGAGTCGGCGATGCTGATCGACGGCGCGGCGGTGATCGAGGCGCGCCCGCCGCGCGTCGAAGTGGCCGACACGGTGGGCGCGGGCGACGCGTCGATCGGCGGCCTGCTGTTCAGCCTGATGACCGCTTCACAGCGCGCGTGGCCCGAACACCTGGCGTTCGCGCTGGCGGCCGGCGCGGCCGCCTGCCGGCATGCCGGCGCGCATGCGCCATCGCTCGATGAGGTCGTCGCGCTGCTGTAATTTTTTTGCCTTGCGCGGCGTGCATTGTCACGGACAGGGCACGCCGCGCGAGCAGGGAACCGAAGCGCCGTCATCGTGCTACGATGAAAAATCCAAAACCTTTGGAAGAAGGAGCGACGCCATGGATGACATCACCTACACCAAGGGCATCTACACGGCGACGGCTTCGATAAGGGACATCGGCCAGGATGCCTGGCAGGGCGTGGTGACGCTCGCGCGCGACGAAGGTGACGAGAGCGTCGATCAGGAAACCACGCTCTACGAAGTGAAAGCGGCGTCGTCGACGCCTGAGGAAGCCCTCGAGGAAGCCAAGGCGCTCGCTCACCGCATCCTCGGGGAAATCGAACTCTAGGCAGACCGGCGCCGCGTCTGTCGCGCCGCGCCACCCTGATCAACCGGATGGAGGCGTTCATGGCCGAACAGCTCTTCCTCTACGGCGTGTACTCGATACACGTCCGCCCTCTCGAACTCAACGGCGCGCGCTGGGACGCGGAGTACGAAATCCGTCATCGCGAGAAAGCCGTCAAAGCGTGGACCACGGTCGGCGGCGACGACGGTTATGCCGATGAAGCCGAAGCGGTGGCCTCCGCGCACCAGCAGGCCGTCGACGATATCGAGCACGGTGCGGGCATTCCCAAGCCGCGGGCTTTTCCGTAGCCCGGCGCCGAGCGGGGCGCGATGGTTGTCTATTGGTTGGCTGGTCGATGCGGCGAGTGGTCCGCCAGGTTGTGTCGCGCGGATTGGCAACGCGCTGCGCGTTGTCCGAGCGAGGTGTCCGGTCGATTGCGTTGCATCGACCTCGCGCATGCTGTGCACGCCAACGCACGCAAGCACGAACGTCGCCGCACGCCCCGCGTGAACACCCATTCGAGTGCCATGGCGGGCGTCACCTGCACACCGACACCCACCACATAACAAGCCGCTTTCACCGCCGCCTGATCCCCTTCTCCCACCGCGTCACCGTGCTACGCTTGGCCCGTTTTCATTCCGACGAGCATGCGATGGCAACTGAACCGTCAGACCGCTTCTCCGGCATCGGCGACGCCGAACCGAGCGCGCCAAAACGTCGTGCGCGCGGCAGCCGTGAACTGCGTCTGGACGATCGCGTGATCATCGCGCATGGCATGCCCACGCCGTTCTGGCAGGACCTCTATCACCGCGCGCTGGTGGTGCGCTGGCCGACGTTTTTCGTCTCGCTCGCAGTGCTGTTCATGTTGCTCAACACGACGTTCGCCGCGCTTTACATGCTTGGCCACGCGTCGATCGCCAATCAGTATCCGGCCGGTTTCGGCGGCGCGTTTTTCTTTAGCGTCGAGACGCTCGCGACGGTCGGCTACGGCGACATGCACCCGCAAACCGTCTACGCGCACTGGATCGCGACACTGGAAATCTTCGTCGGCATGTCCGGCATCGCCTTGGCGACGGGGCTGATCTTTGCGCGCTTTTCGCGCCCCCACGCGAAGATCATGTTCGCGCGCTACGCGGTTGTCCGTCCGCTCGACGGCCGCATGACGCTGATGGTGCGCGCCGCCAACGCGCGCCAGAACGTGATTGCCGAGGCCCACGCGCGGCTTCGCATCATGCGCCAGGAAACCTCCTCCGAAGGCTTCACGCTGCGCAAGCTCTACGATCTGACGCTCGTGCGCGATCAGCATCCGGTGTTCAAGCTGGGCTGGTCGCTGATGCATATCATCGACGAAAGCAGTCCGCTGTTCGGCGAAACCGCCGCGACGCTCGAAGCGCGCGACACGTCGCTGCTGCTCACCCTCGAAGGCGTCGACGAATCGACTTCGCAAACCATGCAGGCGCGCCACACGTGGCGTTGCGACCAGATCTACTGGCAGCATCGTTTCGTCGACATCATGAGCGAGAGGGACGGCGTGAGCCATATCGACTATTCGCACTTCGATGAGATCGTGCCGCTCGACGCGGCGTCCCTTCACGCGAGCTTCCCGGTCAAAGCAGCGGCCCGATAACTGGCCCGATAACTGGCCCAATAACTGGCTCGATAAGCGCCGCGACACACCCGCGTCCGGCAGCGCCAACGGCACCCGGCACATACCAGGGCATACCCGAACCGCGCCGCCGCGTGGCAGATCCCTCTCAAAGACCCGCTTAAAAGCGCGGCTCGTCGCGCCCGCTTGCTGCTTACTCGTCAAAGTAGAAAAAATTCTCTCTAATCGGCGCTAAAAAATAGAGTCTCTTCCGCGGCGTGTCTTCGTGGTCCCCACCCTCGCGCGCGGAGGCAAAACAGCAATCATCTTGCAGGGAGACTCACCCATGACCGCTCGTCTGCCCATCGACGGCACACCGGCTCTCGCCAACTACAAGCTGTCCGACAATCTCACCGCGACGCACGGCCGAATCTTCCTCACCGGCACCCAGGCACTGGTGCGGCTCGCGTTGATGCAGCGCGCGCTCGACAAGACCCGCGGCATGAACACCGCCGGTTTCATCAGCGGCTATCGCGGCTCGCCGCTCGGCATGGTCGACCAGCAGTTGTGGAAAGCGAACAAACTGCTCGCGGCAAGCGATATCCGCTTTCTGCCGGCGATCAACGAAGAACTCGGCGGCACGGCCGTGCTCGGCACGCAGCGGGTCGAAGCGGACCCCGAGCGCACCGTCGAAGGCGTGTTCGCGATGTGGTATGGCAAGGGTCCCGGCGTCGACCGCGCGGGCGACGCGCTGAAGCACGGCAACGCGTATGGCTCATCGCCGCATGGCGGCGTGCTGGTGGTGGCGGGCGACGACCACGGCTGCGTGTCGTCGTCGATGCCGCATCAGAGCGACTTCGCGATGATGGCGTGGCACATGCCGGTGGTGAATCCGTCGAACATCGCCGACATGCTCGAATTCGGTCTGTACGGCTGGGCGCTGTCGCGTTTCTCGGGCGCGTGGGTCGGCTACAAGGCGATCTCCGAAACGGTCGAATCGGGCTCGACGGTCGATCTCGATGCACTGCAAACGCACTGGCCCGTTCCGGAGGATTTCGCCGTTCCCGCCGGCGGCCTGCACAATCGCTGGCCCGATCTGCCGAGCCTCACGATCGAGTCGCGCATGCACGCGAAGCTCGAGGCGGTGCGCCATTTCGCGCGCGTGAACAGCATCGACAAATGGATTGCGCCGAGCCCGCACGCGAACGTGGGGATCGTCACATGCGGCAAGGCGCACCTGGATTTGATGGAAACGCTGCGCCGGCTCGATCTGACGGTCGCGGATCTGGAAGCGGCCGGCGTGCGGATCTACAAGGTCGGCCTGTCGTTCCCGCTGGAGATGACGCGCATCGATGCGTTCGTGGCCGGTTTGTCGGAAGTGCTCGTGATCGAGGAGAAAGGCCCGGTCATCGAGCAGCAGATCAAGGACTATCTGTACAACCGCACCCAGGGTGCGCGGCCCGTCGTCGTCGGCAAGCATGCCGAGGACGGCACGCTGTTGCTGTCGTCGCTCGGCGAATTGCGGCCGTCGCGCGTGCTGCCGGTGTTCGCGAACTGGCTCGCGAAGCACAAGCCCGCGCTCGATCGCCGCGAACGCGTGGTCGATCTGGTCGCGCCGCAGATCCTCTCGAACGCGGCGGACAGCGTGAAGCGCACACCATACTTCTGCTCGGGCTGCCCGCACAACACGTCGACCAAGGTGCCGGAAGGGTCGATCGCTCAAGCCGGTATCGGCTGCCACTTCATGGCCTCGTGGATGGAGCGCGACACGACCGGCCTGATCCAGATGGGCGGCGAAGGCGTCGACTGGGCCTCGCATTCGATGTTCACGAAAACGCGTCACGTGTTCCAGAATCTCGGCGACGGCACCTACTTCCATTCCGGCATTCTCGCGATTCGCCAGGCGGTCGCCGCGAAAGCCACCATCACGTACAAGATTCTCTATAACGACGCGGTCGCGATGACGGGCGGCCAGCCGGTCGACGGCAGCATCTCGGTGCCGCAGATCGCGCGCCAGGTGGAAGCCGAAGGCGTGTCGCGCTTCGTCGTGGTCAGCGACGAGCCGGAGAAATACGACGGTCATCACGATCTGTTTCCGAAGGGCACGACCTTCCACCATCGCAGCGAAATGGACACCGTGCAGCGCGAGTTGCGCGACACGGACGGTGTCACCGTGCTGATCTACGACCAGACCTGCGCGGCGGAAAAACGGCGTCGCCGCAAGAAAGGCGAATTCCCCGATCCGGACAAGCGTCTGTTCATCAATGAGGAAGTTTGCGAGGGCTGCGGCGATTGCGGCGTGCAGTCGAATTGCCTGTCGGTGGAACCGGTCGAAACGGCCTTGGGACGCAAGCGCCGTATCGATCAATCGTCGTGCAACAAGGACTACTCGTGCGTGAACGGCTTCTGCCCGAGCTTCGTCACGGTGGAAGGCGGCAAGCTGAAGAAAGCCGCGGGCGCCGCGTTCGATGCGCAAGCGCTGGCCGCGCGCGTCGACGCTTTGCCGATGCCCGCGACGCAGCTCGACGCCGCGCCATACGACATTCTGGTGACGGGCGTCGGCGGCACGGGCGTCGTCACGGTCGGCGCGTTGATCAGCATGGCCGCGCATCTGGAAGGCAAGAGCGCTTCCGTGCTCGACTTCATGGGCTTCGCGCAGAAAGGCGGCTCGGTGCTGTCGTTCGTGCGCTTCGCCGCACGCGATGAGTGGCTCAACCAGGTCCGCATCGACACGCAACAGGCCGACGTGCTGCTCGCGTGCGACATGGTGGTCGGCGCGAGTGCCGATGCATTGCAAACAGTGCGTCATGGCCGCACGCGCATCGTCGTCAATACGCACGCGATTCCAAACGCGACCTTCGTGCAGAATCCGGACGCGACGCTGCACGCCGACGCGCTGATCGACAAGATGCGTCACGCGGCGGGCGCCGAGCGCATGTCGACCTGCGACGCTCAAGCGCTCGCCACGCGTTTTCTCGGCGACACGATCGGCGCGAACATCCTGATGCTTGGCTATGCCTGGCAACTCGGCCTGGTGCCGGTGTCATTCGGCGCAATGATGCGCGCGATCGAATTGAACAACGTCGCGGTGACGATGAACCAACTGGCGTTTTCAATCGGCCGGCTGGCCGCTGAAGATCCGGCCGCGCTCGAATCGTTGTGGCAGGCGCGGCACGCGGCGAAGCAGACCGTGCGCGTCGATACGCTGGACGAACTGATCGCGCATCGTGAGGGACGTCTGCAGACTTATGGCGGCGCAGCGTATGTGAAGCGTTATCGCGCGCTGGTAGACGCGGCACGCCGCGCGGAGACTGCCATCGACGCGACGAGCGAGCGCGTGACGCGCGCGGTCGCCACGACGTTCTATCGTCTGCTCGCGGTGAAGGACGAATACGAAGTCGCGCGTCTGCATACGGACGCCGCGTTCCGTGAAGCGCTCGAAGCGCAATTCGAAGGCGTCGCGGGCAAAGACTTCGGCATCAGGTTCAACCTCGCGCCACCGACGCTCACGCGCGCGCAACCGAGCGTCAATCCGACCAAGAAAACTTTCGGCCAATGGATGTGGCCGGTGCTCGGCATGCTCGCGAAATGGCGCGGCCTGCGCGGCACGCCGCTCGATCCGTTCGGCCGCACGCTGGAGCGCAGGATGGAGCGCGAACTCGCGGGCGATTACGAAACCACGTTGCAGCGCGCGCTCGCCAGACTTGGCGCGAACAATCTGGAAGACGTCGCGAAGCTCGCCGATCTGCATGCGCGTGTGCGCGGCTATGGTCACGTGAAGCTGGCGAATCTCGCGGGCGTGAAGCGCGGCGAACGTGATCTGGCGGCACGCTTGCAGATCGATCCGGCGACGGGTGAAGCGGTGAAAAAGTCGCTGGAAGAAATGAAGGGCGCGGGACAGTTGCGCGGCATTCCGGTGGTGGTGGCGAAGTAGTCGAAATCGCCTTGCGACGGCGCTATATGCCGTCGTGCATCGTCAATGAGAAAAGCCGCTTCGGGTGTGATCTCGAAGCGGCTTTTCTTTGCTTTGCCGATGTGACGATGCCGTCGTCACCCATCTCGCGCGGCGCTCGGGCTCGCATTCAGAAATGCCCTGACTTGCGCGACTTTTCCCGCATCGACCGGTGCGAGACCGTTGCTGCCCACGCGCACGCCGGAACCGAAATGCACCGCCTCAACTTGCGTTGCGCTCACGAATCCGGCAACCGCATCGAGCGTCAATCCCGCACCGGCCAGCACGGCGCACTGCGAGCCGCGAGCTTGCCGCACCAGTTCGCGAATCGTTGCTTGCGCGTGCAGCACCGACGGCTTGCCGCCCGACGTCAGCACATTCGTCACCGCGTCGAAACCGAGCAGCACGTCGAGCGCTTCGTGCAGATCGCGGGTTTCGTCGAACGCGCGATGGAAGGTGATGGCCATGCCATCGGCCGCATCGATCGCACGCGCGAGTCCGTCGCGATCGATCTCGCGATTGGCGTTCAGCATGCCGATCACGATGCCGTTCGCGCCCGCCGCCTTGACCGCGCGCACGTCGCGCAGCATCACCGCGTAGTCGTCGGCGTCGTACACGAACGAGCGGCTATGCGGCCGCACGATCACGTTTACCGGCACGGCGGCAGCAGGAATCGCGACCGCCGCGACCACCGCTTCGATCAGGCCGACGCTCGGCGTCAGGCCGCCCTCGCCCATCGCGGTGACGAGTTCAAGACGATCGGCGCCCGCCTGCGCTGCGACGCGCGCATCGGCAACGGTGGTGGCAATGACTTCGAGCAGAACGGACATGAGCGCAACCGGGTGTCGTTAAAAACGACATCATCTCAGAAGCGCTCTTCGTCCACCCAGTCGATGTCCCCGCACAGCACGCAGGTCTGTTCTCCGACACGCGTCGCCACCGACAACGTCACGCAGGGCAACGCCTCGTTGATCGACAGATACGGGCGCGTCACATGTACGCGTTCCGGCGCATTGATCGCATCGCGGAAATACGGGCGACGCAGCCAGTTCGCCCCTTGCGCGTCGACCAGCGGCAAAAAGCGCGTTTCATGCGCCGCGCGATCGGCGCGCAGCACAACGTTGCGGCCCGCCTGCCGGCCTTTCGCGTCAAGCAGGAAACAGCGCGCGGCATGGTCGAGCGCAAGGAAATTCCAGCACACTTCCTCGAGCGGTTCACCGGCGGCAAGCCGCTCGGCCGCGCGTTCGAAGGCCCGCAAATATGGCGCGAGACGGCTCGCGTTGCGGCGCTCGCGCGCTTCGGCCTGATCGCGGTAACGCTCGGTCAACTCGCCGATGCATTCGACCGCGTGCACCGGGTCCACCGCGCCGGGATTCGGCCGGCCGAAGAAAAAGCCCTGCACGAAGTCGGCGTTGCAGGCGAGTGCCATCTGCGCTTCATGCTCCGTTTCCACGCCTTCGATCAGCACCAGCTTGCCCGCTTCGTGCAGCAAGGCGACGAGCCCCGGCAGGATCGTCGCCATATCGGCGCGATGCGCGGCGTGCGACAACATGATGCGGTCGAGCTTCACGATGTCGGGGTTTAACTGCCAGATCCGTTCGACGTTCGAGTGGCCCGCGCCGAAATCGTCGAGTGCGATCAGGAAGCCGCGCTCGCGGAACTGGCGCACCGCGTCGGCGAGACGCTCCAGGTCTTCTGCGCTCTGTTCGAGCACTTCGAGCACGATGCGCCGCGGCGGCAGGTCGAGCCGTTTCAGACTGGCGAGCAGCGCCGCGGAGTGATACGGATCGGTGAGCGCGCCGGGATGCACGTTCAGAAACAGCCACTCGCGCTCGGCGCCGAGTACCTTGAAGTTTTCCAGATGCAGCGTCTGGGCGAGCCGATCCACTTGCAGCACGTCGCCAAGGCGTGCGGCTTCACCGAATACGTCGAGCGGCGACACGGCACGGTCGAGCGCGTCGTGCGCGCGCAGCAGCCCCTCGTAACCGACCGCCCGCATATGCGACAGGCTGAAGATCGGCTGGAACACGCTCGTGAGCGTCAGCTCGCCATGCTGTACCGAATAACGTTGGAGGCCCGACGCCACCTCGACGTCGAAACCATGCGGCGCACTCGCCGTCCTATCCTGTTGCGCAATCGTCATGCAGTCCTCTCACGCAATAGCCGGCCCGGTCCGAACTCGGAAACGAATACCTCGGCGCCGTTTTTCAAATGTGCGTCATCGCTACTGCTTAAGCAAGCTCCATGCGCACGCTGGCGCACATTCGGTTGAAATTTGCTCGAAAGATTGCACCGGGGCAAAGGCTCATGCGCCGGACGGGGGCGTAAGGCGCACCGTTGAGGTGCGTGGCGAAGAGGGCCGTTGCGCGGGCGCTTGCTGCAATAGGAACATGTGTTTGGCGCCCCGTCTGTTGCCGCGTGTGCGGCCGCGTGTGTTGCTGCGTTTTCCACCACGTTTGCACCGCGTTTGCACCGCGTTCGCCGCCATGTTCACCACCCTGCTCGCTCGCCGCCGCGCCGCCTTCACGCCGCGCTCGCAATGACCGAACGCGTCATCGGGCTACACTTTGGCCTTGCGTGTCGTGAACGCTGCGCGGTGCCCGCGTCGAGCGACCGCTTCGACCTCCCGCACAAACCCCAAGAAAACCCGTTATATCCGCATCCATAGACCGATGGAAATAGTCTTCACCGTATTGATTCTTCTGCTTGCCGTCGCCGCTTCCGGCGTCCTCACCCGCACGCTGCCATTCAAGCTGCCGCTGCCGCTCGTGCAGATCGCGATGGGCGCGCTGCTCGCCTGGCCGAGACTCGGATTGCACGTCACCTTCAATCCGGAAATTTTCATGGTGCTGTTCATTCCACCGCTGCTGTTCGCAGACGGCTGGCGTATTCCCAAGCGCGAGTTCTTCATGGCGCGCCGCGCGATCCTCATGCTCGCGCTCGGCCTCGTATTCATGACGGTGCTGGTGGTCGGCTATTTCGTGCATGCGCTGGTGCCCGCGATTCCACTGCCGGTCGCGTTCGCGCTCGCCGCAGTGCTGTCGCCGACCGATGCGGTGGCGCTCTCCGGCATCATCGGCAAGGACAAGATTCCTGGCCGGCTGATGCATATTCTCGAAGGCGAGGCGTTGATGAACGACGCCTCGGGTCTGGTCGCGCTGAAGTTCGCCATTGCCGCGGCGCTGACCGGCGTGTTCTCGCTGCGCGACGCGTCGCTCAGTTTCGTGATCATCGCGGTGGGCGGCCTCGCGGTCGGCGCGGCGGTGAGCGCGCTGTTCAGCTTCGTGTCGACCCGCTTTCTGAACCTCACCGAAGATGGCGACCCCGCGCCCGGCGTCGTGATGACGCTGCTGATTCCGTTCGCCGCTTATCTGACCGCCGAACGTTTCGAGTGGTCGGGCATTCTCGCCGCTGTCTCGGCCGGCATGATGATGAATTACGCCGCGGTGGCGAACGCGGGCTCGGTGGCGTCGCGCATCCGCGCCGCCAGCACGTGGACGATGATCGAGTTCGTCTTCAACGGCATGGTGTTCATCCTGCTGGGGCTGCAATTTCCGCACATCCTCGGCCGCGCGCTGCTCGACGCGCACGAGACCAGCGACGCGCAGGTCGGTCTGCTGATCGGCTACATCGCGGCGGTCGCTGCCGCGCTGTATGCGATGCGCTTCGTGTGGGTGTGGTGTCTGCGCTGGTTCGCGAGCCGTGGCGCGGCGAAGCACGGCGTGACGAACGCCGTGCCGGGTTTGCGCACGGTCTCGGTGACGACGGTGGCCGGCGTGCGTGGCGCGGTGACGCTGGCGGGCGTGCTGTCGCTGCCTGTGTCGTTGCCGGATGGCGCGCCGCTGCCGGGCCGCGATCTGGCGGTTTTCATCGCGTCCGGTGTGATCCTGCTATCGCTGCTGGTGGCGGTGGGCGCGCTGCCGGTGCTGTTGCGCGGCTGGCGGCGAGGCAAGGACCCGC